>DASRGG010000026.1:0-67639 GCA_035651155.1 Candidatus Limnocylindria bacterium | reverse complement strand
GTGCGAGGCTATCGGATGGAGCCACGACGTACCCCTTCCCTTCGTCTTCCTGGACTCGGGGATGAGGATGCGCGTGGCTCCTCTTCTTTGCAGGAAGGGGTTCGGAGTGTCTACCTTCAACGTGGGCTCTACGCTCTAGAGCGGCCAGTAGTCCTCGGTGTGGACCTGCGACCGGTCGAAGCCGCGCGCGGTCAGGATGCCCCTGACGCCCGCGGTCATCTGCGGATTGCCGCAGACGTACGCGACGGTGCGCCGCAGCGTGAGGTCCAGGCGCTCGCACACTCCCGCGATCACGCTCTCGACGCGCCCGACGCTCCCCGTCCAGCCCGCGTTCTCCGGCGCGGCCGGACGCGAGATCGTCGGAACGTAGCTGAACGCGCGCGCGCGATCGGCCGCGAGGTCTTCGAGGAAGAGGCGGTACGCGAGCTCCTGCACGTAGCTCACGCCGTGGACGAGCACGATCGGACGCTCGGCCGCGTCGTCGCGGAGCGTGCGGATCATCGACATGAACGGGGCGATGCCGCAGCCGGTCGCGACGAAGAGGTGCACGCGCGGGTCGCCGGGGGCGAGCGTGAATCGGCCCTTCGGGCCGCGGATCGAGATCCGGTCGCCCGCGCGGCTCGCGAAGAGCAGCGGCGTGAGCGCCCCTCCGGGGATGAGCCGGATGAACAGCTCGTAGCCGTCGGCGACCCGTCGCGCGCTGCTCGCCGCGGAGTAGGGCCGCTGGACGAGCTTGTTCCCCGAGACGAGTCCGAGGGTGAAGTACTGGCCCGGCACGAACGCTGCCGGCGCTCCGTCCGGCAGCACCTGGAAGAACGCGAGCGCCGGTGTGAGATCGCTGCGCGCGGTGATGGTCGCGTTGTATGTGGACGTCGACATCGAGCGGTACGCGCAGCATCGCGGCTCCGGGCCCGGACAGCATGCGGACACATTCCGCGCGCTCGACGTCGGGCGCTAGACTTCCCTCATTCGCCGGGACCGGCGCGAGCCGGCCTGGACGGAGGTGTCGCGTGACCGAGAAGACCGGACGTCCCCACGATTCCGCGTACGGCGGCGCGGCCGCCGCCCCGCCGAGGAAGCTCACCGTTCCGGACGTCGTCGCCATGAAGCGCGACGGCAAGCGCATCACCATGATGACGGCCTACGACGCGGCGTTCGCGCGTCTCGTCGACCGTGCCGGCATCGACGTGCTGCTCGTCGGCGACTCCGCCGGCATGGTCATGCTGGGCTACCCGAACACCGTGCCCGTGACGATGGACGACATGGTGCGCATGGCCGCGGCCGTCGCGCGTGGCGCGTCGCGCCCGCTCCTCGTCGGCGACATGCCGTTCGGGTCGTACCAGACCGGCCCGCAGGATGCGCTCCGCAACGCCGCGCGCTTCCTGAAGGAGGCGGGCATGGACGCGGTGAAGATCGAGGGCGGTCACGAGACCGTCGAGACGGTGCGCGCGCTCGTCGACAACGGCATATCGGTCATGGCGCACGTCGGGCTGACGCCGCAGCGCGTGGCGCAGCTCGGCGGCTTCAAGACGCAGGCGAAGACGGCGCGCGCCGCGCGCCGGCTCATCGACGACGCCATCGCGCTGCAGGACGCCGGCGCGTTTTCGATCGTGCTCGAGTCGATCCCGTCGCCGGTGGCCGCGCTCGTCACCGAGCGCCTCGCCATCCCGACGATCGGCATCGGCGCGGGCCCTGACTGCGACGGGCAGGTCCTCGTCCTTCACGACGTCCTCGGCCTGTACGGCGACTTCAAGCCGAAGTTCGCGAAGCGCTACGCCGACATCGGGAGCGCCGTCGTCGACGCGCTCCGCGAGTTCGATCGCGACGTCCGCGAGGGCACGTTCCCGGACGCCGAGCACAGCTTCACCATGAAGGACACCGAGCTCGCGGCGCTGCGGCAGGGACCCGCGCGGCCGAAGGCGGTGTAGCCCTGCGCGCGGCGATCGTCGGGTATGGCGCGATCGGCCACGTCGTCGAGCGCGCCCTCCGTGGCCGCGCGAACCTCGTGCTCGTCGATCGGACGCGCGCGCCGCTGCGCTCCGACGAGAGGCCGGTCGACGTCGCGATCGTCTGCGTGAAGACGCACGGCACCGCATGGGCGGCGGACGTCGCGCGGCGCCTGCTGGCCCGCGACGGCGTCGCGATCACCATCCAGAACGGTCTCGGCAACTACGAGGTGCTGCGCGACGCGGTCGGCGACGCGCGCGCGGCGGTCGGCGTCATCTACGTCGGCGCGCGTCTCGACGAGCGTGGCGAGCTGCACGCGACGGGCGCGGGCCGCGCCGAGCTCGGACGCCCGCGCGGAGACGCGCCGCGCGCGCGACTCGAGGCCCTCGCCGAGCTCATGCGCGCCGGCGGCATGACCGTCACGGTCGTCGACGACGCGTGGCCCGCCGTCTGGCGCAAGGTCGCGACGAACGCGGCGGTGAATCCGACGACCGCGCTCCTGGGCGTGCCGAACGCGGATCTGCCGCGCGACCCGCGCGGCGGGCGCATCGCGGACACCCTCGCGCGCGAGGTGGCGCGCGTCGCGACCGCCACGGGCGTCGCGATGTCGGAGGAGGACGCGGTGAGCTGGTGGCGCGAGATGGCGCGGCTCACCGGCGCGAACCGCAGCTCGATGCTCCAGGACGTCGAGGCGAAGCGCGCGACCGAGGTCGACGCGATCAACGGCGCCGTGTACCGCGAGGGCCGGCGTCGCGGCGTCGACGCCCCGCTCAACCAGGCGATGACGCTGCTCGTATCCGCGCTCCACCCATAGCCGCGGCCGCCAGCGCGATCACGGAGAGCGCGACGAACGCGAGCGAGAGCCAGAGGAACGCGGTGCCGATCCCCGCGGCGTCCGCGATCGCGCCGAAGATCGGCGCGGCGACGCCGCCGACGGGCTGATTCACGAGGTAGTACGTCCCGAGGACCGTCGAGCGCCGCGTGACCTGCGTGTTGTCGATGATGAGGACCTCGGTCGCGGTCGCGCGGAACGACAGGCACGCGCCGATGAGCAGCAGCGGGACGACCGCGAGCTCGATCGGCATCGCGATGAGGAGCCACGCCGCCGGCCCGCTCACGAAGAGCGCGCCCAGGAGGACCGCCGGCCGGCCGAATCGATCGGAGAGGATGCCCGACAGCGGGGCCGCCACCAGACCCGCGAGCTGCGGGACGCCGAAGAGCGCCGCGGCGATCGCCGGAGACACGCCGCGCGCGTCGACGAGGTAGAGGGTGAGGAAGGCGAGCGCGCTCGAGAGCAGCACCTGCGCCAGGATCGAGATCGACACGAGCGACCCGACGGTTCGTGCGACCCGGCCGACATCCGTGAACGTCGCGAGCCACTCGTGACGCTCGGTCGCCCGCACGCCGGGTGGCGCGACGCGGAGCACGAGGAACGCGCAGGCGAGCGGCGCGATCGCGAAGGCGATGTAGGGCACGCGCCAGCTGCCATTCGCCGCGAGGATGCCCGCGAGCAGCGGCGCGGCGAAGAACGCGAGATGCCCCGCGGTCGTGTGCGTGCCGAGCGCGACCCCGCGCCGCGCGAAGCTGAAGGTCTCCGCGATGAGCGCGGAGGCGGGCGCGTGATACGTGCCGCTCGCGACGCCCATGATCAGGAGTCCCGCGAGCAGCAGCAGGTACGAGCCCGCGAGGCCGATCGCGATGCTCGAGAGGCCGACGAGGACGAGCCCGCCGACGATGACGCGCCGCGCGCCGACGCGGTCCGCGAGCACGCCGAGCGGCGCGTTCGTCACGCCCGACGCGATCGTGTACGCGGTCACCGCGAGCCCGGCCTGCGTGTTCGACAGCAGGAACGCGTCGCGGATGAAGGGGAGGAGCGCGGAGAGCAGGCCGTTGGTGACGTGCTGTGCGAAATGCGCGACCGAAAGGCCGGCGAGGAGCCGGCGCGTCACGAGAGATCGCTCACGTCCATACCCACGAGCACATTGTCGATGAGACGCGCCCTGCCCACGCGCGCGGCCAGCGAGACGACGGCGCGTTCGGCGGGCGCGCGCAGCTCGGCGAGCGTGAGCGGGTCCGCGGCCGAGACGTATTCGAGCGAGACCCCGGAAACCTCGGCGGCGTGGCGCCGCACCGCATCCCTGAGGCGATCGGGCTCGTGGACGCCCTCGTCCCAGAGCGCGGCCGCCGCGAAGAGTCCGCGCGACAGCACGAGCGCGTCGCGCCGCTGCTCCGGCGTGAGGTACGCGTTGCGCGAGGACATCGCGAGGCCGTCCGGCTCGCGGACGATGGGGCATCCGACGACTCTCACGCCGAAGCGCAGGTCGCGCGCGACGGTCTGGAGCACGCGCAGCTGCTGGAAGTCCTTCTGGCCGAAATAGGCCACGTCGGGCGTGGTGATGGCGAAGAGCTTCGTCACGACCGTCGCGACGCCGACGAAGTGGCCGGGGCGCGCGGCGCCTTCGAGGGGCGCCGCGATCGGCCCAGGCGCCACGCGCGTCGCGTCTCCTTCCGGGTACATCTCGTCGACGGAGGGGACGAAGGCGGCGGCGCAGCGCGCGGACTCGAGCATCGCGATGTCGTCGGCCTCGCGCCGCGGATACGCGGCGAAGTCCTCGTTCGGTCCGAACTGCGTCGGGTTCACGAAGATCGACGCGATCGACGCGTCGTTCTCGCGGACCGACCGCTCGACCAGCGAGAGATGGCCGGCGTGGAGCGCGCCCATCGTCGGGACGAGGCCCACGCGGCCGGCGGACGCACGCCACGCGCGCACCTCGGCCGCGGTGCGCAGGACCTTCAACGCGCGTGCGCGGTCTGGTACGCCCGAACGCTCGCCATCGGCGGACGCTCGACCGTGACGACGTCGTGCAGCTCGAGGTGCAGGCGTCCGGCCCGCGTCGTGATGAGCTTCAAGCTCGAGTTCGCCTCCTCCGTCAACCGCCCGCCGTGCGCCTCGCCCACGCGGCGAAGCCCGACCTGCAGGATCTGGAACGCCATTTTGGACAGGCCGAGCAGATCCTGGTTCCGGTGGATCCGCTGCTTCATGTCCACCTGGGCGATCGCGTCCAGCCCGGCGCGCTGGAGCGTGTCGATGAGGAGGCCGGTCTCGACGCCGTAGTTGTTGAAGAACGGGAGGTGCTCGAGCAGGCTCCGCCTGCCGCCCTGCTCGCCGGAGAGCGGCTGCAGCAGGCCGGAGAGCTCCGGGAAGAAGAGGTTGATGAGCGGCCGCGCGACGAGCTCGGTCACGCGGCCGCCGCCCGTGGCTTGGAGCTCACCGCCCACGCGCAGCGGCCGCCGGTAGAACGCCTTCACGAATTGGATCTCCGGCCGAAGGAGGAGCGGGCCGAGGATCCCGTAGACGAACTTCGGATGCGTCTCGGTGACGTCGGTGTCGATCCACACCACGAGGTCGCCGGTCGTGACGTGCAGGCTCTTCCAGAGCGCCTCGCCCTTCCCGGGATACGAGCCGCACTCGGGAAGGATCTCGTCGTGGATGTAGACCGGGACGCCCTCGTCGCGCGCGATGTCGCGCGTCGCGTCGTCCGAGCGCGAGTCGATCACGATGAGCTCGTCGACGAGCGGGAAGCGGTCGATGAGCCGCGATCGCACCGCCTGGATCACCTTGCGGATGGTCGCGGCCTCGTTCAGCGTGGGGAGCGCGACGGACACGCGCAGGTTCTGCCGCTCCTTCGCCTCGACGAGCCGAGCGAGGTTGGCGAACTCGCTGGACGAGAACGTGTTGCGCACGAACCACGCGTCCACCAGCTCGCCGATCGCCGCGCCGCGCTCGGCCCGATCCGTCGGCAGCGCGGCGTGCGGCAGGAACACCGGTGACGCGACCGGGACCGCGGTGCGCACGATGATCGCCGCCCGTGCCGCGCCGACGAGCGCCTGGCCGATCGGGCCGAGCGGGTCCGTCGAGTTCTCGCGTCCCGTCGCGCCGAACACGATGCCGTCGTGCGCGGCGAGCTCCTCGGTGATGACCTGCGCCGGATCGCCGGTGCGGGTGACGAGCCGCTCGACGCGCTCGTCGACCGCGCTCTCTCCGAGCAGCTGGTACAGCGTCGGCGCGCGTCGCGTCCCGCTCGCGCGCACGTGCAGCAGCGTCACGTTGCCGCCGTGCGCGCTCGCCCAGCCGATCGCGACGCGCGCGGCGAGGTCGGCGTAGCGGCCGCCGCGGACCGGCACGAGCACGCGACGCACGCGCGCGAACGCGCCCTTCACGACCGCGACATCGCAGGGCGGCGATCGCAGGATCTGCTCGACCGTCGTCCCGAGGTAGTCCCAGCCGGGGCGGCGCCAGCTGATCACGAGGAGGTCGGGACGCTCGCGCGCCGCGATCTGGGCGATGGCGTCCCATCCGACGCGGCCCACGGTGACGTGGGTGCGCGCGCCCGAACCCGGTGGGACGAGCTGATCGAGCGCGCGCCGCATGCGCTTCGCCTCGGGCTGCGCCGACGCGAGCCGCTCGCCCTCGGGGACCTCGACGACCGAGACGAGGAGCAGATCGTCGCCCGCGAGACCGGCCGCGAGATCGACGAGGCCGCGCTCCCGCTCGGGATCGGTGATCACGACGACGCACTTCATCGCTCTCGCGCTCGTTTTCGCCCGCTCATCGCTCATCTACGCCGCGTCCTCGAGGATCACCGGGATCACGCGATCCCGGAGCACGCGCGGCCACGCCAGGGTCTTCGCGTGACGCGCGAGGCGCGCGACGGGCGTATCGAGCGCGCGCTCGACGGACCGGGCGATGAGCTCCCCGTCGGCGTCGGGCGGGACGTACACCGGCTCGTCGCCGGCGATCTCTCTCAGCGCGGGAATGTCGCTGCACACGATCGGGAGACGGTGGAGGCCCGCCTCGAGGATGGGGAGACCGAAGCCCTCGTGCGTGCTCGGGAGCACGAGCACGTCGGCGAGTCCGTAGAGATCGACGACGGCGTGGTAATCGATGGTGATGCCGAGCGCCGCCAGCAGGTGCACGCCATCGACCTTCTTCGCGCGCGCCTCGAGGTCGGCGAGATACGCGCGATTCCTCGCGTCGTGGGGGCCGACGCCGCCGGTGACGACGAGCATCGCCCGGTGCCCGCGCGCGCGGAGCGCGGCGGTCGCGTCGATGGCCGCCTCGATCCGCTTGCGCGGCGTCACGCGCGCGGGCAGCAGCAGCAGCGGATCGGCGTCCTCCAGGTGGAGCCTTCGCAGGATGCCCCGGCTCTCGACCGCGAGGCCGAGCGCCGTCGGTACGTCGATCCCGTTCGTCACGACGGAGATGCGCGCGCGCGAGAGCCCGGTGAGCTCCGCGAGCTGGGTCGCGCGCTCAGCCGAGACCGTCACGTACCGGAAGCCCGGCAGCGCCTGCTCGACGAGCGACCAGGGCTCGCCCGGGTGACGGTACGCGTCGTAGCGCGCGTCGAAGCGCGCGATGTCGTGCGTCCACGCGATGAAGCGTCCTGGGAATTCGGGAGCGAGGCGCGCGAGCGCCTCCGTCAGCGCGAGATTCATCGGCATCGTCATCGCGTTGTGGACCACCACGCGGTCCGCTCTCTTCACGATCGGCCGGAGGCTCGTGAGGAGCCGCGCCACCAGGCGATCGTGCTCCGGCGTTCGCGCGCCGCGCAGGAGCGCCTCGCGGTCGCGCTCCACCGCGGGTGCGCGCGAGTCGGCGTCCCGCACGCGCGCGACGGCGACGCCGCGCGGCGCGCCGCCCCGGCCCGCGACGATCGTCACCTGTGCGCCGGCGTCCCGCAGGCCCGCGGCGTGATAGCCCATGACCTGTTCGACCCCGCCCAGGATGGCGGGGGTCGTGTAGTGGACGAGGACGACGCGTCGCGCGCGACCGGTCACGCGGGCGACGTGACCTTCGATCGCGCGACGCGGCCGCGTCCGCCGGCGATACGATCGCCCGTGCGATGCCGCCGGACGCGGAAGGAGATCGGCGCGTCGAACATGCGTAGATCGCGAACGTCGATCCGCTCGAGCCAGGGCGGGAGCGCGGGATCGAGCACGAGGCGCTGCGTGCGCAGATCCGGCTCGGCACCGAGGATCGCCCGCAGGCAGAGGAACACCATGCCGGCCGACCACGCCTGCGGGATGCACGACACGAGGTAATCGGCCGGGCGCGACGAGAAGCGCAGGTCCCGCTGGAATCCGCAGAAGAGCTCGGGCACGCGCGCGTTCGGGAAGCGGCGGCCCGCCTCGATGAGCCCGCTCACGACCTCGTTCGCCTCCTCGCGGAACCCGTACCGCGCCATCCCGTGCGCCGCGATCGCGGAGTCGTGCGGCCACACCGATCCGTTGTGATAGCTCATCGGGTTGTAGGTCGGATATCGCGACGAGAGCGTCCGCAATCCCCAACCGGTGTACACGTCCGGCTCCATGAGCCGTCGCACGAGCTCGGTCGCGCGCTCGGGTGACGCGATGCCGCACCACAGCGCGTGCGCGGCGTTGCTCGTCACCGCGGCGACCTTCTTCTTGTGGCCGTCGAGCGCCTGCGCGTAGCAGCTCTCCGACGGCATCCAGAAATCGCGTTCGAAGCGCTCGCGGAGCTCGCGCGCTTCGGCGCGCAGCCGGTCCGCGCGCTTGCCGTCGCCGTCGAGCTCGTAGAGATCGGCGAGGCCGGTCTTCGCCGCGTACACATACGCCTGCACCTCGACCAGCGCGGCGGGCAGCGCGGACCAGCTGCCGTCGGGGTCCGAGAGCGAGTCGCTCGCGTCCTTCCAGCCCTGGCTCCGCAGCGACGTGCCGCGCGTGCCGTATTCGACGTACCCGTCCCCATCCGGATCCCCGTACGGGCCGTCGCACCAGGTGAGCGCGCGCTCCGCGGCCGGAAGGAGCTCGCGCCACAGCGTGCGATCGGCGGTCCACTTCACCGTCTCGGCGAAGACGAGCGCGAACAGCGGCGTCGCGTCGACCGATCCGTAGTACGGACGGTGCGGGATCTCCCCGAGGCGCGCGAGCTCGCCCCGGCGCAGCTCGTGGAAGATCTTTCCGGGCTCCTCCTCGGTGAACTCGTCGAGCTTCTGTCCCTGGTAGCGCGCGAGGAGCCGCAGCGTGCCCCGTGCGAGATCGGGGTTCCACCCGAGGGTCTGATACGCGCAGATGAGGCCGTCGCGCCCGAACGGCACCGCGTACCAGGGGATGCCCGCGGTGGGGAACGGTCCGCCCTCGTGGAATTCGAGCAGCGCCCGGAGGTCGAGCGCGCTCCTCGTGATCAGGCCTTCGTCGAGCGTCTCCGAGCTCGTCGTGTAGCGCGTGCACGAGCGGAGGAAGCGCCGGTAGCGTGCGTTGAGCGCGTCGAGGGCGTCGTCGAACCGGCCCGGCGACGGCGCCTCGCCCGCGCCGTCCTCGCGCGGGATCACCGACAGCTCGATCGTGAAGACCTGCTGCGGAGCGAGCTCGCGCTCGAGGTGCAGGGTCGTGCCCTCGACGCGGTCGGGCACGGGCCGGAGCGCGATCTCGGTCGTCCGGCGCACGCCGTCGCGCCCGATCCGCTCGAAGACGAGTCCGTCCTCGCGTTGCTCGACCTTCACCGTGGCGCCGGCGTCCGCCGCGTTCCCGCGCACGGCGAACATGTCCTTGAACGCGGCCTCGAAGATGAGATCCAGCGCGAGCCGCACCGGCCGGGGATTCGCGTTGAGCACGCCGATACGCTCGCGGAGCCCGTCGGTGAGGAAGCGCGTGCGGCGGATGGACAGCGTCTCCGCGGCGTGACGCGCCGTCCCGGTGGCCATGTTCTCGGAATGCATGAGCTGGAAGGTCGCGACGTAGCTCTGCTCGGTGTTCGCGGACAGCAATAGCGGGCGCGAGCCGTTCACGCGGATCGCGTAGCCCGACAGGAACTGCGTGTCGTGGTAGTAGAGGCCGAGCGGGCTCGGCGTGCCGAGCGGCAGGCTCCCGTCGTCCTCGGTGATGAGGACGAGCTGGTCCTCCTTGAGCGATACCGTCATCTCGCCTCACCCACGCTCTCGTCCACCGCCTCCAGACGGTCGAGCTTCTCCTTCTCCATGGCTCGGGCACCGAGCTCGACGACGTCCTCGGAGCGCTCCGCATCGAGCTCGCGGACCTCGTCGACGAACTCCGCGACGCGCAGGTAGTACAGGGGGAGCAGCCCCCGCGCGAGCGCCTCGCACCGGCCGGGATGCCGCAGGGCCTCCTCGAGGAAATCGAAGACGACGCGCGCCCACTCGTCCGGACCCATGGTCTTCGGCAGCGGGGCGGTGAGCACGTCCTTCCACAGATCCCGCTGCTCGGGCGCGATGCTTTCGTACGTGGCGCGCAGCCGCGCCGGGTCCGCCGGGATGGCCTCGGGCGCGACCGGCGCGAGCTCGCCCACCACGGGGACGCCGCGCGAACGGGTCACGCCGCGCCATACCGCCTCGTTCTCCGCGGCGAGGCGGAAGAGCGTGCCCACGACCTGCGTGAACATCGGGCCGAGATCCGCGGCCGGGTCCTTCGGGTCATGGACCTTCGCGCCGAGGAACGCCTGCACGATCCGCGCGTGCCGCGCGAGCGCGGTCGTGGTCATGAAGATGTCGATGCCGAAGCGCGCGACGTCGCTCTCCCAGACGGGCTGCGCGAGGTACGCGCGCGCGAGGTCGCAGTGGAATCCGAACTCGCCGCCGATCGGCTGACGGATGCGATGCCCGTAGAGCGCGCGCGTGAGCGGATACGCGATCGAGTTCGTGATCGTGCCGTCGTGCTTGTGTCGCGCGTACAGCGGCGCGACGTAGTCCGCCTGCGCCGACACGATCGGACCGAGCAGACGCGCGATCCACGAGGGCGTGATGCTGCGAAGGTCCGAATCGACGACCGCGCACGCGCGCGCGTCGAGGGCGACGGCGCACTGGAAGATCGCGCGCAAGGCGGAGCCCTTGCCGGGCGGGCCGATGTAGCGGCCGACCGCGACCGGGATGCCCGCCGCGGCCTCGGCGACGCGTTCCGGCGTGCCGTCCTCGGACCCGCCGTCGGCGTTCACGAGCGCGACCTTCGCGTCCGGGAAGTGCTCGCGGAGCCCGCGCGCCACCGTCGCGGCGACGTGGCCGATGGTCGCCGCGTTGCGGAAGCTCGGCATGCCGACGAGGAGATCGGCGCTGCGGATCGTGCCGATGCCTTCGCGGAGCCGTTCGTCGAGCGCGCTCAGATCGGGCATGCGTTCTCCTTTGAAGATGCCCTGCCCGTCCCTTCGGCCATCATACGCAAGTGCTCGAAACGATCGACGCGATCGTCCTCCCGTTCATCGACTCGCTCTACTCCACGTTCGGGTACGCCGGCGTGCTCATCGCGATGACGATCGAGAGCGCGGCGATCCCGATCCCGTCGGAGCTCATCCTGCCCTTCGCCGGATGGAGCGTGTCGCGCGGCCTCGTCGAGCCGCTGACCGGCGCGGCCTGGACATACTGGGGCGCGGTCGTCGCGGGCGTGCTCGGGAACACCGTGGGCTCGCTCGCGAGCTACGCGATCGGGGCATACGGCGGTCGGCCGCTCGTCCGCCGCTACGGGAGGTACGTCCTCATCAGCGCGCACGACCTCGAGCTCGCGGAGCGCTGGTTCGCGCGATATGGCGAAGCCACGGTGTTCTTCTCGCGCATGCTGCCGATCGTTCGGACGTTCATCAGCGTTCCCGCGGGCGTCGCGCGCATGCCGCTCTGGCGCTTCCTCCTGTTCTCGGTGCTCGGCGCCGTCCCGTGGGTCATGCTCCTGGTCTGGGGCGGCATGCTCCTCGGCGATCACTGGATCGACCTCAAGCGTTCGCTGAAGGGGCTGGACTACCTCGTCGCCGCGGCGATCGTGCTGCTCGTCGGCCTCTTCGTCTGGCGTCACCTGAAGCGTTAGGTGGACGCGCTCCTCGCGATCGACGATCAGCTCTATCGCGCGATCTTCACGGCCACCGCGGCGTCTCCGCTCCTCACGCTCCTCGCGGTGGCCGTGTCCTGGCTCAACTGGAACGGCCTCATCTGGTGGATCGCGGGACTCGTGCTCGCCCGCGCGCGCAGGTTCGGCCGGCGCGCATGGTGGGCGCTCCTCACCGTCTATCTCGGGGTGGTCGACGGCTGGATCGTCACCGAGCTCGTGCTGAAGCCGCTGGTGCGGCGACCCCGGCCGTTCGCCGTGATCGAAGGGCTCCCGCCGACGCTCATCGACCATCCGTCGTCCTTCGCGTTCCCCTCGGGCGACGCCACGTTCGCCGTCGGTGCCGCCGTCGCGCTCGCGAGCGTCGCGCCACGCTGGCGCGTGCCCGCGCTCCTCATGGCGGCGGCGGTCTGCGTCGAGCGCGTCGCCGTCGGCGTGCACCACCCCACGGACGTCATCGCCGGCGCGCTCCTCGGCACCGCGTCCGGGCTCGCCGCACCGTGGCTCGTCGCGCGGCTGCGGCGCCGCGTGCGGTGGCGCGTATTCGTGGTCCCGCACACGCACTGGGATCGCGAGTGGTCCGAGCGCTTCGAGGGCTACCGCGCGCGGCTCGTCCCGATGGTGTCGGCGCTCCTCGATCTCCTCGAGCGCGACGCGTCCTTCCGCTCGTTCACCTTCGACGGCCAGACGATCGCGATCGAGGACCACCTCGAGAAGCGCCCCGAGGATCGCGCCCGCATCGCCGCGCTCGTCCGCGCGGAGCGGCTCTTCATCGGACCGTGGTACGTGCTCGCCGACAACCTGCTCGTCTCGGGCGAGTCGCTGGTGCGCAACTTCCAGGAGGGGCTGCGCGTCGCGCAGTCCTTCGGGCGCGCGCTGCGCGTCGCCTACGTCGCCGATCCGTTCGGCCATCCGGCGCAGCTGCCGCAGGTGCTGCGCGGCTTCGGCTACCGCACCTATGTGTTCTCGCGCGGCGTCGGCGACGAGGGCGAGGGGCTCGGCTCCGAGTTCCTGTGGGAATCCCCCTCGGGCGATCGTGTCGTGGCGTCGCATCTCGTCGATCACTACGCCGGCGGTCTCGCGCTCGTCGGCGAGCTCTCCGAGACCGAGGCCGAGATGCGCGCGCGCATCCGCAAGCGCCTGGCGCGCATGGTGGACGTGCCGGCGCGCTACGCGAACAGCGCGACCCTGCTCTTCATGGAGGGCGACGACCACGTCGTCGCGTACGAGCGGCTGCCGGAGGCCGTCGCGGCGATGCGGCAGGTCGCGCCGAATCTCGATGCGCGCATCGCGAGCCTCGAGGATTACGAGGCCGCGCTGCCCCTGCCGGGCCCGACGTACTCGGGCGAGATCGTGAGCGGGCGCTACCGGCCGATCCTTCGCGGCGTCAACTCGACGCGCGTGTGGATCAAGCAGGAGAACGCCGTATGCGAGCGGCTGCTGCTCGAGCGGTGCGAGCCGCTGGACGCGCTTTCCGGCGGTACGGCGCGCGACGAGATCCGCGGCCTGTGGCGCACGCTGCTCCAGAACCATCCGCACGACTCGATCTGTGGCTGCTCCATCGACGACGTCCACGACATCGACATGGCGCCCCGGTTCGCGCGCGTGCGGACCGATGGTGAGGCGCTCGCCGCGTCGCTCGAGCGTCGCGTGCTCGGCGAGGGCACGCGGCAGCTGGTCTGGAGCGACCTGGCCTGGCCGCGCGTGGCCGTCGTCGATCTCGACGGCGTGCCGACCGCCGTCCGGTGCCCCGGCCTCGGCGCGGCCGCGGCGGTCCGCGCGGAGCGCGCGGGCGTGCGTTCGAGCGGCGACGGCGTCATCGAGAACGAGGCGCTCCGCGTGGAGGTCGCGACGGATGGCTCGTTCCACGTGACCGATCTCGCCACCGGCCGGCGCACGGGCCCGCACGACGTCCTCGTCGACGACGGCGACCGCGGCGACGAATACACCTACTCCTATGCCGGTCCGACGATCGGGTCGGCCGGCGCGAAGGGCATCCGGCGGGGGGCGGCCGTGGGGGACCGCGCGACGGTCACCGTCGAGTACGCGCTCGACCTGCCCGAGGGGCTGCGCGCCGATCGCCTCGCGCGCTCGCCGTCGACCGTGCGCTGCGCGGTGCGCGCCGAGATCTCGCTCGACGCGGGGGCGCGACGCGTCGACGTGCGCCTCACCGTCGACAACCGCGCGCGCGACCACCGCCTCCGCGTCCTGTGCGACACGGGCACGCGCTCGCTCACGCACGTGGCCGGCGCGGCCTTCGCGTGGCTCGACCGCCAGACGCGCGTCACCTCCGGGTCGGGCTGGATCGAGCGTCCGACCGCGGAGCGCTGCGGCCACGAGCTCGTCGGGATCGACGACGCGCTCGTGGTCGGCATGGACGGCCTTCGCGAGTACGCCGCGCTGCACGACGGCCGCACGATCGCGCTCACCCTCGTGCGCGCGGTCGGGTGGCTCTCGCGCGGCGACCTCCCCGAGCGGCGCGGCCACGCCGGTCCCGCGCTCGAGACGCCGAGCGCGCAATGCATCGGCGAACGGACCTACCGGTACTGCGTCGTCCCGCTCGGTGGCGACATGACCCTCGCCCTCGCGGCGCGCGAGGTGCGCGAGTTCCTGTCGCCCGCGCGTATCGTCCGCGCGTCGGGACCGCTCACGCTCGTCGCGCTCGAGCGCGGCTCGCCGCTCCAGCTGTCGGCGCTGCGCGCCGGGCCCGCTGGCGCGATCGTCGCGCGGCTCTTCAATCCCCGCGGGCGCGACGCGTCCACGACGCTGCGCTTCGATCGATCCGTACGCGACGCGCGCGCGGTCGACCTGCGCGAAGGCGACACCGGGCTCGGCAACACCGGCCTCGACCTGATCCGCACCGCGGCGCCGCCGGAGATCGTCGACGGCGCGGTGCGGGTCACCCTCGCGCCGTACGAGATCGGGACCTACCTCGTGCGACTGGCGTAGTCGCGCGTTCTGGTGACGCGTCGTCCCTCGAACGTGTGACACGCGGGGGACAGACGCGACACCGATGCCGCCGGTACGGTCGCCCCGTGCGCGTCGCCCTCGCGGTGCTGCTGTCGCTCGCCGTCGCCCCCTGGGCGAGCGCGCCCGCGCGCGCGGACGACGCGGCCCGCTTCCACCGGACCACGCCGCGAGCCGCGCTGGACGTGTCGGACGGCGTCGTGGTCATCGGCGTGCCGGCCGGTCGCGCCTGGGGCATCGAGAGCGAGCTTCGGCCGCTGCCGGCGACGGGCGCGACGCTGGTCGTGCGCCTCGCCGTGAGCGACGCGGCGGTGCGCGAGGCCTTCGTGCGCGTCGCGTATTACGCCTCGTCGTCGACGCGCACGCGCCAGCTCGCGACCGCCGACAGCGCGCCCGTGGAGGCAGGCGCGCGAGTCCTCGTCGCCGTGCCGCTGGACCCGCCGCCCGGCGCGGTGGCCTATCGCGTGCGGGTCCTCGCGCGGCTCAGCGCGCCGGACGGGCGCTCGGCGGACGACGCCGTCCGGGGCCAGCTCCACCTTGCGGATGGCGCCCGCCCGCCCGCCGGCTCGCTGCTCTCGCGACTCGTGCCCTGACCGCGGGCCATCGGCGGGCTCGACTCTCATAGACTGCCCGGGATGGCGACGGTGACCTTCGATCACGTCACGAAGAAGTTCGGCGACGTGATCGCGGTGAACGACCTCTCGATCCAGGTGCGGGACGAGGAGTTCCTCGTGCTCGTCGGCCCGTCGGGCTGCGGCAAGACGACCGCGCTCCGCATGCTCGCGGGTCTCGAGGAGCAGACCTCGGGCGACATCTTCATCGGCGAGCGTCTGGTGAACGACGTCGCCCCGAAGGACCGCGATATCGCCATGGTCTTCCAGAACTACGCGCTGTATCCACACATGACCGTGTACGACAACATCGCCTTCGGCCTGAAGCTGCGCGGCATGCCGCGGCAGGAGATCGAGCGTCGAGTGAACGAGGTCGCCGAGATGCTCGCGATCGGACAGCTCCTCAAGCGCAAGCCGAAGGAGCTCTCCGGCGGCCAGCGTCAGCGCGTCGCCGTCGGCCGGGCGATCGCGCGCGAGCCCGCGGTCTTCCTCATGGACGAGCCCCTCTCCAACCTCGACGCGAAGCTGCGCATCCAGACGCGCGCGATGCTGCAGAAGCTCCATCAGCGGATCCGCCGCACGACGATCTACGTGACGCACGACCAGGTCGAGGCCATGACCATGGGCGATCGCATCGCCGTCATGAACGATGGCGTGCTCCAGCAGCTCGACACGCCGGAGAACCTTCACGAGCGACCGGTCAACACGTTCGTCGCCGGGTTCATCGGCTCGCCCGCGATGAACTTCTTCCCCGGCAGGGTCGTGCCGAAGGACGGCCGGCCGGTCGCGGACGCCGGGTTCATCCAGGCCCCCGTGCAGGGCGCCGCCGCCCTGGCCGTGGGCAAGGACGTGACGCTCGGCGTGCGACCGGAGGACATCCACGATCTGCGCACCACGCCGGAGCGCGAGATGCTGCCCGTCGACGCGCGCGTCGAGGTCGTCGAGTTCCTCGGGAACGAGCTGCAGCTCTTGCTGTCGGCGGGCGCGCAGAGCTTCATCGCGCGCGTCTCCACCGAGACGCAGACGAAGCCCGGCGAGACGCTGCGCGTCGGATTCGACATGCGCAAGCTCCACGTGTTCGACAAGCAGACCGAGGTCGCACTGCGGTGAGCCTGAAGGGCCGGACCACGGAGTTCCCGCTGCGCGTCCTCATCACGCTGCTCGCCGACCAGAAGAAGACCGGCGAGCTCGCGCTTCGCGGAAGCTCGGGCGAGGGCGCGCTCGGCCTCGCGGAGGGCCGGGTGGTCGCCGCGGTGTTCGGTGACGAGTCGCCGATCCCCGCGCTGGGCGCGGTCTTCGACATGAGGGACGCGGACTTCGAGTTCACGCCGTGGAACGATCCGCCGCCGGCGAACCTCGAGGGGGAGCTCGATGAGCTCCTGCGCAAGGCCGACGACCATCGCAGGTGGCTCGCGGGCGTCCGCGAGGTCATCCCGAACGATCGCGTGCGCTTCCGTCTCTCGGAGCGCGCGGCCGATCAGGGCGCCGTGACCTTCACCTCGGACCGGTGGCGCGTGGTCCTCGCGGTGAATGGCTCGCGCGACGTGAACGATCTCGCGGCGCACCTGCGCATCGACCGCGACGCGGCGCTCGATCTGCTCGCGGGCCTCGTCCGCGACGGCGTCATCGAGACGGTCGAGCCGAGCGCGGCCGCGCCCGAACCGGAACCCGCGCCGCCGCCGCGACCGGAGCCCGAGCCGCCCGCGCCCGCGGCCGAGGTCGGTCCCACGCCGGCGCCCGCACCCGAGTGGAGCGCGCCGCCACCGGCGCAGGAGTGGGCAGCTCCCGGACAGGAACAGGAGTGGATGCCGCCCGCGCCCGAGCCACCCGCCGCCCCGGAGCAGCCGTCCGCCGCCATGGACGATCGTCTCGCGGCGCTCTTCGGTCCCACGACCACCGAGCCCGCGGCGCCCGCGAAACCCGCGGCGGACGAATGGGCCGCGCCCCCGGCGAGCGACTGGAGCACACCCGCGCCCGCCGCCGACCAGTGGTCGACACCCGCGCCGGCGGAGACCGCACCGGAGGCGCCGCCCGCGGTCGATCCGCGTCTCGGCGCCCTGGCGATGCCGCCCGCCATGGAGCCGGCGCCACCGCCGCCGCCCGCGAACGAATGGGCGCCGCCGCCGACGATCGAGGCGCCCGCGCCGCGCAAGAAGGGACTTTTCGGTCGCTTCCGCAAGGAGGACGCGGCCGCCGGCACGTCGCAGGTGGCCGAGGCCGGCGCGATGACGCGTACGGGCAAGCTCGCGGCGTTCGCGAACGCGCTCCTCGGCGAGTACAACAGCGGGACCTACGGCAAGGGCCGGATCGACGATCGCATCGCGAGCCTCCTCATGCGCGTCGACGAGCAGGCCGATCCGATCGATCGGCCGCTGCCGGTCGTCGACGACCGCCTCGACGTGCAGGCGCTCGAGCGCGTGAGCCTTCCGGAGCGGCAGGCCGCGCCGTATCTCGCTCTCCTCGTGTCGACGATCTACGCCGACGCGGAGAAGGCCTTCGGGCGCGACAAGGCGAAGAAGGGCTACAAGGCCGCGCAGCTGCAGGCCTTCGGCGGGGACACGTCCGCGCTGGCCGGGCCTGATCTCGCGGGGAAGCTGCCGAAGGTCTGAGCGCGCAGCCTTTCCTCGGCATCGATCTCGGCGGCACCCACATCCGCACGGTCGTCGCGATGGCGGACGACGGCATCCCACGCATCACCGCGCGCGATGCCCGTCCGACCCCGCGCGAGGGCGCGGACGCGATCATCGCGGCGATCGTGGCGAGCGCGCGCGACGCGCTGGCGCGCGCGAGCGTGTCGGGGCGTGACGTCGTCGCGGCCGGATGCTCGTCGCCGGGTCCGCTCGATCACCTGCGCGGCGTCGTCATCGAAACGCCGAACCTCGTCGGCTTCCGCGACATCGCGCTCGCCGATCGTCTCGCCGTGTCGCTGGGTACGAAGGTCTTCGTCGATCGCGACACGTGCATGGCCGCGATCGCCGAGGGACTCGTGGGCGCCGCGCGCGGCGCGAAGGACTACGTGTACGTCACCGTCTCGACCGGCGTGGGCGGAGCCATCGTGAGCGCCGGGCGCATGCTGCGCGGCGCGACGAACACCGCGGGCGAGATTGGCCATCTCCCCGTCGCGTTCCAGCTCGACCCGTCACGACCCGCAGAGGACGACCTGCCGCGCTGCGGATGCGGCGCCTACGGCTGCGTCGAGGCGTTCGCGGCCGGCTCGAAGATCGCGCGCGCGTTCGGCGCGGCCGACGCGGGCGAGGTCTACGCGGCGGCCGAGCGCGGCGACGCGCGAGCGCGCGCGATCGTCACGCGAGCGGGGCGCGCGCTCGCGAACCTCGCCGTCGGCCTCGTGAACGTGATGAATCCGACGGTCATCGTGGTCGGCGGCTCGGTCGCGGAACACCAGCCGGCGCACGTCCTCGATCCGATGCGGCGCGCGATCGCCGAGCGCGCGTTCAGCGCCCCCGCCGCGGCCGTGCGACTCGTGCCCGCCGCGCTGGGCGCCGACGTCGGCACGCTCGGTGCTGTGCTGGAGGCGCGCGAGCGTGTCGCCGGACGCGGCGAGTGGTTCCTTTAGGTAGGCTTTCTCAGTCTCTCGCTTCGCCTTCGCTCGCTACTCTGTGGACACACGCACCAAGGGGGTTGACATGGGAGCGCGGGTCGCGATCAACGGCTTCGGTCGCATCGGTCGCCAGTACCTCAAGGCGGTCCTGGAGCGCCACCCCGATCTCGAGGTCGTCGCCATCAACGACCTCGCCGATCCCAAGATGAACGCGCTCCTCTTCAAGCGCGACTCGAACTACGGCACCTTCAGGGGCGAGGTGTCCGCGACGGCCGACGCGATCGTCGTGGACGGTCATTCGATCAAGGTCATCCAGGAGCGCGACCCCGCGAAGCTGCCGTGGAAGGACCTGAACATCGACATCGTCATCGAGTCGACCGGGTTCTTCACCGACGCCACGAAGGCAAAGGCGCACCGCGACGCGGGCGCGAAGAAGGTCATCATCTCGGCGCCGGCGAAGAACGAGGACAAGACCATCGTCCTCGGCGTCAACGAGGACGCCTACGACCCCGAGACGCACAACATCATCAGCAACGCGTCGTGCACGACGAACGGCCTGGCGCCGGTGGCCAAGGTGCTGAACGACACGTTCGGCATCGAGAAGGGCTTCCTCACCACGGTCCACTCGTACACGAACTCGCAGAAGGTCCTCGACCTGGTGGCGAGCGATCCGCGCGACGCGCGCGCGGCCGCGATGAACATCGTGCCCGCCGCGACCGGCGCGGCGAAGGCGGTCGCGCTCGTGATCCCGGAGCTGCAGGGCAAGTTCACCGGCATGGCCTTCCGCGTGCCGACGCCGACCGTGTCGGTGGTCGACTTCGTCGCGGTCCTGAAGCGCGAGGTCACCAAGGACGAGGTGAACGGCGCGTTCAAGAAGGCGTCCGCCGGCGACCTCAAGGGGATCATGGATTACACCGAGGAGCCGCTCGTCTCGATGGACCTCAAGGGCGACGAGCACTCGACCATCGTCAGCGGGCTCGACACGATCGTCCTCGGCAACATGGTCAAGGTCATCTCCTGGTACGACAACGAGTGGGGCTACGCCTGCCGGCTCGCGGACATCACCGCGTTCGTCGCGTCGAAGCTGCGCATTCCCGCCGGCGTCCGGTAGCGGTCCTTGGTGGGCTTCGCGAAGAGGACGATCCGGGACGTCGACCCGTCCGGGAAGAAGGTCCTCGTTCGCGTCGACTTCAACGTGCCGCTCGGGCCCGATGCGAGGGGTGGGCTCGCGGTCGCCGACGACACCCGGATCCGCGCCGCGCTGCCGACGATCACGGCGCTGCTCGAGCGCGGCGCCGCTCTCGCGCTCTGCTCGCATCTCGGCCGTCCGAAGGGTCGTGACCCGAAGCAAAGCCTGGCGCCGGTCGCCGCGCGTCTCGGGGAGCTCCTCGGCCGGCCGGTCCCGCTGCTCGCGGACTGCGTCGGACCCGAGGTCCGCGCCGCGATCGGCAGGCTGAAGGGTGGCGACGCCGTCCTCCTCGAGAACGTGCGCTTCCATCCCGAGGAGGAGCGCAACGACCCGGCCTTCGCGAAGGATCTCGCCGCCGGCTTCGGCCTCTACGTGAACGACGCGTTCGGCGCCGCACACCGCGCGCACGCGTCGACCGAGGGCGTCGCGAGGATCCTGCCGGCGTACGCGGGCCTGCTCATGGAGAGGGAGCTCGCCGCGCTCGGAGGACTGCTCACCGATCCGAAGAAGCCGTTCGTCGCGATCGTCGGCGGCGCGAAGGTCTCGTCCAAGATCGACGTGCTCCGCTCGCTCGTGCCCAAGGTGGACACGCTCGCGGTCGGCGGCGGAATGGCGAACACGTTCCTCCTCGCGACCGGCCACACGGTGGGGACGTCGCTCGTGGAGGCGGACCGGACCGGCGAGGCCAAGCGCATCATCACGGAGCTCGAGAGCGCGCGGAAGCGCATCCTCCTGCCGGTCGACGTGCTCTGCGCGCCGAGCGTCGACGCCGACGGCGCGCAGCGGGCCGCCACGCACCTCGCGGACGAGGTCCCCGACGGCACCGCCATCGTCGACATCGGGCCGCGGACCGTGGCGATGTATCGCGACGTCATCCGCGAGGCGAAGACCGTGTTCTGGAACGGACCGGTCGGCGTGTTCGAGATCGACGCCTTCGCGAACGGCACGCGCCAGGTCGCGCGGTTCATGGCGAACAATCCCACCGCCACGACGGTGGTGGGTGGAGGCGAATCGGTGCAGGCTGTGACCGAGGCCGGGCTCGCCGACAAGATGACGCACGTCTCCACCGGCGGCGGCGCGTCGCTCGAGCTCATCGAGGGCAAGACGCTGCCCGGTGTGGAGGCGATACCGGATGCCTGATACGACCATCGAGCTCATCCGCGCGCGCGAGATCCTCGACAGCCGTGGCGATCCGACCGTCGCCGTGGACGTGCTGCTCTCGGGCGGAACGCGCGGTACCGCGATGGTGCCCTCGGGCGCGTCGACCGGCGCGCACGAGGCGGTCGAGCTGCGCGACGGCGATCGCCGCCGCTACCGCGGGAAGGGTGTGAAGCGCGCCGTCGAGAACATCGACGACGTCATCGCGCCGGAGCTCATCGGCGAGGATGCCGCGGACCAGAGCGCGATCGACCGGATCCTCCTGGAGCTCGACGGAACCGAGAACAAGGCGCGCCTCGGCGCGAACGCGCTCCTCGGCGTCTCGCTCGCGTGCGCCCGCGCCGCCGCGAACGCGGTGGGCCTGCCGCTGTACCGCTACCTCGGCGGACCGCTCGCGCGGACGCTGCCGGTGCCGCTCATGAACATCCTGAACGGCGGCAAGCACGCGCTCGACTCCGCGGATATGCAGGAGTACATGATCGCGCCCATCGGCGCGTCCTCATTCCGCGAGGCGGTGCGCGCCGGCTCCGAGACGTTCCACGCGCTGAAGGCGCTCCTCGCCGACAGGGGCAAGGGCACCGGCGTGGGGGACGAGGGCGGCTTCGCGCCCTCGGGCCTCAAGGACAACGAGGAACCCATCCGGCTCATCCTCGAGGCGATCGAGAAGGCGGGGTATCGCCCCGGCGACGACATCGCCATCGCGCTCGATCCCGCGGCGACCGAGCTCTTCGAGAACGGCGCCTACACGCTCGCGAAGGAGGGCCGGCGGCTCGGGTCGGCGGAGATGATCGATCTCTACGCCGACTGGCGCGGCCGCTATCCGCTCGTGTCGGTCGAGGACGGTCTTGCGGAAGACGACTGGGACGGCTGGACCGCGCTCACCGCGAAGCTGGGCGACACGCTCCAGCTCGTCGGCGACGACCTCTTCGTCACGAACGTCGCGCGGATCCGGAAGGGCGTCGCGCAGAACGCCGCGAACGCGGTGCTCATCAAGCTCAATCAGATCGGCACGCTCTCCGAGACGATCGAGGCCGTCGAGCTCGCGCACCGTTCGGGGTACGCCGCCGTGATCAGCCACCGCTCGGGCGAGACCGAGGACACCACGATCGCCGACCTCTGCGTCGCCCTCAACACCGGCCAGATCAAGACGGGGTCGCTCTCGCGCGGCGAGCGCGTGGCGAAGTACAACCGGCTCATGGAGATCGAGCTCGAGCTCCAGGACGCCGCGCGCTATCCGGGCCGCGACGCGTTCCCGCGCTTCGGACGCTAGCGAGAGCGGCGCGACCTCCGCGACGCCGTCCGCCTGCGTGCCGTCTTCTTCGCCGCCGTCTTCTTGCGCGCCGTGGTCCTCTTTCGCGCCGTCGTCTTCGCGCGGGCGGTCGTCCTCCGCGGACGCGGGTTCGCCTTGATGAGACCGAAGGTGTTTCCCGCGGGGTCCCTGAGCATCGCGATCGTGGTCGTGGGCGTGATCGTGGTCAACGGCATGAGCACGGTCGCGCCTCGCGCGGTCGCCCTGTCGATGAGCGACTGCGGATCGGGCGACTCGACGTAGACGGTCACGCGCGGGTCGCCTTCACCGATGCCGCCGCCGATGCCCGGCTCGTGATCCTCGAGCATGCTGTAGTTGCCCATGTCGGCCACGGGCGGCGTCAGCTTCCAGCCGAAGACCTCGCGGTAGAACTTCTGAAGACCGGCCGAGTCTTTTCCGATGATCTCGAACCACGTGACGGGATTGGCCATCTGACGCTCCTCCCTTGTTCGCGCTTGGTCCGGTCTGTCGCCGGGTCAGGCCTTCTTCGCGGCCCTCTTGGCGATGCGGCTGCGACCGCGGCGCGCGGCGTTCTTGTGGATCGCGCCGCGCTTGGCGGCGCGGTCGAGGATACTCGCGGCCTCGGCCACCGCTTCCTGAACGGCGTCGCCGCCCTTCTCGACGGCCGCTCGCGCGTTCTTCACCGCGGTCCGTGCGGCCGAGCGGGCCGCCGTCTTGATCGTGGTGCGGCGCGCCGTCTGGCGCATGCGCTTGAGGGATGAGCGCTTCTTCTTCGTAGCCATAGGGGACGAACGATAGCGGAATCGCGCACCGCATACTTGCCCTAGTGACGATGTCGGTCGCCCGCGCCTCGATCGTCATGATCGCCGCGCTCGTCGCCAGCCGCGTCCTCGGCTGGCTCCGCCTCTCGGTCGTCGGCGCCACCTTCGGTGCCACGCCCCAGCTCGACGCGTTCATGGCCGCGTTCAAGATCCCCGACGCGCTGTTCAACCTGCTCGTCGCGGGTGCGCTCTCCTCGGCCTTCATCCCGATCTTCGCGGGCTACCTCGCGAAGGAGCGGGAGAAGGAGGCCTGGCACGTCGCCTCGAGCGTCATGAACGTCCTGATCCTCTCGCTCATGGCGCTGTCGGCGCTCATGTGGCTCGCCGCGCCCTGGCTCGTGCCGACGATCGTCGCGCCGTTCCCGGACCCCAAGCAGCAGCAGCTCGCGGTCGAGCTCACGCGGATCATGCTCGTCAGCCCGATCTTCATGGGCCTCTCGTCGCTCGTGACCGGCGTGCTCCAGTCGTACCGCCAGTTCCTCGCCGGTGCGGTCGCGCCGCTCGTGTACAACGGCGTGCAGATCCTCTTCGCGCTCTTCGCCGCGCCGTTCCTGGGCATCCAGGCCCTGGCGTTCGGCGTGGTCGTGGGCGCGGCGATGATGTTCCTCGTCCAGATCCCCGAGCTCACCTTCCGCCGCACCAAGTACGAGCTCGCGCTGGACCTCGGGCACCCCGGCGTGCGCGAGGTGTTCTTCCTGGCCGGACCGCGGACCTTCGCGCTCGGCGCCGTGCAGATCGTCTTCTTCGTCGACACGTACCTCGCGTCGAGCATGCCGACCGGGTCGCTCACGGCGCTCAACTACGCCTTCCAGCTGATGCTCCTGCCCCTCGGTGTCTTCTCGATCGCGATCAGCGCCGCGATCTTCCCGACGCTGTCGCACTACGCGTCGCTCGGGCAGGCCGCGAAGATGCGCGACGCGCTGCAGCAGGCGATCCGCTGGATACTCTTCCTCACGCTGCCGACGGCCATCGTCATGGTCGTGCTGCGGCGACCGATCGTGAACCTGCTGTTCCAGTACGGCGCCTTCGGCGCCGGGGCGCGCGAGCTCACGCAGGCGGCCTTCCTCTTCTACTCGCTCGGCCTGGCGGGGCACGCGCTGGTACAGATCCTCGCGCGCGCGTACTACGCGTCGCGCGACACGACGACGCCGGTGGCCTTCACGCTCGTCTCGATCGGCGTGAACGTCGTGCTCTCGGTCGCGCTCGCGCCGCGGCTGGGCATCAACGGCCTGGCCCTCGCGAACTCCATCGCCACGCTCGCCGAGGCCGCGCTGCTCCTCGCGATGCTCGCGCCGCGCGCCCGTCTTCGTCTGGTCGGGCTCGGGTACGCGACGTTGAAGCAGGTGACCGCCGCGCTGCTCATGGGCGTGGGCATGTTCCTCTTCATCCGCGTCACGAACATCCCCCTCGACCTCGTCATCGAGCCCTCCAAGCCGGTGCTCTTCCTCCAGACGCTCCTCGCGACGGCGTTCGGCGGCCTCGTGTACGTCGTCGCGGCGTATCTCCTGCGCATCTCGGAGCTCCAGGAGGTGCTCGCGTTCCTGCGCGCCCGCATTCGGCCGGTCCCGTCGTGAGCGAGGGAGCGTAGTCCCGGGCGAACCATTCGGTACTTCACATTCCGCGGATAGTTCGTGGCGTATAAAGTATCTCCGATGCCGCCGAGCGAGACCGAGATCCACGAGCTCCTGCGCCAGTGGCGGACCGTCATGGCCACCACCCGGCCGCGCTGGAGCGCGACCGACCTCACCTTCACGCAGCTGCGCGCGCTGTCGGTCATCGCGCGCCGTGGCTCGATGCGCGTCGGCGCGCTCGCCGAGGAGCTCGGCATCGGGCTCGCCGCGGCGTCGGCGCTCGCCGACCGGATGTCGCGCCGCGAGCTCATCGCGCGTCGGCCCGATCCGGACGACCGGCGGATCGTGCTGCTCGAGGCGGCCACGCGGGGGAAGCGCCTGCTCGAGCGTCTCGAGCGCGGCTGGATCGCCCACCTCGGCAAGCTCATCGCACGCATGACGCCCGCGGAGCGCGACGCGCTCGCGGTCACGCTGCGCGCGTTCGTCCGGCTCGCGGCCGAGCACCCGCTGCGCAAGGGCCCCGGGGGCCGCGCCGCCGCGCGGCGCGATGCCGAATGCTGATCCGCCTGCTCCGCCGGGCGCTCCCTCCGTACGCCGCGCAGGTCGTCCTCGTGGCGGTCCTGCTGCTCATCCAGTCCGTCGCCAATCTCTACCTGCCGAACCTGAATGCCGACATCATCAACAACGGCGTCGCGAAGGGCGACACGAACTACATCTGGCGCACCGGCGCGGTGATGCTCGCCGTGACGCTCGGCCTCGGCGTCCTCGCGATCGTCGGCGTGTACTTCGCGTCGCGCGTCTCGATGGGCGTGGGACGTGATCTCCGGAGCGCGGTCTTCCGGCGGGTGCAGAGCTTCTCGGCGCGCGAGGTGAGCCACTTCGGCACGCCGTCGCTCATCACCCGCAATACCAACGACGTGCAGCAGGTCCAGCTCTTCCTGCAGATCGCGCTCACGATCATGGTGAGCGCCCCGATCATGGCCGTCGGTGGCGTGATCATGGCCGTCCGCGAGGACGCCACGCTCTCGTGGCTGCTCATCGTGATCGTGCCGCTCATGGCGGGCGTCATCGGCCTGCTGCTCGTGAAGGCGGTCCCGCTCTTCCGCGCGATGCAGACGAAGATCGACCGCATCACGCAGGTGCTGCGCGAGCAGATCACCGGCGTCCGTGTGGCGCGCGCGTTCATCCGCGTCCCCTCGGAGCGGCGGCGATTCGAGGTCGCGAACGCCGATCTCACGGACACGGCGCTGCGCGTGAACCGCATCTTCGCGCTCGCCTTCCCGAGCCTTCTGGCGATCATGAATCTGTCCACCGTCGCGATCCTCTGGTTCGGCGCCGAGCTGATCGACCGCGGCGACATGCCGATCGGCAACCTCACGGCGTTCCTCATGTACATCCTCCAGATCCTGTTCGCCGTCATGACCGCCGTCTTCATGGTGATCCTCGTCC
This sequence comes from Candidatus Limnocylindria bacterium, assembly GCA_035651155.1. Classification (GTDB taxonomy): domain Bacteria; phylum Chloroflexota; class Limnocylindria; order P2-11E; family P2-11E; genus CF-39. The sequence goes on along the minus strand of DASRGG010000026.1, from coordinate 41,254 downwards.
CGCGCGCCGAGGTGAGCGCCCAGCGCATCGTCGAGGTCCTCGACACGACCTCGTCGATCGCGGACCCGGCCGCGCCGGTCGTGCCCGCGCGGCCGACCGGCGTCGTCGAGCTTCGGGACGTCACGTTCGCGTATCCGCACAGCGAGCGGCCAGTCCTGCAGGGCCTGTCGTTCGAGGCGCGACCCGGGAAGACGACGGCGATCATCGGCGGGACGGGCTCCGGCAAGACGACCGTCGTGACCCTCCTCACGCGCGGCTTCGACGTGACCTCGGGCGCGGTCCAGGTCGACGGCATCGACATCCGCGAGCAGTCGCTCGAGCGGCTCTGGAGCCGCATCGGGCTCGTCCCGCAGGCCGCGTATCTCTTCAAGGGCACCGTCGCGGAGAACCTGCGCTTCGGGAACCCGAACGCCACCGAGGCGGAGCTCTGGCGCGCGCTCGAGATCGCCCAGGCCCGCGACTTCGTCGCGGCGATGCGGGGAGGGCTCGAGGCGCCGATCGACCAGGGCGGCACGAACGTCTCAGGCGGGCAACGGCAGCGGCTCGCGATCGCGCGCGCGATCGTCAAGCGGCCGGCCATCTACCTCTTCGACGACTGCTTCTCCGCGCTCGACGCGGCGACCGATGCGCGGCTCCGTCTCGCGCTGAAGAGCGAGACCGCGGACGCGACGGTGCTGATCGTCGCGCAGCGCGTCAGCACGATCCTCCACGCCGACCACATCGTCGTGCTCGACGAGGGTCGCGTCGTGGGCAGCGGCACGCACGCGGAGCTCGTGCGGACGAGCGCGGAATACCGCGAGATCGTCGAGTCGCAGCTCGGGAGCGCCGCGGCATGATGATGATGGGCGGCGGCCGCCGTCCCGCGGGCCCGGGCGGTCCGAGCGGCCCGCGCGGCGGGTTCATGGGCATGAGCGCGCCGGTGGAGCGGTCGAAGGACTTCCGCGGCACGCTCCGCAGGCTGCTCCTGCGCCTGCGCCCGGAGTGGATGACGATCGCAGCCGTCGCCGTGCTGGCGTCCGCGAGCGTCGCCTTCAGCGTGATCGGCCCGAAGATCGTCGGGAACGCGACGAACGTGATCTTCGACGGGATCGTCGGGAAGTCGCTCCCCGCGGGCCTCACCAGGGATCAGGCGGTCGAAGCGCTGCGCGCGCGCGGCCGGCAGCAGCTCGCCGACATGCTCGCGGGGACGAACGCGGTCCCCGGCGCGGGCGTCGATTTCACGAAGCTCGCGCAGATCCTCGCGATCGCCGCGGCGGTGTACGTCCTCGCGTCGGTGCTCGCGTGGCTCCAGGGGTACCTCATGGCCGGCGTCGCGCAGCGCACGGTGTACGGGCTGCGCCGCGAGGTCGAGGAGAAGCTCGCGCGCCTTCCGCTGCGCTACTTCGACAGCCACGCGCACGGCGATCTCCTGAGCCGCGTCACCAACGACATCGACAACCTCACGACCACGTTGCAGCAGGGCCTCTCGCAGCTGCTCACGTCCGCCCTCACGGTCGTCGGCGTCCTCGGGATGATGGTGTGGATCAGTCCGCTCCTCGCGGGGATCTCGGTGCTCGCGATCCCGCTCTCGCTCGTCGTCACGGTGCTCATCGCCGGCCGGTCGCAGAAGCAGTTCGTGGCGCAATGGGCCGAGACCGGCGCCCTGAACGGCCATGTCGAGCAGATGCACGCGGGTCACCCGCTCGTGCAGGTCTTCGGCAGGCGCGAGAGCGCCATCGGGCAGTTCGACGAGCAGAACGGCCGCCTCTACCGCGCGAGCTTCCTCGCGCAGTTCCTGTCCGGGATCATCATGCCGGCGATGCAGCTCATCTCGAACCTGAACTACGTCGGCGTGGCGGTGATCGGCGGCTATCGCGTCGCGTCCGGCACGACGTCGCTCGGCGACGTGCAGGCGTTCATCCAGTACTCGCGGCAGTTCACGATGCCGCTCACGCAGATCGCGGCGCAGGCGAACCTCCTGCAGTCGGGCCTCGCGTCGGCCGAGCGCGTGTTCGAGTTCCTCGCCGCGCCGGAGGAGACGCCCGATCGCGCGCCGGCGGCCGCGCTACCCGCGGTGAAGGGGCACGTCGCGTTCGACCGCGTGTCGTTCCGCTACCTGCCCGGCAAGCCGCTCATCGAGGACTTCTCGCTCGACGTGCGCCCCGGCGAGACGGTCGCGATCGTCGGCCCGACCGGGGCCGGGAAGACCACGATTGTGAACCTGCTCATGCGCTTCTACGACGTCGACGCGGGCAGGATCACGCTCGACGGGATCGACACGCGCGACCTGCCCCGCGATGTCGTGCGACGCGCCTTCGGCATGGTGCTCCAGGACTCCTGGCTCTTCGCCGGCACGATCCACGACAACATCGCGTACGGCAGGGAGGGCGCGACGATGGACGAGATCGTCGCGGCCGCGACCGCCGCGCACGTCGACCAGTTCGTCCGCACCCTCCCCGACGGGTACGACACCGTGCTCGATGAGGACGCCGGGAACATCTCCGCGGGCCAGAAGCAGCTCATCACCATCGCGCGCGCGTTCCTCGCGGATCCGGGCATCCTCATCCTCGACGAGGCCACGAGCAACGTCGACACGCGGACCGAGGTGCTGATCCAGCAGGCGATGGCACGGCTCCGTCGCGGGCGCACCTCGTTCGTCATCGCGCACCGTCTCTCGACGATCCGCAACGCCGACGAGATCGTGGTCATGGACAAGGGCCGCATCGTCGAGCAGGGAAGCCACGACGAGCTTCTGGCGCGCCACGGCTTCTACTACGACCTGTACCACAGCCAGTTCGTGGAGACGGTCGGCGGCGAGGTGCTCGCACCGGCCGACTAGCGGCGGGTCACCACTCCTCCGCGAGCTTCTGCAGGTATGCCCGGTCGCCGAGCAGCACCAGGCGCCGCTCGGCGTCGGCACGATCCGCGTGGTCGTGCGTACGCAGCGCGAGCAGCGTCGCCGCACGCGCGGCGTCGGGCACGAGCTCTCCAGCGTCGAGCGTGGCGATCGCGGATCGCACCCGGTCGGTGCCGTCGTTCAGGGCGCGCGCGAGGGTGATGCGGGCGGTCAGGACCGGCGGGTCCGCCATCGCCTGGGCCTCGACCGTCCGCAGATCGTCTTCGCCGACCGGCTCCGCGGCATCGAAGAGGATGAGCGCGATGAGCTCCGCCTTGCGGTCGCGACTGCCGGACGGATCCCGCAGCGCCTCTCGAGCGATCCGCGCGTCGTTCTCGAGCACCGCCTCCCACATGTGCCGCGCGCTGTCGGACGCGATCTCGGCGAGGTTCGCGGTGGCGCGAAAGGCGCTGCCGTACCGCGCCACCCGCGTCGTGTCCTGCCGCGCGCTCGCGACGCGGAGCGCAGCCACCCAGCCCGGGAACGTGAAGCGGCCCGGCGGGACCGGCGACTCATCGCGCATCTCGACGAGGCGGTCGCCGAACCGCAGCGCCTCGTCCCATCGACCACACAGCATCGCCGCGTAGGCCGCCCACGCGACGACGTGCGGAAGCATGTAGTCCGGCTCGCCGGCGCGGAGGACGCCGCGCGCCCGCGCGTACGCGTCGACCGCTTCCGCGTACCGGCCGAGATACACGAGATCCCACAGCATGACGCCCGCGGCATCGACCCGCTCGAGGATGCCGAGCCGCTCCGCCATGGCGAGCCGCTCCTCCTGCGCCGCGAGTGCCGACGCGTACTCCCCGGTCGCGCGATGGATGGCCGCGAGAGCGTCGAGCGACTCGCTCTCGGCCTCCGCGTCGCCGCGCGCCTTGAAGAACGCGCGCGCGCCGCGGACCCGTGTCAGGAGATCGTTCACGCCGGCGCGACCGATGACTCTGGACAACGTCTGGTCGAACGCGCTCGCGCACGCGAGCTTCGCCTCGAGGAACGGATCGGGCGCGGCATCCAGGAGCTCGCGCGCACGCGCGCCGAGACGAGCGAACTCGTCCGGCAGCAGCGGCCTCGTGAGCGACCCAGCCCATCGGCCCGCGACGCCCAGCCGCTTCACGAGGAGGCGGGCGCCGATCGCGGGGTCGGCGGCGCCGCCCGCCTCCCACCGTGCGAACGCCTCGGCGTATCCGCCGATCGCACTGTCGCCGAATTGCATCGCATCGCCAAGCAGCTCCTCGAGGCGCAGTCGGTCCGCTTCCGGGGCGAGGCGGATCGCTTCGCGGATCTGCTGGCGTGCCTCGGCGTACGCGGCCCCGGCCGATGCGACCCTCGCGGCGCGTTCCAGCGCCACGATGACCGTAGTGACGTCGAGCCCCTCGGGCAGCCGGCCCCCGGGGGTCAGCGCGAGCGCCTGCCGGTAGTGGTACGCGACGAGCTCCGCGAGCTCGTTCGCGCGCGCGTCGGTGTCGTGCTCGAGCCACGACGCCAACCGAACATGTGCGCGCGCCCGCTCGGCGCGCGGGAGGGTCGCGTATGCGACCTCGCGGATGACGATGTGGCGGAACGTGTAGGCGCCGGCGCCCTGCGGGACGAGGAACTCGCGCTCGACGAGCGTCTCGAGCGTGTCGCGCACGACGGCGGGTGCCATGGCCGGCAGCAGCGCACGGAGCGCGGACGCGCGCGCGGTGCGGCCGGCGACGGCGGCGTACTCGAGGATCTCCCGCTGCTCGCGCGTCAGGCCGTCGATCCGCGCGAGGACGGTGGCGTGCACCGTGTCGGGCAGAACGATGTCGGAGTCGTCGGTTGCCTCCCGCCTCCTGGCCTCGTACGCGCGCACGAGCTCGCCCGCGAAGAACGGGTTACCGCCCGCGCGCTCGACGATGCGATCGGCGATCTGGCCGGGCACGCCTTCGGTGAGCAGGTTCACGAGCGCGCGCGTCTCGGTCTCGGAGAGTGGCTCGAGCGCGAGCGAGGTGAAGCTGCGCCGCCCGCCACCCCAGGCGGCGCGCCGGTCGAGCAGCTCGGGCCGCGCCAGCGCGACCATGACGAGCGGCGCGTTGGTGCGTGCGATGGTCACGTGCTCGACGAGGTCGAGCAGCGTATCCGATGCCCAATGGAGATCTTCGAAGACGACGACGAGCGGCCCGACGGTGGCCAGCGTTTCGATCAGCAGCCGCCACGCCGAGAAGATCTCGTCGCGATCGTGCCGCTCGTTCGCGTCGCCGAGCGTCGCTCCGATGAGCGACGCGAGGCGGGCGGCGTCGTCCTCGGCGTAGCCGGCTGCCATGAACGTCTCGCGCAACCTGCCGGGTACCTCGTCGTCGTTCCGCGTGCCGAGCAAGCCACGAACGAGGCCGCGCAGCGGGAGGAATGTGACGGCCGCGCCGTACGGCAGGCACTGCGCGGTGGCCACGGTGACGCCGCCGCCCAGGCGTGCGACGAACTCGTCGACCAGACGCGATTTGCCGGTGCCGGCGGGGGCGGTGATCGTGACGAGCTGCGGCCGGCGTTCGCTGAACGCACGCTCGGCGACAAGACGCAGCTGTGCCAGGTCGTGCTCCCGCCCGAAGAACGGCGTTCGCGGTGCGCGGTGCTCCGAGGTGCGCTCGAGCAGCGTGCTCCCACCGATCGGTTCGCGCTTGCCTTTCACCGCGATGCGCTGTTCCTCGCCGAAGCGGAAGCCGCGCGCGGCGCGGCAGGTGCGTTCGCCCACGAGGATCGCGCCCGGCTCCGCGCTCTGCTGGAGGCGCGCGGCGACGTTCACGGCGTCGCCCGTGACGAGAAAATCGCCGCCGGCGGTCTCGCGCGCGGCCACGACCTCACCCGTGTTCACGCCGATGCGCAGGGCGAGCGCCGATGTCTGGGGATCACGCACGACGCGGTCCCGGAGCTCGAGCGCCGCGGCGAGCGCGCGCTCCGCGTCGTCGCCGTGCGCCTGCGGGATGCCGAAGACCGCCATCACGGCGTCGCCGATGAACTTCTCGAGCGTCCCGCCGTGCGCGGCGATCACCTCGCGCGCGATGGCGTAGTACCGGCCCAGCAGCGCGCGCACGTCCTCCGGATCGCTCGACTCGCCGATCGCGGTGGATCCGGTGACGTCGGCGAACAGTACCGTGACGACGCGCCGCTCCTCCGGCATCCGGGGATTCTGACACCCCCGGCGGCTCGAACGCATCGTTCCCGCGGCGCTCGCCGCCCTGGCCAACCGCGCGCTCCTGATCGTCCCCCGATACTGGACGCGATGACCGACGAGTCCCACATCCGCAACTTCTGCGTCATCGCGCACGTCGACCACGGCAAGACGACGCTCTCTGATCGCCTCATCGAGCTGACGAAGACGGTCCCGCTGCGGCAGATGCGCGATCAGATGCTCGACTCGATGGAGCTCGAACGGGAGCACGGCGTCACGATCAAGGCGCGCGCCGTCCGCATGGCCTGGCCGGGGCGCGACGGCGACATCTACGAGCTCAATCTGATCGACACGCCGGGCCACGTCGACTTCAACTACGAGGTGAGCCGGTCGCTCGCGGCGTGCGAGGGCGCCCTCCTCCTCGTGGACGCGTCGCAGGGTATCGAGGCGCAGACGCTCGCGAACGCGTACCTCGCCGTCGAGCAGGGGCTCGAGGTCATCCCGGTCATCAACAAGGTGGACCTGCCCGCCATCGATCTCGACGTGGTCCGCGAGGATCTGCGCACGACGCTCGGATTCAAGGACGAGGAGATCCTCCTCGCGTCCGGGAAGACCGGCCTCGGCGTCGAAGAGCTCCTTCACGCCATCGTCGAGCGCGTCCCACCGCCCGAGGGCGACGCGGCCGCGCCACTGCGCGCGCTCATCTTCGATTCGCACTACGACACGTACAAGGGCGTGGTCGCGCACGTCCGTGTGGTCGATGGGGCGCTCGCGGCGGAGGACCGCATCCTCGGCATGGCGACACAGAAGTCGAGCGAGCTGCTCGAGCTCGGCGTGTTCGCGCCCGACGCCGTCCCGGTGCGGCGTCTCGAGGCCGGCGAGGTCGGCTACGTCGCCACGGGACTGAAGACCGTCGCCGATTGCCGCGTCGGCGACACGCTCACGCTCGAGGCCCGACCCGCCGCCGAGCCGCTTCCGGGCTACCGGCCCGCGAAGCCCATGGTGTTCGCCGGCTTCTATCCGCAGCGTGCCGAGGACTATCCGGAGCTTCGCGAGGCGCTGGAGAAGCTTCGGCTCAACGACGCCGCGCTCACCTACGAGCCCGAGACGTCGCAGGCGCTCGGCTTCGGGTTCCGTGCGGGCTTTCTCGGGCTCTTCCACCTCGAGATCGTGCAGGAGCGGCTCGAGCGCGAATACGACGTCGATCTCATCGCGACGTCGCCGTCGGTCGAATACCGCGTCATCACGCAGAAGGGCGACGAGATCGCCATCGACAACCCGGCGATGCTGCCCGATCCCGGCACGATCCTCGAGATCCGCGAACCGTGGATGCGCGTCACGATCATCGTTCCGACGAGCTACGTGGGCCCGATCATGGATCTCGCGCAGAACAAGCGCGGCACGCTGACCGACATGTCGTACGTCGATCCCACGCGGGCCATGCTGCGGTACGACATGCCGCTCTCCGAGGTGATCGTCGATTTCTACGATCAGCTGAAGAGCCGCTCCCAGGGATACGCGTCGCTCGACTACGAGCCGGCCGAATACCGCGCCGCCGACCTCGTCCGCCTCGACACCCTCGTCTCGGGGACGCTCGTCGATGCGCTCTCGGTCATCGTCCACCGCGGCCGCGCGCAGCTCATGGGACGGATCCTGGTTTCCAAGCTGCGCGAGCTCATCCCGAAGCAGATGTTCGACGTTCGCATCCAGGCCGCCATCGGCGGAAAGGTCGTCGCGAGCGAGACCGTGAAGGCGAAGCGCAAGGACGTGCTCGCCAAGTGCTACGGCGGCGACATCACGCGCAAGAAGAAGCTGCTCGAGAAGCAGAAGGAAGGCAAGAAGCGCATGAAGATGGTGGGATCGGTGGAGATCCCACAGGAGGCCTTCCTCGCCGTGCTGCGCATCAAGGACGAGTCGTGACGGCGTCCTGTCGGCGGCGAACGCCGGGTGCCCCTCTCCTCGCGGCCGGCTGTTCGGAGTGGCTTCTTCGATGAAGCGGCCCAAGCTCCAGTTCGAGCATCCGGCGCAGCTCGCCGCGTCCACGTTCCTGCGCGCGGCGCAGACCGGTGACGCGCTCGCGATGTGGTCGGCGCTCTCGCGCGAGACGCGTGGATTGCTCGAGGGGTTGTACGCGGCGCGCGCCGGCGTGTCGCTGCGCGCCGCATCGGGCATCGAGCTGGACGGCACCGACGAGCGGCTGGGTGCGGTCCTGGCGCCGCTGCGCGCCTCGGTGCTCACCGCGCTCGGCGCGGACCGCCTCGGCGGGTACGGCGTCTCCAACGCTCGGCTCGTCGACCGGCAGACCGCCTACGTTTTGCTGCTGCCCGAGTTCGGCGAGGAGCGCGTCGTGAGCGAGGCGGAATGGAAGCCGACGCACCTGCTCGCGTTCATCCACGAGTCCCGCGAGTGGCTCGTCGATCTCGCGAAGACCGCCGAGCTCAGCGCGGATGCCGGGCTCCCGGATCCCCTCGGAGGGGTGCGGCGATGACCGGAGCGCGCCGCGCCCTCCGCCGGCCGATCTCGCTGTACGTGCACGTGCCCTTCTGCGCCGCACGGTGTCCGTATTGCGACTTCGCGACGGCGCCGGCGACGTCGACGCTTCGCGCTCGGTACATGGCGGCGCTCGCGCGCGAGATCCGCGAGCAGGGCGGTGCGCTCGGCCGGCCGGAGATCCGTACGCTGTACGTCGGCGGCGGGACGCCGAGCCTGCTGGAGCCCGGCGAGATCGCGTCGCTCGCCGCGGCGCTGCGCGATGCATTCGATCTGCGCCCGGTCGAGGCGACCGTCGAGGCGAACCCCGCGACGCTCGACAGAGCGCGGCTCGACGCGTGGCGTGCCCTCGGCATCACGCGCCTCTCGCTGGGCGCGCAGTCCTTCGCGACCGCGGGCCTCGCCGCGCTCGGACGCACCCACCAGCCGGGCGATGTGGCACCCGCCGTCGCCGCGGCACGCTCGGTCGGGCTTGCGGTCGGCCTCGACCTCATCTTCGGGTGGCCCGGCCAGACCCTCCATGCCTGGCGCGCGGACCTCGCCAGCGCGGTCGCGCTGGGCCCGGACCATCTGTCGTGCTACCCGCTGGAGCTCGTCCTCGAGCCCGAGGAGGCGGTCGCGAACTGGCCCGGCGGCGGCTGGCCGAGCCTGCGCCGCTGGCGTGAGCGCGCGGACAGGGCGGCGCCGCGGGACGAGGCCGTGGCGCGTCTCTATCGCATCGCCGAGCGGTCCCTGCGCGCGGCCGGCTACCGCCACTACGAGATCGCGAACTGGGCACGTCCCGGCGCGGAATGCGAGCACAACCTCGTGTACTGGCGGAACGGCGAGTGGCTCGGCGTCGGCGCCGGGGCGCACAGCCATCTGGGCGGCGGCCGTTCGCGGCGCCCGGCCGCGTTGCCCGCGTACCTCGAGGCCGTCGACCGCGGCGAGCCGCGCATCCCCGATCCACACGCGGACGAGGCGGTCGACGCGGCGATGCTCGCGCTGCGACTGTCCGAGGGGCTCGATCTGGGCGCCTACGCCGCGCGTTTCGGCGGCGCGCACGCCGCGCGGGTGCGCGGCGCGTTGCGCGACGTCATGCGGTTCGGCCTCGTCTCCGTGTCGTCCGATCGCGCGCGCCTCACGCCGCGCGGAAGACTGCTCGCGAGCGAGGTGTTCGTGCGGCTTCTCCCCGACGACGCCGTCGCGACGCCGGGTCGAGACGCGAGCGCGCTTGCAGCCACGTGACGGACGCGTTATGACGTTCGCGATCGCCGCCGATCGCGAATGAACGGGGAGGAAGTATGCAGTCTGAGAACCGCGGCTCCGACTGGTCCAGCGAGCAGCAGCCTGGTTCGGTTTGGCCGTCACCGCAGCCCGCGCAGCCCACACCGCCGCCGCCGACGCCCGTGAGCGGATCCGACACGGGCGGACCATCCGCGGCCGGTCGTGCCGCGACCGGAGGCGGAGCGCGCGAGAAGACCACCGCACGGAAGAAGACGACCGCGCGCAAGAAGACGACCGCGCGCACGAAGACCACGGCGCGCGCGTCGGCCGGCCGAACGAAGACGACGGCCCGAAAGTCCACCGGCCGCCGCAAGACCACGGCCCGCAAGAAGACGGCCGCGCGCGAGAAGACCACCGCCCGGAAGAAGGCCACCGCGCGTACGTCCGCCGGACGCCGCAAGAGCACTCGCCGCCGCTAGACGCCCTCCACTAGACAGCGAAACACCCCGCCAGACGGCGGGGTGTTTTGTTCTTCGTGGCCGCGCGCGCTGGCCCTAGTTGCGCTTGCCGCGACCCATCCCGGGCTTGCGCCCGTGGTTCGCCTTCTTGCTGCGCCAGCCCAGCTTGCCCGTCGTCTTCTGCTTGCGCTGCCCTTTGCTCATGCGGCCTTACACCCGTCTCCCGTCGAAAAGATGGAGCTGCAGCGCCCGCGTCGGCGGCGCGATGAGCTCGGTCACCAACCATTGTGCGATGTCCGGGCCCGTCGCGTCGTCTGGAAGTCCGATGCGCGAACGCGCGGTCTCGAGCCGCCGCTTCACGGTGCGCGGATCGCTCCCCAGCATCCGCGCGACCTCCGTCAGCGGCCGCTCGAGCACCTCGCGAAGGACGAACGCCCCAAGCTCCGCGCCACGCAGCGCGTACCGCCCGACCAGGTCACGCAGGCCGGCGCCGAAGAGGCGGCCGGTCGCCACCGCGTCGCGGATCGCCGTCGCGGCTTCGCCGTCGAGCTCCCCGATGCGCAGGAGCGCGGCGACCTCGCCATCCGGGAGATGCCGCGCCTGCTCGAGCGACGCGAGGAACCGCTGGACGACGACGTCATCTGAGACCGCCTGGCGCACCTCGCTCGCGACGACGTCGCGCACGCGCTCGAGCGCGGCGACGAGCGAGCGGCGCAGGCCGTCGAGATCGGCGAAGCGCACGACCTCCACGACCGCGGGATTCCCGAGGAGGAGGCGCGAGGCGGTGCGATCACGCTCGACGACGAGGATGACCGGGATCCCGTGCTCTCGCGCCAGCTCCACCTCGATGCCCACGCCGAATGAAGGGATACCGGCATAGGCCACGACGACGCGCGATCCGGTGACGTGCGCGCGATCGATGTCGTACACGGCGCGCGGATCGAGGTGTGCCGCCGCGACCGGGTCGGTCACGCGGTGGGGAAGGTAGGCGCGGAGGCCCGCCGTTCCGGCCACCTCGGCGAGGAGCTCGTAGAAGAGTCGCGTGCGGGCGCCGTCTTCGAGCGCGGTCAGCGCGCCCGAGATGTACGCCTCGCCGACGCGAACGGTGGTATCCGTATCCACGGGCGGTCGATGCTCGCACGTCCGTCAAGTGAGTGAGTGAGCGAGGTGCGACGTACCATTCGATCTCGTGCCCGAGTCACGTCTTGCCGAGCACCTCCGGCGCTACCCCCTGTTCAGCAAGCTTCCCGAAACGGAGCTCCTGCAGCTGGCGGAGCGCGTGCGCATGCGGACGTTCAAGCGCGGCGAGACGCTCTTTCGGAAGGACGATCCGGGCACCCACCTGTACGTCGTCCTCGACGGCGCGGTGAAGATCGCGCTCCCCGGAGAATTCGGGCAGGAAGCGCTCGTCGCGATCATGCGGACGGGCGACCACTTCGGCGAGCTCGCGCTCTTCGACGGCAGCCCGCGCTCCGCGTCGGCGACGGCGCTCGAGGACACCCGCGCCGCGCTCCTCGCGCGCGACGACTTCCTCGCCTTCCTGGAGACCCACCCGGCGGCCGTGCGCGTGGTGCTCGACGCGCTCGCGAAGACGATCCGCCGGCTCTCCGACCGCGTCGAGGACCTCATCTTCCTCGACGTCCCGAGCCGCGTGGCCAAGTACCTGCTCGACCTCGCGCAGAACGACGGCAGCGAGAAGCTGGAGCTCACGCTCACGCAAGACGAGCTGGCCGCGTTCATCGGCGCGTCCCGCGTGTCCGTGAACCGTGTGCTCGGCGACCTCGAGCGTCGGGAGATCATCGAGATCAAGCGGAGGCACATCGTGATCCGCGATCGCGACAAGCTCCAAAAGGAGATCCGGCTGTAGTCGCTCGTCGCAGGCGCCCGCTCATCCTCGTCGTCGAGGACGATGCAGCGCTCGGCGACGTGATCGTGAGCGCCCTGAAGGACGAGGGCCTCGACGCGAAGCTCGCGACCGACGGCGATGAGGCGATGCGTCTCGTCGACGCCTCGGAGCCGTCCCTGATGATCCTCGACCTCATGATGCCGAGACGTGACGGGTTCTCGGTGCTGCGCGAGCTGCGCGCCGACGGCCGCATCGCGAAGATGCCGGTGATCGTCGTCACCGCGATCTTCGGCCTTTCCGAGCGGATGTACGCGGCCGAGCTCGGAGCCGCCGACTACGTCACGAAGCCGTTCGAGCTCGACGATCTCGTCTCCCGCGTGCGCGCGCTGGTCGCACCGAAGGCGGCGTAGCGGCAGCCGTCGCAGTCGTCGGCGCCCCTTGACGCTCGCGAGCCGGTTGAATACCCTAGTTAGCACTCTCAACCGAAGAGTGCTAATGGCCGAAAATCTGACCAAAAACCGACTTCCCGAGCTCGCCGACCGCCAGCGTGAGCTGCTGCGGGCCGTGATCCGGGAGTACATCGCCACCGCGGAGCCCGTGGCGTCCGCCGCGCTCGTGCGCCGGTACGCCTTCGGCGTGTCCTCGGCGACGGTGCGGAGCGAGCTGGCCGCGCTCGAGGAGCTCGGCCTGCTCACGCATCCGCACACCTCGGCCGGCCGCGTCCCGACGGATCTGGGCTACCGCTACTTCATCGAGAGCCTCATGCCGCGGACGGGGCTCCGGCCGGCGGAACAGCTCACCGTGAGCCACCAGTTCCAGCAGGCGCGCTCGAACACCGCGGAGTGGCTGCGGCTCGCGGCGTCGACGCTGGCCCGGCTGACGGCCGAGGCGTCCATCGTGACGCCGCCCGCGATGTCGCACGCGGTCCTAAGGCACGTCGAGGCGGTCCCGATCAACGAGCACCGCGTGCTTCTGGTCGCCGTGCTGGATGGCGGCGCGGTCCAGCAGCAGCTCATCGAGCTCGCTGACCCGGTCTCCACCGAGCACCTCCGGCGCTTCTCGACCCGCGTCACGGCCGAGCTCGCGGATCGGGACGTGAGCGCCGTGCGCGCCACCGCGGCGAACGAAGGGGGCGGCGACCGCGTGCTGGTCACGGCGCTCGCGCGTCTCCTCGAGGAGCACGACGCTGGTCGAGCGCGGGACGTGTACTACGACGGCATCCAGAACATCCTCGTCCAGCCCGAGTTCGCGGAGACCGAGAGCATCCGCGACATGGTCCGGCTGCTGGAGGACCGGACCCGGCTGGCGGAGATCCTGCCGCACGAGCTGGGGGCGGGCGAGGTCACCGTGGCGATCGGCAGCGAGCATCGTCTCGCGCCGCTGCGCGGGTTCAGCCTGGTCTTCGGCCGTTACGGCGCCGGGGGCGACGTCGTCGGCTATGTGGGTGTGGTCGGTCCGACGCGGATGGACTACGCGCGCTCCATCGGCGCCGTGCGGTACGTGGGATCGCTCATGAGCGACCTGGTGCGCGTCATGGAGGGCGAGTGATGGACGAGAAAGCGCGAAAGGCGGAGGAGCTCCTCGAGGAGCGTCTGCGGTCGCGGGGCCCGAACGGGCACTCGCAGATACAGACCGAGGAGAGCGTCGGCGATCGGCCCGCGACCGATGCGGAGCAGAAGGTCGCCGAGCTCACCGCCGATCTTCAGCGCCTGGCGGCCGATTTCGCGAACTACCGCAAGCGCACCGACGCCGAGCGCGCGGAGTTCGCGAGGTTCGCGAAGGCGGACCTCATCGCGAAGCTGCTCGACGTGCTGGACGGGTACGATCGCGCCCTCGCGACCGTGCCCGACGAGCTCAAGGGCCAGCCGTGGGTCGAGGGGATGTGGCTGGTGGAGCGCAGGCTCCGCCAGATCCTCGAATCCGAGGGGCTCGAGCCGATCGAGTCGCTCGGGAAGCCCTTCGACCCATACCAGCACCACGCCGTCGCGTACGTCGAGTCCGACCAACCAGAGGGCGCGGTCATCGAAGAACACCAAAAGGCGTATCGCCTGCACGATCGGGTCATCCGCCCCGCGCTCGTGACGGTCGCCAAAAAGAAGGAGTCATAGCAATGCCACGTGTGATCGGTATCGATCTCGGTACCACGAACTCGGCGATGGCCGTCATGGAAGGCGGCGAGCCGACGATCATCCCGAACGCGGAGGGCGGACGGATCACTCCGTCGGTCGTCGCGTTCACGAAGAGCGGGGAGCGTCTTGTGGGGCAGGTCGCCAAGCGGCAGGCCATCACGAACGCGGAGAACACGATCTACTCGATCAAGCGCTTCATGGGGCGCCGCTTCACGGACCCCGAGGTGCAGCGCTCGATGAAGCAGGTCCCGTACAAGGTCATGCAGGCCGCCAACGGCGGCGTCGAGATCGGGCTGGGAGACGGGCGCAAGCTGAGTCCGCCCGAGGTCTCGGCGATGATCCTCTCGAAGCTGAAGACCGACGCCGAGGCGTTCCTGGGCGACAAGGTGACGCAGGCCGTCATCACCGTGCCCGCCTACTTCGACGACAGCCAGCGCCAGGCCACGAAGGACGCCGGGCAGATCGCGGGACTCGAGGTGCTCCGCATCATCAACGAGCCGACCGCCGCGTCGCTGGCGTACGGCCTCGACAAGAAGAAGGACGAGGTCATCGCCGTCTACGACCTCGGCGGCGGCACCTTCGATATCTCGGTGCTGCAGCTGGGTGAGGGCGTCTTCGAGGTGAAGGCCACCAACGGCGACACGCACCTCGGTGGAGACGACTTCGACGTCCGGGTCATGGATTGGCTCATCGAGGAGTTCAAGAAGGACCAGGGAATCGATCTGCGGGGCGACCGTCAGGCGCTGCAGCGTCTGAAGGAGGCCGCCGAGAAGGCGAAGATCGAGCTCAGCTCGACCATGCAGACCGAGGTCAACCTCCCGTTCATCACGGCGGACCAATCCGGTCCGAAGCACCTGGTCATGACGCTCACCCGGAGCAAGCTCGAGCAGCTCGTCGGCGATCTCGTGCAGAAGACCGTCGAGCCGGTGAAGCGCTGCCTCGCGGACGCGGGCGTCGACGCCGGCAAGGTCGACGAGATCGTCCTCGTCGGCGGCATGACGCGCATGCCGCTCGTCGTCGAGACCGTGAAGAAGCTCTTCGGCAAGGAGCCGAACAAGAGCGTGAACCCGGACGAGGTCGTCGCCGTGGGCGCGGCGATCCAGGCCGGCGTGCTCAAGGGCGAGGTGAAGGACATCCTCCTCCTCGACGTCACGCCGCTCTCGCTGGGCATCGAGACGCTCGGCGGCGTCGCGACCAAGCTCATCGAGCGCAACAGCACCATCCCGACCTCGAAGTCCCAGATCTTCACGACCGCGAGCGACGGTCAGACGCAGGTCGAGATCCACGTCGTCCAGGGCGAGCGCGAGCTCGCCGCCGACAACAAGAGCCTCGCGCGGTTCATCCTCGACGGGATCCCGCCGGCTCCGCGTGGCATCCCGCAGATCGAGGTCACCTTCGACATCGACGCGAACGGCATCCTCAACGTGAAGGCGCGCGACAAGGCGACCGGCAAGGAGCAGCACGTCACCATCACCGCCTCGAGCGGCCTCTCGAAGGAGGAGGTCGACAAGCTGGTGAAGGAGGCGCAGGCCCACGCCGAGGAGGACCGCCGCAACGTCGAGCGGATCCAGACGCGCAACGAGGCCGATTCGTTCGCCTACCAGATCGAGAAGTCGCTCCGCGACCTCGGCGACAAGGTTCCCGCCGGCACGAAGAAGGACGTCGAGGAGAAGATCGCGTCGCTGCGCGAGACCCTGAAGGGCGACGACACGGCGCGCATCAAGACCGCGATGGACGACCTGCGCAACGCGGCGCAGAAGATCGGCGAGCTCATGTACCAGCAGGAGCAGGCCAAGGCCGGAGAGCCGCAGCACGAGCACGGTGAGCCCGCGGGCGCGACCGCCGGCGACCGGAAGTCGGACGACACCATCGAAGGCGAGTTCAAAGAGCAGAGCTAGAGGCGTGGCGGCGCGTCGAACGAGGGCCCGCCGAGCGATCGGCGGGCCCTCGTGATGGGGGCCGGCCTCTCGGCCCTCAGCACGCGGTGACGACCTGCCGGGCCGAACGGTTCCCCGGGCTGTCGTCCGCGGCCTGGCGAGCCCCACCCGGCCGCCGACTGCGCACGGCGCGCGTCTCGTGGAAGAGGCTCTCCCAGTGGCCGGCGCGCGGCCGGCCGTAGTAGCCCCTCGTCGCGCGGCGTGAAGGCGGCGCAGAGCATCCCGAAGTAGGTCGGCGCCTCGTACGAGAGGAGCTCGGCGTCCCAGCGGTCGCCGATCGCGCCGTGGAGCATGAGCATCTGCCAGAAGGAATCCGCGTGCGCGGCCGCGACGAACGCGGGCTCGAACGACAGCAGCTCGCGGAGCGCGTTCCGCTTCACGAGCTCGACGACGCGGTCGTCGAACACCTTCGATTCCGGATGGTAGCCATACGGCCCGTTCGCGTCGTGACCGTGTCCGTGATCGCATGACGCGATGAGCGCGACGCGCTTGCTGGAGCTCGCCGCCGTGCTCGCGATCGCGCGTCCCGCCGCGACGTGGCGGTCCCACGACAGGTCGCGCGCGGGCGCCAGCACGACGATCGGCACCCTGTCTCGGCCCATGAAGTGGATCGGCACGTGCGTCGCCCAGTCCATCGGCATGACCGCGGCGGCGGTGTCGTTCGCGCCGTATGACAGGCCGACGATCGGTACGCCCGCGGCGGCCACCGCGTCCCTCACCGCGACCGCGAGCTCGCGGTCGACGCGCGCACGCAGCTCGACGCGCCCGGCGCCGCCTTCGAGGATGCCGTGCATCGCCCCCGCCGTCACGACGGCCATGTGTCCCTCGACGTGGACGTGATGCGGCGTGAGGAGCACGGTGACGTCCGGGCGTGCGGCGTCGAAGCGACGCCCGAGCTCCTCGAACGCCGCCCGCGTCCGCGCGGCGAGGGGGCGCTGCTCGGGCGTGCACCACTCGGCGATCGCCATGCTCCCGTGCGGCGCGATGCACGCGAAGGCGAGGCCCACGCGTGGGAGCATGGTCCTCGCCCGCGCGTCGACGCAACTGGTGATCAGGCCGCGGCCGTCGAGGTGATCATCCGGGCGACCGGCGTGCGCAGGACCGCGATGCCCGTCCACGCGAACCAGAGCGGAAGCAGCACGAACTCGAGGTAGAAGTAGGCGGGGATCGCCGGGACGATGAGCGGATGGAGCGCGAAGATCGCCCCAGTGAGGACGCCGAACGCACGATGCGCGCGCCCGAACAGACCTGCGGCCGTCGCCGCGATCGAGAGCGTCCAGAGACCGCCACCGAGGTGCGCCGCGTTCTGGAGGCCTTTCGTCACGATGTCGATCGTCGCCGCGTCGGCCTTCGGTGCCGCGAGGACGGCGTTGTACAGGACGAGGCTCTGGCTGATGTCGAGCACGCCCCACATGACGCCGCACGCCGCGCCGATGGAGGCGAGCAGGTGAGCCCTCGAGCTCAGGACGCGATGGAGGCCGATGGCGAGGACGATCGCGGAGACGTGCATGACGATGGAATCGAGTGTCGGCGGTACGACCATCGCCGGGTGCGCGCGCAGGAAGGGGATCGCGATGGTCGGGTCGGCGGAGTCGGTCTGAGAGAGTCCAGCGCTGGCCCAGCTGCCGAAGATGGCGATGAAGGCGATGGGTCCGAGGGCGACGAGGATCGACGCGATGCCTAGCGAGCGGCGGTCGCGCATGGATGCCTCCTGGGCCGTTTCGGCGAAGGCTCGCTCCGGGCGTATCAATACATCAAATACATAGATCATTGATGTTCAATAGTGAATGGCGAATAATCCCTGGGACATGGAGCTGCGGCAGCTGACGTATCTCGACGCGGTCATCGAGACGGGAACGTTCGCGGCCGCCGCGGAGCGAGAGCACGTCGCACAGCCCGCCCTGTGGTCGCAGGTACGCGCGCTGGAGCGCGAGTGGAACGTGCCGCTCTTCGAGCGCGCCGGTCGACGCGTCCGGCCCACCGCGGCACTGCTCGCGCTCCGTGACGAGGTGCGGACCGTCCTCGCCGACGCCTCGCGATTACGGGAGCGGGTCGATGCGACGCGAAGCGGACGCGCGGGACCCGTCCGCATACCGAGTACGACCTATCCGCAGGTGGCGCGTCTCATCGCCGAGGCGATCGCCGAGTATGCCCGCCGGTATCCCGATGCGCCGCTGCCCACCCGCGTCCCGCTCGGAACGGCAACGGTCTACGAGGCACTCGCGCGTGGCGACATCGACTTGACGGCGGGCGTGCCTCCTCTGGGTGCCGGCTTCGAGTCGGCGCCCCTTCGCGACGTCGAGATCGTCGCCGTTGGGCCGGGCATCGCGGCAGGGACCATCGAAGTCCGCGACCTGGCCGAGCGTCCGCTCGCGGCGCTCACATCGGACTATCAGTCGCGCCGGGCGCTCGACGCGGCGTTCCGGTCAGAGCGGCTCACGCCGCGCATCGTGTACGAGGACGCGCATCCCGAAGCGCTCGTCGTGCTCGCGCGGCGTGACGTCGCGGTGGCGGTCCTCGTGAGCGATGCGCTGCCGGATGGATTCGATCTGCCCGTCGCCGCGATCCGGCATCGCGGCAGGGGCCTCGGCGGGCGGCTCGAGCTCCTCTGGCGAGACGAGCGGACGCTTTCGACATCCGCGCGCCGGTTCCGCGACGTCCTGCTCGCGCGCGAGCAGCGGTTCAGCGCGCCGGCAGCGCGTCCGCGAGCGCGCGCAGCTTCGCGCGGGCGCCGTCGGCCGGCGGGCCGTGCCCGCTGAAGGCGCGGTCGATCTCCAGCGCCGCGAGCGCGCGTATCGAGGCGCGAGAGGCCCGGAGGTCCGACGTCATGAGTCGCGGGACCTCATGGAACCGCTCACCCGTCGAGAACGCATCGCCGGCGATGAGCGTGTCGCCGATCCGAAGCGAGACATGGCCGGGCGTATGTCCCGGCGTGTGGATCACCTCGAGTCCGTCGAGCTTCTCTCCGCCCCGCAGCCGGCGGTGGACCTCGGGACGTCGTGCGCGGCGGCCGCTCGCCGCGATGAGAAGCCGCTTCGGGATGGAAAAGCGCGGTAGGGCGCGGCCCTCGATGTAGCTCGCGTCAGCCTCGTGCGCCGCGATCTCCGCGCCGGTCCGTGCGGCGAGATCGGCGGCACCCTGCCAGTGGTCACCGTCGCCGTGCGTGATGACGATGCGCGCCACGGCCGACAGCGTGATGGCTTCGCGCGCGAGCGCGTTCAGCACAGCGACGGCGTTGCCGGGATCGACGATCGTGACGGCGTCGGCGACGACGATCTGGCAACGCGCGAAGCCCGCGCGTACATCGATAACGCGTGGCCGTACCACGGTCGGCCCGCGAGTCATCAGCTGAGGCGGGCGGTCACCATCGCGAGGATGATCGCGACGCCGAGCACGATCTGCGCGTAGCCCACCGTCCGGAGTCGCGCGATGATCGCCCCAGCCTCCGCACCTGCCGCGGCGTCGCCGGCGGCGGCCTTCGGGCCGACCGCGAGGAGCCGCATCGCCGACGGCTTGATCACCGCGTGGCCGAGCGCGAGCAGCGCGATGGCGAGGAGCGCGCCGATGACGATGGCGATGGCCCAACGCGACCCGAGGATGTTCTCGATCTCCCGTCCGCGCCCGGTGGCGAAGAAGTTCAGGATCCCGGTCGCGATCGTGATCTCGCCCAGACGCAGGAGGTAGGTCACTTGTCGCGGAACGACCTGTCCGAGGACCGGACCGCGCGCCTGTGGAGGCGCCGCCATGAACGCCGGCGTCTGTACGAAGAGCGTGTAGAGCCCGCCGCCGAGCCAGAGAACGCCGGTGAAGACATGCAGGAACTGCACGAGGATGCGGAAGATGTCGTCCATGACCCGGGATAATGAGGCAATGGCGACGGCGACGGACTACTACGCCCTCCTGGGGGTCCCGCGGAACGCGACGGAAGAGCAGATCCGCTCTGCCTACCGGAAGCTCGCCCGCCAGTACCACCCGGACGCCAACCAGGAGTCCGGCTCGGCCGAGAAGTTCAAGCAGATCACCGAGGCCTACGAGGTCCTGTCGGATCCCGAGCGCCGGCAGCGCTACGACATGTTCGGATCCGGCCAGGGCGGCCTCGGCGACTTCGGCATCGGCGATCTGTTCGAGACGTTCTTCGGCACCGAGTTCCGCCGGCGCGAGGCGCGCGGCCCCATGCGCGGCGCGGACCTCCGGATGGAGATCGAGATCGACCTCCTGGACGCGGTGAAGGGCGGGGACCGCACGATCCGCGTGCCTCGTCTCGAGACCTGCGCGAAATGCGAGGGCACCGGTGCGGAGCCGGGCTCGGAGATCACCACGTGCGCGACCTGCGGCGGGCGCGGCGAGGTGCGCCAGGTGCAGCAATCCGTGTTCGGACGCTTCGTGAACGTGGCGACCTGCCCGCGCTGTGGCGGCGCGGGGAAGACCGTCGACCGCCTGTGCACGCGCTGCCGTGGCGAGGGCCGCGAGCGCAAGGAGCACGACCTCGAGCTGACCATCCCGCCGGGCATCGACGACGGACAGCAGCTGCGCGTCGCCGGCGAGGGCGAGGCCGGGCTGCGCGGCGGGCCGTCGGGCGACCTCTACGTGCTCATCCGCATCAAGGACCATCCGCTGTTCCGGCGCGAGGGCGACGATCTCGTGCACGTGCTCCGCATCTCTCCGGCGCAGGCCGCGCTCGGCGACGAGCTCACCGTGCCGACGATCGACGGGGCCGAGGCGACCGTGCGGGTCCCCGGCGGCGCGCAGCACGGCCAGATGGTCCGGCTGCGCGGCAAGGGCGTTCCGCACCTGGGCTCGAACGGCCGCGGCGATCAGCTCGTGTACCTCGACGTCGCGGTGCCGCGCTCGCTCACGAAGGATCAGCGCGCGCTCTACAAGCGTCTGCGCGATCTCGAAGGAACGCCGGAGCAGATCGACGACGCGCGCGGCATGTTCGATCGGATCAGAGACGCCATCGGCGGCGAGTGACCCAGAGCGAGGGCGAGGCGTGAGGCCCCGCGAGCGTCGCTGGTACGAGCTCGCGGTCCCCGCGCACGCCGAGGCCGTCGAGGCCGTCTCCGAGATCCTCACGCGCGTCGGCCATCGGGGCATCGCCGTCGATCTGCCGGTCGAGCCGCGCGGCGGCACCGACCACACCGTGAAGGCGTACCTGCTCGTCGACGGTGAGGTGGTCGCGAAGGTCAACGACGTGCGCGACGCGCTCGGCCATCTCCAGGCCTTCGGCCTCGGTCCGATCGGCGAGCTCGCCGTGCGCGAGATCACGGAGGACGACTGGCTCGAGTCGTGGAAGGCGCAGTTCACGCCGCTGCGGATCGGCAGGTTCCTGGTGCGGCCTACCTGGTCCGACGCGCCCGTGCCCGCGGACACCATCGAGCTCGTGCTCGATCCAGGCATGGCCTTCGGGACGGGCTTGCACCCGACGACCCAGCAGTGCCTGGAAGCGCTGTCCGCGCTCGCGATCGAGGCGAAGAGCGTGCTCGACGTCGGCACGGGCTCCGGCATCCTCGCGATCGCCGCGGCGAAGCGCGGGGCCGCGCCGGTGGTGGCCGTCGACACCGATCCTCTCGCGGTCGACGCGACGCGCGAGAACGCCGAGCGCAATCGCGTGGCCATCCCGGTCGGCCTCGGCAGCGCCGCCGACGTTCCCGGTCGCTTCGAGATCGTGATCGCGAATATCGTCGCGCCGGTGCTGCGGCGCATCGCGGTCGATCTCGCCGCCCGCCTCGCAGCGAACGGGACGCTCGTCGTCGCGGGCATCAGCCTTCCGAGCGAGCCCGACACGCGCGCGGCGCTCGCGCGGGCCGGCCTGCGCACGACCATCGACCGCACGCAGCGCGATGACTGGGTCGCCCTCGCGCTGACGCGCTGAAGCACGCCGCGCGGGTCAGAATGTCCGCAGTTGGCCAGTACGCAGAGGTTCATCGTCCGCTCCGCGCTTCTCGCGCAAGATTCGGTCACGCTCGACGGCGCCCGTGCGCGGCAGATCGCGGTCGTGCTGCGCATGCAGCCAGGCGACGAGATCACGCTGGTCGCGGGCGGCCAGGAGGCGACCGCCGTGCTCGAGACCGTCGAGCCCGATGTCGTGACGGCGCGCATCAGCGATCGCGTCGCCGCCACACGTGAGCCCGGCATCTCGGTCACGCTCGGACTGCCGCTGCTGCGCGGCGACCGCAGCGAAGAGGCCGTCGAGGCCGTCACGCAGCTGGGAGTGGCGAGGGTGCTGCCCTTCATCTCGACGCGCTCCGTCGTGCGCGCGCTCGGGGACGCGAAGCGCGAACGCTGGGAGCGCATCGCGCGCGAGGCCGCCGAGACCGCGCGGCGCGGCACCGCGCCGCCCATCGGCACGCTCCGTACCTGGGAGGAGCTGTTCGAGGTCCTGCCACGCCCGATCGTCGTCGCTTGGGAGGGCGAGCGCGAGCTGCGATTGCGCGACGGTCTGCCGGCCGGCGTGCCGGCGCTCTCGCTCGTCATCGGGCCCGAGGGCGGGCTCACCGACGAGGAGGTCGCGCTGGCGCGCGCGCACGACGCGATCGTCGTCAGCCTGGGAGAGCGGAACCTCCGTGCCGAGACCGCGGCGATCGCCGCGGTCGCGATCGCGATGGATCTCCTCGACTAACCCGCGAGGGGCAGCGCCGTCATATCGCGACCGCCCCGCGCTGCTGCAGCTCGCTCCGGTCGAAGAGGACACGGTTCGCGATGACGCGCGGTAACGGCGCGCCGGTCGCGAGATCCTCGCGCAGGCCCGCGGTCACGCGCCGGAGCAGGACGAGCGCCAGGACCGCGAGCCCGGCCGCGACCGCCGGCGTCAGGCCCTCCTGCTCCCAGATCACGGCGGGGAAGACGGCGAACGACAGCAGGCTCGCGATGGGGAGCACGCGCGTCGGGCGCGGGCGCACCAGCGCGTTCGCGAGGAGCGCCGCGTAGATCGGCGTTCCCATGATGAGCGCCGCGATCGTGTCCGCGGCGAGCGCGAAGCCCCAGCCGGTCGCGTTCGCGCGGCCTCCGTCGAAGCCGTGGAAGAGCGGCCACATCTGTCCGACGAGCGCGGCGATGCCGCAGAGGAGCTGCGTCTCGAGCGGCAGCCCGAGGGCGCGCGCGATGACGACCGCGGCGAACCCCTTCGCCCCGTCGAGCACGCCGCCGACGATCCCCGGCCCGATCCCCACGGTCTTCCCGAGGTTGCCGCCGCCGAGCTTGCGCGATCCCACGCGCCGCAGATCCACGCCGTACGCGCGCGCGACGAGCCACGGGAACGACAGGCTGCTCGCGAGGTAGGTGATGACGATGGCGGCGACGGTCACGTCGCTATTCTCACGACGTATGAGCGATTGCGTGATCTGCCGCATCGTCGCGGGCGAGATCCCCGCGAAGATCGTCCATCAGGACGACCGCTCCGTCGCGTTCCGAGACATCGACCCGCAGGCGCCGCTGCATGTGCTCGTCGTGCCCCGCGCGCACGTCGCGGCGCTCGCCGATCTCGACGACGCGGCGCTCGGCGGGCATCTCCTCGGGGTCGCCCGCACGGTCGCGGCGGATGCCGGGTACCGGGACAGCTTCCGCCTCGTCGTCAACAACGGCGAGGCCGCCGGGCAGTCCGTCCGGCACCTGCACCTGCACGTGCTCGGCGGCCGCCGATTCGCCTGGCCTCCCGGCTGATTTCCTGGTAAGATGCGTATCTGTATCGCGTGCTCGGATGCGGTTCGCGGCTATCATTCGTCCGTCGGCCGCCGTGTGGGGGCCGACGCGTCTTGTGACCGGAAAGGGCGGGTGATTTCCAGGTAGTTGTCTGAAGTGATCGTCGGCGATGGCGAGTCGTTCGAGGCCGCGCTTCGCCGCTTCAACAAGAAGATCCAGCAGGCAGGGATCCTCGCGGAGGCCCGCCGCCGCGAGTTCTACGAGCGTCCCGCCGCGCGCCGCAAGCGCAAGGAAGCCAAGCGGCGCAAGCGCTAGGAGCGTAAAGGCACGCCCTCAGCACTGAAGACGCGGCTCGAGGACGACCTCAGGGCCGCCATGCGCGCGAAGGACACGCTCCGCCGTGACACCTTGCGCTTCCTGCTGGCCGCGATCCAGCGGGAGGGCGTCGACCGCCTTCAGGCGACGGTCGACCGCCTCATCGCGGAGGGGAAGGACGAAGGCGCGCGTCAGGCGTACGTCGCCGAGCACCGCCCCAGCGAGCTCGACGACGCCGCGGTCGGCGAGGTCATCCAGAAGCAGGCGAAGATGCGGCGCGATTCGATCGAGGCGTTCCGCAAAGGCGGTCGCGAAGATCTCGCCGCGAAAGAGGAGTCCGAGCTCGGCATCCTCAGTGAGTACCTCCCGAAGCAGCTCAGCGAGGCCGAGGTCCGAGCGATCGTGGAGCGCGTCGTCGACGGGAGCGGCGCGACCGGTCCGCGCGACATGGGCAAGGTCATGCCCAAGGTGCTCGCGCAGACCAAGGACCGCGCGGACGGCAAGCAGGTCGCGGCGATCGTGCAGGCCATGCTTCGGGCGAAGGCCACGGCATGAGCGCGTCAGCGCAGATCACGATCCTCATCCCCGATCCCGACGAGATGATGTTCGTGACCGGCTCGAACGATCAGAACATCGAGCGCATCGAGCGCGAGTTCGCGGTGAAGATCGTGTCGCGCGGGGCCGAGCTGCGCATCAGCGGCGAGCCCACGAGCGTCGCGCGCGTCGGCGAGCTCGTCGGCGCGATGCGCACGCTGTCCGAGCGCGACGAGTCGCTCCGCAAACCCGCGCTCGAGCGCCTCATCGACGACGCGAAGGACGCGAGCGTCGGTACTCCCGAACAGCTGCGCGAGGTCGTCGCGACGACCGTGCGTGGCAAGCGCATCACGCCGCAGTCCCCGAACCAGCGGATGTACGTCGATGCGATCCGCACGCACGACCTCGTGTTCGCGACCGGG
This sequence comes from Candidatus Limnocylindria bacterium, assembly GCA_035651155.1. Classification (GTDB taxonomy): domain Bacteria; phylum Chloroflexota; class Limnocylindria; order P2-11E; family P2-11E; genus CF-39. The sequence continues at coordinate 16,280 of DASRGG010000026.1, read as the reverse complement.
CCGGCGGGCACGGGGAAGAGCTACCTCGCGGTCGCCCTCGGCGTCGCGGCGCTGCGTGACCGCAAGGTCGCGCGCCTCATCCTCACGCGGCCGGCGGTCGAAGCGGGTGAGCGCCTCGGGTTCCTGCCCGGCGACCTCACCGAGAAGATCGACCCGTACCTTCGGCCGTTGTACGACGCGCTCTACGAGCTGATGCCGCCGGAGCGCTTCGCGCGTGCGACGGAGCGCGGCGAGATCGAGGTCGCACCGCTGGCATTCATGCGTGGCAGGGCACAACCGATCTCCAGTGCGGTGCTGACGCCCATCGGCTTCCGCCAGATCGGCGGTCTTCGCGTCGGAGATGACGTCATCGGCTCTGACGGAATGCCGACGAAGGTGCTCGGGGTCTATCCACAAGGCCGGAAGCCCATCTACAGGGTCAAGACGCAGGACGGCGCCTCGACGCTGTGCTGCGGCGAGCATCTCTGGGCGGTCGCGACGGCAGAAGACCGCCGCCGCGGTAAGCCCTTCCGAGTGCTCGAGACGCGCGAGATGCTGGGACGGCTACGGGCGGCACATCGCCGTCGTTATGAATTGCCGCTCGTCTCGGCGCCGGTGCAGCTCGCGTCCCGTGACGTTCCAATGGATCCCTACGCGCTCGGACTCCTGCTCGGCGACGGGTGCCGTACCACCGCGACGACCCCGTCGTTCACTACGGCCGATCCCGAACCGGTCGTCGCTCTTGGCGCTCCCGAAGGCCATCGCGGTGGCGTGATCGTCGCGAATCCCGTTACCGCGGTCCTTCGCGAGCTGGGTCTCGCCGGAGCGAGATCGAACACGAAATTCGTTCCTGGGCTCTACCTGTACAACTCGGCCGAGGTGAGGCTTGCGGTGCTGCAGGGATTGCTGGACACGGACGGCGGACCGGTCTCGCAGATCGGACGCACGTGTCGCATCCGGTACACGACGGCCTCCGAGCAGCTGAAGGACGACGTCGTATTCCTGGTTCGTTCACTCGGCGGCGTCGCGTACTGGCGAAGACGACCGGCGGCGGGCCGCACGCCCGGCCGCGCGCGAGGGCGTGACGTCGTCTACCCCACGGACGCATTCCTTCTGGATATCCGGATCCCGAACGGCGTCGCGCCGTTCCGCCTCGCGCGAAAGCTGGCGGCGTACCAGGCGATGGGTGGCGGCCGGCCGATGCGGTTCATCGACTCGATCGAGCGCGCCGGCGAGGATGAAACGGTCTGTATCAAGGTCGGCGCGAACGACTCGCTGTACGTCACCGATGACTTCCTTGTCACGCACAACACGCTCAATGAGGCGTTCATCATCCTCGACGAGGCACAGAACACGACCACGCAGCAGATGAAGATGTTCCTTACGCGCCTCGGCTACGGATCGCAGGCCGTCGTCAACGGCGACATGACGCAGGTGGATCTCGACCGCGGCCAGCATTCCGGATTGGTGATGGCGCGCGAGATCCTGCGTGGCACGGAAGGCATCGCCTTCGTGGACTTCGACGAGCGGGACGTCGTCCGCCACGAGCTCGTCGCGCGGATCGTCCGGGCGTACGATCGCTTCGAAAAGAGCGAGAAGCAGTCGTGATCCGCCGCTTCACGCCACCGCCTCGCGTACGCGACATACGCGCGTCGCTCCGGACGCCCCGCGGGCGCATGTGGACCTTTGTGCTCGTCACCGGATTGTTGAGCGCGATCGCGCTGCTCCTCTCCCCACCGTCGGTCGTGACGTACGAGATCGGCCAGCTCGCGACGCAGTCCGTGAAGGCGCCGCGCTCCGTCTCGTTCGTGTCCGAGTCCCTCACCGAGGCGGAGCGCGAGCGCGCCGCCGCTGCGGTCCCGAAGCAGTTCGCGCCCGACCCGGCGGTCCTCGCGACCTCGCGCGACAAGCTCGCGCAGGGGATCGCGGCCGTCTCGCGCGTCCGCGGCGACCCGACGCTCTCACGCGAGCAGAAGATCGCGGCGCTGCAGAAGCTGCCGGGCCTCGTGTTGCCCGCGACGATCGCGACCGATGCGGCCGACCTGACGGGCGCGGAGTGGGACGCGGTCGCGAAGGAGCTCGACAACACCCTGCGCAGCCTGTACGGCCAGGGCATCCGGACCGAGCAGGTCGATCTCGTGAAGGCCGACGCGGCGAAGGCGCTGCCGCCGGCCTGGACGGACCGCCAGAAGCGGGTGGGCACCGAGATCGTGAAGCAGTACATCGACGCGAACGTCACGCTCGACGCCGCCGCGACCGCGCTCGCGCAGCAGGCGGCGCGTGCCGCGGTGCCGCCGGTGCAGGTGCAGGTCGTCGCCGGCGAGGCGGTCGTGCGCGAAAGCACGCGGGTGTCCGCGCTCGACGTCGAGAAGCTGCGCGCGCTCGGCCTGACGAATCCCGGCTTCGACTGGGCGGGTGCGTTCGGTCTCCTGGTCTGGTCGATCCTCGTCGCGGGCGTCCTCGGCCTCTTCGTCGAGCGCCACGCCGCCGAGGCATGGAACGACGACCGCAAGCTGGTGCTCGTCTCGCTCGCGCTCCTCAGCGTGACCGCGGTCACGCGCGCGTTCGTGCCCGGTCACACCCTCCTCGTGTTCTTCATCCCGTACGCCGCGGTCGGCATGACGCTCACCGTCCTGGTCTCCGGCCGCGCCGCGCTCGCGACGCAGATCATGGGCGCCCTCCACGCCGGGATCATGTCGGGGCAGGTGGAGCTCGTCGCGTACGTGCTCGTGCCCGCGCTGCTCGGCATGGCCGCGGTGCGGCGCGCGACGACCGCGCGGGAGTTCGCGGCCGGCGCGCTGTCCGTCGCGGGCGGCAACGCCGGCGTGCTCATGGCGTTCACGCTCGTCGGGCGCTCCACCGACCCGGTGGGAGCGGCGCAGCTCATGCTCGCGGCGCTCGCCTCCGGAGCCGGCTCGGGTGTCCTCGCCTTCGCGTCGATGGCGATGCTCGGCCACGTCTTCGGCATCACGACCGTGTTCGAGCTGCGCGAGCTCGCGGACCCGAACCATCCGCTCCTGCGGCAGCTCCTGCTGCGCACGCCCGGGACGTATCACCACTCGCTGCTCGTCGCGAACCTCGCCGAGCGCGCGGCGGAGCTCATCGGCGCCGATCCGCTGCTCGCGCGCGTGGGTGCCTACTACCACGACATCGGAAAGATGCGGAATCCGTCCGCCTTCATCGAGAACCAGACGGGCTCGAACCCGCACGACGACCTCGATCCGCTCGTGTCGGCCGGCATCGTCGCGGCGCACATCAAGGATGGGCTGGCGCTCGCCGAGCGCTATCACCTGCCGTCGGTGATCCGCGAGATGATCCCGGGCCACCACGGCACGAGCGTGGTGAAGTACTTCTTCCAGCTCGCGCGGCAGCGCGGCCAGGATCCGGATGAGGCGGCGTACCGCTACCCGGGCCCGCGTCCGCGCACGAAGGAGTGCGCGATCGTCATGCTCGCCGACGGCACCGAGGCGTCGGTGCGATCGCTGGTCGAGAAGAACCCCGACACGATCCGCGCGATGGTCGACAAGATCGTCGGCGAGCGGCTCGCGGACGGGCAGCTCGACGACTGCGACCTCACGCTGCGCGACGTGCAGAGGATCAAGGACGCGTTCTGCGACCTGCTCCTGGGCGTCTACCACGAACGTATCCCGTATCCCGAGGATCGCATCGCGCGTCTCCCGCAGCGCGACGCCGCCGCCCGCTGAGGATCGCCGTTCGCGGCACGCCACCCTGTGACCTGGCCGGTGTCCGGCGCGCCATGCGCAGGGCGGCGCGCCCCTACGGGGTGCCGGCGGGCACGGTCGTGACGCTCGTGTTCGTCGACGACGCCGAGATGCGCGCGCTCAACCGCCGCTTCCGGAAGAAGGACCGGACGACCGACGTCCTTTCCTTCGGCGAGCGCGTTCCCTTCCGCAGGCGCGGCGCGCCGGCGGCGCGAGCCCTCGTCCCGGATGCGGACGGCGTCGTCCGCCTGGGCGACGTCGTGATCAGCGCCCCGCAGGCGGCGCGGCAGGCCCGCCGGCGCCGCGTCGGGCGGGCGGCGGAGGTCGCCTTCCTCGCCGCCCACGGCGTGCTCCACCTCTTGGGTTTCGACGACGAGACGGTCGCGGGCTACCGGGAGATGGTGGCCCTCGGGGAGGCCGCCGTCGGGCCCGGTCGGCGGCGCGTAAAAGGGTGAAACGACGGCATGTCATCGCCGTTGAACATCCGCGAACATGCCGCACCTGAGGAAGCTGCTCTCGGCCGTGATCGTCGTCTCGTCCGTCCTGGCAGGGCACCCGGCCGCCGCGAGCACTTCCGAGCTCGTCCAGCACCTCGACGAGCTCGCGGCAGGCTTCCCCGGCGGCGTCGGCCTGTACATCGCCGACCCGAAGGTCGCGCAGCCGCTCTATGCCCGGCTCATCGACGAGCACGTCATCACGGCGTCGCTGTACAAGCTCGGCGTCCTGGCGGAGGCCGAACGCCGCGTCGACGCCGGCGAGCTCGCGTACAGCGACGTCATCACCATCGAGCCCGAGGACATCACCGACGACGGATCGTTCGAGCCGTCCGGGACCGCGCTCACCATCGACGAGGCGCTCGAGAAGATGATCACGGTCTCCGACAACGGGAGCGCGCTCGCGCTGCTGCGCGTCCTCGGGCCGGCGAACATCGACGCGACGCTCCAGAGGATCGGGCTGAAGGATTTTCACGTGGCCCTCGACCGCGGCGAGGACAACGTCGCGACCCCGCGCGCCATCGGCACGTACTTCACGATGCTGGCCAACAAGCAGCTCATCTCGCCGGCGGCGTCGGATCGCATGCTGGCGCGCCTCGAGCGCCAGGAGATCAACGACCGTCTGCCCGCGGCGCTGCCCGACGGCGTCGTCGTCGCGCACAAGACCGGCAATCTGCCCGGCATCACGCACGACGCCGGGATCATCTTCACGCCCTCGGGGCCGCGCGTCGTCGTCGTGATGACCTGGGATTCCTACGAAGCGGACGCCGCGACGTTCATCGCGAACGTCGGATCGCTCGTGTACAGCGCGGTGCTCGAGCCGCCCGCCAACGCGCGCTACTCCGTGCCGCGGACGGCCGTCCAGGCCGACGTCCAATCGCGCGCGCGGGTCACGGTGACCGTGACGAACGCCGGCTCGAAAACCTGGGCCGCCAGCGGCGCCGGATCCGTCGGCCTCATCTGGGAGATGCGCGACGACAGCGGCGCGCTCGTCTCGTCGTCACCGACGGCGACGCGGCTGCCCGCCCTCGCGCCGTCCAAGTCCGCGAACGTCGGGCTGCAGATCCCGACGCCGTTCATCCCCGGCACGTTCCACGTCACCATCGGCCTCGTCGACGGGACCGGCCGTGCCCTCTCGGCGCTCGGCGCCGCCACGGCGGACTTCGATATCAAGACGCACGTGCCGTTCCTCGTGAACGCGGCCGTCCGCGTGCCCACCGTGCTGCACCGCGGCGAGGCATCGCTGCTCGTCACGAAGTACACGGCACTCGGCACCGCGGGGATCGTCGAGCACGATCTCGTGCTCACCTGGCGCGCGCTGGACACGCGCAACGGCCGCACCGTCGAGCAGGGCAGCGCGCCGGTGGGCGTGCTCAAGCCCGGGAGCGCCGGCTTCTTCTACTCCACCTTCCTCGCGCCGCCCATCCTCGGCAGATACCGGCTCTCGTACGAGCTGCGCGAGGACGGCGTCGCCGTGAGCGAAACGGCCAACACGACCGTGACGATCGCCGGTCCGCGGACCTACCCGGACGACAACGGCGGCCGCACGCCCGGTCCGATCACGATCACGCCGACGCCGTCGCCGCGGATCCGCCTGCCGTTCCCGAGCCCCTCCGGCGCGTTCGTGCCGCGCATCGACCTGCCGTCGTTCCCGTCGCCGAGAGGCAAGTACACGCCGACCCCGGCGCCGAGGTAGCTCTCAGAGCGCCGCGGCGCTGTACCGCCCATAGGCGACCGCCGCGGCGAGGATCCCGAGGATCGCGTTCAGGACGACGTTCGGGTACTCGTCTCGCGCGAGATGGAAGACGATCGCGCAGACCATGAGGAGCGCCAGCATGCCGCCGGCCACTGGCGTCAGCCAGACCGCGACGCGCGTCGCAGCAGGCAGCACGAGGCCGATGCCCCCGGCCAGCTCGAGGATCCCGATGCCGGGCACGCTCCACCGCGGGAGCGCGACGAGCCAGGTCATCCGCAGCTTGGAGCGCTCGTAGCCGAGCCAATGCGAGTACGCGGAGAGGACGAACGCCAGTCCGACGAGGATCTGCAGGACCCAGAGCCCGATATCCACGGCCTACCTACGCGCCGGCCGTGGGCTTGGGAGCGGCGACCTGCTTCGTGGCGAGCGCGAGCACGACACCGGCGGCGACGATCGCGAGCCAGGTCCATCGCAGCTGATCCGAGTAGCCGAGCCCGAGTGCCGCGTCGAGCGACCACGCGCCGCTACCGAGGAGCGCGACCGCGAATCCACCCGCCGCGAGCGGCAACGGGAACTCCCAGCCGACCTTGCCTCCGCCCGCCCAGAACCCTTGCGGTACGTGCGCGACGATCGTGACCACGAGGAGATCGCCGGCGAGGATGCCTGGCCCGATCGGACCGCCGAGTCCGAGGACCATGAGGAGACCACCGAGGGCCTCCGCGGCGACCGCGACGACCGCCCAGAACAGACCCGGACGCAGACCGATGCCGCTCAACCACCCGGCGACGCCGGCGATCGAGCCTCCCTTTCCGATCCAACCGAGCTTCAAGAGACCGTGCTGCATGACCACGCCGCCCACGACGACGCGGAGCACGAAGAGCGCGAGGTCGGTGTTCATGGCTCCTCCCCTTTCCGGGGTAGTGTCGGCCGCTACACTTTCAAAAAGCAAGTAGTTACCTTGAGGTGAGCGACACGAGGGCGACACGGCACCTCAGACATTCGGTCGCGCATGTAACCGATCGCCACGAGTGCACCGTGGAACGCGCGCTCGCCGTCGTGGGCGCGAAGTGGACACTGCTCATCCTGCACAACCTCATGGACGGACCACGTCGTTTCGGCGAGCTGCAGCGGGCTGTCGGCAGGGCGAGCGCGAAGATGCTGGCGGCACGGCTCCACGAGCTCGAGGGCCTCGGACTCGTGACGCGGACCGCGTATCTCGAGATCCCGCCGCGGGTCGAGTACGCGCTCACCGATGTGGGACGGAGCGTGTGGCCGATCGTCGACGCGCTGGATCGCTGGGGTCGCAAGCTCAAGCGGTAGCGCCTTCGCGGGGCACTACCGCCAGCGGCTGAGGATGTTCTCGCGCTGGAACCCGAGGCGCGCGAGGAAGAAGACGGCGGCGTCGATCGCGATCAGCACGAGCGCGAACTGCGCGAAGGCCTCGTTGTTGATGACGACCCGGCCGGTGACCTGCGCGATGCCGAGGCCGACGACCGGCACGACCACGAGTCCGCCGATCTGCTGCGCGACGCGCACGTCGTTCACGCGCGTCGAGATGAGGATGCCGAGATTCACGGACAGCAGCGTGAGCAGCGGCACCATCACGACGATCGCGAGGATCCAGCGCGGCGCGGTGACGGCGTTCACCGCCGCGCCGCTGCCGAGCGCCGACACGGAGACGAGGTAGACCGCGTACGCGATCCACGTGACGATCACCGATGGCACGGTGGAGGCGAGGCTCTTGGCGAAGAGGAGCTCGCCGACGCCGACGGGCGCGGCGAGGAGCGGCTCGAGCGTGCGCGAGGACTTCTCGCCGATGATCGAGTAGATCGCCATCGTGAGCGGGACGACCGTCGGGATGAGCATGAACAGGATGAGGAAGTACGTGGCGATGAATCCCTGGACGGCCTCCGTCGGATCGAGGCCCTGCACCGCGGGGGCCGCGGCGTAGAGCGCCTGCACGTCGCGCTCGCTCGGCGGGTTCGCCGCGGCGGCCGCGACGGCGACGATGCCGGCGGCCAGGATCACCACGGGCGGGAGCAGCGTCATGCCGACCAGCAGCCTGTTCCCGAGCGCTTCCTTCCATTCGCGGATGCAGACCGCGCGGACGAGCGTGGCGCGATCGGGGTGCCGCGCGACGACCGCCAGCGGACCGGAGGTCGCGGTCATTCCCGTCCCTCGACGATCCGCAGGTACACGTCCTCGAGATGCGGCTTGCGCTCGGTGACGAACGCGATCCGCGCTCCGCCGTCCACGAGCGCGCGCACGAGGAGCGGATTCGTGCGCAGCGGATCGGGCGTCTCGACGATGATCGATCCGTTCTCGAAGCGCGCGTCGCGCACGCCCGGGACCGCGCGGACGCGCGCGAGATCCTCGGCGCGCGGCGAGGGGAGCAGCCGGAATTCGGTCGCGCGCCCGTAGAGCTCGGCGCGCAGCTGGTCCGCCGTGTCGGTGCGGATCACGCGGTGGCGGAAGAACGCGATGCGATCGCAGAGCCGGTCGGCCTCGTCGAGGTTGTGCGTGCACAGGAAGACGGTGCGGCCCTCGCCGCGCAGCGCGATGATGAACTCGCGAACGGTCTTCGCGGCGTCGGGGTCGAGACCCGTGGTCGGCTCGTCGAGGAAGAGGATGCGCGGCTCGTGCAGCGCGGCGCGCGCGATGGCCATTTTCTGCTTCATGCCACGCGAGAACGTCGCGACCGCATCGCCGCGCCGCTCCCAGAGGCCCATGAGCCGGAGGAAACGCTCGGTCTGGACGCGCGCGGTCCCCGCGCTCAGGCCGTAGAGGGTGCCGAAGAAGACGAGGTTGTCCCAGGCGGACTGCCGCTCGTAGAGCCCGGGCTGCTCGGTGAGGATCCCGACGATCGAACGGATCTGGCCGTCGTCGCGGCCGAGGCGGAAGCCGCCGACTTCGGCGCGTCCCGAGGAGGGCGCGATGAGCGCGCATAGCAGGCGGAGGGTCGTGGTCTTGCCGGCGCCGTTCGGACCGAGGTAGCCGAAGACCTCGCCTTCTCGCACGTCGAGATCGACGGCGTCCACCGCGACGAGCGAGCCGAAGCGCTTCGTGAGGCCTTCCGTCCTCAGCACCGACACCATGCCCGGAGTTTATGTGCCGCCCTCGGCCGCGGCGCCCCCTCTTCCTATGATTCGTTCATGACCCCACCCGCGGACGCCGAGAGGAAGCTGCGCGAGCTGTCCTTTCTTCACGAGGTGGCACAGCTCGCCTCGTCGGCCCGTGATTGGGACGAGATGCTGCGCATCGTCATCGACCGGACCACGGACGCGATGGGCGTCGAGGTGTCATCGCTGTATCTGCTCGAGCGCCGCGACGCCATACTCCGGCTCGTCGCGACGAACGGACTGAACCGCGCGTACATCGGGAAGGCCACGCTGCGGGTGGGCGAGGGGATCACCGGCTGGGTGGCGAACGCTCGGGTGCCGCTCGCCACACGCGACGTGCGTGCCGATCCACGCTTCAAGTGGATCGGGGGGGTCGACGAGGAGCGCTTCACGTCGATGCTCTCCGTCCCGTTGCTCATCCGCGACGAGATCGTCGGCGTCATGAACGTGCAGTCGGTCGCGGCGCGCACCTTCGACAAGGAGGAGATCGAGTTCCTCCAGACGATCGCGAACCGGGTCGCGGGGATCATCGAGAAGGGCCGCCTGCAGCGCGAGGCCGAGCGGAAGCTCCGCGAAGTGTCCGCGCTCTTCGAGGTGTCGAACGTGCTCACGTCGACGCTCGAGCTCGACGAGGTGCTCTCGCTCGTCGTCGACCGGCTCGTGCGCGTGTATCCCGGATCGGCCGGCGCGATCTTCCTCAAAGAAGGCGACGAGCTGCGCGAGCGCGCGCGCTCGGGCGAGCCGGGGAAGGCGACGGCGCGGGCCGCGAAGCAGGCGGTCGCCGAGGCGCGCCCGATCGTCGAGGCCGAGCAGTTCGCGCTCCCGCTCCTCGCGGGCGAGCGCCTTCTCGGCGCGGTCGCGCTGCGCGTCCCCGCCGGCACCGACCTCGGCGACGAGGAGGTGTCGTTCGTGGGCGCCCTCGCGAACCAGGCGGCGCTCGCGATCGACAAGGCGTCGCTCTACGCGCTCGAGCGCGCGACCGCGGAAAGCCTCCGCGAGCTCGAGCGCGCGCGGAGCGAGTTCGTGGCGGTGGTCACGCACGATCTGCGCACGCCGCTCTCCGTCATCCGCGGCTACCTCGACCTCATCGCCGAGTCGAAGAACGGCAGGCGGAAGATCCCGATCGAGGAGGCCGTCGCGCAGGTCGGACGGCTCGACCAGCTCGTCGATCGCATCCTCACCGGCGTCCGTGCAGACCGGCCCGATCTCACGCTGCGGCGCGCGCGCTTCGATCTCCGCGCCGCCGTGGCGGCGACGCTCGCGGAGCTCGCGCCGGTCGCGCGCCGTCATCGCCTCGTGAGGCCGCGCGGCGGCGGGCCCCTCTGGGTGCGCGCCGACCGTCGTCGCGTGAGCGAGGTGCTCGCCGGTCTCGTCCACAACGCCACGAAGTACGCCCCGGAGGGAACGCGCATCGGCGTGCGTCTCGAGCGGCGTGCCGATCGCGCGATCGTTCGCGTCACCGACCAGGGCGCGGGCGTGCCACCCGAGGAGCGCGGCCGCATCTTCGACGCCTATGCGCGCGGCAGCGCGCACGGTGAGGTGCCCGGCACGGGCATCGGCCTCTTCGCCTCGCGTCGCGTCACCCGGGCGCTGGGCGGCGACCTCTGGTACGAGGAGCCGCCGGCGGGTGGCGCGACGTTCGCGTTCAGCGTGCCGCTCGACAAGGACGAGAGCTAGATGACCACGATCCTCGTCGTCGACGACGAGCCGGCGATGGTCGGCATGGTGGGTGCGCTCCTCGGCGAGGAGGGCTACCAGATCGTCACGGCGTACGACGGCGAGGTCGCGCTGCGCCGTCACGCCGACGAGCGGCCGGACCTCGTCATCCTCGACCGCAGGCTGCCGCGACTCTCCGGCGATGAGGTGTGCAAGAGCATCCGCGCGGTGTCGAACACGCCGATCCTCATGCTCACCGGCGAGCGCGGCAGCGAGGAGCGCGCGCGGCTGCTCGACCTTGGCGCGGACGACTACCTCGAGAAGCCGTTCAGCAAGAAGGAGCTGTCGGCGCGCGTCCGCGCGCTCCTGCGACGCGCGACCGCGCCGGTGCGCGCGGACGTCGCGGCGCAGGTCGGCAAGCTCTCGGTGGACGCGCGAACGCACCGCGCCGCCGTGAACGACGACACGCTGGATCTCACGCCGACGGAGTTCCGTCTCCTCGCCGCGCTCGCCGCGCGGCCCGGCGAGGTCGTCGATCGCCGCGCACTGCTGCGCGCGGGCTGGCCGGAGGAGCGCGACCCCGACCCGGAGTGGCTCAAGGCGCATCTCGCGCGCCTGCGCTCGAAGCTGCAGCAGAAGGGCGGCCCGGATCTCGTGAACGTGCGGGGCGTCGGATACCGCCTCGGGTGACGCGGCCACTCGCCCGCGATCTCGTCGACGACGTCCGCTCGACTCGAACGCGCAGGTAGTCCCTGGACGCGTGCGGTCGCGCCGGTCGCCGATCTCGCCGAGCGGGAGCGCTACGTTCGCGATCTTCTTCCTCACCGGCGCGGTCGCGAGCGGGCGGCGACGCGCAGGTCGACCCGGATGCGCTCTTCGCGCGGCTGCGCTCCCTCGACGACGAGGTGCGCCGGGACGATCGCTAGGAGGCGCTCGGCCCCGGCGCCGCGCTTTCGATCCAGCGCTCCGCGGTCCGCTGCAGCACACCGACGTCCTCGGTGAGCTCGTCGAGCGCCGCGCTCGCATCCGCCGCATCCCTGCGGCCGAGCGCCTCGCGGGCGCGCTGCGACGACGTGAGGACGTGCGCGAGAGGGCCGGCGAGCTTTTGGCTCCAGAGACGCAACAGCTCCTCACGCATCTGCAGCGCGAGCGCCGCCGACCGTCGGGCGCGCTCGGCCTCGTGGGCCTCGTCGATGGCGCGCTCGCGCGCGACGTGCAGCCCGACGGTGATCGCGACGATGAGGAGACCCTCGCCGACCAGGGCGAAGAGCGCGAGGACCTCGCCCGGCGTGGCCCCGAGGCCCGCCGGCGGCAGGAACATGACGTCCGCGCCGATGGCCGCGACGATCGTCGCGAGGACGCCCGGGCCGCGCCCGCCGTACCACGTCGCCACGATCACGGCGGCGGGCAGGAAGAGGAAGGGATGGTCCGCGCCGAGGCTCGTGATCGGGTATTTGAGCGCGAGCGCGACTCCGACCGCCGCGAGCGCCGCCACATACTTCGTAACACGATGCATCGCCCAAGGATAGTCGCGCCGTCTAGAGCGCGATCAGCGGACGCCAGCTGCCGGCGGCGACGCTGACACCCGTCGCCACGACCACGACGACGAACGCGGCCGCCACAAGCACGCCATCGCGTCGGGTGAAGGCGCGCGGCCGTGCCAGCGTCCGGCACTCGCGGGATCCGAACCCGCGCGCCTCCATCGCGACGGCGAGCCGGGTCGCTCGGCGGATCGCCGCGACGAGCAGGCCGAGCGCGCGGCCGGGGAACGCGGCGAGGCGCGACGCGACGCCGCGATCGGCCTCGATGCCCCGAGCCCGCCGTGCCAGCCCGAGCGTGTCCCACTCGCGCGAGAAGAGCGGGAAGAGACGGAACGCCGCGAGCGCACCCACGACGAACCGCGGCGACGCGTGCAGGTGCTCGACGAGCGCGTCCGCGAGATCGGTCGGCTCGATCGTCGCGACGGCGAGGACGCTCGCCATCGAGATGCCGAGGAGGCGCAGCCCGACGGCGACGCCGCCGGCGATGCCGTGCGTCCCGGCGATCGCGTTGAAGAGCCCGATGCCGGCCGCGCTCACGAGAAGAGGCACGGCACGGACGGCGAGGGTGCGCGGCTCGAGACCCGAGAGGCTCACCGCGACCAGCAGCGCGACGATCACGATCCCCGACGTCGTGACGTCGACCGTCACGAAGAGACCGATCATCACGATGAGACCCGCCGCGATCTTCGCGAGCGGATGGGCGCGCGCGAGCGGCGCGCGAGGATCGGCCGAGAGTGGAGCGAGGAGCCTCACGCGGCGCGTCCCGCGCCGAGCGCGATGCTCCGATCGGCCAGCGAGGCGACGAGATCGGCATCGTGCGACGCGAAGAGCAGGGCGCCGCCGGCATCCCGGTGCGCTGCGAGGAGGGACACGAGCTCGGCATACGTGCGGCGGTCCTGGCCGAAGGTCGGCTCGTCGAGGACGAGGAGCGGCGGCGCGGTGGCGATCGCCGTCGCGACCGAGAGGCGGCGCTGCTCGCCGCCGGAGAGCGTGAAGGGATTCGCCGCCCCGAGATGCGCGAGATGCAGGTGCTCGAGGAGCGTCGCCGCGATCTCACGTGCCTCGCGTTCGGAGCGTCCCGCCCGGCGAGGACCGACCGCGAGCTCCTCGTCGACGCGCGCCGCGACGAATTGGTGCTCGGGGTCCTGGAACACCGTGCCGACGCGGGTCACGAGCCGCCGCGCCGGCAGCCGCCACGACTCGTCGAGACCGAGGCGCGCGACGCCGAGGAGCGGCCGGAGCAGTCCCGCGACGAGCAGCGCGAGCGTCGACTTGCCCGATCCGTTCGGACCCGTGAGCGCCACCGCCTCACCCGCGCGCACGCTGAGGTCGATGTCGCGGACCGCCCATGCCTCCGACGCCGGATAGCGGAACGCGAGCCCGCGCGCGTCGGCCACCACCTCGCCGGGCGCGCGGCTGGCGCGATGGGCGGGGACCGGCGCGCCCGGCACCCATACGCCGAACGAGGCGAGCCGCGCGCCGTCCCGCTCGAAGATCGCGTCCGGAGGGCCGTCGGCGATGACGCCGCCACCCGCCTCGATCACGACGACGCGGTCGACGAGGGGCACGACCTCCGCGACGTGGTGCTCGACGAGCACGATGGTCCGCGAGCGATCCGCCGCGAGCGAGGCGAGCACCGCGCGGATCTCGGCCGCGCCCGCGGGATCGAGGTTCGCGGTGGGCTCGTCGAGCAGGAGCAGCTGGGGCTCGAGCGCGAGCACGCCGGCGAGTGCGAGGCGCTGCTTCTCGCCGCCCGAGAGCGCCTCGGTGCGGCGCTCGTCGGGGTAGGGAAAGCCGACCGCCGCGAGCGCCGCGTGCACGCGCGGCCAGATGCGCTCCGTCGGCACGCAGCGGTTCTCCAGGCCGAAGGCGACGTCGTCGCCGGCCCGCGCCATGACGAGCTGCGTCTCCGGATCCTGGAAGAGCACGCCCGCGCGGTCGCGCGTCGCGGGGGGCGGCATGCCGCGGACGCGCAGCTCGCCCTCGGACTCGCCGCCGCCGCTCTGGTCGAGCAGGCCCGCGAGCGCGAGCAGGAGCGTGCTCTTGCCCGCGCCCGACGCGCCGAGGAGGAGCACGCGCTCGCCCTCCTCGACGACGAGGTCAAGCCCGCGTACGGCCCAGGCCCGGCGGCCGGGATGGCGCCATCCCCAGCCGCGGGCCGTGATCACACTCGCGTCTGCACCCGTCCCGACGGGAACTGCGCGAGCACGCCGGCGCGCGCGAGCGCGTTGAGCAGCCACCACGAGCCGACGCCCGCGATGACCGCCGCCGAGATGACGTAGATCACGAGCAGCACGAGCCAGTCGGGCACGGCCAGATCGCTGTAGTAGATCGGTACGTCGTGAAGCCAGCCAGCCGCCGCGGATGCCGCCGCCGCGATGATCGAGATCCGCAGGTCCCACACGCGGTAGCGCGCGATCGCGAAGACGGCCTCCGCTCCGAGGCCCTGGATCGCGCCGGACGCGAGCGTGTCGAGACCCCACTGACCGCCGAGCATCGCTTCGACGCTCGCCGCCACGAGCTCGGCGAAGAGCGCCGCGCCGGGCTTGCGCACGACGAGTCCCGCGAGAACGCCCGCGATGATCCACACCCCGTCGAGGAGGTTCTGCGCGGGCGGGAACGCCGCGAAGACCGGGCCCGCCGCCGACCAGACCAGTCCCCATGCCCAGTACACGACGCCGAACGCGACCGCGATCGCCGCGGTGACGACGACGTCGGCCGTACGCCAGTTCATGTTCCGCCTCCTTCATGTATTTCGATGACGAGCAGGACGCCTCGTTCCAGCGAGACCGACGCGGGATGGGACGCGACGACGTTGGAGAGGCCGCGCGAGCGGCCGAAGTGCAGCAGCTCGCCGGCGAGCGGGTAGCGCAGTCCCTCGGTGCGCACGCCGCCGGCGTCGTCGCGGACCGGCAGCAGCGTCACGAGCGAGCCGACCGGCCCCGCGAGCTCGAGCGTGCCGTGCGCGTGGAGCGCGCGGACCTGCGTGCTCGCGTACACGGCGCGCACCGCGCGGCCGCGGTAGGTCGGGTCGGCGAGGAGCAGCGCGTTCGCGAGCGCGTGATCGAGGCGCGCGCCGCCGAAGAGCCCGAGCAGCACGATGTCGTCGGCGCCGGATTCGATCGCGTAGCGCATCGCGAGCTCGAGGTCGGATTCGCTCTTCGCCACGGGGAAGGGGATGACCGTCGCCCCGCGCTGACCCAAGCGAGCGGCGCGCTCGTGTCCCAGCGAGTCGAGGTCGCCGACGATGAGCCGCGGCACGATGTCCCAGCGCTCGAGCGCGAGCGCGCCGCCGTCCGCGGCGATGAGCATGTCCGCTCCGGCGGCCTCCGAGCGATCGCTCGGCGCGACGTCGCCGTGGGCCACCACGACGGCCTTCATGCCTCCGCCTCGGGTCGGGCGACAAAAAAACGGCGCATCCGAGCGCCGCTTCGGGGTCTCATGCCGAGTCCGACTCCCTACGCTGACATTACTCAGATCAGGTTCTGGGGTCTGCGTTTCACCGCACTCTCAGCGCTCCGCTACCGGGCGCTCCCCCGTCGTATGCAGTTGTCTGCCAAACACTAGCACCGCGGCCGAGCACGAGCGTCGGCCGCGGTGCGTCGTGACCGATGGGAAGGCTAAGCCGCGGCGCGCTCTTCGGGGGTCGTCCTCCTTAGATCTGGTACGCGGCCTCGCCGTGCTGCGACGCGTCCAGGCCGAGGACTTCCTCGTGCTCGGGCACGCGCAGCGCGACGAAGAGGGTGATGACCTTGAGGATCACGAACGTCATGACCGCCGAGTAGGTGACCGACGCGAGGACCGCGATCGCCTGGACGCCGAGCTGTCCGAAGTTGCCGTACGCCGCGCCATCGGCGGCCCCGGAGCTCACCGCGACGGTGGCGAAGACGCCGGTCGCGAGAAGCTGTGCATGATCGTCGCGAGGACGTTTCCTTCCGGCGGACGAGTCCGCCGTAGAAGAAGCCGAGTGCCGGCGTCATGAGCATGACGAGCGCCGCGGACGCGAGAAGCCAGGCGGTGTCACCGGTGTCGATCTTGTCCATGGGTGGACAGGCTGCGCATCGGCGGGGTCC
>DASRGG010000025.1:0-158230 GCA_035651155.1 Candidatus Limnocylindria bacterium | reverse complement strand
CGTCCGTGAGCGGCAGCGGCGCGGTCTCCGGCAGCAGGGGTCCGAGGCGCTCCTTGGCGAGGGTGAGCGCGCGCTCGTACTCGGTGCGCACCGTGCTGTCGAACAGTCGCCCATAGCGCAGGCTCATCTCGGCGCTGACATCTCCCGGACGTGCTCCTTGAGGATCGTCTCGCCGCCCTGGTACCCGAGGGGCTGCAGGAGCTCGCGGAGCCGGACGACCGGGATCCGCGGGTCCTCCTTGAGCAGGCGGTGGATCTCGTCCGTGAACGGGTCGAGCTTCGAGGGCGCCGGTGCCCGCGAGTACGCCGGCGGCTCAGCGCTCTGGAGCGCGCGGCGGATGGTCTTGCGGTGCAGATCGAAGCGTCGCGAGAGCTCGCGGATCGAGACCTTCTCGATGACGTGCAGGCGCCGGAGCTCTGCCCGCTGCTCCACGTTCAGCACACCCTTCCCTCCCGGTCCACGGTGTGCTCCCCCGTGGCCAGGGTCGGGGAGTACGACGCTCGTTGTCCACCTCGGGGTGGGTCACTATTCGAGCGCCGTCAGAGGGGCAGTATTGGAGCGACGCTCGCTGTGATGAACTCGACCTGGCCGCGCCGCGGCATCGCGTCGGGGATCTCGAAGATCGCGGGCGGAGGCCGTTGGACGAAGCCGAGACGCGCCGCCGTCTCGTCGGGTGTGGAACCCTTGAGTGCCGCGTAGCGATGGTGGGCGTTGTGGAAGCGCTCGAAGCGGCCCATGCGGCTGCGCAGATGACGCAGCCTGTCGCGGATCCGGATGAGATCGAGTACGGCCGCTTCAGGCCGCGAGGGTGCCGATCCGGTAGAGGGCGAAACGCGGGTCACGCGTGACCACGACGAGTTCCTCAGCCTGCGCCTGTGCGACGAGCGCCCGATCGAATGGGTCGTCATGGTGGCGCGGCAGCGCCCCAGCCGCCTCGGCATGAGCGACGGTGAGCGACAGCGGTTCGAACCTGTTGCGCTCGAGCTCGGTAGCGAGGTCCATCGGCGCCTCCAGCTTGCCCAGCGCGCGCTTGATGGAGATCTCCCACGCTGACGCGGCGCTCACGAAGACCTCGGAGTCGGACGCTGCGATCGCGCTCCGCGCGGCCGGCTTCAGGGACGGATCGTTCGCCAGCCACCAGAGAAGGACGTGGGTGTCGAGCAGCAGCCTCACTCGCGCTCGCCGCGGAACGCGGCCGCGACCTTCGGCGGCAGCTCGTCGAAGTCGGCGGCGATGCGCACGCGGCCTTCCCACCCGCCGGGCGTTCGCGGCCCCGCCGCGCCGCGGTGGGGAACGAGCCTGGCGACGGGTCGGCCCGCCTTGGCGATGACGATCTCCTCGCCCTTCGCTACTCGATCGAGCAAACGTGAAAGGTGCGTCTTGGCGTCGTGGACGTTGACCGGCTTCAGTTTCGCCACTGTCGCTCCTTATCTTTTCGTGTGGTCTTTTCGTGTGGATCCATCGGACTAAGTCCTCTTAGTCTATCGCGCGGCGTATCCGGGAGTCGGGATGAATGATGTCGAGGTCGTGGTGACCGTCTCGATCGAGATCCCGAACTCGAACGCGATCATCGTCTGCGTCATGCCTCGCGCGAGGCGTACAGCTGGCACGGCTGGGTCGTCGCCGTCTCGGGAGGGGTGAGGTCGAGGTCAGCGGGCTCGCCGCCTTCGCTGAGCAGAGCGGCGGCGAGGAGCCGCTCGACGTGGTCGTCGTCGAGGCCGAGGAGGCTGAGGTCGGAACCCTCGCCCTCGAGCGAGCGGAGCACGAGCGCCAGGCCGTCGGACCACTCGCCCCACTGCTCGTTGTCGCGGATGGCGCACTCGCGCATCGTCCGCTCGTCGACGTCCTCGAGGATCGCGGGGACCGCGGTCGCGCCGTTCGCGACGGCCGCGAGGTAGCGCTGGTTGCCGCAGTAGATCGTGCCGTCGGTGCGCGCGAGGACCGGGCGGAGGCGCAGGAACTCGGGGTCGGCGGCGATCGCGCGACGGAGGTTCTCGAAGCGCTCGGGGCTGATGGTCCGCGGGTTCTCATCCCACGGATGGAGATCGCTCACGGGCACGAGCCGTGGCGATGCGATCTGCGACGCGCGCGTCACATCCACCGGTGCTGAGGATGGCCGCGTGCATCGAAGTTGAGAGGCAGATCCGGTGTTCGCGAGTAGTGCGTTTCTCTATGTCGATGCGGTCGATAGACTCGCGTGGTCGGTGGCGCGAGGTTCTACAGAAACGGCACTTCCACGAAGGAAGGGATGAGGACATGGCTGATCGGCCGAAGTCGGAACGGAACGCGTGGAAGCCCTGGACTCCCGCAGAGGTGAAGCAGATGCGTCAGGACGTGAGGGAGAACACTCCGACTCGCGTCATCGGCGTGCACCTGGGCCGCCCTGAGGGCGGCGTCCGGGCGAAGGCACAGGAGCTCGGCGTCAGTCTCAAGCCGACGAACCGGTCGCCTCGCGGCACGAGGGGAACGAAGTAGCGCCAGGGGCGGCGCGACGGATCTTCTCAGTGACCCTGCGGCCCGGCGAGCTCGGTCGCGAATCGGTCCTCGAGGTGTTCGGCGTCGCGACGAAGCTCGGGCTGACCTCGTTCGGCGGGCCCATCGCCCACCTCGGGTACTTCCAGCGCGAATACGTCGACCGTCGCCGCTGGCTCGACCTCGCGACATACGCCGACCTCGTCGCGCTCTGTCAATTCCTCCCTGGTCCCGCGAGCAGCCAACTCGGGATAGCCATCGGGGCGCGACGCGCGGGCACGGCCGGGGCCCTCGCCGCCTGGCTCGGCTTCACGATGCCCTCGGCGATAGCGCTCACGATCTTCGGGATCCTCACCACTTCGGTCGACGTGTCCGCCGCGGGATGGGTCCACGGACTCAAGCTCGCGGCCGTCGCGGTCGTGGCCCAAGCGGTGTGGGCGATGGCCCGCTCGCTCACCCCCGACTGGCCGCGCCGGGCGCTCGCGCTCGCGGCCGCCGCGCTGGCGCTCGCGTGGCCGGTGGCAATCTCCCAGCTCATCATCATCGCCGCCGGCGCCGTCGCCGGCCGGTTCCTTCTGCATGCGCCCCCGGCGAGCGTCGGCGCGCCGGAGGCCAGCCCCGTCTCCCGCCGGACCGGCCTCCTCTGCCTCGCCGCGTTCGGCGCGCTCCTCGTCGGCCTGCCCCTCCTGGGTGGAGTCGGAGGCCAGGGCGTCGCGTTCGTCGATGCCTTCTACCGCGCCGGCGCGCTCGTCTTCGGCGGCGGGCATGTCGTGCTGCCCTTGCTGAGCGCGAGCGTCGTGCAGCCGGGCTGGGTGACGAACGACCAGTTCCTCGCGGGCTACGGCGCGACGCAGGCGGTGCCGGGGCCGCTCTTCACCTTCGCCGCGTACCTCGGGACGGTGTCGTCGTTCCCGCCGAACGGAGCGGCGGGCGCGGCGATTGCGCTCGTCGCGATATTCCTGCCGTCGTTCTTGCTCATCTTCGGCGCGCTGCCCTTCTGGGACTGGCTGCGTCGCGAGGTCGAGTTCCGCCGCGCCCTCGCCGGAACGAACGCCGTCGTCGTGGGGATCCTGCTCTCGGCGCTGTACACACCGGTCTGGACGAGCGCGGTCACGGCGCTGCCGGACGTTGCGGTGGCCGCCGTCGCCCTGGGCCTCCTCGCGAGCCACCGGCTCCCGCCGATCGCCGTCGTGGCGCTCGCGGCCCTCGGCGGCGAAGTCATCGCTGCCGCGCGGTAGCGGGGCTGACCCTTCCCGTCAGGCCAGCCGATTCGCGCTGAGGCGTTCGCGAACCGGTCCGAAGTCGATCCGTAATCCACAGAAGGCGTGCACCTCGTGGTGGACGGAGACCACGGCGGCGGCGCCGTGCACACCGAGCTTCCGGTACGCGTTCGCCGCGATGTTGCCGACGGTGTTGATGGAGATCCCGAACTCGAACGCGATCATCTTCTGGGTCATGCCTCGCGCCAGCCGCTCGAGGGTCGGGCATTCGCGAACCGTGAGCGGGCGCGGGTAGGACCGGGGCGCTCGTCTCACGCGCACGTCACTGGCGCCGCCGTGGTCCACAAGGCGACACGAGGGCCGACGGGCGGCGCCGCGCGGCCGGGCGGTCCGGGCCGCTGAAGGCGGGAGGCAGCCGCCACAGGCGGGCGCACACGCAGCCAAGCCGCCAACATGTCGGTCATGCAGCACCGGCGGCGAGGAGCTCCATCAGGTCCTCCAGGCCGCCGACGGATACGCCGTGGATCAGCGTTCGATGCCCCGGGTCAGACCCCGGTCGGGACCGCGGATGTGAACCCTGAGCAGCCGTGGCCATCGGGGCCGTGAGTGAAGAGCATCGGGTGGCTACGCCACGGAGCATCGCAGGCACGACGCGCCATGACTGACACGCGGCCGAGCATCCGCGACATCGTGCACCGGTGAACGAGCCTCGAGTAAGCCGGAGGCACTCGCGTAGCGAGCGGCGCCGATCACCTTTCGTCGCCACTGTCCGCCTAGTCGTCCGCAGGCTCGCGCAAGACCTCACGAAGCGGACGCAGCCCAGCGACAGGGATACCCGCAAAGATCATTTGGACGAGCTCGCGTGCGGCCCAGCCGATGTCGTCGAAGGACGCGCCCTCGTAATGGTGATCTGGTCGCGGCGTCCGCGGGTCGGCGCAATGTCGATGAGGGACATCGTCGTGCGAGTGGTACGCGTAGCGACCGCTCGGCCGCGGCTCGACGTGAAGGTCGTGCAGGTACTCGAAACGCTCCCACTCCTCGCCTGACAGAGCTGCTTCTCAATGAAGACGAGCGTCGCGATCTTCGGCTCGCCATAGCCGGGGACCTCTACGCCGACGCGGAGCTTGCGAACGGTGCCGTGATCTTCCTCAACGCGGCCGTACGTGACCTCTCCGTAGAGGCCACTGAACGCGTCCGCGATCTCGTCGAGCCGCTCGTCGTACTCGTGGGTTGTGAGACGTACTCCCGGCCTCACCGCGCCCGAGCGGGCATGCCACGGCGCCTCCGCTGACGCGCGTCATCGGCGAGCTACCCGCCGTCAACCTCGACGCGCCTGGGCTTCGTTCGCTCTGGCTCGAGACGCCGCAACACGACAGCGAGCGGAATGCGGTACGTCGTGGGACCAAGGCGGAGGGCATAGAGCGCGTCACGGTGGATCCAATCCAGCACCGTGGACGGGTCAACCCCGACCAGCCGCGCGAACTCAGTCCGCCCGACGCGGCCGCCGCGACGGGCTCACGGGCGAGGAGGGTGCGAGCGCGGCTCCGCGGAGCCGAGCACCTTCGCGAGCGCGGCGAGCCCGCGGCGCTGGAGCTGCTCGACGGCGCCCTCGCTCTTTCCGAGAACCGCCCCGGCCTCGCGACTCGAGAGCCCGACGACGAAGCGCAGCACCACGGCGGAGCGCTGCTCCTCCTTGAGCGTCGCGAGCGCGGCGCGCAGCGCGACGCGCTGCACGACCTCGCCCGCCCCATCGGGGATGGCGGCATCGGTCGCTTCGTCGAGGGCCACCGCGGGCCGCGTCCTGCGGGCCCGATCGATGATCACGTTGCGCGTGATGCGGAAAAGCCAGCCCCCGAATTGCGCGGCGCCGCCGTGGAACCGGTCCACGTGCTCGATGGCTCGTAGGAACGCGTCCGCCGACGCGTCCTCGGCGTCGGCGGCCGTGGGGGTCTGGAAGTACGCGTAGCGATACACGCTCGGGAAGTGGCGCTCGTAGAGCGTCGCGAACGCCGAGCGGTCGCCGCGGCGGGCCGCGGCGACCAGCTCTTCCTCGTCGATCATGCCGTGACGCTACGCGCCGCGGCGGGCGCCCGTCAGCGGCCTAGTTTTCCTGCTTCACGTCGTCGGCGTTGTTCGCATTCCCCTCGTCGGTGTTGGTCGCGGTCCCAGCGCCCGCGGCGTCGTCGTGCTTGTCGCCCGTCTCGTCGCGCCCGCACTGGTCGTTCGCCGTGTCGGTGGTCTTCTCGCCATCGTTGGCCGTGTCGGCCTCGTCGGCGGTGTCCACCGTCTGGGTGTCCTTGTTCTGGTCGATGTTGCTGTTGCCGGTGTCCGCGCTGCCGTCCGTCGAGCAGGTGCCCGTCACCGGTGGCACGGGGTCCTGTGCGTAGGCCGTCGTCGCGCCGCCGAGCACGAATGCCGCCGCCGCGAGGACGAGCATGGTCCGGAGCGTATGCATCATCTGTTCTCGGTTCCTTTCCACCACTGCTGGCTCTTCTGCTGAGGGAGACGACGCGATCGGGGCCGACCCTACGGCCCAGTACCTTCGTCGCCCTCGCCCGTACCCGTGTCGCCGGAGCCGCCCTTCTGCTCCCGGTCGACCCCGTTCGTCGGCTGCGGGTTCGTGTGTTCGGTCCCGCCCCGGCCGGAGCTCGGCTGGTCCGATTCCTTCGGCTCGGGCGATTCCTTCGGCTCGGGTGTGCCGCTGCTTCCGCTCGGACCCGCCCCCGGCACGGGGCCGCCCTCCTGCGTGCCGGGCCCTTGCTGTCCGCCGTCCCTCTCGTCCTGCTCCGCGTCCTGCGCGAGCTGGCTGCCGACCTGGTCGACCACGTCGTCGTTCACGTTCGCGTCGTCGGTCGGGCCACTGCTTTTGATCTGGCTCCGCGACCCGGTGAGGCGAGCGTGCGCGGAGCGCTCGGCCGCCGCGAGGATGCTGAAGGCCTGCGTGCGCTGCCCCTCGGGAAGCCGCGCGAGCGTCGCGCGCGCCCTGGCGAAGTAGCGCAGGGCGTCGTCGAGCGTCACGCGGAGCGCGTCCACGGAGACCGTGGCCCGCACGCTCGTCGCCTGCGCGACACGGCGCTCGGCCACGCCTACCGAGGCACGCGCCGCGTCCTGCGGCGCGCGTGGGAGAGCGAGATAGGCCTCATCGAGCGCGCGCTGCACACCGAAGAGCGGCTCGCCCGGGGTGCTGGCGTACGCGCCGCCGCCCAGACCCACGAGGAGCAGGGCGACGGCGATCACTGCCAGCGCCGGTCGCGGCCAGCCGGAGATCCAGCTGGTCCTGGGGTGGGGTCGCGCCGTGCGCGCCCGTGCCATGACGCGCCCGAGGGCCCCCGGCGGCGGGGCGAGCGAGCGTCCCTCGGCCTCCAGCAGCCGGGCGACGCGATCGAGATCGACCTGGTCCATCGCACGGTAGACGCCGGCGGGGCCCCGAACCCTACGCGGCGGTCGGACGGATGATGACGCCCTTCGAGAAGCTCGCGTCCGATACGATCGCGAAGGGGAACGAGGTCGTGTCGCCGTCCCAGCGCGTCGAGGAGCGCGATCCCTCGGGACCAACCTCCTGAGGCGGCGACAGCGGGGAGGCTTGGGTGGGGCGCTCGGGGCCGGCGGCGCATCCGCGCTCGCGCATGACCACGCTCTCGTGGCCGCTCGCTCGTCGTGCGCCGCTCGTCGTCGTCCTGCTCTTCGGTATCGCCCTCGCGCTGCGCTTCCCCTTCGCGTCCCGGGTCCTCTGGGCCTGGGACTCGGTCCTGTACGCGCGCGCGATCGAGGCCTTCGACGTCGCGCAGGGCCGCCCACACCCGCCGGGCTACCTCCTCTACGTGCTCGTCGCGCGCGCTGCCGCGTGGATGCTCGGCGACGCGAACGCCGGTCTCGTCGCGGTGAGCATCGTCGCGGGCGCCGCGACCGTCGCCCTCGCGTTCGTCGTCGGGCTACGAGTCTCATGGCGGATCGGCGTCTTCGCAGCGCTCACAACGCTCGCCTCGCCGCTGCTGTGGCACTACAGCGAGGTCGCCTACCCATACACGCTCCTCGCGCTCCTGTCCGGCGCCGTCGGGCTCTTGCTCTGGATGGCACGCCGCGGAAGCCTGCGTGCGGCGGTCCTCGCGTCACTCACCCTGGGGCTCGCCTCCGGATTCCGGCAGGACCTGCTCATGGTGCTCGGACCGCTCTGGCTCTGGTCGATGCTCGGCCACGGCCGGCGCGCCGTGCTGCTCGGAGCACTTGCCGCGGGTGCCGGCTGTGTCGTGTGGGCCGTGCCGACGGTCGTCCTGTCAGAGGGCCCCGAACGCTACCTTGCGGCGCTGCGATCGCAGATCTTCGGCCTGGGGATGCTCGCAAGCGACGACTCGCGGACCCTGCTGCGCAACGCCTCGATCGCCGCCGTCGGCCTTCGCTGGCAGGTCCACTGGCTCGCGCCGCTCGTGCCGATCGGCGCGATCGCGATCGCGCGGCGCCGTCGCGAGCTCGCATGGCCACTCGTCCTCTGGACCGCACCCGCGCTCCTCGTGTACCTGCTCTTCCACATCGGCGAGTGGGCCTACACCCTCTCCGTCGCGATCCCGCTCGCACTCGTCATCGCCGTCGGCGCCGACGAGCTGCTGACCCCCGCGCGACGAGCGCTCACGCGGCGCGCGCTCACGGTCGCATTCGTCGTGCTGGCTGCCCTCAACGCCCAGTCGTTCCTCTTTGGGCACGGCCGTTTCGCGGTGGCCGCGCTCCGCGGGCATGACCTCGGTCTCGAGGCCCGCATCGCGGCGATCCACGCGCGCTTCTCGCCCGCCGATACGGTCATCCTCGCGCGGGACGCGATCCAGCACGCCCGCTACTACCTGCCGGGCTACCGGTCGGTCCAGGTCGTGCCTCGCCGCGGATCGCAGGACCTGACCTTCGCCCCTGGGACTCGCTACGCGATCCTCTTCCTCGGCGAGGTCCGCGCGCGCCCGCGATGGCTGGCGCGCGCCGTGCCGGCGGACAGTGGTGTCGAGGTGTCCTACGTCGAGATCGGTGGCGGCCGCCACTTCGCCCTCGAGAACGGCGATCTCGTGCTCGAGGGCTACTGACGCCGCCGGACGGTCGCGAACGACGCCGCCCTATCGCATCCGCAGCGCGATGAGGCGGCCTCCCGCCGCGACGAGGATCTCGTCACCGAACGCCGTCAGCGTCGTGAAGTGCTGCATCGGACCGACGGTGCGCTGGAAGCGCGTGGCGCCGCTCGCGAGATCGAGCGCGTACACGACGCCGGCGTCGTACGCGGTCACCCAGGCGGCGCCCCCAGCGACGATCGGTGGGCCATTTGTTCCGCGCGGCCCGCGCCACAGCGTGCGTAGGGCCGTGCCGCTGATCTGCACCGCGGCGAGGCCATCGCTGCACGGCGTGTACGCGACGCCGCTCGCGTAGGCGAAGCCGCCGAAGATGGAGCCACACACCTTGAGGCGGGCGAGCTCGCCCCCGATGCCGCCGAGGCTCGACGCGTTCAGCAGATAGAGCACGCCGTTCTTCCCCGCCTCGATGACGCGTCCGTCGGGCAGCAGCGTCGGTCCGACGGATCCGATGTCCGTGTCGGTACGCGAGAGCGAGAGCCAGTCGGCCGGCGCCCAGTAGTCCTCGAGCGCGAGGTCGGGCGAGAGCCGCAGGACGGCGTCGTTGTAGTCGTATCTCCCATTCGAATCGCTGTTCCCCGTCACCACGAAGAGGCGTCCGTTCGCGTCGACCGCGATGCCCGAGGGCGCCCAGATCCCGGCCTCGCGGTTCGCCGGCACGCGGTAGGAGAGAAGCTCGCCGTCGCCCGACGCGGCGGACACGCCGACGACGGACCCGCGATACGCGCCGCAGTCTCCCGCGAGGCCGCCGTACGCGACGTACACGCGCCCGTTCGCGAGCGCGAGCGCCGCGCGCTGCTGATGGACCTTCGGATCGGCCCCCGGCGGGTCGACCGTGCGATGGAACCGGATCGCGCCGGTCGCGACCTCGAGCGCGTAGAGCTCGTGGTGGTACGTCTGCTCGAAAGCCACGACGTACACGAGCCCCGCGCGCGCGTCGGCGACGGGCGTGCCGGTGATGCCGGTGACCGGCCGGATGTTCCCGCACGGCAGCGTGGTCGCGTCCACCGGGGTCCCGAGCGCCGCGCGCCACCGTGGCTGCCCCGTACGCGCGTCGAAGGCGTACACCACGTTCCGCTCGGTCGCGACGATCGCGCTGCCGTTCACGACGATCGGCGCGGCGTAGATGTCGCCCGTCAGGACATCGGTCTGCCACGCGACGTCCACCGACGTGAACGACGCGACCTCGCTGCTCGTACCGGTGCGCGCCGCGTCGCCGTGATAGGTCGACCATTCCGCCGGACCGGCGGGTGCGGAGCTCGCCGGGGACGGGGTCGCCGCGCCGGTCGGCGGCACCGCGGTGGCCGACGGCGCGGCCGAGGTCACGGGCGAGGCGCTGACCGCGGTCGGCGGACCCGGATCGCAGGCGGACACGAGCGCCGCGATGACGAGGAGCAGCGTGGGTCGTGCGGTCATCTCGCCACGCTCCTTTCTACAGGAGCGCCGACCTGCGGCCTGCCGCGATCAGGCGAGCGCGGCAGCCACGCGGTATCCGCCACCCTCCGAGCGGACGCGCGTCACGGCGGCGCGCGCCGCTGCGAGCACGGCCTCGCAGGAATCCCCGTCCGTCGGGAACGACGCGACACCGATGCTGATCGTCGCGGAGCGTTCGCGGCCCTGCAGCACGTACGGCCGCGACAGCGTGAGCAGCAGCCGTACGCCGACGATCGCGGCGTCGTTCGCGTGCGCCATCGCCGTGAGCACGACGAGCAGCTCGTCGTCACCGGGCCGCGCGGCGAGGTCACTGGCGCGCGTCGCCGCGATGAGCCGCTTGCCGAGCTGCCGCATGAGCTCGTCCATGGGGACCGTCTCGGCCACGGGCGGGATGTCGACGCCGACCGCGAGCACACCGACGGCCCGCGCGTCGCGCCGTGCCAGGGCCACGCTCCGCTCGATGTGTCCGTACGCGATCTGCGGTCCGGCCAGCTGGGTGACGCGGTCGATGAGGCCGCCATCGGTGAGGTGACGGCGCGCCTCGCGCAGCGCCACCTGCGCCGAGGCGTCCGCGAGCATGACGACGCGCAGCTCTCCCGAATCCGTCGCGACCGCGGAGCGGCGCAGGTCGACCCACGTGCCGTCGCGGATCTCGAGCATGCCGGCGCCCTTCGCGAGCAGGTCGTGCGTCGCCGCCGCAGCCTCGTCCCATCCGGTGATGGTGCGCGCGGCGACGTTCCAGGCGACGAGCGCGCCCGTCTCGTCGAAGACCGCGATCCCCTCCTGCGCCTCCGCGAAGAGGCGCAGCGCGAACGGATCGGCTGTCATCTTCCGCATCCGCCGCAGGATGGGGGCCGCGGGCCGCGGCGACCATCCCCCGCTCGGCGGCCGACCGCCGGGCCGGCACTCCCCGCCGCCGCGGTACGGTGAGAGCGCCCCGACACCTCCATTCGTACACGTCAAGTCGCACACTCGACGGATGCGCCTCCTCGCGGTGCTGCTCGGCGCGGCCCTCGTGCTCGGCGGGCGTCCCGCGGACGCGGTCACGCCGCCCGAAGACCCCGAGCCCGCGCCCTCGCTGCATTGCGTGCGGCCGGTCGCGACGACCGCGGTCGAGAACGTGATGGAAGCGCAGTGGTCCCCCGACGGCCACACGCTCGCGCTGGTCTGGTTCGCGCGCGTGCCGTCCACGCGCTCGCCAGCCGGCTACCGCGAGGTCGAGGTCGCCGACACGCTCGACATCCGCACCGGGCGCCTCTGGCCCATCGGTGTGGGCGACGAGGTCGATTGGTCGGGCACGGGCGCGTACATCTCGTACTGGGGCCCGGACGCGGACGAGCTGCGGGTCGTACACGACGATCGCGTCGTGGCGCGGCTCGCTCCGACGATCCCGCGCGTGCGCTGGGTCGGCGACGGACTGGTGTTCATCGAGAAGAACACCATCCGCGAGTGGCGCGACGGCGCCGTGCGCACGATCTCCGTGATCGCGCCGCCGTACGTGCCGAAGTATCCGCGCGACGACGTGTACTTCAGCGGCGACGGGACGGCGTTCACGCTCACGCGCTACTCGCAGGACGGCACGCTCGAGCGCTACCTCGGGACCACCGCGACCGGCGACCTGGTGCCGCTCGACACCGGCGACGCACGCTACATCGAGTGGGCGCCGTCAGGCCATGCCTTGCTCGTACGCGACGTGGACCGGGTCGAGCTGCGCGACCCGGATACCGGGACGAAGAACGTCGCGGAGGCACGTGCGGTCCATGCCTGGGCGCCCGATGGACGGACGCTGCTCCTCGGCACGGTCTCGCCGACGGTGCCGGGCGGCGACGCCTTCGACGCCTTCCACGTCTGGGACGCGCCCGGCGGACCGCCGATCGCGACGCTGCCGAACCTGCTGGGCGCGCGCGCCTTCAGCCCGGACGGCCGGTACTTCGTGGGCGTCTCCCGGACCGGAGCGCACACCACGCGGCTCGAGGTGTACCGCTGCGGCGGTGCGCCGACCGCCGCGCGGCCGGCACCCGACGCCGCGGAGCGCGTGGCGCGGATGAACGAGGGCCCCGGGCGCCTGGTGCGTCCCACGGCCGGCGAGATCTCGCAGTTCCTCCAGGGATCGCACAGCGGTATCGACCTCGCCACGCCCTTCGGATCGCTCGTCACCGCGGACGACGACGGCGTCGTCACCTCCCTGGAGCGGGTGAACGTCGGCGGGAACCGTGTCTGCGTGCAGCATCGCGGCGCGCTCGAGAGCTGCGTCTACCACACGAGCCTGCCGCTCGTGCGCGTGGGCGACCGCGTCCTGCGCGGCCAGCCCATCGCGCTCATCGGCATGACCGGCGTGACGACCGGTCCGCACACCCACTGGGAGGTGACGCTCGCCGGTCGCATCGTCGATCCGCTGACGTTCTAGTGGCCCGCTCCTGACAGCGGCCCGCTGTAGATGGTCTTGTCCTCGGCACCGGCCACGACGATCTGCGCGGCGGCGCCCTTGTCGAGCGCGCGGGGCAGAGCGTGATCGACGAGCGTGTACGTGCCGGGAACGTTCAGCTTGAACTCGACGACCGTGGCGCCGCCCGCGGGCACGACGGTCGTCTGCACGTTCTGGTTCGGTGGGCTGCCGAACGCGGCCTCCGGGTACACCTTGTCGAAGATCTCGCCGATGAGGTGCAGGTTCGAGGAGAGGAAGCCGCCGACGCCGAAGAAGATGCGGACGGTCTCTCCGACATTCGCCTTCATCGCGCTGTCTCCGGTGAGAGAGCCGACCTTGCCGTTGAACACGACGTAGTCCGGCTCTTCGTTGTCCATCTTGATCGCGTCGAAGTCGTGGTGGCCGGCGACGCCGAGCCGCGCGCTCGTGTACAGCTCGGCCTGCATGACGTAGAACTCGCGATCGACCTTCGGAAGGCCGGCCTCGGGCTCGACGACGATCATCCCGTACATCCCGTTCGCGATGTGCTGCGGGATCGGCGCGGTCGCGCAGTGGTAGATGTACGCGCCGGGGTTGAGCGCCTTGAAGGTGACGGTCGTCTCCATGCCGGGCATCGTCTGGGTCGCGGTCGCGCCACCGCCCGGGCCGTTCACGGCGTGCAGGTCGATGGAGTGCGTCATCACGCTGCTGGCGGAGTTCTTCAGGTGCAGCTCGACCGTGTCGCCGACGCGCACACGGATCATCGGGCCCGGGATCTGGCCGTTGAAGGTCCAGTAGGTGTAGGTCTCGCCCTTCTCGATCTCGGCTGTGACCTCCTGCGTCTGGAGATCGACCCGCACGGTCGCGGGCGCGGCGCGGTTCACGGGAGCGGCGACGTCCGTCGCCGGGCGCGCGATGGTCTTCGCGGTGACGGCCTTCGCCGGCGGGAGGGTCACCTGGGTGGCGCCCGCTCCGGTCTGGGGCACCGTCCCCGGCACCGCGCTCATGCCGGGCATCGCGGTCGTCGCGGCGCCGCCGGTCGTCGCCTGCGAGGCGCCGCCCGAGCGGATGTTCCCGGTCGCGCCGAGCACGCCGACGACGAGGGCTGTCGCGACGCCGATGGCCAGGGCGCCGAAGAGGGCCCCGGTGAACGCGCTGGGCAGATCCCCACCGCGCGGTTCGCGTGCGATCGAGCTCATCTCCTGACCTCCGAACGCGGCCGCTCGTGCGTTGCCGCGATCGCGTCAAAGGTGTGTCGGGCGGCCGGTGGGAGGAAGGGACCGAAGGGCCCAAGTTAGGGGGACCAACGGCTCCGTGGGGCGCGTCGCTATCGAGGGACGGAAGCGACGCGCGTGATGCGAACCCGCCAGAGCGGACCGCGCTCGAGGTAGTCCCACGAGAACGCGCCGCGACGCTTCGCTTCGAATTGGTAGGACAGCGGTCGCGGGTCGTGATCGTTGATCAGGACGAGCGATCCGCCCAGCGGTAGGCGATCGAACGCGTCGAAGATGCGCGCGTGCCGCTCCCGCCGCGGGATCGCGCGCGCGTCGATCTCGGTCGCGGAGGGACTGGTCGCCTCGACGCCGCGCATGCGCTCGGCGAGCTCGCGCTGCTCCGCCTGCGAGAGGTGGCGCGCGACGAGCGGGAGGTAGACGCGCTCCTCTTTCTCGAGGTGCAGGCTGAGGATCGCGTCGAGGCGCAGCAACGCCTCGCGCAGCGCGTTGCGCGCCTCCATCCGGCCGAGGCGGTCCGCGGCGGCGCGAAGGCGCTCGGTCGCCTCCGAGACGGTCCGCACGTGCGCGGCGATGGCCTCGTGGTCGATGTCCATCGTGGCCGTCGCGCGACCGTGATCGCGGACGAGCGCGTCGACCACCGGATAGAAGTGACGCTGCTCGGCGCGCGCGTGTCCGAGGAGGTCGCCTTCGACGAGCGCGACGAGGCCGTCGAGATCGTTCCGCGTCCCGCGCTGGAGCGCGGCACGGACGCGGCTCGCGAGCTCCTCACGGATGCGGCGATGGTCCTCGCGGATCGGGTCGTCGGACATCGCCGACGACGCTACGCCAGTGCCCGCGCTGCCGCGCCCAGGACGAGCTCGGCCAGCCGCCGGTCTGGCCGGTGCCGCGGTGCTCGTCGTGCGACACAGCCGCCCACGGTCACGCGCGGCGGCGCAGGGCGATCCCGAGCCAGAGCCAGTAGAGCGGACCGCCCACCGCACCCGCGACGACGGCCGCGGGCGTGACCAGAGCGTCCTGCGCGGAGAGCGCACCGAGGAATCCCACGAGGAGGTCCGCGACGGCGACGAAGCCGAGCGCGACGAGCGGACGCGGGAAGCGCGCACGCCAGAGCAGCGGGTTCACGATGAGGAACCAGAGGCCGGTGAGCCCGAAGGTCATGAGGTTGAGCGGATCGGTCGGCGAGGCGGCGGCGGCGACGGGGCGGCCGGGGCTATCGACGAGGAAGGTTCGCGTCGCCGCGACCTGATACAGCGAGGATGCCGTCGTCCCGATCGACGCGACGACGCCGACGAGCGCGGCGAAGAAGGACCACGCCTCGCCCTGGGAACGCACGACCCAGTGCACCGCGACGATGCCGAAGAGCGCCCAGAACGCGGTGAGCGCGTACAGGAGCCGGAAGGTCTCGAGGCCGACGAGATCCTGGCCGCCCGCGGCGGCGGTGTAGTACAGGATGACCGCCGCCCACGACGTGATCGCCAGGAGGATCCCCGCGAGGCCGCCGAAGCGGACGAAGGAGCGGTCGCTCACGTCGCGGGACGATACACGCTCGTACCATCGCGCCATCGACGACGTCGCCCTCCTCCCGATGCACGAGGCCGCCGCGCTGCTGCGCGCGCGGCGCGTGTCGTCCGCCGAGCTCACGCGGGCGTGCGTCGCCCGGATCGAGCGCCTCGATCGCGAGCTCGTGGCGTTCATCACGCGCACGCTCGAGACCGCGATGGAGGACGCGACGCGGGCGGACGCCGAGCTGGCGCGCGGCGTCGACCGGGGCGCCCTGCACGGCATCCCGGTCGCGCTCAAGGACCTCTACGACCAGCGGGGCGTCGTCACCACCGCGGGGTCGAAGATCTTCGCCGGCAACGTGGCGACCGAGGACAGCGCGGTGACCGAGCGGCTCCGCACCGGCGGCGCGGTGCTCCTGGGCAAGACGAACCTGCACGAGTGGGCGTTCGGCGTGACGAACCAGAATCCGCATTTCGGGAACGCCAAGAACCCGTGGGATCCGGCGCGCATCCCCGGCGGCTCGAGCGGGGGAAGCGCGATCGCGGTGGCGACGGGCATGTGCTTCGTGTCTCCCGGATCCGACACCGGCGGCTCCATCCGCATCCCCGCCGCGCTCTGCGGCATCGCCGGGCTGAAGCCGACCTTCGGTCGCGTCAGCCTGCGCGGCGTCGTGCCGCTCGCGTGGTCGCTCGATCACGCCGGGCCGCTCGGCCGCTCGGTCCGCGATCTGGCACTGACGCTCGCCGCGATCGCGGGGTACGACCCGCGCGATCCGGCGTCGTGCGATGTTCCGGTCGAGGATTACGTCTCAGGGCTCGAAGAGGGCGTGAAGGGCCTGCGGATCCTCGTCGCGACGGACCATTTCTTCGCCGATCTCGACTCCGAGGTCGAGCGCGCCGTCCGCGAGGCCGCGGCCGTGCTCGCCTCGTTCGGCGCGCGCCTCGTGGAGCGCGGACTGCCGTCGAGCGCGCTGCTCCTCGACGCGCAGCGTGCGATCATCGCGAGCGACGCGGCCGCGTATCACCGCGACCACATGCGCGAGCATCCGAACGACTTCGGGCCGTTCGTGCTCGAGCGCATGCAGGCGGGCGAGAAGATCACCGGCGCCGATCTCGCGATCGCCCGCCGGCGCCAGAGCGAGATCCGCCGCGCGTGGTGCGAGGTGCTGCGCGAGGTCGACCTCGTCCTCGCGCCCACGACCGCGGTGCCCGCGCTGCCGCGCGAGGACGCGCGTCCCGCGGGTGAGCGCGACGCCGACGCCGCGCGCCGCCTCACGCGCAACACGTCGCCCTTCAACCTCACGGGCCTGCCCGCCGTCTCGGTCCCCTGCGGCTTCACGAAGAGCGGCCTCCCGATCGGCCTGCAGCTCGCGACGGGCCCGTGGCGCGAGGCGCTCCTGCTACGCGCCGCGCGCGCGTACGAGCGCGCGACGGACTGGCATCTGCGCCACCCCGCTCAGTAGGAGGAGCGCGAGGAGCGCGGTCGCCGACTCGACGGGCTCACCGGGATCGGTCGCGCCGAAGAGCATGAAGGCGATGAGGCCGACGATGACGGCGATGAGGAGGACGCAGCCGCACCCGGTCACGCCGACGCTCGCGGCGCTCGCTGGACGGGGGCCCCTACCCGCGGGCTAGTGGCCGCAGCTGCAGGAGCCGCCGCAGCCTTCGCCGCCGCCGAGCTTCGCGTTCGTGACGCGGAACCCGCCGCCCGGGTACTGCGTCTCGTCGACGTATTCGATCGTCGCTCCGTCGCAGTACGGCTGGCTCTGGGGGTCGATCGCCACGGGGATGCCCGCCGCTTCGATGACCTGATCGCTGTCGTCGGCGCTCGAGTCGAACGCGAGGCCGTACTGATACCCGCTGCAGCTGCGTCCCGCGACGTAGAGGCGCAGGAACGCGCGCGAGGGGTCGTCGCCACGCAGCTCGCGCAGCTTCTCGGCGCATCCGGGTGCGAACTCGATCACGTCAAAAGCCTAGCATTCGGCGTGGAAACAGACGAGGGGAGGCGCTCGTGACGCGCGACGAAGCCTGGGCGCTCCTGTGCGAACACACCAAGGGCGACAGCCTCCGCAAGCACGGTCTCGCGGTCGAGGCGGCGATGCGGCACTACGCCGCGAAGTTCGGCGAGGACGAGGAGGTGTGGGGCATCACCGGATTGCTCCACGACTTCGATTACGAGCGCGACCCGAGCGGGCACCCTCAGAACGGGAAGCCGATCCTCGAGCAGGCCGGCGTCCCCGGCACGATCGTCCGTGCGATCCAATCGCACGGCGACCACACCGGCGTGCCGCGCCTCTCCGCGATGGAGAAGACGCTCTATGCCGTGGACGAGCTTACGGGCTTCGTCACCGCCGTCGCGCTCGTGCGCCCCTCGAAGGCGGTGCGCGACGTCGATGCGACCGCCGTGCGCAAGAAGATGAAGGACAAGGCCTTCGCGCGCGCCGTCAGCCGCGAGATGATGGTGAAGGGCGCCGAGGACCTTCAGGTCCCGTTCGACGAGCTCGTCGCGGAGATCGTGGTGGCGCTCGGGCGCGTCGCGGATCGTCTCGGCCTCGCCGGCGTCTGACCGTCGGCGCGCAGCGCCGCGACCGCGGCCGCGCGCGACTGCACCCCGAGCGCGCGGCGCGCGCGGCGGATGTGCGTGTCCACGGAGTGCGCGCTGATCCCCTCCTGGCGCGCGATCTCCTTCGTGCTCATGCCCCGGGCGACGAGCGCCAGGATCTCGGCCTGGCGATCCGTGACGCGCGGATGCCCGTCACGCGCCGCGAGGACGCGACGCGCCCAGGTCCAGCCGCAGACGCCACCGACGACGAGCCAGCCGAGCCGGCGGAACGACACGCAAACAGAACGGCCGGGACTTGCGTCCGGCCGTCCGGTATGTCCGTGCGCGCCCTCGGGTCAGCTCGCGCGGCGCAGCGCGCGCCGGTCGTGCCCTCGGACCACCTCGTGACCGAAGCGCTCGAGGAAGAGCTGGCCGCCGCAGCGCGGGCAGAGCGGCTGGTCCGCGTCGCTCCACGCAGGCGCTTCGCGACCGGGCTGGGAATAGGCGGCACGGAGCTGCTCGACAGAGGGCTTCGGCGCCTTGGTGGGCACGAGGACCTCTCCGAGACCGTGACCGCAGAAGTAGCAGTACAGCTCAGCACGTACAGGCATCGCGGGACCTCCAGATGTTCCGAGACAAGAACGGTGCCGGCTCTTGTCTTGTTCCTCTACCCGTCGCCGGGCACGGACGTTCCGTTACCTGGGACGCATTCCGGACGCCGGGGGCCCGCCGCGAGGGCTAGGCGGACTCGACGAGGGCTAGGCGGACTCGACCTGGAGCCTGACCGCCGACCCCGCGTCGGACAGGTAGGTGAGCTTGCGGATCACGCCGCGGGGGATGATGGTGATGTCCTGCCATTCGGGCGCCACCAGCGGAGCGTTCGCCGCCGAGCTGCTGTCCAACGCCTTCAGCCTCCGTCGCCCGCGAGCCGTCCGCTCTTCACTACACGGTCGCTCGCGATCGTCACGACCCCGTACAGCCGGCGACGATAGAAGTCGCCACCGTCGTGCCAACGGCGTGACGGCTCCTTCCGCGATGTCAACGTAGGATCGGGCCACGCTCGGAGTGGAACACTCCCGCGAGTGATGTGCGGACAAGACGGCGAGCGGCTAGCTTGCCTGCCTGCCGCGCGCGATGAGCTCGGCGACCTTCTGGCCACCCTTCTTGCCGATCTCCTCGAAGTGCTCGTGCCCGTACTTCTCGGAGACGGCGTCACCGCCGATCTTGCCGATGCGACCGTAGAACCGCGGACCGTAGAGCTCCTTGACCTTCTGGCCGCCCTGCTTGCCGATCTGCTCGTAGAAGTCGGAGCCGTGCCGCTGCGCGGTCGTACGGCCGCCCTTCTTCCCGATCTGCTCGTAGAACTCGGGGCCGTGGCGCTGGGCGGTCGTGGCGCCCCCGCGGCGTCCCGCTTCGGCGACCGTCATCGCTCCCTTGTTCCTCGTCATGGCACCTCTCCATTGGTTCCATTGGTGACTGTGGGGTTGCCGATGCTTCCCCGCTGGGTCACCGAGGCTGCAAGTCGCGTGCCAGCGCTCGGCTGGTAGGACAACGACCGGGATGACAGGCGGGCGGACGGCGGAGAGTCGCTAAGCGCTCGCGCCCGGCCGAGGCCGACGGCGCGCGTGACATGGCTATGCTCGCGAAGCACACGCCGATGCCTGTCGACCGAGCGGCGTTCGCCGCGCGCCGCCGACGCGCGAGCGCCGCGCTACGCGAGCGCGGGATCGCCGCGCTCCTGCTCGCTCCGGGCTCCGACCTCACCTATCTCACCGGCTACCGGATCTTCTCGACCGAGCGCCTCACCTGCCTCGTGCTGCCGGCCGACGGTGAGGCGACGCTCGTCCTGCCGGAGCTCGAGTCGCCTCGCGCGACGGTCGCGGCGCCGGACGTCGCGCAGCGGACCTGGGGCGAGACCGACGACCCGTACGCGATCGCGGCGTCGCTCGTCGCCGGACGCGGCGCCGTCGCGGTCTCCGATCAGATGTGGGCCCTCTTCACCCTGAGGCTGCAGCAGGAGCTCGCCGGACGCCGCTTCCTGCTCGCGTCGACGGTCACGCGGGAGCTTCGCGTGCGCAAGGACGCGGCCGAGCGCGAGGCCCTGCGTGCCGTCTCGGCGGCGGCCGATCGCGCGTACGCGCGCGTGCTCGAGCGGCCGTTCGCGGGACGGCGCGAGCGCGACGTCGCGGCGGATCTCGCGGAGCTGCTGCGCGAGGAGGGCCACGACGAGGTGACCTTCACCATCGTTGCCTCCGGCCCCAATGGCGCGTCGCCGCACCACGAGACGGGCGAGCGGGTGATCGGCGCGGGCGAGGCGATCGTGTGCGACTTCGGCGGCAGCCGCGCGTCGTACTGCTCCGACATCACACGCACCGTTCACGTCGGGGCACCGGACGCCGAGACGGCGCGCGTGCACGACACCGTGCGGCGCGCGCAGGAGGCGGGATACGCGGCCGCGCGCGCCGGCGCCGCCGCCGGATCCGTGGACGCGGCGGCGCGCCGCGTCATCGACGAGGCGGGCTACGGGAAGTACTTCATCCACCGCACCGGTCATGGCATCGGCCTCGACGGCCACGAGCATCCGTATCTTGTGTCCGGCAACACCGAGCGCCTCGAGCCGGGCATGGCGTTCTCGATCGAGCCGGGCATCTACCTTCCGGGACGATTCGGCGTGCGCATCGAGGACATCGCGATGATCGGCGACGACGGCGACGCCGAGCCCTTGAATCGCGCCGACCACGCGTTGGCGATCGTCCGCTAGATGCGTCTTGCCGTCGCCGTCGCCGTCTCCGCGCTCGCGCAGCTCCTCCTCTACCTGCGGCTCGCCGGCGGCGGGCCGATCCTCGCGCTCGTGTACATCGTCCTCGCGACGCTCGGCGCGGGATGGTTCGCGGGTTCGCGCGCGGCGCTCGCCGGCGCGCTCGCGGTCGTCGTCGCGGCCGCCGTCTACGCCACCGTGACGTTCCTGGGCCCCGCCGGCATCGGGATGGCGCCCCTCGATGCGGTCGGCAACGTCATCGCCATCGTCGCGACGTTCTGGCCGTACATCGCGATCGGCGCGATCGCGGGCGCGCTCGGCGGGTCGCTGCGGCATCGGGTCCTCGGCCCCGCCGCCTGATGCGCACGCGACTCGTCGCGGCGATCGTCGCCGCGACGGTCGGGCTCGCGTTCTGGTGGGCGCTCACCGAGCCGCTCCCGGTACCGCCGACGATCCTGCTCGCGATCCCGGCGCTCATCCTCTTCTGCGCGGGGCTCGTCGCCGGACGGCTCGGCGCGATCGCGTCGCCCGTCGCGCTGCTCTTCTCGCTCTTCGCGGGAAGCATCATCGCGACCCAGATGCACCAGTATTTCGCGCCGGCCACGCCACCGATCTCCTCGTTCGGCGGCCTCATCGCCCTCTCGCTGCCCGAGCTCCTGCCGCTCGTGGGCATCGCCGTCGTGGTCGGGGCGGCGGGCGGCGTGCTCGGCGAACGGCTTCTGCCGGCGGGGCGGTAGCGCGTCCTTCTCGTCCGGCATACCTACGGCGAGCCCTCGGAGGACGTCGGCTAGGGAAGGAGCGGCGCCGCGGCGTCGAGGGCCCATTGGTACAGCGAGTTCGGCAGGATGCCGAGCACCACGACGGCGATCGCGGACACGCCGAGCGAGAGCGAGAGCAGGCGGGGCGAGACGAGCGCCGGCGCGCCGCTGTCGGCGTCATACATGTACATGCGCACGACGACGCGCAGGTAGTAGAAGGCCGCGAGCACCGCGTTCAGCGCGAGGATCACGGCCAGCCACGCGTACCCCGCGTCGAGCACGGGCCGGATGACGAGGAACTTCGCGACGAAGCCGACCGTCGGCGGGATACCGGTCAGCGAGATCAGGAACACCGCGAACACGAGGGCGCCGAGCCCGTGACGGCGCGCGAAGCCGTTCATCTCGTCGAGCGTCGCGCCGCGCGTGCCCTCGAGGTCGAAGTAGAGGAGGGACGCGAACGCGCCGAGGTTCATGAGGCCGTAAGCGAACACGTAGAACAGGACGGCCGCGCCCGCGGCGGCCCCGGCCTGCGTCGCCGCGACCGCCGCGAGGATGTAGCCGGTGTGCGCGATGCTCGAGTACGCGAGCATCCGCTTCGTATTCGTCTGAACGAGCGCCACGACGTTGCCCGCGGTCATCGTGATCGCGGCAAGTACCGCGAACACGGTCGACCAATCGACGATGAGCGGGCCCATACCGCCGACGAGCACGCGCAGGATCGCGGCGAACGCGGCCGCCTTCGGACCGACCGACATGAACGCGGTCGCGGGCGTCGGCGCGCCGTCGTACGCGTCCGGCGTCCACTGGTGGAACGGGACGACCGCGGCCTTGAAGCCGAGGCCGACGGTGACGAGCGAGAGGGCGACGATCGTCGGTCCGCTCGCGAGTCCGGCGGCTCCGAGGGCGGCGGCGATGTCCACGAATCGCGTCGAGCCCGCGATGCCGAAAAGCCAGGCGAAGCCGTACACGAGCAGCGCCGAGCTGAACGCGCCGAGCAGGAAGTACTTGAGCGCGGCCTCGTTCGAGTAGCGATCGCGCCGCTGCATCCCGGCGAGGACGTAGATCGGGATGGTCATGAGCTCGAGGCCCACGAAGAGCGTGATGAGATCCGTCGAGAGCGCGATGGTCATCGCGCCGAGCGTCGAGAAGAGGAGCGTCGCGTAGTACTCGCCGGCCGGGACGTTCTTGCGCTCGAGGTACGACGGCGCGACGACCGTGGCGAACAGCGCGAGCACGACGAACACCGCCCGGAAGAAGTTCGCGAACGGATCGACGTTCACGAACCCGCCGAAGAACGGCGTCGTTCCTTTCCGCACGAAGACCTCGACGCTCGGCCCGAACGGCGGCCAGATCGCCGGCGCGAAGAGCGCGACGACGAGGCCGGCGGCGACGAGCACCGGCAGCAGCCTGCGGGAAGCGCTCCGCGACAGCGCCGCGTCCGCGACGACCACGAGGCCCGCCGTGAGCGCCACGATGATCTCGGGCGCGACGGCGATGAGGTCGGTCCCGGTCACTTGAGCGCCACCTGCAGCGTCGGGTCGAGGGCGAGCTTGACGATGCGGTCGAGGCTGGGCTCGATGATCGCGATGGCGGGCTGCGGGAACACGCCGAGCGCGACGGTGAGGATGAGGAGCGGGACGGCGCACGCGACCTCGATCGGCGACAGATCCGGGAGCGCTTTGTACGCCTCACGCACCGGGCCGTACATCACGCGCTGGAACATCCAGAGCAGATACACGGCGGCGAGGATGACGCCGAGCGCCGCGAGCGGTCCCCAGAAGAGGCCGCCGAGCGGGTCACCGCCGAACTGGAACGTCCCGAGTAGTACGAGGAACTCGCTCACGAAGCCGTTGAGGCCCGGCAGTCCGAGCGACGCGAGCACGAAGACCCCGAAGAACGCGGTGTACAGCGGCCACCGGTGCGCGAGCCCGCCGAGGTCGGCGATGACGCGCCGGTGGGTGCGTTCGTACTGGATGCCGACGAAGAGGAAGAGCGCGCCCGTGACGAACCCGTGGTTCAGCATCTGGAGGACGGCGCCGACCGCGCCCTGCGTGTTGAGCACGAAGATCCCGAGCGTCACGAATCCCATGTGCGCGACCGACGAATACGCGACGAGCTTCTTCAGGTCCTTCTGGACCGTCGAGACCGCGCCGCCGTACAGGATCGCGACGACGGAGAGGACGATGATCACCGGCAGCCAGATCGCCGTCCCGACTGGGAACAGCGGCAGCGCGAAGCGCAGGAACCCGTAGCCGCCGGCCTTCAGCAGGACGCCGGCGAGGATGATCGAGCCCGCGGTCGGCGCCTCGACGTGCGCGTCGGGAAGCCAGGTGTGGAACGGGAACATCGGGAGCTTGATCGCGAAGGCGAGACCCATCGCGAGGAACACCCAGAACTGGAAGTCTTTCGAGAAGTGGTTGCGCATCGCGATGAGGTCCGGAAGCGAGAGCGTGCGCGAGCCCTCCGGACCGGAGGCGAGCCAGATCGCGACGATGCCCACGAGCATGAGGAGGCTGCCGGCGAGCGTGAAGATGACGAACTTCAGCGTCGAGTAGATCCGGCGCGGCCCGCCCCAGATCCCGATGATGAGATACATCGGCACGAGCATCAGCTCGAACATGACGTAGAAGAGGAAGAGGTCGAGCGACACGAAGACGCCGACCATGCCGATCTCGAGCAGGAGGAACGCGGCCATGAACTCGGTGACGCGCTCCTTGATCGCGCCGCCGCTCGAGTAGAGGACCGAGATGAACGTGAGGAGCGTGGTCATCGGCACGAGGAGCACCGAGACGCCGTCGACGCCGACGAAGTAGCGGATGCCGAGGCTCGGGAGCCAGTCGGCCTTCTCGACGAGCTGGAAGTCCGCCTCGCCCACGTGGAACTGGACGAGCATGACGATCGAGAGAACGAGCTCGACGAACGTGGTCACGATCGCGATCTGCTTCGCCGAGCGCGCGTCGCGGAAGATGGCCAGCGGGATGAGGCCCACCGCGGGCACGACGAGCAGGAGCGTGAGCACGTGGTCGATGGTCATGGCTTGAACACTCCCGCGGCGTACCCGCCGTAGACCACGAGGACCGCGAGCAGACCGGCGACGATCGTGAGCGCGTAGTTGCCGACGATGCCGGTCTGGAGGCGGCGGACACCGGACCCACCGAGCGTCGACAGGCGCCCCAGGCCGTTCGCGATCCCATCGACGACGTGGACGTCGAACGCCCAGAGCACGCCGAACGCGCCGCGCATCAGGTCGACGATGCGCCGGTCGTAGAGCTCGTCGACGTAGTACTTGTTCACGAGCACGCGGTAGTAGCCGTCGAAGGCGCGCGCGACCGCCGACGGATCGGGCCGGTGGCGGACGTACATCGACAGTCCGATGAGGATGCCGACGATGCCGGCCCCGACCGATACCGCCGCGAGCGCGAGGATCGTGACGAGCCGCGGCTCCTCGCCGACGCGGTCCAGCACGCCGGCCTCGACCGACGGCCGCAGGAAGGTATGGATGAAGCCGGCGTCCGGCGGGAAGCCGATGACAAGACCGAGCGTCGCACTGCCGACCGCGAGGACGATGAGCGGCAGCGTCATCACCGTGGGCGATTCGTGCGCGTGGTCGTAGAGATGGTGATCGCGCGGCTCTCCGTGGAAGGTCAGCCACATCGCGCGCGTCACGTAGAACGCGGTGAGGATGGCCGTGATGATGCCGATCGCGTACAGGATGACGTGTCCGTTCTGGTAGGCCGCGCCGACGATCTCGTCCTTCGACCAGAACCCCGCGAGCGGCGGCAGCGCGGCGAGCGCGCCGCCGGCGACGAGCATCGTCCAGTACGTCACCGGCATCTTGGGCCGCAGCCCACCCATCTTCCGCATGTCCTGCTCGCCCTGCATCCCGTGGATGACCGAGCCCGATCCGAGGAACAGGAGCGCCTTGAAGAACGCGTGCGTCGCGAGGTGGAAGATCGCGGCGACCGGCGCACCGACGCCGAGGGCGAGGAACATGTAGCCGAGCTGGCTCACCGTCGAGTACGCCATCACGCGCTTGATGTCGAACTGCACGAGCGCGATCGTCGCGGCGAAGATCGCGGTGACCGCGCCCACGACGCCCACCACCTGCAGCGCGGGGCCGGCCGCGACGAAGAGCGGCGTGCTGCGCGCGACGAGGTAGACGCCGGCGGTGACCATCGTCGCGGCGTGGATGAGCGCCGACACCGGCGTGGGTCCCTCCATCGCGTCCGGCAGCCACGAGTACAGCGGGAGCTGCGCGGACTTGCCCGTCGCGCCGACGAAGAGGGCGATGCAGATGAGCAGCAGGTTCGCCTGCGTGGCGATGCCGACCTTCTCGAAGACCTCGGTGTAGGTGAGGGACCCGAAGACGAGGAAGATCGTGATCATCCCGATCGTGTAGCCCCAGTCGCCGACGCGGTTCATCCAGAACGCCTTGTTCGCGGCCTTCTGCGGCGCGGGCTTGTCGAACCAGAACCCGATCAGGAGATACGAGCACAGGCCGACACCCTCCCACCCCACGAACGTGAGGAGGTAGTTGTCGGCCATGACCAGGATGAGCATCGCGAACACGAAGAGCGACAGCCACGTGAAGAAGCGGTGGAAGCCGTGGTCGTGCTCCATGTAGCCGTTCGAGTAGATGAAGATCAGCGTGCTGACGACGGTGACGACCAGGAGCATCGCGCTCGACAGCGGATCGACGAGCGCCGCGACGTTCACGTGGAAGTCGCCCACGCCGATCCACTCGTAGAGCGTCACGGTCGTGCGCTCCTTGCCGCCGAGGACTTCGAGGAACACGCCGACGGCGAGGACGGCGGAGGCGGCGACCGCGGCGGACGCGATCCACCCGGTGGCGTGACGCAGCCAGCGGCGGCCGAAGAGACCGTTGATGAGGAACGCCGCGAGCGGGAAGGCCGGGATGAGCCAGACGTTGGCGATCACGGCTATCCCTTCATCGCGTGGATCTCGTCCACGTCGACCGTCGGACGGTTGCGGTACGCCGAGAGCACGATCGCGAGGCCGACCGCGACCTCGGCGGCGGCGATGACGAAGATGAACACGACGAACACGCTGCCGCGCTCGTCGGGGAGGCCGGCGCGGCGCGAGAAGGCGACGAGCGCGAGGTTCGTCGCATTCAGCATGAGCTCGACGCACATGAGGATGACCACCGCGTTGCGCCGGACGAGCACGCCAGCGACGCCGATGAAGAACAGCACCGCGGACACGGCGACGAACGCGCCGACGGGCACGCTCATCGCTCTTCGCTCTCGCTTCGGCCTGCCTGCGGCAAGGCGACGCTCATTCGTCGTCCCTCCTCACGAGGACGATGGCGCCGACCATCGCCGCGAGGAGCAGCACCGAGGCGACCTCGAACGGGAACGCGAAGTCGCGGAAGACGCTCGTCGCGAGC
The DNA here is from genome assembly GCA_035651155.1 of Candidatus Limnocylindria bacterium. GTDB lineage: Bacteria > Chloroflexota > Limnocylindria > P2-11E > P2-11E > CF-39. The sequence continues at coordinate 131,396 of DASRGG010000025.1, read as the reverse complement.
GCCGGAAGGTCGCCGCCACCGGCCGCGGCCTTGCCGCCGTCGCGGAAGGTGAAGGCGAGCAGCGCGACCGCGATGGCGATCGGGACGACGACGAGCGCCGCGAGCGGGGTCTGCTTCTGGAAGAAGAGCGCGTACGGACGCTCCCGCTGCGGCGTGAACATGACTCCGTAGAGGATGAGGACGGTGATCGCGCCGACGTAGATCAGGACCTGGAACGCGGCGATGGTCTCCGCCCCGAGCAGGACGAACATCCCAGCCATGCAGAGGAACGTGAACGCCATCAGCAGGGCGGCCGCGGTGATGCGATTGATGAGCACGACCCCCGCGGCGCCACCGATGACGCCGATGGTGAGCAGCGCGAAGAGCGCGGTCTGGATGATGTCGAACGACATGATCGACTAGCCCGGCCGCTCGGCCGAGATGAACGCGGCCGGGCGCCGCGTCTCGAGACGGTGCCGGAGCGCGGCGAGACGGCGCCGCTGCAGGGCCGGCACCGCCGCGATCACGAGCGCGAGCATCGCCCAGTTGGCGACGGCGATCGGGATGTGGCTCTGCGGGAACGCGAGGATCAGGGCCGCGGTCACCAGCAGGTTCGTGAGCGTGACCGGGATGAGCAGCTTCCAGCAGAGCGACATCAACTGGTCGATGCGGAGGCGCGGGAGCGTCGCGCGGATCCACATGAAGACGAGGACGAAGAAGTACGTCTTCGCCGTGAACCAGAGCACGCCGAGCAGCGGCCCGAGGACGGGATGGACGTCGGTGAAGGGCCCGTGCCAGCCGCCGAACCACAGAGCTGTGACGATCGCGGACACGACCGTCACTTCTCCGTACTCCGCGACGAAGAAGAGGCCCCAGCGCATGCCCGAGTACTCGGTGAGAAAGCCGGCGACCAGCTCGGACTCCGCCTCGGGAAGGTCGAAGGGGTTCCGGTTCGTCTCCGCGAGTCCCGCGATGAAGTAGGTGACGAACGCGAGCGGAAGGATGAGCAGGTTGATCTTGAGGCCCGGCTGCGCGTCGACGATGTGCGTGAGCGAGAGCGATCCGACGACGAGCACGACCGTCACGAGCGACAAGATCTGCGGGACCTCGTACGAGATGAGCTGACCCGCCGAGCGCAGTCCACCGATGAGCGAGTACTTGTTGTTCGACGCCCAGCCGGCGATGACGATGCCGAGGACGGTCATCGATCCCAGCGTGGTGAGGTAGAGGAGCCCGATATTCAGATCGGCGCCGACGATGCCCGGTCCGAACGGCAGCACCGCGAACGACGCGAGCATCGGGCTGAAGACGATCGCCGGCGCGGCGAGGAAGAACCAGCGATCGGTGAGGCGCGCACGGATGTCCTCCTTGCCGAGGAGCTTGATCGCGTCGGCGAACGTCTGCAGCAACCCCCACGGACCGGTGTGGATCGGTCCGACGCGGTCCTGGATGATCGCCTGGATCTTCCGTTCGAAGTAGATCTGAGCGAGCGCGCCGTTGAACACGAGGAAGATCGCGCCGAGGATCGCGATGAGCAGGCGCAATACCGTCCACGCCGCGGGATCCATGCCGAACGGGGCCATCAACCGCCTCGCGCGTCGCTGCGCGGGGGGAGGAACGACTTGCGGAGCGGATGACCCGGGAACGACTCCTCGAGGAAGATCCGCCGGAGGTCGGGGTGGCCGTCGAACTCGATGCCGAACATGTCATAGGTCTCGCGTTCCGGCCAGTTCGCGCCCTCCCAGACCGGGACGAGCGACGGTACGTGCGGGTCGAGCTCGGTGCACGGCGTCCGGAGCATCACGAAGACGTGGGTGGCGGTCCCGCGCACGAAGGTGACGCTGCGCAGCTCGGTGCCGGTGTCCACGCCGGCGTTCACCGAGTACAGGTCGCATCGCGTCACCGGATCGTCGCGGACGATGCGCGCGACGTCGAGCAAACGCGCGCGGTCCACGTCGACGACGAGCATGTCGTGCAGCAGCGAGACGGTCGCGCGATCGCCGAGCCGCTTCGCGAGCTCGTCTCGCGCTTTCGCGAGGTCGACCGTCGGGCGCGGAGAGCTCAGTACCAATTCAGAGCCTTCTTGCGCCATGCGTAGAAAAGACCGACGACGAGGATCCCGATGAAGACCACCATCTCGGCGAATCCGAACCAGCCGAGGTCACGGAACAGCACGGCCCATGGGAAGAGGAAGATCACTTCGACGTCGAACACGACGAACAGCAACGCGAAGACGTAGAAATGCGTCGGATAGCGGCCCCAGGCCTGGCCGACCGGCTCCTCGCCCGACTCGTAGGTGCGCAGCTTCTCGCGCGTCGGCTTCCAGGGCGCGAGCAGGTGGGAGACCAGCATCATCGCGCTCACGAGAAGGGCTCCGACCACGAAAAAGGCGAACACGTAGACATAGGAGAGGTTGTAGTCGGGCACTGGGGCTAGCGTACGGAGGGCCTAGAACGACCGCAAACAGGCGCACCATCACTGATTCGGTCGATGTCCGTTGGGCCGCTGTGCCCGAAATGTAAGGGTTGACACACCCGCGGGGACGCGGGTACGGTGCCGAGGCTGTTCCAAGACCAGTACGGATTACGTACAGGTCGCCCGCGTGGGGGAGGGTTCGAGGGATCTTGCTGACGGCAGGACGCCGACGCGCGCAGGCCACGCCGACGCCGCGACGCGCGGCGGAGCGTGCGCTTCGTCAGACACGAGAGCGCGCCGGACGTGGCGCCGCGGGTCTGTGCGTCGCGGCGCTCGCACTGTTCGGCCAACGGATCCCCGCCGCGGCGGCCGCCCTCTACGGACCGCGCGGCCTGCGCCTGCTTCTCAATGTCGCCACCGCGCTGCTCGTCGTATCGCTCCCGATCGCCGCGTCGACCGCGTCGAACCCGACACCTGCGCGCGAGGCGTCGCCGGCGCTCGCGTCCGTCTCGACCGTCGCGGACGAAGACGGCGGCTCGACCCGCGCGGCGACCGTGTCGCGCGGACTCGTCGCCGGGTCGCGCAGCGTCGTGACCGTCGCCTCCGAGGACGTGCGCCCGGTCGTGCGGTACGCGGTCAAGAACGGCGACACGCTCTCGCAGATCGCCGACCGGTTCCAGATCCCCACGGACGACCTCGCGTACGCCAACGGCATCGAGGACGAGGGCACGACGCTCCATGTCGGCCAGACGCTCACGGTGCCGCCGGGGCGCGGCGCGCTCTACGTCGTGAAGAACGGAGACACCGTCGCGGGCGTCGCCGAGAAGTTCAAGGTCGACCCGTCGGTGATCATGACCTACAACCGTCTCTACTTCGAGCCCGAGCACTTCGCGCCCGACCAGCTCATCTTCGTCCCGGGCGCCGAGGTCCCCGCGATGAAGCGCGTCACGATCTCGCGGACGTACACGCCCGCCGGTCAGCTGCCCGAGCGCACCGGCCGGCTGTCGTGGCCCGTGAACGGCGTGATCACGCAGTACTTCTGGTGGGGCCACACGGGCGTCGACATCGCCGCGCCATACGGGACGACGATCGTGTCGTCCGATGACGGTGTCGTCGTCGCCACCGGCTGGGTCGCGGTCGGCGGGCTCCGCGTCTGCGTGGAGCACTCCGGCGGGCTGCAGACCTGCTACTACCACACGAGCGCCGTCTTCGTGAGCCCCGGGCAGACCGTCAAGCGCGGTCAGGCCCTCGCGGCGATCGGCATGACCGGCGTCACCACCGGTCCTCACGTCCACTGGGAAGTGAAGCTCAACGGGGTAGCCGTCAACCCACTCGCGTACTAGTCCGAGCCGTCCCCCGGTTCGAACTCGTCCGCTCGTACTCTCCTTGTATGTATCGTGCGGTCCACGCCGATCGCGGCGGCCGGATCCTCGTGACGGATCACCCCGCGCTCGCCTTCGACGGCGCGCGGCCCGTGCCCTTCGCGGACGCGATCCCGCTCCCCAGCGACGCCGCGGTCGTCCCGGTCGATCGCGAAGCGCTCGCCGCCGAGCGCAGTGGAAGGCCGCGCCGTCTCGGCGCCGGCAGGCTCGTGGCCGCGGCGATCCTTCCGGCGGGCTACCTGCGAACGCAGCTTCCCGCGTACGTCGACGCCACGGATCGCGCCGATCTGCCGCCGCGCCCCTACGCCGCCGTCGCCGCGGACGACGCGGGTGCGCTCGTGGTCGCGGCGCTCCGCATCGACAGCGACGCGACGCACGACGCGTCCGCGTACGTCCGCGCGGATGTCGCCGCGCACGTCGACCGCGGGCTGCGCGCGCATCCGGGCGATCGCCTGGTGCGACAGCTCGCACGCTGCGCGCGCGAGTACGGCTGTCGCGCGGCGGCGAACGCGTTCTTCGGCCGCTGGGAGTGCGCGCTCCCGGTCGCGGCGCCGTCGAACGAGCGGCCGCCCGCCGCGGTGCTGCCGAAGCGCGACGGAGCCGCGGAACCGACCGAGCCGGCGGCCTTCCACCCATCCGTCGATGAGGTCGCGGGGCTCGCGATCGAGCACGCGCGATCGGGCGGGACGCTCCTCGCATTCGGCAGGGCCTGCGAGGGTGAGCCGCTCCTCGTCGCGCGCGAGGTCGAGGCGGCCGCGCGCCGCATCCGCGCCGAGACCGCCGCGGCGACGATCCACCTCGAGACGAACGGCTCGCTCGCCGCGGGGCTGCGCCGTCTCGCCGCCGCCGGCGTCGAGAGCGTCGCGGTGCGGATGATCTCCGCGCGCGCCGCGACCTACGACACCCTGCACGGGCCCGAGGGCTACCGCTTCCCCGACGTCCGCGCGACGCTCCGCGTCGCCGCGGAGCTGCGCCTCTCGACGAGCGTGCTCGTGCTCGTGCTGCCCGGGCTCTTCGATCGTGCGGAAGAGCTGGACGCGCTCGTCAGCGTGCTCGCCGAGCTGCCGGAGGGAAGCGCCGTGCTGCTGCGGGACCTGCACGCCGATCCATTCCGCGCGCTCGCGCTCGTCCCAGGACACGGTGCCCAGCCGATCGGCGTCGCGAGCGCCGTCGCGCGCATACGTGAGGAGCTCCCCCATCTCCGCATCGGCTCGTTCGTCCGCCCGCTCGCGAAGGTGCCGCATGTTCCTTGATCGCGCGCGCGTCTCCGTTCGCGCCGGCAAGGGCGGCCGGGGCGTGATCTCGTTCCGGCGTGAGGCGCACGTGCCGCGCGGCGGTCCGAACGGCGGCGACGGCGGGCGCGGTGGTGACGTCGTGCTCCGCGCGGACGCGCAGCTCGCGTCGCTCGGGGACTTCCGTTACAAGCACGAGTTCCGCGCGGACGACGGCGCCGCGGGCGAGGGCGAGAACAAGAGCGGCAAGGCCGGACGCGACCTCATCGTGCGCGTGCCGACCGGCACGACCGTTCGCGACGTCGCGACCGGTCAGGAGGTCGCCGATCTCACCGCGGATGGTGCCGAGATCGTCGTCGCGAAGGGCGGCGTCGGCGGACGCGGCAACGCGCGTTTCGCGACGAGCACGCGGCGCGCCCCCCGCATCGCGACGGATGGCGAGGAGGGCGAGGCGCGCGAGCTCGAGCTCGAGCTCCGGCTCATCGCGGACGTCGGCCTCGCCGGCCTGCCCAACGCGGGGAAGTCGAGCCTGCTCGCGGCGTTGACGCGCGCGCGGCCGAAGATCGCGGCCTACCCGTTCACCACGCTCACTCCGAATCTCGGCGTCGCTCGACTCGACGCGCGCGAGCTCGTGATCGCCGACATCCCCGGGCTCATCGAGGGAGCGAGCAAGGGCGCCGGCCTCGGAGAGGAGTTCCTGCGTCACATCGAGCGAACGCGCCTCGTCGTGCACGTCGTCGACGCGTCGCGGCCCGACCCCCTCGCGGACATCGCGACCATCGACACGGAGCTCGAGGCGTACGGGCACGGGCTGCGCGATCTGCCGGAGCTCGTCGCGCTCAACAAGATCGACCTGGCGGAGGCACGCGACCGCGTGCCGTCTCTGGTGGAGGCTCTCGCCGCCCAGGGCCGCGACGCGCTCGCGGTGTCCGCGGCGAGCGGCGAGGGCGTCGACCGCCTCGCGAAGCGGCTCTTCGCGGTCGTGCCCCCGCGGACCGTCGCCGCGGCGGCGCCCACCGAGCGGCGCATCGTCTTCAAGGGCAGCGCCGCTGATGTCCGCGTCGAGCGCGAGGGGAACGCGTATCGGGTGCGCGGCGATCGCATCGAGCGGCTCGCGACCGGCATCGATTGGGAGAGCGGCGAGGCGGCCGCCTACTTCCATCGCATGCTGCAGCGGCACGGCGTCGAGCGGCGCCTGCGGGAGCTCGGCGTGAAGGAGGGCGACACCGTGCGCATCGGCGCGCTCGAGCTCGAGTGGAAAGACGCGGCGCCGCGCTGATGCGCATCGGCGTCTTCGGAGGCACGTTCGATCCGGTCCACGTCGGGCATCTCGCCATCGCGCTCGCCGCGCTGGAGAGCGCGAAGCTCGATCGCGTCGTCTTCGTGCCCGCTCGGCGCTCGCCGCTCAAAGACCACGCGCCGTACGCGGCCGCGGAGGATCGGCTCGCGATGCTCGAGCTGGCGACGAAGGACGAGCCGCGCTTCGCCGTGTGTCGCCTGGAGCTCGATCGCGAAGGACCGTCGTACACGGTCGACACGCTCGAGGCGCTCGCGCGCGACGGCGAGCTCTTCCTGATCCTCGGGAGCGACGCGCTCGCGGATCTGGCGAGGTGGCGTTCGCCCGAGCGGATCAAGGCGCTCGCCACGATCCTCGTCGCCAGGCGTCCGGGGGTTCCGGAGCCGGACCCGGCGTCGGGCGCACGCACCTTCGATGCCCCGTGCCTCGATATCAGCTCGCGCGAGCTGCGCGCGCGTGCGTCCCGCGGCCTCTCGCTGCGCTACCTTGTTCCGGACGACGTGTGGCGGCACATCGAACGCAGGGGCCTCTACCGATGAGCGAGAGGACGCGTCCCGACGTGGCGCCGCGAGCGATGGCCGACCTGGTCGTGGACGCGGCGAGCGACAAGAAGGCCGAGGACATCCTCGTCCTCAACGTCTCCGAGGTGACCACGATCGCGGACCTCTTCGTCATCTGCAGCGGCCGCGGCGAGCGGCAGGTGCAGGCGATCGCCGACGCGATCGTCGAGAAGGCGAAGGCCGCCGGACGCCAGCCGATCGGCGTGGAGGGCTACAACGCCGGCCGCTGGATCCTCATCGATCTCGGCGACGTCGTGACGCACGTGTTCGTTCCCGAGGAGCGCGCGCTCTATCGGCTCGAGCGGCTCTGGGGCGATGCGCCGGTCGTGCTGCGGATCGCCTGACGAGGGCGGCAGAGGAGCGCTTCGTCGCGACACGGTCATCCAACCGCTCGTCAGCCGCGATGGATGACGCCCATGGAAACGATGTCGTGGCGCATACCGGCTACGTATTCGCGAGAGGGCGCGTTCCCCAGCCGCCTTTCTTAGCGCGGAATCAACGGGCCAGAGGGGTCTGAGCCGCGAAGGCGACGAGCTGGCCCACCGCTGGCAAGAGGGGCATCGAGCCGTCCCATCCAACCAGCGCACGTCGCCGCGCGCCCGCGCGCGGCCGTGCTACCGCGTTGATCACGGGTTCCGAGCAGCGATGCGGCATACTCCCCCCGGCGTGCCTGAGGGTGCGAAGAGGCAGAGCCTGATCGGCCGTTGGCGGTCGCTGCCGAGGTCGACGCGACTGCCGATCCTTGCGGTCGGCATCGTCGCATTCGTCCTCGTCGCGACGGGCATCAGCGCGCTCTTCGCGCGGCCCACTCTCGGCGCGCAGAGCACCCTCACGATCCTCTCCGGCGACGTCCAGGTGCGCGCGTCGGCGACGGGCTCGTTCGCGACGGGTCAGAGCGGCACGCTCATCGATGCCGGCACGACCGTGCGGACGGGCGCGAACGGCAACGCCGTCTTGACGTTCGTCGACGGCTCGACGGTGACGATCGCCCCGAACACCGAATTCACGGTCGGTCAATTCACGATCACGAGCTCGGGCGACCTCGTCGCCGAGTTCGAGCAGGTGAGCGGGCTCACCTGGCACGTGGTGACGCACCTCCTGACCGGTGGCTCGAAGTACGAGGTGAGGACTCCGACGAGCACCGCGTCGGTGCGCGGGACGGCGTTCCACCTCGGCGTCGAGCCGCAGGGGACGAAAGTCGAGACGCAGGAAGGCACGGTAGCGGCGTCGAGCCAGGGACAGACCGTACCGGTTCCGGCCGGATTCCAGACGACGGTGCCGCAGTTGGCGCCGCCGCCGACGCCGACGCCGAATCCGCCCCCGGAAACGACCGTGAAGATCGTCATCGATCCGACGCCAAACGCCACGGTGGTCGACCCGAGCGGACGCGCGGTCGGAGTTCAGAACGGGCTTCCGATCCGCTACATCCCCGGCTCGACCGTCGAGACCGTGAATGGAAAGCTCGTCATCACGATCCCGAACCCGCCCGTCGGCCGCCTCGACACGCTCGTTCAGCCACCGACGCCGACCGCCCCGACCGTCGAGGTGAACGTCCAGGTCCTACTCGGTAACGGCACGACCATCGGCAACGTCACCACACCACGCGGGGTCGACGCCGGCAGCGCGAAGGGCGCCGTCGTTCTCACGCCGACAGGCATCGTCGTCGTGCCCGACGCGATCGCGAAGACGATCGCGCCGGCCAACATCGGCAAGGTCCCGACCGCGCCGAACGCGCCGATCCCGATCTTCCAGCCGACGCTCGCCGCACCGAGCGCGATCCCACTCCCATCGGTTCCGGTGCCGAGCGCGCCGCCGACGCCCGACGCCATCACCAGCGCCCTCAGCGCGAACGGCGGTTATCAGGCCTTCGTCGCGGCGTCGGTGACGACGGGTGGGACCGTCGTGGCGACGACGCCAGCGAATCTCGGCGTGGTCACCTTCACCTCGGCGCCGACGAGCACGTTCTTCGACGCGATCGCGCCGTCCCGCGGGAGCGCGAATGTGCCGGCGAACGTCCTGCCGGGCGCGCTGCCGACGACGCTCGTCGCGCCGAAGCTCACGGGCGCGCCCGGTGCGCCGGGCACGAGCTTCGCGCCACTGTTCTCGCTGCCGCCGAACGTCACGCTCCCACCGATCACGTCGCTTCCGCCGAACATCACGCTGCCGCCGAACATCACGCTGCCGCCGAACGTCTCGTTCCCGGCGTTCAGCGCGCCGCCGAGCGGCATCCCCGGAGCGTCCGGCCTGCCGCTGTTCTCCACGCCGCCGTTCACGGCACCGCCGTCGTTCTCGCTGCCGCCGAACATCACGCTCCCGCCGTTCTCCGCGCCGCCGTCGCTGCCTGCGCCACCGAGCGGTGCGCTTCCGAGCTTCTCCGGCGCGCCGCCATCGCTGCCTTCGGGGTCGCTGAAGCCGCCGAGCGGGTCGCCGCCGGCGCTGCCGTCGGGATCGTTCGGACCGCTGCCGAGCGGCACGCCTCCCCCGAACTTCACACCGCCGCCGAACTTCACACCGCCAACGATCTTGACGCCACCGCCTGGTGGCGGCGGTGGCGCGCCGCCTCCTCCGCCTGGTGGCGGTGGCCTGCCGCCTCCTCCGCCGGGTGGCTTCGTACCGCCGGGCGGGGGTCCTCCGTGATCCGTGTGCGCTACGGTCCCGCCTTCGTCGGCGCGTCCTCGTAGAGCTGACGGACCATCGACGCGCGCGGTCCGAACCGACCCACGTCCAGGAACACGCCCCAGGTCGCGGCGGCGCCCTTCCCGTCCTGCGCCTGGTACTGCAGCAGCCCCTTCGAGAAAGAGCGCGTCGGGATCCTTGGGACGTAGGATCACCTCGAGACGACGACCGGAGTGAAGTTCTCGGCCCACATCCTCCGACACACGTGGGCGTCTAACTTCCGTCGCTTCAAGGCCGGAGATCTCCTCGACATCCAGGAGGAGGCCGATGGTCGCGAAAAAGCATGGCGAAGATGGCTCGCAAGTATTCGCAACCAAGAGGCGTTCGACGAGCGCGAGCGCATCACACCGCTAGCGGGCATGCTGAGGAGGGCATCGTGAAGAACGACGTCAACCGCTCGGAGTCATCAGGCCAGTTCGAGAACCAACAGGCCACGGAGGTGATGAAAACCCGCTAGCAGTGGAGCTGAGGGGATTCGAACCCCTGACCTCTTGAGTGCGATTCAAGCGCTCTCCCAGCTGAGCTACAGCCCCGTGCGGAGCCATCATTGTACCGACATAATCGGGGCGATGGGACCCTTTTCCGGCGGTGGCGACCCGGAACGCGCGGCGAACATCGCGTTCCTCCTCATCTTCCTCGGCATCGTCTTCGTCGGCGGGCTCACGATCTGGCTCTTCTATGGCGCGCAGTTCTAGCGCGTAGGGGGACACCTATGACAACTACTCACCTTCGCAACTACATCGACGGCCGCTGGCTCGACTCGGTCTCCGGACAGGCGTTCGAGGATCTCGATCCCGCCACGGGCGAGGTCATCGCGACGGCGACGAAATCGACGACCGCCGACGTCGACAAGGCGGTCGAGGCGGCGCGCCGCGCGGCGGACTCCTGGCGTCTCTATCCCGCGCCGAAGCGCGGCGAGATCCTCTACCGCGCCGGCGAGATCATGCTCCGCCGCAAGGACGACCTCGCGCGCGAGATGACACGCGAGATGGGCAAGGTCCTCGCCGAGGCCCGTGGCGACGTCCAAGAGGGCATCGACATGACCTACTACATGGCCGGCGAGGGGCGCCGCCAGTTCGGCGACGTCGTCCCCGCGGAGCTCCCGAACAAGTGGGCCATGAGCGTGCGTACGCCGCACGGCGTCGTGGCCGCGATCACCCCCTGGAACTTCCCGTTCGCGATCCCGACGTGGAAGATCATGCCCGCGCTCGTCCTCGGGAACACCGTCGTCTTCAAGCCGGCGTCGTACACGCCGATGCTCGCGGTGCGCCTCGTCGAGATCCTCGAGGAGGCCGGACTGCCGCGGGGCGTCCTCAACCTCGTCCTCGGACCCGGCGGCGATCTCGGCGATCACCTCGTCCAGCATCCGGCGGTCGACCTCATCTCGTTCACGGGATCGAGCGACACCGGCGCGCACATCAGCGAGATCGCGGGTCGCCTCCTCAAGCGGGTGTCGTGCGAGCTCGGCGGCAAGAACGCGATCGTCGTGCTTGACGACGCCGATGTCGATCTCTCGATCGAGGGCATCGTGTGGTCCGCGTTCGGCACGTCGGGCCAGCGCTGCACCGCGGCGTCGCGCGTGATCGCGCACAAAGGCGTGGCGAACGACGTCATCGACAAGCTCGTCGGCCGCGCGAAGAAGATGAAGATGGGACACGGGCTCGAACCCTCGACCGACCTCGGCCCGGTCGTGTCGAAGCAGGCGCAGGAGAAGGTCGCGAGCTACATGCCGATCGCCGAGAAGGAGGGCGCCACGATCGCCGCGGGCGGTCGCATCCCGACCGAGGGCGCGCTCGCGAAGGGCTTCTTCCACGAGCCGACCGTGCTCGTCGACGTGAAGCCGAACATGCGCGTCGCGCAGGAGGAGATCTTCGGCCCGGTCACCGCGGTCATCGAGGTCGGCTCGCTCGACGAGGCGATCAAGGTGCTCAACTCGACGAAGTACGGGCTCTCCTGCTCCGTGTACACGAGGAACGTGAACAGCGCCTTCCGCTTCATGCGCGACGCCGAGACGGGACTCGTCTACGTGAACGCCGGTACGATCGGCGCCGAGATCCAGCTGCCCTTCGGCGGGATGAAGTCGACGGGCAACGGGCATCGCGAGGCCGGTCGCGCCGCGCTCGACGTGTACGGCGACTGGAAGTCGATCTACGTCGACTTCTCCGGCAAGCTCCAGCGGGCGCAGATGGACTCGGAGACGAACCCGACGCCCTAGCGATGACGGTCCCCGCCCTTCGGCCGCTCTGGCGATGCCCGCGCTGCGGGCGGCAGTTCGTCACACGCAACATCTGGCACTCGTGCCGACGGATGCGTGTGCGCGACCATCTCGCCGGGCGGCCACCGGAGATGCGCCGGCTCTATCGGGCGATCCGAGATTTCGTACGCGCGGCGGGTCCGATCCGCGTAGACGCTCAGGCTCGCGGCATCGCGTTCCAGGTGCGCGCGCGCTCGATCGGGGTCATGTTCCGGCGCGACCACATCGACCTGGGGCTGTGGCTCAAGGAGCCCATCGACGATCCACGCGTGGTCCGAACCGAGGACTTCGGCGCGCTCGGGCGTGCCTACCACTTTCGGATCGCGAGCGATCGCGACCTCGACGACTCGCTCCGTCGTCTTGTCCGACGCGCGTATGCCGTCGGGGCGCAGACGCCGAGACGCTCCCGCTAGCCTCTTCGCGGCAGCGTGAAGACGATCTCGGTACCCTTCCCGGACGCGCTCGTCGCCTCGATCGTCCCGCCGTGCGCGGTGACCAGGCTCTTCGCGATCGCGAGGCCCAGCCCGGCGCCGGGTGACTCCGCCGAGCGCGTGAAGCGCTCGAAGACGTGCGGCAGCACGTCCGCCGCGATGCCCGGGCCCGTGTCCTTCACGCTTACCGTCACGTTCGCCGCGTCGCCCGTGGCGCGGAGCGAGATCGTTCCGTCAGGGGGCGTGTAGCGGAGCGCGTTGGCGACGACGTTCGTGAGCATCTCGCGCACGCGGATCGGATCGACCGACGCGCTGCCCGCGGCGTCGGTCTCGACCTGGAGGCGCACGCCCGCGCTCGTCGCCTGCGCCTCGAACGACGCGGCGGTATCGCGCACCAGCGCGCCCAGGTCCGTCGCCTCCCGATGGAGCGCGAGCGCGCCGGCCTCGGCGAGCGAGACCGTGCGGAGGTCGTCGATGAGCCGCGACAGCACGCGGGTCTCCTCGAGCAGGGCTTCGAAGCGCGCGGCATCGGCTGGATGGACGCCGTCGATGAGCGCCTCGATGTTCCCCTGCATGACCGTCAGGGGCGTGCGCAGCTCGTGTGTGACGTCCGCGAGCAGCCGGCGGCGCTCCGTCTCGCTCCGCTCGAGCCGCGCGCTCATCGAATTGAACGCGCTGGCGAACGCGCGAAGCGAGCGCGGCCCGCGCACCCGCACGCGGACGCTGTAGTCGCCTGACTCGATGCGCTCGGCCGCGTCGACGAGATCCCCCAGCGGTCCGGCGATGCGCCGGGCGCTGCGCGTGCCCGCGGTGAGCGCGAAGAGCACGAAGAGGGCCGCGAGGGCGATCACGACCGGGTGAGGCGGGCCGCCAAAGACCGCCGCGAACGCCTGGACGAGCGTCGCGACGAGCAGGGCCATGACCAGCGCGGCCACGAGGAACGCGACGAGCGCGAAGACCGCGAAGCGGCGCCTGAAACGGGCGCGTCCGTGGCGCCATCGCGCCGGCGGGAACGGCTCGCTCTCCGGCCACCACGGCGGACGCGCGGTCCGGTCCCATCCCCCGCGACCTCGGGGGCGCTGGCTCACGTGCGATCGTCCGCGAAGCGATAGCCGACGCCGTGGACGGTGAGGAGGTACCGCGGCTCGCGCGGATCCGGCTCGATCTTCCGGCGGATGTTCTTCACGTGCGCGTCGATCGCGCGCTCGTAGGACTCGAACGCGACGCCGTGGACGGCGTCGAGGAGCTGGGCTCGAGTGAACACGCGCCCCGGCGATCGCGCGAGCGTCGCCAGGAGCTCGAACTCGGTCGGCGTGAGATCGACGTCGCGCTCGCGCACGCGGACGGCGTGGCGCGGGATGTCCAGCGTCACGCCGCCCGCGGCGATCACGTCGGCCGGCGACGACGCGAGCTCCGCCCGGCGGAGCACCGCGCGCACACGCGCGACGAGCTCATTCGGGCTGAAGGGCTTCGTCACGTAGTCGTCCGCGCCGAGCTCGAGGCCCGCGACGCGATCGGCCTCGTCGCCGCGGCCGGTGAGCATCACGATCGGGACGTTCGAGGTCCTGCGGATCGCGCGCGCGACGTCGAGGCCGTCGACCATGGGAAGGCCGAGATCGAGGACGATGAGGTCGGGCGCGCCCGTGCGGAACGCGGCGAGCGCCTCCTTTCCGTCGGAGGCGCTCGTGACGCGGAAGCCGGCGTGCTCGAGATAGTCCCGCGCGAGCCGTACGATCTTCGGCTCGTCGTCGACGACGAGCACGGTCTTCATGCGCGCGATGCTAGGTGCTCGTCGACGGTCCACCCGATGAGGGCTTCTCGCCGTGGAGCTCGCGGTGCATCTCTTCGAAGCGGGCGCGACGCGCCTCCCAGCCGTAGCCGTGACCGCCCCAGCCACGCGAGCTCCGCACGGCGGCGGCGATCAGGCTGACGAACAGGAAGAAGAAGAGGACCGGGAACAGGAATCCGAGGAAGCCGAAGCCGAACATGTGCGGGCCGTACCAGTAGGAGGCGGGCGCGGCCGCTCCCGCGGGGATCTGCGCGGCGATGTTCTGCGACACGCCGATCTGGTAGCCGATCACGCCACCGATCAGCCCGAAGATGAGGAACGCGATGCTGCGAACGAGGTCCATGTCGTGTCTCCTTTCGACCGTGGACAGCGTCGCGCCGCGGTGTGAAGGAGTTGTGAAGGAGCGCCGGAGGATCAGCGCAGCGCCGCGTCCAACCAGCGCGCGACGTGCTCCACGGCCTCACGCTCACGCGCGCCGAGGTCGTGACCGGCGTCCGGGATGACCACGAGGTCGATGAGCGGGTTCTGCGCGGCGATGCGCTCGAGCACCGCGACGGGGCCGAGCTCGTCGCGCGCGCCCTGCACCACGAGCGTGCGGCAGCGGATTCCCTGCAGCGCCGCCTCGTCCCGCGGTCGCGGACGATCGCGCGGGGCGATGGGGTGACCGACGATGGCGAGCGCGTCGGGCGGCTCCTCCGACGCGAGCAGCGCGCACATGCGACCGCCGAAGCTCCGGCCGACGAGCGCGACGAGCCGGTGCGACGCGCGCAGCTCGTCGCGCGCCACGCGCAGGTCCGCGAGCTCGGCCGCGTAGTCGCGGCTCGGGCGACGGCCGCGCGTGCCGAACTCCATCGGCAGCGCCTCGATGCCGTACGCGGCCAGCGCCTTCGCGAGCGCGCGCAGGACGGGCTGCGTCGCGCCGCCGGCGTACCCGGGCGCGAGCACCGCGGCTCGGGTCATCGCTTCTCCGCGGCCTTCGCGGGGCGTGGGAGCTTCTGCGCGAGCCTCAGCGAGGGAGCGAGGAGGTCGCCCGTCGCGGCGAGACGCTCGCCCATGTTCGCGATCGTGAACGCGTCGGGCCTGCCGAGCGCGGGGATCTCGTCCCACTCGAGCGGCGCGGACACCGGCGCGCGCCGGATGGGCCGGACGCTGTACGGGCCCGCGGTGGTCTTCCCGCGGACGTTCTGCAGGTAATCGATGTACACGCCGCGCCGCCGATCCTTCACGGTCTCGAGCGTCACGAGCTTCGGCTTCCGCTCGCGCGCGGCCCTGCCCACCTCGAACACGAATCCGCGCGACTCGTCGAAGGTGTACTTCCGCGCAATCGGCACGAGGATGTGGATCCCGCGCGAGCCGGTGGTCTTCGGAAATCCCACGAGGCCCATGTCGTCGAGCACGTCGTGCACGACGGACGCGGTCTCCTTCACGTCGTCCCAGGTCGCGCCCTTCGACGGATCGAGGTCGATGATCGCGAAGTCGGGATGATCGGGATCGTCGACGCGCGAGAGCCAAGGATGGATCTCGATGGCGGTGTAGTTCGCGAGCCACACCAGGGTCGCGAGGTCGTTCCCGAGGACGTAGTCGATCCCGCCATCGCGCTCGGCCTCCTTGTCGACCCAGGTGTGGATCCAGCGCGGCGTGAAGTCGGGCTTGTGCTTTTGATAGAAGTGCGCGCTCGCGACCCCGTCCGGGAACAGCTTCAGCGTAAGCGGACGGTCGCGGACCCACGGGATGAGGAACGGGGAGACCTCGGTGTAGTAGCGGATGAGATCGGCCTTCGTGTAGCCGTCCTCCGGGAAGAGCACCTTCTCGAGGTTCGTGAGGCGGATGGTGTGCCCGTCGATCGTGAGCGTCGCCGGCACGCGCGTTCCCTTCGGCGCGAGCGCGGCGCCATCGCCCTCGCTCGCCGCGCGCGCCGCCGCGCGGAGCGCGATCTTCGTCGGCTCGCGCCGCTCCTCGCCGGTGCACTCGTGCGGCGACACGTCGGCGCGGAGGCCGCGGTAGGTCGGATGGCGGAGGGTGCCCTCACGCGTGAGCTCGCTGTACTCCACCTCGCACACGAGCTCGGGGAGACACCAGCGCGCGGCCTGATTGACGCGCGGCTCGACCGCGAAGGGCGACCGCGGCGCCTCGCGCTCGCGCAGCAGGCCGAGCAGCTCCTTCAGCGTGCGCTCGTCGAACCCCGTCCCGACGTGTCCGACCGGCATGAGCTCCCCATCGCGGTACACGCCGAGCAGCAGCGCGCCGAGCGTCGCGGCGCGCCCGCCCTGCCCGGCCGTCCATCCACCGACGACGCACTCCATCGTGCGGAACGCCTTGATCTTCACCCACGCCGCGGAACGCCCCGTCGTATACGGCGAGTCGAGGCGCTTGGCGACGATCCCCTCGAGGCCCTGCTCCTTCACAGCGTCGTAGAGCGCGACGCCGCTGCCGACGAACTGCTCCGAACGGCGGATCGCGCCCATCGGCGTGAGCACCTCATCGAGGAGCTTCTGCCGCTCGCGCAGGGGCCGCCTGGTCACGTCCTTCCCGTCGACCGAAAGGATGTCGAAGACCTCGTACACGACGGGCGTCGTCCGTCGCAGCTTCTTCACCGTCGCCTCGTCGCGCACGTGCATGCGGGGCTGGAGGCGCTGGAACGACGGCACCCCCTTCTCGTCGAGCGCGACGATCTCTCCGTCGACGATGGCCTGGTAGGCGCCGGTGAGCGCCTCCGCGATCTGATGCGCCTCGGGGTACTGCGCGGTGCGGTCGAGCAGGTTGCGGGTCTGCAGGCGCACGACGCCGCCATCCACGAACGCGAGCGTGCGCACGCCGTCCCACTTCGGCTCGAACGCGAACTCCGGCGAATCGAACGGCGCGTCGGCGCCGATCGCGAGCATCGGCTCGATCTTCGCGTCGAGCGGATGGTCCGTCGCGGCTGGCCCGTGCTTGATCATCAGCCAGTCGCGACCCTCGTTCTGCTTCGTCTGCACGAGGACCCACTCGCCCTCGAGTCGCCTTCCGTGGAAGCGCACCTTGTACTCGTTCGGGCTGTCCTTCAGGAGGTCGTAGGTGCCTTCGTCCCAGATCGTCATCGTCCCGGCGCCGTAGCCGTCGGGGATGACGCCGTGGAACGTGAGGTACTCGAGCGGGTGATCCTCGGTGTGTACGGCGAGGCGCCGCTTCCCTCCCTCGAGGGGCGGGCCCTGCGGCACCGCCCACGACGCGAGGACGCCGCGCATCTCCAGGCGCACGTCCCAGTGCAGGCGGGTGGCGTGATGGCGGTGCACGACATAGCGGCGCGACGGCGTCGCCTGTGGCGGCGTCCCCTTCGGCTCGGGCGTCCGTCTGAAATCGCGTTTGCGCTGGTACTCGGTGAGGCTCAGGCTCTACTCCCTCACGTCATTGTCCCGGAGGTGCGTCGGTGGCGTCATCGTTCGGTCAGCTCGTCGACGCGTTCCTGAAGGAGGGGTACGAGGACTCGCCCACGCTCGCGTCGAGCCTCGGGCTCACCGAATACGACGACAAGCTGGACATCACCACGGCTGAGCGCTTCCGGTGGCGCATCGAGCGCGACGCGTCCTGGCTCGCGCGATTCCGCGCCGTCGCGGATACCGACCTCTCGCCGGCGGAGCGCATCGATCGCGACCTGCTCGTCTCGGTGCTGCGCGGGCGCGAGCTCGCGGTCCCGCTGGAGTCGTGGCGCCGCCAGCCCGCGACCTACCTCCATCCCGGACTGAATGGGGTCTTCTCGCTCTTCCTGCATCGCCTCCGTCCGGAACGCGAGCTCGCCGACGCCGCCGCCGCGCGGCTCGCGCAGGTCCCGCGCAATATCGCCGACGGGATCGCGAACCTCGATCTGCCAAAGACCCCGCGCGTCTACCTCGAACGCGCGATCGCTCAGGCGAAGGCCGCGGCGCGCTACGCGCGCGAGCTCGTGCCCGCCGAGGTCACCGACGCCGCGGCGAAGACCAAGCTCGCCGAGGCCGGCGCGGCCGCGGGCCGCGCCTTCGACGAGTTCGCGTCATATCTCGAGTCCCATCGCGCCGACGCGAGGGGCGACTACGCGATCGGCGAGGAGCTCTACACCGCGATGCTGCGTGAGAAGGAGCTCTTGCCCTTCGGGGCCCGCGAGCTCCGCGAGCGCGGACGCGAGCAGTGGGATCGCCTCTCCGTCGAGGCCGACCGCATCGCGAAGGAGATCGACGGTGGCACCTGGCGGGAGACCTGCGACCGGCTGAACAAGATCCACGCGCCGACGCCGGAGGGCATGCGCGAGGAATACGCGGGGTGGACGGAGCGCGCGCGCTCCTTCCTCCGCGATACGGGGCTCGTCACGCTGCCGAAGGGCGAGCAGTGCACCGTCGAGCCGTCCCCGCCGTTCCAGCGGCCGATCCTCGCGGTCGCCTCGTACCAGCGCCCGCCCGCGTTCAAGGACACCCTGCACGGACACTTCTTCGTGCCCTATCCGCCCGACGGCACATCGCCCGAGGAGGTGCAGAAGCGGCTCGAGGGCAACTGCAGCGCGGGCATCCCGACGACCGCGGTGCACGAGGCGTATCCCGGGCACCACTGGCATCTCGTCATGGCCAAGGCGAACCCCTCGCACGTGCGCCGCATCTTCGGCACGCCGTACTTCAACGAGGGCTGGGCGCTGTATGCGGAGCGCGTCATGCGCGAGCAGGGCTTCTTCACGGACCCCACGCACCTTCTCTACCAGTTCGAGGCGACCATCTTCCGCGCGGCGCGCATCGTCGTCGACACGAGCCTGCACCTGGGCGAGATGACGTTCGACGACGCGGTGCGCTACATGGTCGAGCGCGGGAACCTGACCGAGCCGAACGCACGCGCGGAGGTGGGGCGCTATTGCACGTGGCCGACGCAAGCCTCGAGCTACCTGACCGGGATGCTCGAAATCGTCGATATCCGCACGCGGTGGCTCGCCCGGCGCGGGGCGAACGACCGCCCCGCGCTCCGAGCGTTCCACGACGCCATCGCCGGCGCGGGCATGCTGCCCACGTCGCTCGCGGAGAAGGCCATCGCGGGGTAACGACTCCTTCTTACTTCTTGGCCAGATCGATGAGCGGCTTCACGCGCGTCTCGAGGTCGGTCCAGTACGCCTCGAGCTGCGTTGGATCCATGTAGCGCAGGCTCAGGCCTGACGACGCCGCCTTCGCGGTGAACTCCGGCGCCGCCATCGCGCGCTTGATCGCGTTCGACAGGATGGTCACGACGTCCTTGGGTGTGCCGGCCGGCGCCGAGATCGCTCGCGACGTCGCGACCGAGATCTTGTAGCCCTGGCTGGTCGCGGTCGTCACGCCCGGATAGTTCGGGTTGGTCGAGTCGTCGAAGATCCCGAGCAGGCGGATCTCGCCGCTCTTCGCGAGATCGATGTTGCTGCCGCTCAGATTGACGTTCTGCGCCTGCACGTGGCCGCCGAGCAGATCGGCGATGCCCTTCGCGCCTCCCGCGCCGTGGACGACCGCGAACTTCGCCCCGGTCTGCTCCTGCAGGAGGAGCGTGGTGATGTGACCGTCGCTGAGGATGCCGCTGTCGCCGAGGGTCACCTTGCCGGGATTGGCCTTCGCCGCGTCGACGAGATCCTTGAGCGCCTTGTACGGGCTGTTGCCCTTCACCGCGATGGCGTTCGGATCGACGACGTACATCGCGATCGGCTGCAGGCTGGCGCGGTTGAACGCGGCCTGGCGCTCGGGGTCGAGATAGACGGCGATCGTGGCTGGCAGGTGCGTGAAGCCGATGGTGTAGCCGTCCGGCTTCGCGCGAGACAGCTCGGTCACCCCGATCTGGGAACCCGCGCCCGGCTTGTTCACCACCTCGACCATCGTGCCGAGCTCCTTCTCGAGGTATGGCGCGAGGAGGCGCGCGCCGACATCGCCGGCGCCGCCCGCGTCGTACGGGACGATCAAGCTGATCGTCTTGCCCGGCGCCGGCCACGCCGCCTTGGGCGCGGCGGACGCCGTGACGGATGCCGACGGTGCGGACCCAGCTGGTGCCGCACCACCGCAGGCGGCGATCACGACCGCCGCGACGAGACCGAGCGATCGACGCAGAGGGTTTCTCATGACACTTCCACCCTTTCCTATTTCGTCACGAAGTCTCCTGACCACTACGAAGCACCTCCACTCGGCCCCACAAGGGCCGCAATAAGGGCAGCAGCGCGAGGGCGGCGGCGATAAGGAGCACGGCGAGCGAGAGGGGGCGGTCGAAGAGGATCGTGAAGTCACCGCCACCCATCTCGAGCGACTTGCGAAGGTTCCGCTCCATGAGCGGGCCGAGAATCAGCGTCAGCACGAGGGGCGCGATCGGGAACTCGAGCTTCTTGAAGGCGTAACCCAGGAAGCCGAAGACGAGCATCACGAAGATGTCGAACGGGCTGTTGCTGACCGCATACGCGCCGAGCGTCGTGAAACCGAGGATGGCCGCGAACAGGATCGAATACGGAACGTCGAGGAGCTTGACCCAAAGGCCGACGAGCGGCAGGTTAAGGATCAGCAGGATCACGTTCCCGATGTACATGCTGGCGATGACGGCCCAAACGAAGTCGGCGTGGTCTCGATAGAGGAACGGCCCCGGCACGAGGCCGTTGGCCATCATGCCGCCCATGATCATCGCGACCGACGCGGTCCCCGGGATGCCGAGCGCGAACAGCGGGATGAAATTCGCGTTCACGAAGGAGTTGTTCGCGGTCTCTGGAGCGGCGACACCTTCGATGGCGCCCTTGCCGAAGCGCTCAGGTGTCCTCGACACCTTCGTCTCAAGGCTGTACGAGAGGAACGACGCGATAACCGACGTCGCGCCGGGGATGAGCCCGAGGACGAAGCCGACGAGCGTGCCGCGCGTGATGGGGCCGACAGACTGCCGTATGTCATCGCGCGTCAGCAACAGCGATCCGAGTCGCTTCTGGAAGACGCTCCGCCCCTGTACCTCGAGGTTGATCAGGATCTCGCCGATGCCGAAGAGACCCATGACCACGGGTACGAAGCTGAGCCCGTCGAGGAGCTCGAGGCGTCCGAAGGTGAAGCGCGGCGAGCCCGCGGTGGGATCCATGCCCACGGTGGCCAGCAGCAGACCGAGGACGGCCATCATCACGCTCTTTAGGAACGACTTGCTCGCGAGGCCGGTCAGCAGCGCCATCCCAAGGACGAGCAGCGCGAAGTACTCCGGCGCGCCGACCTGCAGGGCCGAGCGCGTGAGCAGCTCCGCGGACAGCACGAGGCCGATCGTCGCGACGGTGCCGCCGATGAAGGAGCCGATCGCCGCGATGGCGAGCGCGGCGCCGGCGCGGCCCCGCTTCGCCATCTCGTACCCGTCCATGCACGTCACGACTGACGCCGCCTCGCCGGGCATGTTCATGAGGACGCTGGTGATCGTGCCGCCGTAATTCGTTCCGTAGAAGATCGCGGCGAGCATGATGATCGCCGGCGTCGGCGCCAGGTTGAACGTGACCGGCAGGAGGATCGCGATCGCGGCCGCCGAGCCGATGCCCGGCAACACACCCACGGCCGTGCCCAGCGCGCAGCCGATGAACGCGAACAGCAGGTTCTGCGGCTCGATCGCGACCGCGAACCCGTTTCGCAGGAGCTCGAGTGCTTCCATCCCTCGCGCCGCTCCTACAGACCGAGGTCCGCGAGCCAGGGCAGCGTCGCGTTCGGCAGCGACACGCCGAGCCAACCGCCCATGACGTAGTAGGCGCCGAAGCTTCCCGCGGCCGCGACCACGAGCGTGACAAGGAGGCGCTGCCGGCCAAGCGTGAGCAGAACGAATCCGAGCATCGCGAACATCGCGAGACGGAATCCGATCAGCTCGATGGTGAAGGCTACGAACGCGAGCGAGCCGAGCACCGCCGCGATGCGCAGCGCGCCGGCGCGGCCTGGCCGCAGGCCCGAGGTGCCGTCCGCGGATGAGGCGAGACGGATCTGCACGAGCCACAAGAACGAGAACAGCGCGAGCGCGCCGCCGAGCCAGAGCGGGAAGAAGCCTGGGCCCGGTCCGAGGCTGCTGTAGTAGCGCATCTTGGTCGCCTCGAACGCCGCTGCGAGACCGAGCACGATGAAGATCCCGGCGACGACGGTGTTCAGCGCCCTCGCCTCATTCGCCTGCCCCGGAGGCATCAAGACGCTCGCTATCTCCACGCCTTCGAGTGGGCCGGCGTGCTGGAGGCCTTCGGGCGGGCTGCATCGTCGACCGGTACCTCGAGCTCTACGAGTGGTCCGAACTGCTGGCCGCCGTGCACGTCGCTGTCGCCGATCGCGCCGCTCACGATGGGCCGCGGGATGGTGATCTTGTAGGCGAAGGCCGGGTCGTATTCGTAGACCCGCACCAGCTCGATGGGCGTCGAATAGAGGCCGGAGAAGAGCTTGGCGTTGATCACGCCGGTCTTCTTTACCTTCTCGTACAGGTCGCGGTTCTCGAACATGATGTCGAACGTGAGCTCGAACGGTCCGGCGTTCTTGCTGCGGATGAGGCGAGCCAGGTCTCCGAGCTTCACCACGGGTGTCACCATCCCTTCCATTCGTCTAGAGATCGACGGTCACGTGGCGGAACATCTCCGTCGGGGAGTCCGGCTGGACGACCGCGTGCATGTTGAAGTGATAGACGGCACCACGGACTAGGTCCGACGACCCGTAGGGCAGTCCGATGTTGCTCACGAGGCCCGCCCAGCGCTTCACTGGCTCGTGGAGCGTCTGGTGTCTCGCGATGGAAGCGATCCCGTTCGCGGTCTTCTGATCGCGCGCGGTCGCTTCGATGATCAGGCCGACCTCGTGGCCGATCGCGTCCTTCCGTGGCTCGAGCGCGCCCATCGTCCCGTTCCGTCCGTAGACGCGGTAGTTCAGCGACCACTGCGACGGCGCGAGGTCGGGGAACGAGCGCTTGACGCGCATCTCGATGTTCGCGCGGCACGACGCGAGGTACGCGTCGAGCTCGTCGAGCACGGTGGAATCGCGAACGCCGGCGACGACGATCGTCTGATAGCCCGCGAGCTCAGCGCCTTCGAGCTTCACGGTGTAGCGATCGGCTTCGACGAAGCGGCTCCCCGTGACGCGCACCGCGCGGTCGCCGACCAGCTCGTAGCGGGCGAGCGTCGTGTCCAGCGTCCCGGCGGGCTCGATGATCCGGAACGGGTCGCCGTTCTCGTACAGGCTGTGCGCCGCGACGCTGACAGGCGTGCAGCGAAGCTTCGGGTTCGGCGCCTCGACGACGAACCCATCACCCACGATCGTCGCGAACATCGAGTCGGGCGACGGCCGGTACTCGACCGCCGCGGCCCCGCACTCCAGGATCTTGGCTGCGTGCCACACAGGGCCCGCGGGTGCGCCACGCATGAGCGGGAGCGCGGCGAAGATCGACGTGTCGCTCGCGCGGCCGGCGAGGACCACGTTCGCACCCGCGCGTAGCGCTGCCTGGATCGGTTCGCACCCCATCATCCCGACGATCACGAGACTGCGATCGATCACGGCCTCATCGATGGGCGGGCCGCTCGGAAGCACTTGGATCCTGCCCTCGGCGAGACGTTGACGCAGGTACTGCTTGTCCTGCCCTGAGTAGATGACGGCGAGCCGGAACTTGAGGCCCTTCTCTCGCGCGATGTTCTCGACGATCCTCCTGGCCCAGTCGACGTTGGCGTCACCTCCCGCACCGCCGGCCGAGCCGATGATCAGGGGGATGCCGGCCCTAAGGGCGGCCGGGAGCAGCAGACCGAGATCGCGCCGGTAGGAGGCCTCGGGATAGCGGCATGACCCGGTCGCGAGATCGTTCGGACCGGAGTCGGTCGATCCAGCGTCGACCCCGATCATGTCCGGCTTCATGTCCAGGCCTCGCAGGAGCGACTCCTCGGGAAAGCCCGTACCGACCATGCCGGTCGCCGCCAGAAGCCGGAACTCAGACGCCATGGGCTTCCGCCCGGCGTCCTCGCGCCGCTGCGCCCAGCGTTTTATACAATGAAACGACATCTCACGATCGTGAGGGACATTACGGGTGCGACAAACGAAAGTCAAAGCGCGAACGCGCGGGCCCGCCGGCGGGATGAAGCTGCGCTACCGGATCCAGGCGGTGGATCGCGCGATCGCGTGCCTCCAGGCGTTCACCCAGGAGCAGCCCGAGCTCAGCCTGCGCGAGGTCGCGGAGCGGACGCACCTCGCAAAGCCGACCGCGTTCCGTCTGCTCGCGACGCTCGAGGCCCGCGGACTCGTCAGCGAGAACACCGCCACGAACATGTACAGCCTCGGCTCCGGCATCCTCACCCTCGCCGCGGTGCGCGCGCGGCAGAGCAGCCTGCTCGATCACGCGCTCCCGATCATGCGACGGATCAGGGACACGGTGAACGAGACGGTCTCGCTCAGCGTGCGCGTCGGCGATCACCGCGTGCACCTCTATCAGCTCGAGAGCCTTCATCCGATCCGGCGGACTACCGAGATCGGCGAGCGCTCGCCGCTCTACGCGGGAGCATCGAATCGCGTGCTCCTTGCCGCGATGAGCGACGCCGAGATCGCGGACTATCTCGCGCGAACGCCGCTCGTCGCGTTTACGCCGAACACCATCACCAGCGCCGATAGGCTATGGGCGGAGATCCGGAAAGTGCGCGAGCGCGGATACGCCGAGAGCAACGGCGAGCGCTACGTCGGAGGCGAGGCCATCGCCGCGCCGGTGCGCGACGCGGCAGGCGCGGTGATCGCCGCTCTGTACGTGTCGGTGCCGACCGCGCGCTACACGCCGGACCTGCGCGCGCGGTGCATCGAGGTGGTGCTCGACGGCGTCGCGCAGCTGTCCCGCGAGCTCGGCTATCGCGCGTCTTGACACGTTCGTTACGATTCGCGCGGCCTGCCGCGCGCAAAAAAAACCAAGAGCGGCTGGGGAGCGTGTACGTGCCTCGACCGATCTGGCGCGGGGTCCTCTCGTTCGGCATGGTGGCCATCCCGGTACGCCTTTACCTCGCGACGGAGAGCACGAGCAAGGTGTCGTTCCATCTGCTCTGCCCCGAGCACAAGTCACGGATCAAGAACAAGCGCTGGTGCCAGGAAGGCGATCACGAGGTCGCGTGGAACGACGTCGTGCGCGCCTACGAGTACGAGAAGGGCAGCTACGTGGAGCTCGACGACGAGGATCTCGAGAGGCTGCCGCTCCGTTCGAGCAAGGCCATCGACATCAGCGGCTTCATCGAGCGATCCGACCTCGCGGAGGAGCTCTACATCCAGTCCGCGTACTACCTCGAGCCGGAGAAGGCCGCGGCGAAGCCGTATGCGCTGCTGAAGAAGACGCTCGACAAGACCGGGCGGCTCGCCATCGCGAAGTTCGCGCTGCGCGACCGCGAGCGTCTTGTGTCCATCGGCGCGCACGACGGCGCGCTCGTGCTGAACACGCTTCACTGGCCGGACGAGATCCGCTCCACCGAGGAGCTCGATATCGACAATCCGAGCGTCTCGCCCGCCGAGCTGAAGGTGGCCGAGAGCCTCGTGAACATGATGGCCACGAAGTTCGAGCCCGAGGAATACAGGGACGAATACAAGAAGGCGCTGCGAGAGGTGGTCGAAGCGAAGGTCGAGAAGCGCGAGGTCATCGAGGCACCCGAGCCGGAGGCCGAGACGACCGTCGTCGATCTCATGGCCGCGCTCAAGGCGAGCGTAGAGAAGGCGAAGAAGGCCGAGCAGGCTGGCGCACGCGCCAAGCGCGGCGGCCACGAGTCGCTCGTCCAGCGCAAGACCACGACGCGGGAGAAGCGCCGGAAGGCGTCCTGAGCGAGCTCCGCTCGATATGCTCGGCGAGTGCCGCGCGAGTCGCGCTCGCCGAGCGGCGAGCACCCGGTCCTCCTCGATGTAGGCGGCGCGCGCGCGGCGTTGCCGCGGCATCTCGCGCCGATGCGCGCCCGTCAGGCGGCGGGGCCGTTCAACTCGGCGGAGCACGTGTTCGAGCTGAAATGGGATGGCCTCCGGGCGCTCGCCTCCCGCGACGGGGACGTCGTCCGCGTCGTGGACCGGAACGGCGGCGATCTGCTCCCCCTCGTACCCGAGCTCGCGCGGCTGCCGATCCCCGACGGCGCGCTCCTCGATGGCGAGATCGTGGTCTGCGATTCGCGCGGCCGGCCCTCGTACGACCTCATGGCCGGCCGGCTCGGCCCGAAGGGCGCGAAGCGCGGATTCGGCCCCACCTTCGTGGCGTTCGACCTCCTGTACCTCGATCGCCGGCCGCTCCTGACCCGCCCGCTCACGGAACGGCGGCGGCACCTCGCGGAGCTCGAGCTGCGCGGTCGCACGGTCGGCGTGCCGGCGCACCTGGAAGCGGACGGGGAGCCGTTCCTCGAGGTCGTGGAGGAATACGGCCTCGAGGGCATCGTCGCGAAGCGCAAGACGAGCGCGTACGTCCCCGGCACGCGCACGAGCGACTGGCTCAAGTGCCACGTCACGCCCCGCGCCGACGTCGTGCTCGGAGGTCTCGTCGAGGACACGGTTGGCGGAACGCTCCGCGCCCTCTGCGGGCTGTACACGGACGAGCGCGAGACGCTCGCGATGGCGGGTGAGGCCTACGTCCCGCCGTATCTGGCGCGCTGGCTCGACGAGTCCACGCGCGCGTTCGCGTCGGACGCGTCGCCATTCAGCACGCCTCTTCCGTTGCGCAGCGGAACGCGCTGGCTGCGGCCGAAGCTCGTCGCGATCGTCGAGCACGCCGGCGAGGCAGGCGTGTTGCGCGATGCTCGATTTCGCGCGCTTCGCCTGGACGGGCGTCTCGACGATTGCCGCGTCGACGAGCCGATCGCCGTAGAGAGCGAACCCGCGACGACGGGGACCGAACGTCCGCGCCTCGTGTTGCTGCAGAGTCTCCGCTTGAATCAGTGAGGTTTGGGCAGGCCACGATCGACGGGGTAGAATTGGAAAAACCCCGGAGGTCGTCGCGTTGCCGAAGTTCGTGTTCGTGACGGGCGGGGTCACCTCCTCTCTTGGCAAGGGCATCACCGCAGCTTCGCTTGGCCGCATCCTCTCAGCGCGTGGTCTCGCGGTCGCCTCGCTCAAGATGGACCCTTACCTCAACGTCGACCCCGGCACGATGTCGCCGTATCAGCACGGCGAGGTCTTCGTCACCGAAGACGGCGCCGAGACCGATCTCGATCTCGGCCACTACGAGCGCTTCATCGATCGCAACGTGACGCGCGCATCGAACCTCACGACCGGTCAGATCTACAACGCCGTCATCGCGAAGGAGCGGCGCGGCGATTATCTCGGCGCCACGGTGCAGGTCATCCCGCACGTGACGAATGAGATCAAGGAGCGCATCCACCGCGTCGCGCGCGAGCAGCAGGCCGAGATCGTCGTCGTCGAGGTCGGCGGGACGGTCGGCGACATCGAGTCGCTGCCCTACCTCGAGGCCATCCGCCAGTTCCGCAACGACGTCGGCCGCCAGAACGTCCTCTACGTACACCTCTCGCTGCTGCCGCGGGTCGCGACGGGCGAGCTGAAGACGAAGCCGACCCAGCATTCCGTGCGCGAATTGCGCGCGATCGGCATCCAGCCGGACGTCCTCATCGCCCGCGCCGACGAGGCCATCGACGAGGAGCTGCGCGAGAAGATCGCGCTCTTCTGCGACGTGAAGGTCGACAACGTGATCTCCGAGCCGAACGCGTGGTCGATCTACGGCGTGCCGCTCATGCTCGAGGAGGCCGGCCTGGGTCGCATCGTGGTCGAGGAGCTCGGCCTCGGCGAGCGCGCGAAAGAACCGGATCTCGCGGAGTGGCGCGCGATCACCGATCGCATCCGCAACGCGCGGATCCCGCTGCGTATCGGGCTCGTCGGCAAGTACATCGAGCTCACCGATGCGTACCTGTCCGTCGCGGAGTCGGTGAAGCACGCGGCGTGGGCCGCCGGCTGTGACGTCAAGATCTCGTGGATCGACAGCGAGCGCCTCGAGCGCGATCGCGATGTCGAGCCGCTCATCGGGCTCGACGGCATCGTCGTCCCGGGCGGCTTCGGCTACCGCGGGATCGAGGGGAAGCTCCAGGCCGTCCGCTACGGCCGCGAGCGCCGCGTACCGACGCTCGGGCTCTGCATGGGGATGCAGTGCATGGTGATCGAGCTCGCGCGCACCGCCCTGGGCACCGAGGACGCGAACTCAACGGAGTTCGACGCGTTCACTCCACATCCGGTCATCGACCTGCTGCCGGAGCAGCGGGACGTCGCCGACAAGGGCGGCACCATGCGCCTCGGAAGCTACCCCTGCGTGCTCGAGGCGGGGTCGCTCGCCAGCCGCGCCTACGGACAGCCCATCGTGCTCGAGCGCCATCGCCACCGGTACGAGTTCAACAACGCGTATCGCGAGCTGCTCGCGCAGCACGGGATGCGTTTCTCGGGCCGGTCGCCCGATGGCCGACTCGTGGAGATCGTCGAGATCGACGATCACCCGTTCTTCCTCGGCACGCAGTTCCATCCGGAATTCAAGTCGCGTCCGAACCGGCCCCATCCGCTGTTCGCGTCGTTCATCGAGGCGAGCCTCGCCTACGCGCGCGCGAACGGGCGGGGAACGGCAACGGCACCGATGCTGCAGGAGTTGAAGACATGAAGCTGTTCCTCGACACCGCGATCTATGAGGAGATCGACGAGGGCGTCCGCTGGGGCGTCATCGACGGCGTGACCACGAACCCCACGCTCATCGCGAAGGCCGGCCAAGATCACGAAACGCAGGTCAAGAAGATCTGCCAGATCGTCGGCAACGTCTCCGCCGAGGTCGTCAGCGAGAACCGCGACGACATGATCGTCGAGGGACGCCGGATCGCGTCGTGGCACAAGAACGTCATCGTGAAGGTCCCCATGACGCCCGACGGGCTCGCGGCCGGCAAGGTGCTCGGCGGCGAGGGGGTACGCATCAACGTGACGCTCTGCTTTTCGGTGAACCAGGCGCTGCTCGCGGCCGCGATCGGCGCGTACATCGTCAGCCCCTTCGCGGGACGCCTCGACGACATCAACGAGGACGGCATGAAGGTCGTCGCCGACATCGTCGCGGCGTACCGGCAGCAGCACATCACGACGAAGGTGCTCGCGGCCTCGATCCGCAACCCGATGCACGTGACGCAGGCCGCGCTCGCGGGTGCCGACATCGCGACCATGCCGTTCGCGGTGCTGAAGCAGATGTTCAACCACCCGCTGACCGACGCGGGCCAGAAGAAGTTCCTCGAGGATTACCGCAAGACGCAGGAAGCGAGGGCCGCCGCGAAGCGATAGCGCCGCTCGTCAGCCTCTCCGCGGCACGTCGGCGAGCAGGAGGTCGCGCAGGTCCGCGCCGGGGATCCCGCACAGATCCATGACGCACAGCAGGAGCGCCGTCTCGTCGGACTCCGCACGACCGGTCTTGATCGAGATGTCGCACGCGTACAGCGCCTCGTACGCGCGCGCGATGTCCTTCGCCCCGAGGCCCCGCGCGAACCGCGTGTAGCGAAGGATCGCGCCGGATGACGAGCGGATCGCCTTCGCCATCCGCTCCGCGTCCGCGGGTTTCGGATCGCTCGCGGCGAAGAGGAGCACGCGGAACTGCCACAGGAGGAGGGCGAGCAGCTGCTGCGGCGCGTTCCCCTCGTCGAGCAGCCGCGCGAGCAGCGGCGCCGCGGTCCGCACGTCGCGACGCACGACGGCTTTCGTGAGCTCGAACACGTCGGATTCGATGGCGCCGGGCACGAGCGCGTGGACGTCCGCGGCAGCGATCGGCGCGCCGTTCGCCCACGCCGCGAGCTTGCGCACCTCGTTCTCGATGCGCTCGGTGTCGCCGCCGAGGGCCGACGCGAGCGCGTCGAGCGCGTCCGCACGGAGCGTCAGCCCATGCAGCTGCGCGCGCGCGGAGACCCACCGCGTCACGTCACTCGCGACGAGGCGGTCGTAGCGCTCGACGGCGCCCCCGGCCGTCTCCACCGCGTCGAGCAGCGCGAGATCGCCCGCCGGCGCCTTCGGCTTCCGCCCGCGCGCGCGGCTCGAGCGCATCGGCTCGGGCGCGACGAGCACGAGCGCCGCGTCCTCGGGGAATCGTTCGATGACCTCGGTGCGCGCGAGCGCCTCGGCGTGTTCGACGAGCACCACGCGCCGCTCGTCGGGAGCGGCGAACAGACCCTGCGACCGTCCCGCGACGAGGATCGAATCCGGCGCGTCGGCGGCGCGCGCGTCGATCCGGGTCAGGCCGAGCGCGCCTCCGTAGGGCGCGAGCTGACGCGTGGCCAGTTCACCGCGCTCCGGGCGCGCGCCGGCGAGCAGCGACAGCACCAGCTCATTGGCGCGCAGCCGGATACGGAAGGGGTCCTCTCCGTGGAGGAGGAAGACCGTTCGCGTGGGTGCGGACGACGAGGCCTGTCCCATCGAGCGCGATCTCCACACTCCCGTCCTGATCGGTCCGGTACGTCGGGATACCGGCGAGCGCCGCGAGGGTCGCGGGCGTGGGATGACCATACCGGTTCCCGGCGCCGACGGAGATGAGCGCCGCTTCCGCATGCGCCGCCGCGCGAAGCGCCGACGCGTACGGCGTCTCCGCGCCGTGATGCGGCGGAACGTAGACGCGCGCGCGGAGCGCCTCGGGGCGGTCGAGCAGCCGCGCGAGCGCGTCGTCGACGGCGTCGCCGGTGAAGAGCGCGGAGAACGCGCCGCGCTCGACGCGCAGGACGAGCGACGGCACGTCGACGCGAAGGTCGGGATCGGGCGCGAGCACCGTGATGCGGGTGTCGCCGAGCTGGATGCGGTCGCCCGCGCGGACCGCGCGCCGCGGGATGCCGTGCGCGGCGACTCCCGACGACCAGAGCTCGGTCAGCGGACTCGCGTTCAGGCCCTGCGGCTCGATGGCGAGGCCGACCTCGTAGCGATCGAGGACGGCGAGGAGCCCCGCGCCGTGGTCGGTGTGCGCATGCGTGAGGGCGACCACGTCGATGCGGCGACGCCACGGGCCGAGCGTCGCGCCGAGCTCGTCCCGCACGCGGGCCGGGTCGGGACCGCCGTCGACGAGCAGCGTCGCGTCGCTCGTCTCCACGAGATAGGCGTCTCCCTGACCGACGTCGAGGGCCGTCACGCGCGCGGCCGCGGCGCTGGCGGGCGACAGGCCGAGGTACACCGCCGGTACGGACGCGAGGACGACGACGAGGACGTGCGCGATCCGCGGACCGCGCCGCCATGACGGTCCGCGTATCGGCAGGGCAAGCGAGCGCGCGCGCGGCAGCCGAAGTGCACGTGGGTGCGCACGCCGGAGGGCCACGAGCGCGACGACCTCGCCGGCGGCGACGGCGGCCGCGCTCTGCGGGCCCGGCGGCAGGTCGATCGCCGCGAGCGGCAGCGACGCGAAGGCCTGCACGAAGACGCGGAGGGCGAACGCCGACGCCCACGCGAGCATCGCCACCGGGCGCGCGACATCGAGCGACACCGCGCCCGCCGCGGCGGTCGCGGCGCCGGCCAGCATGAGGAGCGGGAAGAGCGGCACGCATACGAGATTGGCGATCACCGATACGAGCGAGAGCCGCCCGAACGCGCCGGCGATCACCGGCAGCGTCGGGATCGTCGCCGCGAGGGTCGTGGCGACGCCTTCGCGGACCGGCGCGGGAAGGAACGCGAGCCGCGACGCGACCCGCTCCTGGAACAGGACGAGGCCCGCGGTCGCCAGCGCCGAGAGCTGCAGGCCGATGTCGTCGATGGCGCTCGGATCGGCGGCGAGCATGAGGACGAGCGCGGCGCACAGCGCGTTCGCCGTAGCGGCCCGGCGACCGCTGAGCACGCCGAACGCGGCGACCGTCGACATGAGCGACGCCCGCAGCACGCTGGGCGACAGGCCGACCAGCAGGCTGTAGAGCGCGATCGCCCCTACCGCGACGAGCGCGCGGAGCGTCGGCGTCGCGCGTCTTCGGAGCGCGATGGAGACGGCGGCCGCGACGAGCGTCATGTTGAAGCCCGAGATCGCGAGGAGATGCGTCGTCCCCGATCTCGCGAACGCGAGCGAGAGATCCGCCGGGACGCCCGAGCGCTCCCCGAGCACGATGCCGAGGAGCACGGCGCTCTCCGGCGAGGGGACGAGCACCTCGAGCGGCCTCGCGAGCGCCGCGCGCGGGACCTCGAGCGCGATGGCGCCCGGCGGGATGAGCGCGACGGGCAGGAGCGCGTGCGCGGCCACGGCGGCGATCGCGGCGACGCACGCGGACCACACGACGCGCCGCGGGCCGACGCTCGCGACGGCGAGCGGCGTGGTGACCGCGAGCAGCGCGACGGCGATCAGCGATCCGGGGACGCCGCCGCCGAGGAACGCCAGCGCCACGATCGCCGCGGCGCACGCCGCGGGAACGAGCGGCGTCGCGAGCAGGACGCTCAACGGAGGGTCAGCAGGTCGCGGATGTCGGCGAGGACGCGCGCCGTCACCAGGCCTCGCGTCTGGAGCTCGTCCACCTTGGTGAAGGGCCGCACGTCGCGCGATCGGACGATGCGACCGGCGGTGGCGGGTCCGATGCCGGGCAGCGCCTCGAGCTCGGCCGCCGTCGCGTGATTGAGGTCGATCTTCGTCTCCGCGTCGCTGCCCAGGCTTCCCGCGGGTGGCGTCTCGCCGTAGCGCGGCACGTACACGCGCGCGCCGTCGCGGAGCAGCGCGGCGCGATTCAGCGAGGAGAGGTCGGCCTCCGCGGTCGCGCCGCCCGCGGCAGCGACCGCGTCGCCGACGCGCGCGCCGTAGGAGAGGCGGACGACGCCGGGGCGCGCGACCGCGCCGCCCACATCGACGACCACGAGGGGGACGGGCGTCGGCGCTGGCGTCTCCTCCGCGGCCACGGGCGGGACGGGGGTCGCGGCGGGCGCGCGCATCCGCGCGACGGCGAGGACCGCGCCCAGGGCGAGCGCGGCGACGACGGCGAGCACGACGGGACGTGGCACGCGACGAGGGTCACGCTTCGCGAGGCGCGTGGGAAGACGTCACGAGGCCTCCGGCCGTCACATGTTCATGTGACGGGCCGTCGCTAGTTCGAGCGACGACGCTCCCCGGTCGGCTGCATCTGCATGATCTGCACGGGCAGATCGCCGATGGCCTCTCCGTCGACGCTCAGCTGGAAGTGATGCGTTCCGAAGCTCGTGAAGCTCATGTTGTTGAGCTCGACGATGACGTTGACGTCCTGTCCCGCGGCGGCGTGCACGGAGATCTCCGGCGGATTCGGCATGGCCTGCTGGCCGTCGGGGCGCACGAGCCGCACCACGACCGCGTGCGGGCCGACCTCCAGCCCGAGGATCGCGACGAGGAACATGCGCGGATGCTGCGCGGGCAGCCCGCTCACGCTGATGTTCCGGAAGATGCCGAGCAGGCTGACCTTGCCGTCCTGCCCGACGAGCGCGTGGTCGCACAGGGCGGCGAGGCGGATCTCCGCGGTCATTTCGTCACGATGCTGACGAGCCTACCGGGAACGACGATCACCTTCGCGGGCGCGGCGCCACCCAGCGCCGCCCGCACCTTTCCGCTCGCGAGGGCACGCCGTTCGAGCTCCTCGCTCGGCGTCCCCGCCGCGACCGTCAGCCTGTCGCGCACCTTGCCGTCCACCTGGACGACGATCGTCAGCTCGGTCGCGGACGCGAGCTTCGGATCGAACGCCGGCCACGCCTGCCGGTGGACGGAGCCCGTGCCGCCACGGCGGTGCCACAGCTCTTCGCTGATGTACGGCGCGAACGGAGCGAGCAGCAGCACGAGCGTCGAGACGCCGTCGTCGCGGCTCGGCCCCGCTGCCTTCATCAGCGTGTTCGTGAGCTCCATCATGGCCGCGATCGCGGTGTTGAAGGCATACGCCTCCAGGTCCTCGCCGACCTTCTGGATGGTGCGGTGGACGGCGCGATCGACGTCGGCGTCGCGCGGCCCGGCGGGCTGCGCCGGCGCGACACCCAGGTCCCACACGCGCCGCAGGAAGCGATGGCAGCCGTCGATGCCGGCCGCGTCCCAGTCGGCGCCCTGCGTCCACGGTCCCAGGAACATCATGAAGAGGCGCAGCGTGTCCGCGCCATAGCGTTCGGTGTACTCGTCCGGCGATTTCACGTTGCCGCGGGACTTCGACATCTTCGTCCCGCCGAAGACGATCACCCCCTGGTTCTGCAGCCGCAGGGCGGGCTCGTCGAACCACAGCTCGCCCAGGTCGCGCAGGGCCTTGCAGACGAAGCGCATGTACAGCAGGTGCAGGATCGCGTGCTCGATGCCGCCGGTGTACTGGTCGACCGGCAGCCAGCGATGCCCGATGGCCTTGTTCATGAAGGCGGCGTCGATCTTCGGATCGACGTAGCGGTACATGTACCAGCTCGAGTCCATGAACGTGTCCATCGTGTCGGTCTCGCGACGCGCGGGCTTGCCGCACGTCGGGCACGCGGTCTTCACGAACGCTTCGACCCGCGCCAGCGGATTGCCGCCCTCCGGCGCGAATTCCGCGTCACGCGGCAGGACGACCGGGAGCTGATCGGCCGGGACCGGCACGATCCCGTCCGCGTCGCAGTACACGACCGGGATCGGGGTGCCCCAGTAGCGCTGACGCGAGATCAGCCAGTCGCGCAGCCGGTACGTGACCGACGGCCCGCCGATACCGCGGCGCCTCGCCTCCTCGGCGATGACCTTCTTCCCCGCCTCGACGGGGGTCCCGCTGTGCGGCCCGCTCCGGACCATGACGCCGTCTCCGACGTACGCCTCCGACAGCGAGGCGTGCTCCTTCCCGTCGGGTGAGATGACTTCGCGGATCTCGAGGCCGAACTTCTTCGCGAAGGCGAAGTCGCGCTCGTCGTGGCCGGGCACGGCCATGATCGCGCCGGTGCCGTACGTCGCCAGCACGTAGTCGGCTATCCAGATCGGGATCCGCTCGCCGCTGAACACGTTGCGCGCGTACGCGCCGGTGAAGACGCCCGTCTTCTCGCGCTCGGCGGTGGTGCGCTCGATCTCCTCCATGTTGCGGGCGCGCTCGACGTAGGCGCGCACCTCCGCACGGCGGTCGGGCGTCGCGATCTTCTCGACCAGGGCATGCTCGGGCGCGAGCACCATGAACGTCGCGCCGTAGATCGTGTCGGGGCGCGTGGTGAAGAACCGAATCGTCTCGCTCGTCCCCTCCACCGGGAACGCCAGCTCCGCGCCTTCCGAGCGCCCGATCCAGTTCGTCTGCATGACGCGGACGCGCTCGGGCCAGTCGATGCGGTCGAACCGCAGCAGCTCGTCGGCGTACTTGGTGATCCGGAAGAACCACTGCTCCAGGTCACGCCTGGTGACCGTCGTTCCGCAGCGCTCGCACTTTCCCGCGATGACCTGCTCGTTCGCGAGCACGGTCTGATCCTTCGGGCACCAGTTCACCGGCGCCTTGGCGCGATAGGCCAGTCCGTTCTCCAGGAACTTCAGGAAGATCCACTGGTTCCAGCGGTAGTACTCGGGGTAGCAGGTGACGACCTCGCGCCGCCAATCGATGGCCGCACCCATCTTGCGGAATTGCTCCCGCATGTGAGCCATGTTCTGTTCGGTCCAGACCGCGGGATGCATCTTCCGCTTGATCGCCGCGTTCTCGGCGGGCAGGCCGAACGCGTCGAAGCCCATCGGGAAGAGCACGTTCTTGCCCTTCATGCGCAGGTAGCGCGCCGCGGCATCGGCGGGCGTGTACGCGTACCAGTGCCCGATGTGCACCTCACCCGACGGGTACGGGAACATCGTCAGGAAGTAGAAGTTGTCCTTCTCGGCGTCGTCCGGCGTCTCGTGGAGGCCGGAGCGCACCCACTCATCCAGCCATTTCGCCTCGATCGACGTCGGGTCGTACCGCTCCGTCCGTTCCTTCGCGACTGCCACTGCGCTCGCCTCCTTTCCATTCTTCGCGTTCGCTTCGGC
The DNA here is from genome assembly GCA_035651155.1 of Candidatus Limnocylindria bacterium. Lineage (GTDB taxonomy): Bacteria > Chloroflexota > Limnocylindria > P2-11E > P2-11E > CF-39. Next base: position 95,574 of record DASRGG010000025.1, on the reverse strand, counting down.
GGCTCATCGCCTCGCTCGGCTCGTCTCCGCTCGACAAAAAACGCCCTCCGCCCCGGTAAGGGGACGGAAGGCGACTTCCGCGGTACCACCCCAGTTGAGAGTTGTCGGGTAAGCCGCTTCGCGGCTTCCTAGCGTCGCTCGTCGGCCCAAGGACGTTGCGACCTCCTTGGCTCCGCCTCGCTCGCTAGTGGAGCTGGCGGGATTCGAACCCGCGACCCCCACACTGCCAGTGTGATGCGCTCCCACTGCGCCACAGCCCCGATCGCTCTCCGCTCGAGCACGCTGCTAACGGGCGTGACCCCGGCGAGGGCTACATCGCTTCGCCCCCGCGGCTCCCGGGCGAGTTCCGCGCTCGTGGACACCGGATCGCACCGACCGCCGGCTCTCTTGGTCACACGGTCACGCGTACTGCTCCCGTTCGCGGCCTTTCACGACAAAGTATAGGCGGATGTACCCGCTCAGCCGCATCGACAAACGCATTCCTAATGGCTCGATCGGCAGGCGCGGCGCGAGGACCTGCTGCCACCGGTCGGCGGTTGCGCGCGCACGCATGGTCCCTCCGGGACGCGCTAGTCGAGCCGGCTCGGCGGCTGGGCGACCCAGGCCAACGGCGCGTCGCTCTTCCATCCCGAACGGCCATTCACCATCGCCTGTCACGGCCAGCCGGGCCGCGAGCGCTTCTCGGTCGACGTCGCGCAGCGCGTCCACGTCACGAACGAGCTCATCGAGTTCGAAGACCTGCTCCTCGACGTGATCATCGACCCCGACGGGGCGGTGACCGAGAAGGACGAGCATCAGCTCGTCGCCCTCCCCGAGGCGATGCGCTCGTGCTGCCGCCCGCGCGCGAGCCCGTCGCGCTAGCCGAGCTCCGGGGCCGCGCGGCGCATGGAGACGGACTGCAGCACGCCGAGCGCGAAGCAGATCGAGACGAGCGAGCTGCCGCCGTGCGAGATGAACGGAAGCGGGATGCCTGTGACCGGCATGAGCGAGATCGCCATGCCGACGTTGACGAGGATCTGGAAGAGCAGCATCGCGACGATGCCGCTGCCGAGCAGCATGCCGAACGCGTCGCGCGACCGGAACGCGATACGCAGCGCCGCGAACAGCAGCACCACGTACAGCGCGAACAGGATGACCGCGCCGACGAAGCCGAGGTCCTCCGCAAGGCCCGCGAAGACGAAGTCCGACTCCGCGATCGGCAGGTAGCCGAGCGGTGATTGCGTGCCCGCGGTGAGCCCCTTCCCGGTCGCGGCTCCCGATCCCACCGCGATGAGCGACTGGATGATGTTCCAGCCCGCGCCCTGCGGATCGGCGTACGGATCCAGGAACGCGGTGAGCCGCGCCTGCTGGTACGGCTTCAGCAGAGACCAGATGAGTGGGAACGCGCCGCCCGCGATGGCGATCAGCCCCGTGAGCTGCCAGACGCGGGCGCCGGCCATGAAGGCGATGCCGAAGAAGATCGCGACGAAGACGAGGCTCGTGCCGAGGTCGGGCTGCTTGTACACGAGATAGACCGGCGGACCGAGCAGGACGAGGCCGCCCGCGATCGTGAGAGGCGAGCCGATGCGATCGCCGCGATCGGCGAAGTACTTCGCGAGCACCACGATGGCCAGCACCTTCGCGACCTCGCTGAACTGGAACGAGAGCCCCCCGAGGTTCACCGAGCGCTGCGCGCCGAGCGACTCGCGCCCGATCGCGAGGACGACCCCGAGCAGCCCGAGCATGAACGCGTAGATGAGCGGCGCCAGCGTTCCGAGCCAGGCGTAGTCGAAGAGCGCGACCGCGACCATCGCGGCGACGCCCAGGGCCGCCCAGATCGAGCCGCGGACGACGAACTGCATCGGGTCGCCGGTGAAGGTCCGCGACTCGGCCGTGACGGAATACGTCATCACGAGGCCGTAGGCGATGAGGAGGACCGTCGCGATGAGCAGGAACGGATCGACCTGGTCGAGCCGCCGCACATGCGGCCGGTCGTGGAGGGGCGAGGATGCGCGCGGCAGGTCGAGCGCCTTCGCGCTCACGGCTTCTTGTCCCCGAGCACGTACGCCTCGTACACGCGCTGGCTGATCGCGATCGCCGGGTTGAGGCAGGTCTCGCAGAGGCCCTTGCTCGAGTCGAAGGTGAACACGACCATCGCGATCTGCGCGGTCGGGTCGGTGTTGTCCTGCTGCGGCAGGAACGACACGAACCAGTTGTGGAAGCCGAGCTTGTTGCGGCCGGCGGAGTCCTTCCCGGTCGAGTCGCCGAACTCGGCGGTACCGGTCTTTCCGGCGATCGGGAGCTTCGCGTTGGGCATCGGCGCGTGGCCGCTCGTGACGACCTTGCGCGCACCCTCGCGGATCGTCGCGAGGTCCTCCGGCTTCATGGCCAGCTTGCGCGTGATCTTCGGTGCCTGCGTGTACACGACGTTGCCGTTGCTGTCGCGCACCTCCTTCAGCAGGTGCGGCGTGTAGAGCGTGCCGCCGTTCGCGACCGCGCTGTACGCGTCGAGCAGCTGGATCGGCGTGACCGCGACGTAGCCCTGCCCGATCGCCTCGTGATAGGTGTTGCCGATCGTCCATTCCTCGTCGAACGTCGCGAGCTTCCACGCGGGATCGGGCATGATCCCCTTCGCCTCGCCCGGCAGATCGATGCCGGTGGGCTCGCCGAAGCCGAGCATGTGGCCGTACTTGGAGATGTTCTCGGGACCAACGGGCGTGATGCCCGGCCCCATGGGTCCGCCGCCCGCGAGCGTGTAGAAGTAGATGTCCGACGAGTGCGCGTAGCCGTCGACCAGGTTGAGCGGGCCATGCGCGCGCCAGTCGTAGAAGTTGGACCCGCTCACGGTCATCACCATCGAGCTCACGTTCACCACGGTGTTGCGCGTCGCGGTCCCCGCGGTGAGCGCGGAGAGCGCGGTGACCATCTTGAACGTCGACCCGGGCGGATAGATGTCCCCCACCGCCTTGTTCACGAGCGGGTGGCGGTCGTCGCTGTTCAGGCTCTTCATCTGCTCGGGCGTGATGCCCTGCACGAACCAGTTGTTGTCGTAGCCCGGGATCGAGACCATCGCGAGGATCTCGCCGTTCTGGGGATTCATCGCGACGCCGACGGCCTGCGTGAACCGGTCCTCCTCGACGCCCTTGCGCAGCTCGCTGTCGAGGAGCTTCTGCAGCCGGTCGTCGATCGTGAGCACGATGTTGTTGCCGGCCACCGGCGGCTTGAACGAGAGCGTCTTGATCTCGCGCTGGGCGGCATCGCGTTCGATCTCGCGCCAGCCATAGGTGCCGCGCAGGTACCGCTCGTACTGCCGTTCCAGCCCGGTGCGGCCGATGATGTCGGTCGGGAGGTAGCCCTCGTCGCGCTGCGCCTCCAGCTCCTCCTCGGTGATCGGGCCCACGTAGCCGAGCACCGGCGCGTACAGCGTCGCGTCGACGTACGAACGGATGGACTCGGCTTCGACGCGCACGCTCGGGAAGAGCTCGGGTCGCTCCGAGAGCACGAGCGCGACCTCGCGCGCCACGGGCTTCGTCGAGATCTTCACCGGCTCGTACGGATTCCGCGCGCGCTGCTGGTCGATGACCGTCATGACGTCGGCGGGATCGCGCCCGACGATCGCGCCGAGCTTCGACGCGAGGTCCTGCTGCTTCGCGCGCGGCAGATCGATGGGGAGCACGGTGACCGCGAAGCCGGGGATGTTCCGCGCGAGCACGTAGCCGTTGCGGTCGACGATGTTCCCCCGCTCAGCCGCGACCGGGATGCGCAGCACGCGGTTCTGCTCCGCGAGCGACCGGTAGTGAGCGCCGTTCACGACCTGGAGATCCCAGAGCCGCACGGTGAGCGTCGTGAAGACGACGATGATGGCAAGGCCCATCGCGACGAAGCGCTTCGGCCGGACGAAGGCGCGCTCTTCCGATCTCACCACCCGAAGGATGCCTGCTTCTCCGTCGTCCGGCGTAGGCTTCGGAAGAGCGGATAGGTAGCGAAGCCGAGGACCCCGTTGTAGATGGCGCTCGAGGCCGCGGCGGCGAGGAGCACCGGGAGCTCGGCGAGGCCGGTCCCCACGAGCCCGAGGATGCCGAGGTAGAGCACGCTCGTCGCGAGGCTCGCGATGCCGATGAGCAGGGCCCCGGCGAGCACCGAGCGGGGTCGCAGGCGGACGTCGCCGAGGCCGACGGCGGCGACCGGCGCCAACGACGCGAGCGCCAGCGCCCCGAGCGGACCGCCGGACAGGAGGTCCGCCGCGAGGCCGCCGAGGAACGCCCACCAGACCGCTTCGCGCGCGCCCGCGGCGACCGCCCACGAGGCGGCGACGAGGACGACCAAATTTGGGCGCGCACCCGCGACGTCGACGAACGGCACGACCGACCCCTGCAGGAGTGCCGCGGCGAGCGGGAACACGATGCCAAGCGCCACCCGCACCACGACGTCCCTCCTCTCGACCCGCAACGCGCGTCCCGCCTCCGCGCTACCCGCGGCGCCTCGCTAGGGCTGGACCCGGGCCCCGGACTGCACGCGCGCCTCCGCGGCGTCCGCCGGGGCGGACTCGGTGGCCTCGGCGAGCTCCTCGGTGAGCGGCGCGAACGGATCCTCGTCGCGCAGCTTCGCGCGCACGTAGATGAGGACGAGCCGCATCGTCGCCGCGACGGGGACGGCGAGGACGATGCCGAGCAGTCCGAAGGTGGCGCCGCCCGTGAGCAAGGCGAAGATGACGATCGCCGGGTGCAGTCGGACCGCGCGTCCGATCACCGTTGGGATGACGAGGTAGTCCTCGGCGTGCCGGAGGATCGTGTACACCAGCGCGACCACGCCGACGTACGCGAGCTGCGACCAGCCGAAGGGGTTCGGATGGCCGAGCGCGACGAGGGAGGCGATCGCGCCCGCCGTGATCGGACCGACGAATGGGATCGTCTCCAAGAGTCCCGTCAACAGACCGAGCAGAACGCTGTACGGGACGTTCAGCAGCGTGAGGGCGATCGTCGTCACCGTCGACATCAGCGCGACGAGGATGAGCTGGCCGCGGATGTAGCGGCCCAGCATCACGTTCGTGTCCCGCAGCACGTGGAGGATCTCGACGCGGTGCTCTCGCGGCACGTTGCGGCGCACGACGTCGAGAAGACGCGGCGCGTCGCGCAGCATGAGGAACGTCGCGATCAGGAAGATGAGGAACTCGAGGAGGAAGTGGCCTGCCCCGAGGACGAACGGGAGCGCGTTGCGCGACGCCATCCCCTGCAGCTGCCGCTCGAGGTCCTGCAGGTTGGGCCCGATGAGCGCGTCGTCGAGATCGCCGAGCCCGACCTGGTCGAACGTGTCGGAGATCGTCTGCCGCGCGTTTGCGAAGAGCACCGGCCAGGTCCGCTGCAGGTCATGCGCGTTGTCCGCGAGGCGCGGGATGAGGAGGCGTCCGCCGCCAAAAATGACAGCGAGCACGCCGACGAAGACGATCAGCGCGGCGACGGTCCGCGCGACCGCGAACCGGCGCTCGATTGCACCCACAACTGGTAGCAGGATGTAGGCGAGAATAGTGGCCCAGATGAAGGGCTGAACGATGTCGCCTGCCCGCCACACAAAGAAGAGCACGACGGCCACAAGGCCGGCGACCACGGCGCGTTTTGTGGTCGGGCTCCAGCGCGATCTCATCCCACTCGCGATTATCCGGCAGTGCGAGACAGCTGTGCGGAAGAGCGCGCACACGTTGTTGCGCATTGCGACATCGGTATGCCCGTATTGCAGTCCGAATCGCCTATTGCAGCGTGACCAGTGCCGGAGGGCAGGCGGACGCGGGTCCTTTCGGGTAGAATAGAAGCACGGATACGCCCGCTTTCGTCCCTAGTTTTCCCCAGATTCGGTGGCACACGTTCCACGTGTGACAGAGGTACGGAATGAGGGTCCTCGTGGTGAGTAATCAGAAGGGCGGAGTGGGGAAGACGACCACTGCTATTAGCCTCGGGGCGGCGCTTGTAGAGCGCGGCCAGCGGGTGCTCATCGTCGATCTCGATCCACAAGCGAACGCCACGAGCGGCCTCGGAATAGCGAAAGACCGACCCGGAACCTACGCCGTGCTACTCAAGGAGCAACCGATCACAGATTCCATCGTCCATACAGAGATCGAACGCCTGGACCTCCTCCCATCGGGCCCCGACATGACCGGCGCCGAGGTTGAGCTGGTTCCGCTCATGGCGCGGGAGTTCCGCTTGCGGCAGGCGCTCCGCGCCGCAGCGAGCTCGTATGACACGGTCATCGTCGACTGCCCGCCGTCGCTCGGCCTCTTAACGGTGAACGCGCTCGCGGCGGGGGACGGGGTCCTCGTGCCGGTCCAGTGTGAGTACTACGCGCTCGAAGGCCTCGCGCAGCTGCTCGACACGATCGAGGCGGTGCGCCAGCGGCTGAACGACCACCTCGAGGTGCTCGCCATCGTTCTCACGATGGAGGACCGCCGGAACCGCCTCTCGATGCAGGTCATCGACGAGGTCCGCAAGCATTTCCCGAAGCTCGTCGCGCGCACGCGCATCCCGCGCACCGTCCGGCTCGCCGAAGCGCCAAGCTACGGCAAGCCTATCTCGGTGTATGACCCCGAGTCGCGCGCGGCGAAGGCCTACGGCGACTTGGCGCGCGAGGTCGAGCAGCGCATGCGCTCGCGCGAACCGATCGCGATGGCAGGGTCGGTCTGATGGCGCGCACCGGTCTTGGCCGGGGTCTCGACGTCCTGCTCGGCCAGCCGACCGGTTCCGCGACAGGCACCGCACCGCTACCGGCCGCGTCCACGAGCGAGATCCCGCTCGAGAAGGTCGTGCCGAACCCCCAACAGCCGCGCACGCAATTCGATCCTGCGGGGATCGAGGAGCTCGCCGCCTCCATCCGGCGTCATGGGATCCTGCAACCGATAGTGGTATCTAGGAATGGCGACCGCTACGAGCTCGTCGCCGGACACCGCCGCGTCCTCGCGTCGCGCGCCGCCGGCAAGACGACCATCCCGGCGGTCGTGCGCGAGGACGTGCGCGATCGACTCGAGCTCGCGCTCGTCGAGAACCTGCAACGCGCCGACCTGAACGCGATCGAGACGGCGCGCGCGTACAAGCTCCTCATGGAGACCTACGACCTCACCCAGGAACAGCTCGCCGACCGGGTGGGCAAGAGCCGGTCGCACGTCGCGAACATGCTCCGCACGCTCTCCGCGCCACAGCCACTCCAGGACGCCGTGATCGAGGGCAAGATCAGCGAGGGGCATCTGCGCGCTCTCCTTCCGCTACCTCTTTCGGATGCGCTCTCGGCGCTCGGCCAGATCATCGCGAAGGAGCTGTCGGTCCGCGACGCGGAGGCGCTCGTGCGCAAGATGGTCCATCCGCAGCGCCGCGGCAGAGCGCGCGCCCGGACGCTTCGCGGCGACCCGGATCTCGCGCAGGTGACGAACGACCTGCGTGCCGCGTTGGGCACGAAGGTGGAGATCGTTCGCCGTCGGCGCGGCGGTCGCATCCTGATCGAGTTCTACTCCGACGAGGACTTCGAGCGGCTCTTCGAGCTGTTCGTCCGCGCCGGAAGGGCATAAGGGAGAGCACGTGGCCGTCAAGAAAGAGGATGTGAGGCCGCGCGAGGGCGAGAACGGGCAGAAGGCCGCGTCGTCGTACAGCGCCAAGGACATTCAGGTCCTCGAGGGCCTCGAAGCCGTTCGCCGCCGCCCCGGCATGTACATCGGCACCACCGATCTGCGTGGCCTTCATCACCTCATCCGCGAGGTGCTGGACAACTCGATCGACGAGGCGATGAACGGCACCTGCGAGCGCATCGACGTGTGGATCGCGCAGGACAACTCGATCACCGTCGCGGACAACGGCCGCGGCATCCCGACCGACAAGCAGCAGCAGACCGGCAAGTCCGCGCTCGAGGTCGTGCACACGATCCTCCACGCCGGCGGAAAGTTCGGCGGCGCGGGCTACAAGGTCTCCGGTGGCCTGCACGGCGTCGGCGTGTCCGTCGTGAACGCGCTCTCGACCGAGCTCGTCGTCGAGGTCCATCGCGACAACAAGGTGTGGACGCAGTCGTACTCGCGCGGGAAGCCCCAGGGCCCGGTGAGGACGATCGCGAAGCCGACGCTGCCGCTCCCGCCGGTGCTCCCATGGAAGGAGCGCGCCAGGCCGACCGGCACGGTGACCCGCTTCTGGCCGGATCCGCAGATGTTCCCGGTCATCGAATGGGACGCCTCGATCGTCGAGCAGTGGCTCCGCGAGACGGCGTACCTGAACAAGGGCCTCTTCCTGTCGCTCCACGACGAGCGCAACGGCAGCGAGGCGAGCTACTACTTCGACGGCGGCATCGTCTCGTTCGTCCGCCACCTGAATCGGTCGCACGAGGTCCTGCACAAGCCGGTCTACGTGGAGCGCCCGCACGACAACGGCACGGTCGTCGAGGTGTCGCTCCAGTACAACGACGGCTTCGCCGAGAAGGTCTACACGTTCGCGAACAACATCAACACCATCGACGGCGGCGCCCACCTCACCGGATTCCGCACCGCTCTCACGCGCACGATCAACGCGTACGCGCGCAAGAACGGCCAGCTGAAGGACTCCGATCCGAACCTGACCTCCGACGACGTGCGCGAGGGCCTCACCGCCGTCATCAGCGTGAAGATCCGCGAGCCGCAGTTCGAAGGTCAGACGAAGACGCGTCTGGGCAACGCCGAGGTCGCCGGCCAGGTCGCGGCCGCGGTGAACGACGCGCTCGGCCAGTACCTCGAGGAGAACCCGCCGGACGCGCGACGCATCGTCGACAAGTGCCTCACCGCGTTCCGCGCTCGCGAGGCGGCGCGCAAGGCGCGCGACCTCGTGCTGCGCAAGGGCGCCCTCGACGGCTTCTCGCTGCCGGGTAAGCTCGCGGACTGCTCCGAGCGCGACCCCGAGCGCTGCGAGCTGATCATCGTCGAGGGCCAGTCCGCGGGCGGCTCCGCGAAGTCCGGCCGCGATCGGCGCTTCCAGGCGATCCTCCCGCTGCGCGGCAAGATCCTGAACGTCGAGAAGGCGCGCGCCGACAAGATGCTCGGGAACGAGGAGATCAAGTCGCTCATCACCGCGCTCGGCACGGGCATCGGCGACTACTTCGACATGAAGAAGCTGCGCTACGGCAAGACGGTCCTGCTCGCCGACGCCGACGTTGACGGCTCGCACATCCGCACGCTGCTGCTCACGCTCCTGTACCGCCACTTCAAGCCGCTCATCGAGGAAGGCCGCGTGTACATCGGACAGCCGCCGCTCTACCGGCTTCAGCTCGGGAAGGAGGTCCGCTGGGCCTACTCCGACGCCGAGCGCGATCGCGCCATCAAGGAGCTGAAGGCGACCGCGAAGAAGAAGCGCGAGGATCGCAAGACCAAGGCCGCCGAGGGCGAGGAGAAGACCGCGAAGGGCCGTCGTCGCGCCGCCGCGACCGTCGCCGCCGAGGACGCCGCTGAGGCCGAGGCGAACGCGAACGCCTCGACCGACGAGGGCAGCGACGACGGCAAGGGCGGGCGCGAGCCCGCGATCGCGCGGTACAAGGGTCTTGGCGAGATGAACGCGGAGCAGCTCTGGGAGACGACGCTCAATCCCGCCACGCGCACCCTGAAGAAGGTCACCCTCCTCGATGCCGAGGAGGCCGACGTCGTCTTCGACGAGCTCATGGGCAACGAGGTCGAGGGCCGCAAGAAATGGATCATGGCGAACGCGAAGCACGCGGAGCTCGACATCTGATGGCGCGACTCAGCGAGCTGGGCATCGACTTCGACCACTGGTGCTTCGCGTGCGGCCGCGCGAACCCGTACGGCCTGCACCTCGACTTCGCGGTCGCGCGCGATCGCGCCGAGACGCGCTTCACCGCGACGCGCGAGCACAGCGGGTACGACGGCACGGTCCACGGCGGGATCGTCACGGCCCTGCTCGACGAGACGATGGGCTGGGCGATCTTCCATCAGGGGATCTGGGGCGTCACCGGCCGGCTCACGGTCACGTTCCGCCATCCGGTCCCCGTGGGCGAGCCGCTCACGGTGACGGGGGTCGTGACCAAGGACGGCCGGCGCGCGGTCGAGACGCACGGCGAGGTCGTCTCGGCGGACGGCACCGTGCTGGCGGAGGCCGACGCGCTCTTCCTCGTCATGCCCGAAGAGCGCCGGCGCGAGCTCGAGAAGCGCTACGCGCGCATCGGCGAGGCCTTCGCGAAGGTGAGGGCGGCGGTCGAGGCGGAAGAGAACGGAAGAGGCGCGCGCGAGGAAGAGATGGAGCACGGTAGAACGTGATCGACCAACCGAACAACGAGCGCGAGGTCCCGATCGAGCTCGAGCAGGAGATGCGCCAGGCGTACCTCGACTACGCCATGAGCGTCATCGTCTCGCGCGCCCTGCCCGACGTGCGCGACGGCCTCAAGCCAGTGCAGCGCCGGATCCTCTACACGATGCACGAGATGGGCCTCCGGAACGATCGTCCGTTCCGGAAGTCCGCCGGCATCGTCGGCGACGTGATGGGGAAGTACCACCCGCACGGCGACGTCCCGATCTATGACGCGCTCGTGCGGCTCGCGCAGGACTTCGCGGCGCGGTACCCGCTCGTTCAGGGACAGGGGAACTTCGGCTGCCTTGCCGGCGACACGAAGGTGGAGATGTACCAGGGCGAGCCGAAGACGCTCGCCGAGCTCGTCGACCTGGCGCATCGCGGTGTGCGCGCGGAGGTCTTCACGCTCGACGCGCACCGCAACGTGCGCATCAAGCCGATGCGCGCGCCGCGGATGGTCCGCCGCAACGACACCGTGCTCAAGGTGACGCTCGAGTCCGGCGCGGAGATCGTGGCGACGCCCGACCACCGCTTCCTCATGCGCGACGGCACCTACCGTGAGGCGCAGCAGCTGAAGCCCAAGGACCAGCTCATGCCGTTCGCGCGGACCGCGATCCCGGAGCGGCTCCACCGAACGGGCGCGTTCCCGATCCCGGCGAGCCTCGGACAGAAGGTCGCCAAGGTCGAGCCGGCGGGCAACGCCGACGTCTACGACCTCACCGTCGACGTGACGCAGAACTTCGCGCTCGCGGCCGGCATCTTCGTGCACAACTCGATCGACGACGACCCGCCCGCGGCCATGCGGTACACCGAGGCGCGGCCGTCGGCGATCTCGAGCGAGATGCTCGCGGACATCGACAAGGAGACCGTCGACTGGGTCCCGAACTACGACAACCGCCACCTGCAGCCCGTGGTGCTGCCGGCGAAGGTCCCGAACCTCATCGTGAACGGGTCCGCCGGCATCGCGGTCGGCATGGCCACGAACATCCCGCCGCACAACCTGCGCGAGATCGCCGAGGCCACGAAGCGGCTCATCGACGATCCCGAGCTCACCAACGACGACCTCTGCGAGACCATCCAGGGCCCCGATTTCCCGGGTGGCGCGACGATCTACCGCTTCGAAGAGGAGCGGAACGTCGAGACCGGCAAGGCCGAGCGCGTCGACGGCATCCGCCGCGCGTACGCGACGGGCCGCGGCCGCATCGTCATGCGCGCGAAGGCGCACACCGAGGAGCTGCGCGGGAATCGCGAGGCCATCATCGTCACCGAGCTCCCGTACGCCGTGAACAAGGCGTCGCTCATCGAGAAGATCGCCGATCTCGTGCAGAACAAGCGCCTCGCGGGCATCAGCGACATACGCGACGAGAGCGACCGCGAGGGCATGCGCATCGTCATCGAGGTGAAGCGCGACGACTCGGCGAATCGCGTGCTGAACAACCTCTTCAAGCACACCGCCATGCAGTCGACGTTCAACCTCAACATGCTCGCGCTCGTCGACGAGCAGCCGCGGGTCCTCTCCATGAAGGAGGTCCTGCAGCACCACATCGACTACCGGCGCAGCGTCATCCGCCGTCGCACCGAGTTCGATCTCAAGAAGGCCAAGGAGCGCGCGCACGTCCTCGAGGGCCTCAAGATCGCGCATGCGAACCTCGACGCGATCATCAAGCTCATCCGCGCGCACCGCGGCCAGGAGGCCCTGCTCGTCGGCAAGATGACCGAGCAGTTCGGGCTCTCGGAGATCCAGGCGAAGGCCATCCTCGACATGCAGCTGCGCCGCCTCTCCGCCCTCGAGCGCGAGAAGCTCGACGAGGAGTACGAGGCGACCATCAAGCTCATCGCCGAGCTGGAGTCGGTCCTCGCGAGCCCGCGGAAGGTCCTCGGCATCATCAAGGCGGACCTCGACATGCTCGCCGAGAAGTACGGCGACGAGCGCCGCACCGAGATCGTGAACGACCTGCCGGGGCAGTTCACCGACGAGCAGCTCGTCGCGGACGAGGACGTGGTGATCACGCTCTCGAGCCGCAACTACGCCAAGCGCATGCCGCTCTCGACGTACCGCCAGCAGCACCGCGGCGGCCGCGGCGTGATCGGCATGCAGACGCGCGATGAGGACGACGTCGAGCACCTCGTCGTCGCGCGCAACCACGACCGCCTGTACGTGTTCACCGATCGTGGGCGCGTGTTCGCGCTGAAGGCCTACGAGCTGCCCGACGCGAGCCGGACCGCGAAGGGAACGCCGATCCAGAACATCCTCGAGGCAATGCAGCCGGGCGAGCGCGTGTCCGCCCTCGTCGCGCTGCGGGACACCTCGAGCGCCGAGTTCCTGGTGATGGCGACGCGCAAGGGCTTCATCAAGAAGACCTCGCTCAAGGAGTACGCGAGCGTGCGCCGTGCCGGCCTCATCGCGATCGCGCTCCGCAAGGGCGACGTGCTCGCGTGGGTCGCGCCGTGCGGCAAGGACGACCGCATCCTGCTCGCGACGAAGAAGGGAAAGGGCATCACCTTCAAGGCGAGCGATGCGCGGCCGATGGGCCGGCAGACGCAGGGCGTCACCGGCATCCGCCTCGCGAAGGGTGACGAGGTCGTCGGCATGGGCATCGTGCGGCCGCGGACCGAGGTGCTTTCGGTCACCGCGAACGGCTACGGCAAGCGCACGGCCGTCGAGGAGTTCCCGACGCACGGACGGGGCGGTCAGGGCGTCATCCTCGCGTCGCTCGGCGCGAAGACCGGGGACGTCGCCGCCGTGCAGATCGTCGACGAGGGCACGCAGGAGATCCTCCTCATCACCACGACCGGCGTCGTCATCCGCACGCCACTCGATCAGATCCGCGTCCTCGGCCGCCCGACGATGGGCGTGAAGGTCATGACGACGGGCGACGCGAAGATCGCGTCGATCGCGACGTTCACCCCGACGCGGCCGACACAGACCCAGCTTCCCGTCCGTTGACCGGCTGAGCCAGGCCTGCCACCAAGGCGGGCCGGCACCCGGCCAGGCGTTCGCCGAGCGTACGTTTTTGTGGCGGGCGAGCGGCCCCTCGTACCACGTCGTCACATCCCGGCGTTGTGTTCGACGCGGGCGGGCGCGTATGGTCCGCAGAAGTGCGGATTCGCGCGGGTTCGCCCGTCCGGTACTCGTGCGAGCAGCGGGATCGACACGAAACGAGGGAAGGGTTGCTGTTTTGATCACGCTCGACGACGTCAGCAAGCGCTACCCGAACGGGACGTACGCGCTCCGCGACGTGGACCTGCACATCGAGCCGGGCGACTTCGTGTTCCTGGTCGGCTCGTCCGGCGCCGGCAAGTCCACGCTCATCCGGCTCCTCATCCGCGAGGAGCTCGCGTCGACCGGGCGGGTCATGGTGGACGGCGGAGATGTCAGCCGCCTGTCGCGCGGGAACGTCTCGAAGCTGCGCCGCAAGATCGGCGTCGTCTTCCAGGACTTCAAGCTGCTCCCGACGAAGACGGTCGCTGAGAACGTCGCCTTCGCGCTCATCGTCACCGGACACGAAGGGCGCGTGGTCCGAGAGGAGACCGACCGCGTGCTCTCGCTCGTCGGTCTCTCGCAGCGCCGCGATCATTTCCCCGACCAGCTCTCCGGCGGCGAGCAGCAGCGGACCGCGATCGCGCGCGCGCTCGTGAACCGTCCGCGCATCCTCATCGCCGACGAGCCCACCGGCAACCTCGACCCGGTGACGAGCTGGGAGATCATCAAGCTCCTGACGCGCGTGAACGAGCTCGGGACGACGATGGTGATGGCCACCCACAACGCCGAGATCGTGAACGCGCTGCGCCGCCGCGTCGTGCACCTCGACCACGGCCGCGTCGTGCGCGACGAGCGGGAAGGGCTCTACGCCGCGTGAGACGGCTGCTCTACGTCCTCATGTCCGCGGTGCACGGCTTCATGCGCAACCCGGCGATGAGCATCGCGTCGACCTTCACCGTGACGCTCATGCTCACGCTCTTCGCGTTCTTCATGACCGCCGATCGCGGCCTGCAGGCCGCGGTGGCGGTCCTCGAGGGCAAGGTCGAGCTCGCCCTCTTCATCGACGACGGCGCCAAGGTCTCCGACATCCTCGCGCTCAAGTCGCGGATCGAAGCGGACCCGGCGGTCGCGCGCGTCGACTACGTCACCAAGGAGCAGGCGCTCCAGCGGCTCCAGGACGTCGCCGCCAAGCGACCGGACTTCACGCTCGCCGACATCTCGACGAATCCGCTGCCGGCATCGCTCGAGATCAAGATGGCCGAGGCGCGTCAGGCGAAGACGCTCGCGGAACAGCTCCGCGCCGAGATCGGAAAGGGCGTCGTCTACGACGTCATCGACAACCCGCAGGTCGTCGACCAGCTGCTCACGATCACGCGCGTGCTCTCGGTCGGCGGCATCGCGATCCTCGTGATGATGCTCTTCGTCGCGCTCTTCGTGATCGTGAACACCATCCGCATCGCGGTGCACGCGCGCCGCGACGAGATCGAGATCATGAAGCTCGTCGGCGCGTCGGATTGGTTCGTCCGCTGGCCCTTCATCCTCGAGGGGATGATCGTCGGCACCCTCGGCGCCGTGATCTCGCTGGCCGTGCTCTTCGCGGCGGCGGGCCCGGTGACGAGCGTCATGGTCGATTTCCTCGACGTCCTTCCGGTCAGCTTCGGCCCGCAGTTCGCGGCCGAGCTCATCGGGACAGTCTTCGGCGTCGCGCTGCTCGTGGGCGCCGGTGGGGCGACCCTTTCGGTCCGCGCCCACCTGGCGAAATGAGGACCGAGGGCGGCCCGACGGTGTACGATTCGCGGCCGATGGGAACTCCCCGGAGCGTCCGGGGAGGTGGGGGTTGGAGGAAGCGCGGCCTCCGCGCGACGTTCGTCGCGCTGGTCGCCGTCGCCTTCATCGTCGGCCAGCAGGCGCCCGCCGCCGCCGACGACCCGCTCCAGCAGGCCCTGAGGCAGAAGGCGGATCTCGAGCGCGCCGTCGCCCAGGCCCGCGCGAACGCCGAACGGTACAAGGGCGCGGCCGATCAGTTCCAGGCGGCGGTCGACGCGGCCAACGCGCGCATCGCCGACCTCTCCGCGCAGCAGGCCGCCGCGCAGTCCCAGGCCGACGCCCTCGCGCTCGACATCCAGATCCGCGAGGAGCAGCTCGCGCTCGTGTCCTTCCAGCTCGAGGAGACGAAGGCTCTCGCGGACTCGCTCGCGGCGCAGGCCGCGGAGCAGCAGCAGGAGCTCATCGTCCGCGAAGACCTCTACGCGAAGCACCTGCGCACCACCTACCGTCAGGCGCTCATCTCGCCGCTCGAGATGCTGCTGTCGTCGAAGTCGCTCACCGACTTCGCGAACCGCGTGCAGGCGATGATCTTCATCAACCGCCAGGACACGCAGCTCGCCAACGACATCACGTCACTGCGTGCCGAGACGCAGCGGAAGCTCGACGACGCCGCGGCGAAGCAAAAGGAGATCGTCGGCCTCCAGGGCCAGATCGAGAGCCAGCGCAAGGCGCTCGTGAAGCAGAAGGCCGACTACGAAGCGCTCATCGCGCAGGTCCAGGTCTCCATCGACCAGCAGGCCGTGGTGCGCGGCGAGGCCGCGAACAACCGCAACCAGCAGCTGCAGAACCAGGCCGCCGCGAACAACGAGGCCGGCGCGCTGAACAAGAAGCTCGAGCAGACCGAGGCGCTGCTCGCGCAGCTCGCCGCCGAGCAGGCCGCGAAGTCGGGCCTCGGCGCGTTCAACGGCTCCAAGCTCGCCATGTGGCCGGTGAACGGCCCGATCACGTCGGGATTCGGCGCGCGCTGGGGCGGCTTCCACAACGGCATCGACATCGCCGCGCCGATGTACACGCCGATCCGCGCTCCCGCCGCGGGCCAGGTCGTCACGGTCGGCAAGCCCTACCTCGCGTACGGCGACACCGCGACCGTCGTCATCATCGCGCACGGGTACAACTTCTCGACGCTCTCCGGCCACATGGACGACACCGTGAAGCCGCCGGTCGTCCGCGTCGGACAGTTCGTGACCGCGGGCCAGATCATCGGCTACGTCGGCATGACCGGCTGGACGACCGGTCCGCACGATCACTTCATGACGATCGTCAACGGCCGCGCCGTGAACCCGATCCCATACCTGCCCTAAGGGCGCACCGGCCGCCGAACGCGATGACGGCCCCGGGCTCGGCCGCGGGGCCGTGCTGTGTCCACGGGCGCGTTCGCCGGGCCGGAGGTCGCGCGCGGCGCGGCATGCCGTAGAGTGGAGCGCGAAGGAAAGGAGGTGATGTGGAGTGGGCGATGCCAGTGGGAAACCAAAGACCCAACGGCCCTCACTTCAGCCTTTCGGAATGCATCCATCTGAGGTGATCGCGAGCTAGTCGCGGGTCTTTGGTGACCCCGGCGCTTGGAGCGGCGGCCGCACGGCCGCCGCTCTTCTTTCCTTATCGCCAGCGTGAGACTCTCCAGCGTGAGGCTCGCCAGAGGGACGTGCTCTCGCTCGCCGCTGGGTACGCGGGCCCTGAGGCGCATCGCGCGCGTGGCGGCCGGGCCCGCGGGGCGCAGACGCTCGCTCGAGCGCATCCCTCTGGCCGCCGAAACGCGCAAGATCAGCCACGGCCTCCCGGCCGCCGCTCCGCGCCGGAATACGCTCTTTCCGTGCGCGAACGCGCGAGGAGCAGGCCCGCCGAGCCGGAGAGGAAGAGCCGCGATGTGCAGCTCTCCGAGAACCGGCGCGCCTTCTACGACTACACGATCGAGGAGAAGCTCGAGGCGGGGATCGCCCTCACGGGAACGGAGATCAAGTCGCTGCGCGCGGGCCACGTGAACATGAGCGACGGCTTCGTGAAGATCGAGAACGGCCAAGCCTGGCTTCGCGGCGTGCACATCTCCCCGTGGGTGCACACGGGCTACGACAACCACGAGCCGCTGCGCCCCCGCAAGCTCCTGCTCCACAAACGTGAGATCGCCTTCCTCGAACGCGGAGCCGCGGCCAAGGGCTACACCATCGTGCCGCTGCGCCTCTACACCAAGCAGGGCCGCGCCAAGGTCGAGCTCGGCCTCGCGCGCGGCAAGCGCCGCTACGAGAAGCGGCAGGTCATCAAGGAACGAGAGGCCGAGCGCGAGATGGACGCGGCGGTCCGCCGCCGCGTCCCTCGCACCTGAGCTACTTCCCGAACGACGGGACCTCTTCGCGCATCTCGGCCTCGCGCACCTGCTCGATCTCGCGCGGCGTGCGCGCGCGGAGCGGCGCCTCCTTGAGGAAGACCGATGCGACGACCGCGAGCCCGACCACCAGCGTGCCGTAGAAGAACACGTCGTGGGTCGTCGCGGCGAGAGCCGAACGGATCGCCGTCAGGACCTGGTCGAACAGCGCCTGGGCCTGCGGCGGCAGCGCGGCGCGCGTCGCCGCGATCTGGTTCGGGTCGAAGATGGCCTGCGCGCTCGATCCCTGCGGGATCGCGTTCGCGAACTGCGGCGGCAGGCCGAGCGCCGAGACCTTCTCCTGGATCTTGAGCGGCAGCTCGTGTGACAGCACCGCGCCCAGGATCGCGACGCCTACGGTGCTGCCGATGTTGCGCCAGAACTGGATCTGGCTCGAGGCCACGCCGAGGTACTGCCGCGGCAGCGCGCTCTGCACCGCGTTGACGTACAGCGGCATCGCGACGCCCATTCCGATGCCGACGAGGACGAGGTCGCGCACGACGTCGGTCTCGGGTGTGCCGACCCCGACCAGCGAGAGCAAGTAGATGCCGGTCGTCATGATCGTGATGCCGACCGTTCCGAGGTAGCGGTATCGCTCGATCCGCACCATGAGCTGACCGGTGACGATGCTCGAGACGATCATGCCGACCATGAGCGGCGTGATGAGCAGGCCCGAGTTCGTCGCGGCGATGCCGAGCACTCCCTGGTAGATGAGGCTCACGTAGAGGATCGCGCCGAACATGCCGAAGGCCACGAGGAAGCCGACGACGACCGACACGGAGAACGTGCGGTTCTTGAAGAGGACGAACGGCACCATGGGGTGCGCCTCGCGCCGCTCGACGAAGAAGAACACGATCCACGCGGCCGCCGAGAAGGCGAGGAGACCGACGACCTCAGGAGAGAGGATGTCGTGGTCGCGCGTGATCGAGAACGCGACGAGCATCGGCACGAGGGCGACGGCCAGAAGCACCGCGCCGGCGAAGTCGATGTCGCGCCACGAGGATTCGTGCTTCGTGCGGGGGATGAAGAGCACCACCGCGACCACCGCGAGCACGCCGACGGGGACGTTCACGTAGAAGACCCACCGCCAGCCCACGTTGTCGGTGAGGTACCCGCCGATCACCGGACCGACGACCGACGCGAGCCCGAAGATCCCACCGAAGATGCCCTGCATGCGCGCGCGGACGTGCGGCGGGAAGAGGTCCGCGAGGGTCGCGAAGACGCTCGCGAACAGCACGCCGCCAAAGATGCCCTGGATACCGCGGAACGCGACGAGCTCGGCCATGTTCTGCGCCTGGCCGCACAGGGCCGACGCCAGGACGAACCCGATCATCCCCGCGAGCAGGAACGGCTTGCGCCCGAACAGGTCGCCGAGCTTTCCGGCGATCGGCGTGAGCGTCGTGGACGTGACCATGTACGCGGTCACGACCCAGGCGTAGTACTCGAGTCCGTTCAGCTCGGACACGATGCGCGGCAGCGCGGTGCCGACGATGGTCTGGTCGAGCGCGGCGAGGAAGAGCCCGAGGCCCACCCCGACCGTCGCGAGGATCTTCGCGTTCCGCGTCATCTCACCGGACATGCACGGTCTCCTTGTGACCTCTGGTGCTCTGGCGAAGGGTGGGTTCGGCGTGTGAAGAGCTCGTGAAGTCATTCGTCCCGATGACCGCACGCAGGTCGCTGAGCGCGGCACGGATCCGCTGACGCTGCGCCGATGTCAGCGTGGCGAGCCGTTCTCCGAGCGCGATCGCCGCGGCGTGCTCGAAGCGCTGAAGATGCCGGCGGCCGTCGGGGGTCAGCGCGACCCGCACCGCCCGCCGATCCTCGGCATCCGCCTCGCGCCGCACGAGGCCCTCGCGCTCGAGGCCCTCGACGATCTCCGTGATGGCGGACGGAGAGAGCTTCGCGTGCTGCGCGAGCCTCCCCGCTCGGCACGGTCCGCCCTTGAGGCGGAACAGCATGCCGGCGCGCTCGAGGGAGCCGACGTCGCAGGACTGCGCCGCCTGCGTCGCGACCGCCTTGAAGAGCTGCAGCGCGCCGAAGAGTCCCTCCGCGAGCGCGAGCTCTTCGTCGGTCGGTGTACGGGTCGGAGACACGTGTCACATTCCCTTCGGTGAGTGAATAGTTCGGTAACCGAAAGAGTAGTGGGAACGACGTAGCGCGCGCAAGACTCCGTTCCGTATCGTGCGCGACGTATGCACTACGCCGCGTTCGTCGCGTGCTGCCTCATCTGGGGCAGCACGTTCCTCGCCATCCGGATCGGGAACCAGTCGCTCCCGCCGGAGTGGGCCGCGACGCTGCGCCTCACGCTCGCCGCGCCGCTGCTGGCGGCGATCGTGCTCGTCCGGCGCGACCGGTGGCCGCGCGGCGGCGCGCTCCGGGGCGCGCTCCTGTTCGGCGTCTTCAACTTCGGCGTGAATCTCGCGCTCCTCTACTGGGGGGAGCGCGTCGTGCCGAGCGGCATCGCGGCGGTGCTCTACGCGACGGTGCCGCTTTCGACGTCGTTCGTGGCGGCGGGCCTCGGCGTCGAGCGGCTCGTCGCGCGCAAGGTCATCGCGGCGATCGTCGCGATCGCCGGCGTGGCAACGATCTTCGCCGGCGAGATGCGGCTCGACGTCCCGTTAGAGGGACTCATCGCGGTCTTCCTCGCCGCGACGGCCGCGTCGCTGTCCAGCGTGCTGCTGAAGCGCGCGCCGGCGCAGCCCTCGGTATTCGCCACGAACGCCGTCGGCGCGGCCGCGGGAGCGGTCCTCTGTCTCGTCGCGAGCATCGCCCTCGGCGAGGACCGCGCCCTTCCGTCGACGTTCAGCGCCTGGTGGCCGGTCATCTACCTGACGCTCGCGGGATCGCTCGGCGCGTACGTGATCTGGACGTGGCTCGTCGGGCACTGGTCCGTGACGAGCGCGAGCTACGTGGGCGTGGTCGTGCCGGTGATCGCGGTCGTGCTCGGCGCCATCGCGCTCCAGGAGACGCGCTCGCCGGAGACGTACCTGGGCGCGGCCATCGTGCTCGCCGCCGTGGTCGTCGCGCTGCGTGGGGGCGGCTCCGCGCACTGAGTGGCACTGGCCGCGCGGGGGCTGGCCCGCCGTCCTCGACGCGGGCGGTCTTCGGAGCACGGCGGTGTCTAGCTGGTGCGGTGCCGCCGAACGTATCCGGCGATGCTTCCGACCGTATGCTCCGGTCGTGTCCACCGAGCACCTGCCCGCTCCCGTCGCGGACCGTGTCAGCGAGGTCGTGCGCGGTGACGGGTCCGTCGCGGCCCTCCGTACCGACCTCGACCACATCCGCGCCATCGCGGTGCCATCGCCGTCCCGCCTGCTCCGCCGCTTCGCGTTCATCTGGTTCCGCGTGTTCGTCCGCGAGGCGAGACACCGCAAGACCGAGCGCGTGAACGTGCGCATCCCGATACCGATCCCCGTCGTCGGCGCGTTCTTCGCGCACGGCCTCACCGGCGCCAGGGCGCTGACGGCGCTCGCGATCGCGGAGAGCGCCGACGCGCCGGCGGAGGCGCTGAGCGACTACCTCGACTCGGTCATGGGCGTCGAGCTCGTGCGCGTCGACGAGCGCACGGGCGATCACCACCAGCTCGTCGTCGTGGGATTCGACTAGGTCCGAAGGGTCGCCTCGAAGGCGTGCGCGGCATCGTCGCCGCGCACCGCGAAGATCACCTCCTCGATGCTGCCCGCGTGCGCCCGCACTCGGTCGACCATGATCCGCGCGCACTCCACGAGCGGGAAGCCGCCGACGCCGGTGCCGAACGCGGGCAGTGCGACTGTCCGCGCGCCGATCTCCTCGGCCCGCGCGAGCGCGCTCTCCGTCGCGCGCGCGATCGCCTCGGCGCTCGTCCGCAGATCCTGTCCCATGACCGCCGCGTGGATCACGTGCCGCGCCACGAGGCGGCCCGCACCCGTGACCACGGCGTCCCCGACGGGGATGGGGCCCTTGGACATCGCCTCGCGCTCGATCTCCGCTCCTCCCGCGCGCTTGAGCGCGCCCGCGACACCGGCGCCCATCCAGAGGTGATCGTTCGCCGCGTTGACGACGGCGTCGACGTCGAGCGTCGCGATGTCCTGCTGTACGACGCGGATGCGCATCACGAGCTCGTGGATCGGTCCGCGTCAGTGACGGGTGGTCGCTCCCACACGGGGAGCATGCGGTCGTGTCAGGAGTCGACGAAGCCGCAGTTCCGGCAGATGAGCTTGCGCTTCATCTCGAGGGGCGCCTCGCACACCGGACACCGCGTCATGCGATGGCCAGTAGAGCGAACGCCGGTTCCACCGGCAAGCGTAGGCCGGTAACTTCGGTTGGTACGGGCCGGTAACGGAGGTTTGGACGCACATCAGCCTTCGCGAGCGCGGCCACGAGCGCCTCAGCAACCGTGAGGGGAACAGACTTTCGTTACCGCCCACCAGCCCACGCCACGAATGGGACGAGGGCTCAGTGCGGTTTCGCGCCGCCAGCGCCTGAGGGCGCAGCGTCGCGGCCTCAGCCCTCACCGGGTGGCGCTCCGCCCGATGCGGGAGCCCAGCTGGGCAATACTCCCCGCATGCAACAAGTCCGGCCCGCGCGGCCTCGCTCGTCCTCCGGCGTCAGCCGGTGCCGGGGTGGCGTTTGAGCGGGGAGCTGATCACTCTCGATGCCTCATCGCCCGGCCGCCCCCCGTGCCCATAACTGAGTTGTGCTAATGGCTACCGGAGCGGCGGGCCGGCGACGCACAATCCGTCGATGCGCGATCCAGGAGCGCCGCTTGACCTCTATCGACTCCTCGAGGCCGCCGGCGAACCCGAACTCATCCACCGCGAGGCCGCGGAAGGTGCGACGATCCTTGACCTCGGGTGCGGAACGGGCCGGATCACCCACGCGCTCATCCGACTCGGCCATCGTGTTACAGCGGTCGACTTCGACGAACGCATGCTCCACGAGATCAAAGGCGCCCAAACCGTTCTGTCGCGAATCGAGGACCTCGATCTCGGACGCACATTCGGCGCCGTACTCCTCATGAGCACGCTCATCAACAGACCTGATCAGTCCGGCCGGCTCGCGCTTCTCGCCTCGTGTCGACGACACGTCGCGTCGGATGGGGTCGTGCTCATCGAGCGCTACGACCCCGAGATCGGATTCGATGATCGGCCAACCGAGCGGCAGTCCGCGGGGATCACCATCCGCGTGTCCGACATTCGGCGCGATGGCCCGCTGCTCTATCAATCGATCGAGTACGACGCCGGCGACCGCGGGAACTGGCGGATACGAATCGAGGGTCGGTACGTCTTGAGCGACGACGAGACGCTTGCCGATCTCGCCGCAGCCGGACTGCAGCTCGGCCACTGGATCGATGCGCAGCACCGTTGGCTCGCCGCACGTCCCGTATAGATCGGAGCGGCAGGCAGGCCACGCCAGGTCGACAGCGTTTCCACGCTCGCTGTCACCTGCGCGCAATCGTGCATCGAACGCATGGTGATTTGCGCTACGGGAGCGTTACCGCAACTCAATTATGGCTATGCCGCCCCCGACCGCCATAATTCGACTCGCCTAACGCGCTCCGGTGTCGGACACCGCGATCGTGACCTCAATGACTGAACTCGCGCTACGTGACGCGCCGTTCGCGGCGGCCATCCGCTGGCGAGTCGGGGATTGCTGCGACAACGGCCCGGATCGGTGGATCGCGCGGTGCCAACCGACTGCGGCTCCGCCCACGCGCACTTCTCGCGCACGCATTCGCAGACAGCCGCGCGGCGTGGCGAGCGACACGATGCGGTGGCTCGTTGCATGCACCCATTCCAGCCGTGTCGCGTCCCATACATGCTTAGAAGGTGATGGACGAGACCGCGAGCGGTCTGAGCACGACGCGCCGCCTGTCGTGGCGCGATGTCTATGACGCGCTCGCCGCCGAGCTCCTCCGATACCTGTGGCACCTGACACGTGACCGGGAGGTCGCGACAGACTTGATGCAGGACACGTTCTTGGCGGCGATGCGCGATGAGGGGCAGCTCCGCGATCCCAACAAGGTCCACCCCTGGCTGTATCGGATTGCGACGCGACTCGCGACTCGCCGTCTGCAGCGCGCGCGGCTCGTCGCGTTCCTGCCGTTCAGCGGTCGCGAGCAATCCGAGCGCGGTGAGCCGGACATCGAGCGAATCGCCGTGCGTGCCGCGCTCGCAGCGGTCTCGCCTGATCAGGCAGTTGCACTCGTCCTGCACTACGCACACGGCTTCACGCGCACGGAGATCGCAGAGATCACCGGTCGAAGCGAAGAGACGATCAAGTCACGCATCGCGCGCGGCAAAGGCGCATTCCTCGCAGCGTACGACGAGCATGGAGGGCAGCGGTGAACGACGAGCGCATCGACGACGAGCGGATCGGACGCATCTTCCACTCGACGGACCCCAGAGTCGCTCCTCCTACGTTCGACGACCTCCTCGGGCGGCGCCGACGCGCACCGCTCCGCAGCGCCATCGCATTCACGCTCGTCACCGTAGTCGTGGCGGCGATCGCGCTGGTCACGGGCCAGCAGCTCTCCGAGTTCCGTCAGCGTCAGGCCGAGTCCTCTGCAGGTACCGCCGGAGCGACGGCCACGGCAAGTGCTGGCACATCGCAGCACATCACGCTGCCGCAGCCGATCGCACAGCCCATCACGCGAACGAGCGCGGCCGCGCAGGTCGCGTGGATCGGTACTTCTGCGTCGGGCAGCAATGGACGCGGCTCATATGTGGGCGTCGACCCGACTGGAAAGGTCATCGGTACGCTCCCGATGAGCGCCGGCGGCTACTTCCGATCGGCAGACGGGGCGCACGTCGTCCTGGTCGGCGACGAAATCACTGCGTATTCCGCGCTCGACGGCAAGGTTGAGCGCTCATACGGGAACTTGGGCAACGGGAAACTTCCCGCTGGGAGCGCAACGGCCGCCGCGTTCAGTCCCGACGGGCGCTGGATGGCGATCCTGTCGTCGTCCGCGTTCGTCGAGCTCCTCGATCTGCAGACGGGCAGTAGTTCGATCACGGCGATCTCCGGTGCCTCGTTGAGTGGCGCCGGAAGCGGATCGACGCTGCTCTTCTCCTCCGACTCACGCCACCTCTATACGATCCTTAACTGGTCGGGGCCGCTTCGTCTGACCGACTTCGACGTGGCGTCGAGCGGGCTCACACAGCACGCTTCCGCGGTCGACGGCCAGAACGGGAAGAAGCTGCCGGCGTGTGGCGGACCAGGACTCACTGCTCGGGTGGTCACTCGGACCAACACCCTCGTCCTCTTCTGCTACGCCGACGCGACCGTCTCGTTCGTCGACCTTGCGACGATGACGGCGGCGGCGGTCGTTCAGGGCTCGATGGCCAATCCCTTCTGGCTGGCACCGATCTTCACTCCGGATGACCAGCTCCTGTACTTGCACCAGTACGCCGCGTTCGGCGACCTCATGCAGGTCATCGACCTCGCCACGCGTACGAGGCTCGGGCCGATTCCGACGCCGAAGCAGGTCGGCGACCCCGGTCCGTTCGCGTGGCTGTTTCCCGTCGCGTACGCAGGCGGCACCGCGTCGACCATCCCCGTCTCGCCCGACGGGCTGAAGCTCTACTCCGTCGGCACGACCGGCGTGATGGTGCTGCGGGTCCCTGATCTCAAACCGCTCGCGACGCTCGCCCCGGGCATCGCCCTAAATGAGGTGTGGGTGTCAGGCGATGGGAAGACCCTCTATGGCACGACCGACGGCACGACGGTGTACGTGATCGCCGAGGATGGATCGCAGCTCGCGAAGGTCGATCTTCCAAACCAGGCAGGGACCTTCCTGGCTGCGGATCGCGGCTAACAGTGGCTGGAGCGAAGACGCGTTGAACGAGTCGAATTATGGCGGTCCCGCCCCCATCGATGATGCGGGCGCTCAGCCTGTTGCGCGTCCTTTGCGAGCGCCAACTGTCGTCAGGCTCGACATCGTCACGAGTGCTGAAGCGTCGTTCCCGAAGATGTCGACGAGTCGGACCGCGATCTTGCCGCGGCCCTGTCGCGCGAGGGTGACGCTGGTCGGAACGATCTTGGGCTTCTTGCCATTGCCGCGGAACGCCTGCCAACGACTACGGAACGTCGTGCCGTCGAAGTCGGTGTCGATCGCCCAGTAGTCGATCAGGAACGCGAAGTTGTCCTTCGCGGCCGCGAGGACCTGCTCGCGCTCGGCATCATTCGCGACTGGAACGTCGAACACGACATACCTGTCGATGCTCACCTTGACCTGATCGGCCCCGTCGGCGTCGGCGCGCGCGCGAACGTAGGGCGTCTGAGCAAAGTGGATCTTCGGCCGGAGCGCCTCGATGTCGCTCTCATCCCGCATCTGCTTCAGGTAGTCGTAGATGTACGGTGGGATCGCGCGGCTGTGCAGCTGCGCGCGATACGGCGGCTTGGCCTGGGCGAGCCGTGTCTCGAGGTCGGCGTTGTAGTTCAAGTCGTAGTCCCAGCCCAAGATCACCACCGTTCGGTAACCTGGCCCATCGAGCGTCTCCGCGCGCTGCAGAAGCTCCTCGGCTTTTCGTGCGGTTACCTGACGGTCGGGGTACCCCACATACACGAGTTCAGTCGTGCCGTCGTCTGCACGACGCATCCCGAGATCGACGGCGTCGCTCCGCGGCTCTGCTCCATAGAGCTTGAGGATGACGCGCTGGACCTCACCAATACGACTACCAGTCAGGTAAGATCATTTCGCGCTGGTAATTGCCCAAGTTCTGAAGTACGAACGGCTTGGCCTGCGCTTCGACCAGCCGACTGCGGCTCACCTGGATCCCAGTCTTGCCGAAGTCCGCGCCAATCCAGCGACGGCCCAATTTCTCGGCAACGACGGCCGTCGTACCCGAGCCCAAGAAGAAGTCCGCTACCAAGTCTCCCGGTCGCGACGACGTTTCGATAATCCGTTTGAGGAGTTCCTCGGGCTTCTGAGTGTCGAAGCCGGTGTCCTCCTTCGCTTGCGAGTTCACGGGCGAGATGTCCGTCCAGATGTCTTGGAGAGGCAGACCACCTTGGAGGTGCCTCTTTACGCCCGGCCACCCGCCGTTCTTCGGCCAGTAGATGAGTCCGGCCGCATCCATCTTCTCGAGCTCCTCGGGACCGCGAGTCCAGTGCCTACCGAGGGTGTTGGGGTCGAAGCCGCGCCACGGCTTACCAGTTTCGCCACTACGAACGCCTGCTCCGGTTATGTCGCTTACTCGGAATGGTCGGCCGTCGGCGTCGACGTTGCTGTACTTCGCCTTGAGGTACTCCTCTGAGTAGGCCTGCTCCTGCGGCTGCCAGACCTTTGCGTCGCTGCGTGAGTAGAAGAAGATCACGTCGTGCACGGGGCCGTACCGGTTGGCCGTGGTGTGCGCACTCGTGCGCTTCCAGACGATCTCGCTCTCGAAGCGATCGCGGCCAAAAATCTCGTCGAGCAGGACGCGCACATACGCGGAAACGTCGGTGCCGATGTGGAGATAAAGGCTTCCATGCGGAGCGAGGAGCCGACGCATGAGCTGGAGGCGCGGGTAGAGCATGTCCAAGTAGCTGTCGATGCCGCCCACCCACATGTCCCGGTACGCGAGCCGCTCCAACATGCTCGGCACCTTGGTTACCGTTTCGCGAGCGTTGATCCGAACACCATGCGAGTAGTCCTCGTTGGACTTGAAGGGTGGGTCGATATAGATCAGGTCGACCCGGGCCTCGTAACCCTGAGCGAGCAGGGCCTGACACGCCAGTAGGCAGTCACCCCAGATCAGCCTGTTCTGGGTTGTGGGATCGCCAGCGCTGTCGAAGAGTGACGCGAGCCCCAGTTGGCCAGTCGCAATCGTGGGGTTCGAGATGACGACCTCGGCAGTCTGGAATTCGATGTCCCGGGGGTTCGGAGCACGCCGCGGCTTTGTTTCCCAGCGCAACTGCGCGGTGTCCTTGCTGCGACGCTCCTTTTCGGGCTGGGGCTGCTCGCTCATCGGCTAAAGAGTCGCTCTTCGGCGCGGGTGATCACGCGATCGCGAGTTGCGCGTCCGTGCGCGAGCAGAGCGTCGAAGCCCATGCCAGGGTTCGACTCGATGGTGCTCTCAGACACGAGCAAGTACTCGAAGTGCTGCGTCTGCCTCAAACCAGCGGGCGGTTCAAGACCACTCGCGTTTGCGGTCCAGCCCGTGGCGGCGCGTGCCTTGAGGGCGACGCCCGGGCTCTCGAGATCGCGATCGCCCTTGGTCTCGACGATGAATACGCCCTCGTCCGTCCGCGCGATGAAATCGACCTCGTACTTGCGCAGCACACCGTCGAGGTCGCGCCAGGCGATCACGAGGCTGTGTTTCTTGTCGAGCTTCGCGAATGCGGTGACCTCCGCCGAGACTTCGAGCACATTCGCAATGAACCAGCGCTCGAGCCCTCCGCCCATCGCTTGGTAGCCCTGACGCGGATAGATGCACTTCTCGGCCTTCACGCTCTTGGAGCGGCGGAGCAGGATCGAAGGCACGTCCGAGAGTCGGCGCCACTCGCCGCGGCGCACGTCGTAGCGACCCTGGTCCATCGCTTCGACCAGGGCGTTGCGCACGACTCGGACGACGTGCTCGAAGACCTCGGTGTAGTTCAGCACCGTGTAGTGCTCCCGCTTCGTGAAGTCGATCGGCTCGCGGAACAGGTAGGTACTTACGTACTCGTCGATCAAGGCGGAGACCCGCGCGAGCTCCGCGGTCAGTAGCGGCGTCGGCGTCCCGGCACGAGCGATCGCGCCGGCGGCTTGGCGGAGGAAGAAGCCGTAGTCGAAGTAGCGGTTGTCCAGCTTCCAGGTCTTGACCTTCGTGCCAGTCTCCGCGTGCACGTCCTGTATCGAGATCCCCTGCACAAGCCTCTGCAGCGCGTCGAAGGACATGGCCGGGTAGACCGCCAAGCGTGCAGGGTCGATCTTGTCGAAGTCGATCCCCCGTCCTTCGCTGTAGGTTTGCACCGGCCAAGCGATGTCGAGATCACCGATCCGATCGGCGTCGAAGGGGATCGTCTCGAGATCGCCCGCGGGCGCGACCGCGGTGGTGTCCCCACCGCCGATCGTGTAGCCGGCGTCGCGGAGCGACTGATAAAACGCCCGGAACTTCGGGTGCTCGACGATGAACAGGAAGTCGAGCGAGTTCTCGGGCCGCTGATGCTTCTGGAGCGTGACCATCGCCTCGTGCTTGGGCTCGACGAGCTCCGGGTACTTCGTCGGCGGGAACATCAGTCGCACGCCCCGACCGACAATCTGCTCTAGCAGCAGGTCGGCGTCAGTGGCACGCAGGACCACGCTCACGCAGATGTTCGTCTTGTCGAAGCCCTCGCGGAGCATCAGCACGGAGATCACGATGCACAGCGGATCGTCATCGTTGTCGATCGCATCGAGGCGGCGCCGAGCCCTGTCGAGTTCCGCGCCGGCGAGCTCGGAGTGCACGGCCATCACCCGCGTGGCGTCGTACGGGTTGCCGCCTGCGTCCACTTTGGATGCGAGGTAGTCCTGCACCGGCCCGACTACGTCGGTCTCCTCGGTCAGGATCATCATCACCGGCTTGCGGTTGATGCCGCGCTGCTTAAAGTCGACTGCGAGCTGCTCGAGCTTCGCGCGCCCAATGTCGATGAGAATCTTCTGGCCCATGGAGAGCCCGGTGACGGCGCCGCGCTTGCCCTTGGGCGCGGCGGCGCGCTCTGCACGGAAGTCCAGTTCCTTGGCGCGCTCGGCGGCCATGCCCTCGCGTTCCTCAAGGAAGAGCTGCTTGACGAGCATCTTGCGCATCGCGTCGAGCAGGCTGAAGTCGTAGACGATGTGCGGGAAGTAGTCGCGCTTCGCGCCAGCACCGAAGAACGGCGTGGCCGAGAAGTCGAGCTGCAGGAACGTCCCCGCTTCGGCCTCGTGGATCCGCTGCATCTCGGCGAAGAGCACGCTGAGGAACCGCCGCCAGACGAGCTCGTCGCCGGTCGTCGTGAGCTTGCTATGCACATGGTGTGCTTCGTCGTTCATCACAACGAGGTCAGGGTGCTGCGTCAAGAGGTATGCGAGTTGCTCGCCCTTGGTGAGATCCTCGAGGTCGCCGCCCAGAGCGCGATCAAGGAACGACGCCCGCCGGCGCGGCAGCTTGAACTGCTGCCAGTTGGTCAGCACGTAGAAAGGCCCGTCGGGCGACGACCGGTTAGGGCGCACATCGTCCGGGCCGAGCGCCTCGAGGTGGAACTGTCCGCGCCACGCAGGGGTCGGTGGCATGAAGAGATCCTTGTGCAGGTCAGAGGTCGCGGGATCCCGTCGGTCGGTGCCAGGGATCCGCTTTCCGCGGAACGCATCGGACAGCCGGTCGAGGACCTCTTGCCCTGGAACCACGATGAGGAACCGGTACGAGAACCGACCAGACTCTTCCCCGCGCAGGGCATTGAAGTATTGCCAGACCAGCAGCGCGATGAGGACCCAGGTCTTGCCTGAGCCCGTCGCCATCTTCAGGCAGTAGCGCTCGAAGGGGAGCGATGCGACATCCTCGCGGATGTTCGAGTGGTCGCGCAGGATCTCGTGCGCGAGCTTCGTGTACAAGGCGGTGAGGTCGGGCTCGCGCAGGACCTCGTGGCAGTAGACGATCGTCTCGATCGCCCGCTGCTGGCACTCGTGGAACCGGTCGCCGACCTCTTCGTCCCGATGGAACCAGTAGGCGAGGAGGCTCCGCGTCGTTGCGGTGACGCCGGGCCAGCCCTGCTGGCTCCAACCGATGACCTCGTCCTTGAGGGCGGCGGCGAGCGGCAGCTCAGCGACGTGCTCGATCTGTCGTTTGAGGTCCTTGATCGTCGCCGACCTAGGCATGAGGCGGACTGTAGGGGTGTTCCGCGCGGCTGGTCTACTGGCGTCGCGCGCATGGTCGGGTGCGCGTGCTCTGATCTACGCGCGGGCGTCAGGCGGTCCGTCCGCGTCGGGTGCGGTCACCCGCGTACACGCGGTGATCTCCATGACGACAAGGCTGGGCGTCGACTCGGGTCCGTAGAATGGTGCCTTCGCGGTGCACATGGGGAGGCCTCGAAGGGGAGACGGTGCGTACCCTGGGCGCGACCTGCACGAACAATGCGGCGTTCTTCGCACTCATGGACGACGAGACGTACGTCGATGACGAGCTGCGGCGGATCGATGTCGCCGACATCCTCGACGAAGGCGAGCGGCTCCTCGAACTACGTCAGCGTGTGCTCGTTGAGCTCCAGCGGCTGAAGCCCGACGCCGTCGCCATCGTGGGCAGCATCAGCCAGCCGCGGAGTTATCAGGTCGCGGCAGAGCGCGCCGCGGTCGAGACGATCATCCGCCTTGCCGCCGCCGAGCTCGGCGTCTCCTGCGGCATCGTCTCGCCTCCGACGATCCGCAAGCGGCTCGGCTTGAAGCGGGACGGCCCCTTCAACAAACACGCTCGGGCCTTCTTCGACGACGAGCATGGACCGCAGTGGGCGGAGCGATGCGAGGCCGCGGCGGTGGCAGTGGCATGGCAACGCGCGTAGTCGAACGAATCGCCGAGCCGACCTACAAGGTGCTCGAGTCGCTCACCGAGGGCGCGACCGGCGAGGTGCACGTCGTCCACCACGACATCTTCGGCAAGGACAAAATCCGGAAGCGCGTCGATCTGTTCGGCATCGACGATGCCATCGCGCTCACCGAGCCGAGGCTCCTCGAGGACATCACCCACGAGAACATCGTCCACGTGTACGAGGCCGCATACGATCGCGCGTTCCCGGGCACGAAGCCGATCTGCATCTACTCCGACTATTACCCGGAGCGAAGCCTGCTCACCGCCTTCACGGCGGGCCACGTCTTCTCGCTGCTGGATGCCGTCAAGATCACTCGCGACATGCTGAACGCGCTGACCTACGTGCACGAGGTCCGGCGGTACATCGTGCGCGACATCAAGCCGAGCAACGTCGTCACCAAGGACGGGCGGACGAAGGGCCTGCTCACGGACTTCGGCGAGGCCGCCGCGATCGGCGGCGATGGCATGGTCAAGGCCGCCGGCGGCAGCATCATCTACCACGCGCCCGAGTGGGCCACCGGCAGGGTCGGGGTGACCGCCGACATCTACGCCACGGGGCTCGTGCTCTTCGAGCTCGTGAACGGTCCGTTCGCGTACGCGAAGTACGACGGCGACGAGATGGAGCGTCGGATCGCGCGCGGTCTACGGTCCATGCCCGAGGCCGACCTCGTCGGCGCACCCCACGTGCCGGACCGGCTGATGCGAATCATCCACAAGGCCACTCATCGCAACCCCGCGAAGCGATACCGGCGCGCGGCCGACTTCCGGGCGGCACTGATGAGCTCGCGGATCATCGGGTGGCGCCGCACCGCCGATGGGTGGGAGGGGCCCGACTCGGGAACCCGGTGCGTCTACCGGGTCGTTGAGGAACCAGTCCGGACGGGCGTCCGGCTCGTGGCCACTCGCCAGACGACACGAGGTGGACCGTGGCGCCGGTTCGGCATCGACGACGCGCGGCTGCGCGAGAACGACCGCGACGGTTACGCGAAGTTCTTTGACGAGGTCCTGACGCGCGCGCTCCAGCGGCGCGCGATCTGAGCCACGAGGCGGCGGTCCTCGGGCGTCAGGCTCCGCAGCATCGTCGCCCCGCGGTCCCGCAGTTCGGCGCTCACGACGTATGTCGCCTCACCTTCTGTCTCACGGCGT
Organism: Candidatus Limnocylindria bacterium; assembly: GCA_035651155.1. Taxonomy (GTDB): domain Bacteria; phylum Chloroflexota; class Limnocylindria; order P2-11E; family P2-11E; genus CF-39. The sequence continues at coordinate 63,516 of DASRGG010000025.1, read as the reverse complement.
AGCCACCCCTCCTCGGACAGCACCAGGAACACCTCGTCCAGACCGACCAGCGCATGGCCGCCGTCGGCCGATGGCTCGAACCGCCACGCGTCCGGCTCAGACCCAAAAGCGCCTCGACCGCAGAGGCCGCGGAGCTCCCAGAGAGCGCGATGGTGCGGCCAGCGCTTTGGCGCAAAACGCTCGACGCCACTCGACGCTGCCAGAAGGCCGATTGCGATCGTCGAAGTCTGGAGAGGGATCCGAGTAGGAGCGTCCACGATTTACGGTTATACGGCGATAGACGTATAACTTCAAGACGCATGTTCTACAAAACTGCGGTGATTCGTGAGCTTCTCCCGAAAGAGGGTCTTACGTGTAAGCGCTCGTAAACGTACGATGCCGGTCCGTGAAGCGACCGAACGAGGTCATGCTCGACGAAGTCCACCGCCTCCTAGCAGACGAGGGTCCGATGGGACCCGGTGTTATCGCCCGCCGGCTGGAGGCTCGGGGGTTCGGGCGCCGGCGGCCCTCAACGATCCAAACCTGGCTCAAGCAGCTGGAACGGGATGGTCGCATCACCGCTGACCGGCGAATCGGGATTCCGCCCCTCTACCCGGCATACCTGCTCTTGGACCTCCCCGAGCTACGCCGGGGCGACGTGATGCGCGTGATCTCCGCACGGGACCCGAACTACGCAATGGAGACGGTCACTAGCATCGCAACGAGCACGATCGTGCGCACGACCTGTCGCCAGGCCGAACTTGAGCGCATCAGAGAGGAGTGCCTCGCGAACGGCGCGATCGACGCGAAGGCACTCCTGGTCCTTCGCACGGAACGCCGTTCCGCGTAAGGCAGCGCTGAGGACTCCGTCCTCGGCTGCGATCACGCGCCGTGGCCGGGCAGGCTTGATAACCGGCTCTCGGCGGAACGAGGCTCAGTTACCGACTCGACCGAACTTTCGTTACCGGCCCTTCGCAGTAACAAGAGTTGGGTCGTGAGGGCCGTCTGGTAGCGAAAGTTCGTCCGCCTAGAGGTGCCCGCAATCACTGGTCGGCAACGGTGTCCGACTTTCGTTACCGGCCAACTGGTAGCCAAGGTCGCTACTGAGCGGCACGAACGTTGGTTACCGGCCTAAAGCGGCAGCTCGGGCGGTGCCGCCCTCTGTGGAGATGGGGGAGGGTCGAACTCCCCGTCCAAGGCGATTGACCTGATCGCGTCTACGAGCGTAGCCGGCGTTTTGTTTGTCTCGAGGTCCCGAGCGCGCACCGACGCGCTCTCGGTCCCTCCAGGCCGGTTGTCTTGTTCCCGCGTACCGGTCATTCCGCGGGCCGCACCTCCGCTTTCGTCGCCCTTCCCGGCCCGCGGAGGGGAGACCGGGAGGACGCTCACTGCTTAGGCAGCGAGTGCGTAAGACGTGTTGCCAGTTATCTGGCTGCCGCTCGGATTAACGAGGTGTGAAGCGACATCCTCGGCTCGCGACGATCACGTCGCCTGCCCTGTCGAAACCACGCATCCCCGTGGCCTTCTTCAGGCACCATCGATTCTAACGATGCGCATCGTCCAGCTGTTCCTTCTCGCCGGGGCGTTCGCGGCCTGCACGTCCGCGCCACACCCCGCGCCGGCCGCCGCGCGAGCGAGCACGCCCGCCGCTACCGTTGCCGCCACCGTGACTCCTGCGGCGGCGACGGCACCCGCGACGCCCTCTCCGTCGGCGACCGCGGCCGTGCGGTACGTCGCGATCGGCGCGTCCGACACCGTGGGCGTCGGCGCGAGCGATCCCGCGACGGGCTCGTGGCCGGCGCGCGTCGCCGCGTTCCTGCCGCCCGGCGGCGCGTTCGTGAATCTCGGCGTCTCCGGTTCGGTCGCCGCGCAGGCGAAGGACCAGCAGCTGCCGGGCGCGATCGCGCAGCGGCCCAGCGTCGTCTCCGTCTGGCTCGCGGTCAACGACATGAACGCGACGATCGATCCCGCGTCGTACCGCAGCGCGATCGGCGCGATCGTGGACGCGCTCGTCGCGAGGACCGAGGCGAAGATCTTCGTCGGGAACGTTCCGGACGTGCGCGGCGTGCCCGCGTACAAGGACACCGACAAGAACGCGCTCGCCGCGCAGATCGGCGCGTACAACGACGCGATCGCGTCGATCGTCGGGCGGTACCCGGGCCGCGCGTTCCTCGTCGATCTGTTCACCGGGAGTGCGCCGCTCGTCTCGACGATCACGGTCTCGTCGGACGGGTTCCATCCATCGGACGAGGGCTACCGGCTCATCGCCGAACGGTTCGCGAACACGATGCGCGCGAACGGGGTTCCGCTCCGCCCGTAGCTCAGGAGGCCGGCGCGACCTCGAGCGCTTCCACGGGTCGCCGGCGAACCACGCCGACCATGATCAGCGCGCCCGCCGCCATGAACGCCATCCCCACCACCAGCACGGCGCGGGGCTCGAGGACGCCCAGCAGCGCCGAGGCGGCGAACGGTGCGAGTGTCCCGCGGATCCCGAGCAGCAGCGACTGCGCGGCCGCGTATTCGGCGAGCTTCTCGCGTGGGGCCAGCTGCACGATATTGGTGTGATAGGTGAGCTCGCCCGACGCCTGCGTGATGCCCGCGATGACGGCCACCGGCAGGAGCGCCCACGCCACGGGGGCGACCACGTAGCCGAGCGGCACGAGGATGACGAGCAGAGTCGCGATGAACGTCTGCCGGAGGCTCGAGCCGCGGTCGATGAGCCGGCCGACGACGACGTACGCCACGATCATCGTCGCCGACTGGACCGCGGACATGATCCCCACGAACGAGTTCGACGCGTCGAAACGGTCGACCAGCATGATCGGGAAGACCGCGAAGTTCATGAGATTGCCCCACCCGAAGACGAGGAACGACAGCATCAGCTGGCGGTAGCGACGATCGCCCCAGACGTCGCGCGCGATCGCGGCGGCCGGCCGCCGGGTGCCGAAGCCGCCATGTGAATCGTGGCGGACGCGGAAGAACGCGAGCGATCCGGGGAGCGAGATCAGAGCAGCGGCGGCGAAGACGTACTGCGCCGGGATGGCGTCGATGAACGTACCCGCGAGCGCCGCGGCGGCGATGCCCGCCACGGACGCGCCGACGCGCACCTTCCCCATGACGTGCGCGCGCTCGCTGTCGGGGTAGATACCGCGCATGAGCGCGGTGTACGCCGCGACGTTCGAGATCGTGACGATCCAGAACGCGACGGTGGTGAGCGCGAGCATGAGCGGCGTCGTCGCCACGAGGACACCGGCGATGAAGATCGACCGCGCGAGCGTCGACGTGCCGGCGACCACGCGGACAGGCGGAAGGTGCGCGAAGAGGAACGTGAAGAACGGCGCCAGGAAGTGCCCGACGAAGGGCGCGCCGACGACGATCGCGACGTCGGTGGGCGTGCCGCCCATGCGCCGGACGACGACGGGCATGAACGCCACGAGCACGGACACGAAGGTTCCCGCGCAGACGGCGGAGAAGACGTCGATGCGGAAGTTCGCGCGGACACGCGCCGGATGCCAGTTGGAGTCGGTCACCAAGCCAAGGTAACGAGCGGGGGACGCGCGCGTCACCCGACCCAGGCGCGCACACACGGGCTTCTCGATCGTCGCCCGCGCGGGGCGAGCGAGCGCGTCTAGCGGTCGGGCCTTGGCCGATAGCCCCCGGGTCGTGGACCGCCGAAGGTCCGCCGTGGGCCGCCACCGTAGCCACCGCCGAGGCCGCCGCCCGGGCGTGGACGGAACCCGCCGCCCGCCGGACGGAACGGGCCGCGCGCACCCGCCGCGGTGGATGAGATGACGACGCGGCGGTTCGGCTCCACGCCCACGGACTCCGTACGCACACCCTGCTGGCCCTGCACCGCGAGATGCACGACGCGCCGCTCGTAGGCGAGCATCGGTTCGAGCGTCACCGCGTGGCCCGTCGAGCGCACGCGCGCGGCGACGCGCTCGGCCATCTCCCTGAGCTGCTCCTCGCGGCGCCGACGGTATCCCTCGATGTCGACGCCGACGTGGACGGAATGTCCGACCTTCTTCGAGGTGATCGCGCTGACGATCTGCTGCAGGGCAACGAGGTTCTCGCCGCCGCGACCGATCAGGGCGCCGAGGTCGCTGCCCACCACCTCGAGCCCGTCGCTCTGCGTTTGCTCGCCGTACGACACCTCGGCCTCGACGGCCATCTGCGCGAGGATCCCGCGCAGGACCTCGGCGCCGAGCGCCAGATCCTCGGCGTACGCCGGCGGCGCCTCTTCCTCGTCGCGCGCCTCGCGCGGCGCGCGCACCGCGTCGGGCCGGCGCGGCACCTCGGCCTCGTCGATGACGGGCTCGTCCTGATCGCTCGGTTCATCCCCCTGATACGAGAGGAGGACGCGCGCGTCCTCGCCGCCCATGCCCAGCACGTTGGCGGGCTTGCCTTTTTCGAGCACTTCGATGTCGACGTCGGTGCGCTTGCGTCCCAGCGCCCGGAGACCTCGCTCGATCGCCTCTTCCACGGTGCGCCCGGTGAACTCCTCGCCACGTAGCGGGCTCATCGCTTCCCCCTCCGCCGTCCACGGCGTCGCCCTTCTCCGCGCGCCGCCCCGGCGCCGGCCTTGGGCTCTTCGTCTTCGCTGCCGTCGCTCGATCCACCGCCCCCGGCGCGCTCGAGGTCGGCGCGGGCCTCCTGGATGATCTCCTGCGTCTCGATCTTCATCGCGCGGTCGGCCGGTGTCGGGATGTTGCGCAGGAACGGCGCGTACTTCGGAAGCTGGCCCCAGCCGCTGACGAAGTACTGCTGCACGATCTGGAACAGCGTCGTCGCGATCCAGTAGAGCGTGAGCCCGGCGGGGAACTGCGCGCCGAGCACCACGGTCATGATCGGGAACGTGTACGCCATCGACTGGAACATCTTCTGGTTCGGATCGGTCGACGCGACGGGCTTCGCCGGCATCGCCATGACCGACGCGATGAGCTGCGCGACGCCCGCCATCACCGGAAGGATGAACAGCGGATCGGGGTGCTGCAGGCCATGCGTCAGCCAGGGCAGCCAATGCGCGGTGGTGTCGAGCGTCCCGCCGACCGGGATCGGGTTCGGCAGGAACGAGAAGATCCCGTAGATGCTCTGCGCCTGGTCGGAGGTGAGGCCGGGGCAGTCGTTCCCGCCCTTCCCCAGGCCGCAGCCAAGCTGCAGCAGCGCGGAGTACAGCGCGAACAGGATCGGGAGCTGGAGCACGAGCGGGAGGCAGCCCGCGGCGGGGTTCACGCCGCGCTCCTTGTAGAGCTTCATCTGCTCTTCGGCGAAGCGCTGGCGGTCCTTCCCGTACTTCTTCTTCAGCTCGTTCATCGCGGGCCCCAGCTCCTGCATCGCGCGCTGCGAGCGGATCTGCGTGCGATAGAGCGGATAGACCAAGAGCCGGATCGCGACCGTGACGAGGATGATCGCGAGCCCGAAGTCGTGCACGAACGAGAACGCGAGGAGCGAGACCACCATGAGCGGGTGGACGAGGAAGGCGTTCCACGGATCGGCGAGGAAGCTCATCGCGCGCGCTCCGGGACCGGGTCGTAGCCGCCGCGGCAGAACGGATTGCAGGAGATCACGCGCTTGACGGCCAGGAACCCGCCCACGAGCAGGCCGTGGCGCTCGATCGCCTCCATCGCATACTCCGAGCAGGTCGGCATGTACCGGCACGCGGGCGGAAGGCCCGGACTGACACGTGTCTTGTAGAAGCGCAGCGCGGCGAGCACGGCGCCCTTCATCGGCCGACCTCGCGCAGCGTGCCGGCCGCGTCGGCCTCCAGCGCGCGGAAATCCGCGTCGGCGGCCTCACGCCGAGCGGTCACGAGGAGATCGACTCCCATCGGCTCGGCGTGCGCCCGGAGCGCGCTGCGGAACGCTTCCCGGACACGGCGGCGGATGCGGTTCCGGACGACCGAGCTACCGATCGACCCGGGCGCGACGACGGCCATCCGAAGCTCGGACGCGTCGTTCGTGCGCGCGCGCACGACGAAGCCCGCTCGCCGCACGGCGCGCCCTTCCGCTCGCACCTTGGCGATATCACGAGAACGCCGCAACCGCGCGGCGCGGACCACGTCGCCTCGGATCAGACGACGGTGATGCGCTTGCGGCCGCGCGCGCGACGAGCGGCAAGGACCTTGCGCCCACCGGTCGTCTTCATGCGCGCGCGAAAACCGTGCACTCGCGCGCGACGACGCGTCTTCGGCTGATACGTGCGCTTCACGATCGAGTCCCTTCTCCCCGGAGACAGCGGATGTCCGCTGAGAGTGTGTGAAATAGGGTGTGTGTGTCTTCGTCAGGATACATGGCGCCACCTGCGTCCGCTCGTCGCACGGTTGCCCACTCATTCGAGCCGGTGCTACTGTTCGTCGGCTTCCAGCGGGCGGACCTCATCACTCGTTCTTCCTTCGGTGTGGCGTCTCGCGCGAGCGCATTGTGTGGGGAGCGTCGTGTTGTTCGAGCGGAGAGAAGGGGAGCCTCTGAACCTCAAGCAGCTGTGGTCCGCCGCGCTCGGTGAGATCCAACTCTCGCTCTCGAAAGCGAACTACGAAACGTGGTTCAAGGACACCGCGATCGTCTCCGAAGAGGACGATGTCTTCATGATCGGCGTGCCGAACGCGTTCGCGCGCGAATGGCTCGAGAACAAGTACCGCACGCAGGTGCGCGAGACCCTCCAGCGCCTGCTCTCACGCACCGTGGACGTCCGCTTCGTCAACATGACCGCCGCTTCGGCCCGCTCGGACCGCCCGGTCGCCTCCGTGCCGGCGGCGGCGCCCACGACCGCGTCCGCGGCGCCGGAGCGCGGGCGCGAAAACCCCGCCGGGGCGCTCCTGAACCAGCGCTACACGTTCTCCACCTTCGTCGTGGGCTCCAACAACCGGCTGGCCCACGCCGCCGCGCTCTCCGTGGCGGAGCGCCCGGGTCATTCGTACAACCCGCTCTTCATCTACGGGGGCTCGGGGCTCGGCAAGACGCATCTCATGCACGCGATCGGTCACGCCGTGACGGGGCGTCATCCGAAGAAGCGCGTCGCCTACGCGACGAGCGAGAAGTTCACGAACGAGTTCATCAACTCCATCCGCGGACAGAAGAGCGAGGAGTTCCGCGAGCGGTACCGCCGCATCGACGTCCTCCTCATCGACGACATCCAGTTCCTCACCGGCAAAGAGGGGACGCAGGAAGAGTTCTTCCACACCTTCAACGCGATCCACGAGGAAGGGAAGCAGATCGTGCTCTCGAGCGATCGGCCGCCCAAGGCGATCGAGCGTCTCGAGGATCGTCTGCGCTCGCGCTTCGAGTGGGGACTCATCGCCGATATCAGCACGCCCGACCTGGAGACACGCATCGCGATCCTGCGCGCGAAGGCCGAGGCGCAGAGTGTCCCGGTGCCGCCTCCGGTCATCGATTTCCTCGCGCAGCGCATCGTCTCGAACATCCGCGAGCTCGAGGGCGCGCTCACGCGGATCGTCGCCTATGCCACGCTCAACGCCGTTCCGGTCACGACACAGCTCGCGCAGGAGATCCTCCAGAACATCCTCTACAACCCGCGGCAGAAGACCCTCTCCCCCGAGAAGATCGTCGAGACCGTCGCGCGCTACTACGGCATCCCGGCCGAGCAGCTTCGGGGCAAGGCGCGCGACAAGCAGATCGTCCTGCCGCGCCAGATCGCGATGTACCTCATGCGCGAGGAGACCGAGGCGCCGCTCCTGCGTATCGGCGAAGCCCTGGGCGGCCGGGACCACTCGACCGTGCTCCACGGCTGCGAGAAGATCGAGCGGGAGATGGCCGAGAACGACGATTTCCGGCGCGACGTCGGTGCCGTGCGGGAGATGCTGTACTCGGACTAGAGGCTCCGTCACGGCCAAGCGAGCAAAAATCCGCCAAAAACGCGGCCATCCGCGGGCAGCGCCCCGTGTGGATAAGACCACCGAATGTGTGGATAAGCGCACCCATTTGTGGACAGGTCCCCCTCAATGGCGTGCCGAGGCGCATCATGTGTACGAATCCGCGACAATCGACGCTCCGGTGTCCACAGACGTCCCCAGCGCATCCCAGTCTCATCCACCGCCACCGATCGGCACTCAAGAAAGCACCGCGAGTCACGCCCGCCGAGCCGGTACACGACATCAGCATGTCGGAAGTCGCATAGTCCACACCACTACTGCTAGTCACTACTACGTCAATAACAATCTCTACGAAGGACGGGGAGGGCGCGTGAAGGTCACTTGTCTACAGGAGAACCTCGCCCGCGGTCTCCAGATCGCCGGACGTGCGGTGTCGACGCGCGGTAGCCTGCCGATCCTCGGCAACGTGCTCCTCAGGACCGAGAACGGCCGAACGAAGCTCACCGCCACCAATCTCGAGGTAGGCATTAACGTGTGGGTCCCCGCGAAGGTAGAGGACGACGGTGCCATCACCGTGCCGGCCAAGCTCTTCACCGACTTCGTCAACTCGCTCCCTCCGGGACCCGCAGAGCTGTCGCTCAACGTACGCACGAAGACCGTGCATCTGAAGTCGGGTCCGTACGAGGCGAACTTCAAGGGAATGGATGCCGAGGAGTTCCCCATCATCCCGGCTGCCCCGGACAAGCCCACCACGCGCCTCACGAAGTCCACGCTGCGCCGCATGATCGGCGAGGTCGCGTTCGTCGCGACGACCGACGACAGCCGACCGGTCCTCACCGGCGTGCTGACGAGCTTCGAGAGCGACCGCATCACTATGGCGGCCGCCGACCCGTACCGGCTCTCCGTGCGTACGGGACAGCTGCTCGCCAAGGTCGACGCGAAGATCGAGGTCATCATCCCCGCGCGGAGCCTCCAGGAGGTCCAGCGGATCATCGACGACAGTGAGGATCCGGTCGACATCTTCGTGACGCCGAACGCGAGCCAGGTGATCTTCCACACCGACGAGGCCGACCTCGTCTCGCGCGTCATCGAAGGGCAGTTTCCGAACTATCGACAAGTGATCCCGAGTGGCAAGGCCGCGACGAAGATCATCGTGCGGCGCGAGGAGCTCCTCCAGGCCACGCGCCTCGCCTCGCTCTTCGCGCGCGACTCGGCGAACATGCTCCGGTTCCAGGTCGATCCGAACGCGCAACCCCCGCTCATCATCAGCGCGAACGCCGCGGAGGTCGGCGACAACACGGCCAAGGTCGACGCCACGGTCGAAGGACAGAACACGACGATCGCGTTCAACTCGCGATTCGTGGCCGACGCGCTGAGCAGCCTGACCGCGCCGGAGATCGCGCTCGAGCTCGGCGGTCCACTCGCGCCGGGCGTGCTGAAGATCGTCGGTGACGACAGTTACCTCCACGTGGTGATGCCGCTCCGCATCCCCGCGTAGATGCGCGTCCGGGACCTCGCGCTCGACGACTTCCGCTCATACGCGGAAGTAGCGCTCGCGCTGAGCGGCGGCATCACCGCGTTCGTCGGACCCAATGGCGCGGGTAAGACGAACTTGCTCGAGGCCATGCATCTCGCCGCGCGCGGAGACTCGCCCCGCGCGCACGACGACACGGAGATGGTGCGCTGGGGCGCGAACACGTCGCGCGTGCGCGTCGAGGTCGATCGGTGCGAGGGTCACCGGCGCATCGAGCTCGTGCTGTTCTCGCCGCCGGAGGGCGAGCGCCGGCGGCCGCGGCGCTACCTGCTCGATGGGGCGGGCAAGCTCGCCGGCGACGTCGCCGGCGAGCTTGTGGTGGTGGCTTTCTTCCCCGAGGACGTCGAGCTGCTCGTCGCGGCTCCCGGCGCGCGGCGCCGTTACCTCGACGCGATGCTGGCGCAGATCGAGCGGGCCCACCGCCGGGAGATCCGGGAGTACCAGCGCGTCCTGGAGCAGCGCAACGCGCTGCTGCGCATCGCGCGCGAGGAGATGACGATGCCGGAAGAGGAGCTCGCGTTCTGGGACCGCGAGCTCGTGCGCCTCGCGGCGAGCATCTCACTCCGGCGCGCCCTCGTCGTCGACGAGATCGCGCCCGCCTTTCGCGAGGCCACCGCGCGTTTCAGTGGGGCGGCCGCACTGGACATCGCGTACGCCGGGCAGGCCGCCGGCGCGACCATCGAGGAGCGGTCGCGCGCGTACGAGCGCCTACTCGCGGAGAAGCGCGAGCGCGAGCGCTGGCAGGGTACGACGCTCGTGGGCGCACACCGCGACGACCTCCGGGTCACCCTCGACGGCCGCGACCTCCCGTCGTTCGCGTCGCGCGGCGAGCATCGCAGCGCCGTGCTGGGCCTGAAGCTCGCCGAGGCGGCGTGGCTCGCGTCGCGCGTGGGCGAGCCACCGGTCTTCCTCCTCGACGACGTGCTGTCGGAGCTCGATCCGGCCAGGCGCGAGGCGCTCGCGAACGCGATCCCCGAGGACGCGCAGGCGTTCCTCACCGCGGCGGCGGTGACAGCGCTCCCCGAGGCGCTCCGCGACCGCGCCACGGTCCTCTCGGTGCGCCGCGGCGAGGTGCTGCGGTGAGGCCCATCGGCCGAGCGGTCGAACGGGCGCTGCGGGCGCTGGGAGTGGACCGCGACGTGGCGCGGGCGGAGGCCGTGCGCGCCTGGGGCGACGCCATCGTGAGCGTGCTCGGGAGCGACGCGCGGGACACCAAGGCAGTCCGCGCCGACGGCGATACGCTGGTGGTGACCGTCCCGAGCGCGCAGTGGGCGGGCGAGATCCGTCTCCGCGAGCGCGAGATCTTGGCCGCCGTGCGCTCGCGCGCCCCCGACAGCGGCATCACGCGGGTCCGTCCGGTGCCCGCGGCCACCCCACCCCGCTGATATCTGGGAGACTCGCGGCGATGGCTGCGGCATCGTTCGTCACGAAGGTCGGCAGCACCGCCGACGTCCGACCAGGCACCTCCGACGCCATCGTCACCCACGAGCCCGAGGTCGGTGCGATGCTGCGGACGAAGGGTCGGCTGTACCTCCTCTGCGAGGTCGCGGGTACGGGATCCGCGCCGACGGGCGTGGGGATCGCGCGTGAGGTCGCCGATCTCGCGAAGCAGGAGTACTTCCACGACCTCTCGGCGGGGATCGAGGTCTCGCTCCGCCGAGCGCTACGCCAGGCGAACCGGCGCGCCGCGCAGCGGCTGCGCGAGCAGCGCAGCCCCGTGACGCTCCACGTGGCCTGCGCGGTGGTCGTGAACAACGAGATCTACGGCGGCCACATCGGCGGCACGCACGTCTTCCTCGTCCGTCGCGCGCGGCTCTTCCTTCCCGGCGACGAGCCGGGCGAGCTCGCCGATTTCGTGCACCGCACGACCACGCGGGACGCATCGTCGCTCGGCGCGGAGCCGGACGTGCTGCCGAAGGTGTGGCGGCAGCCGATCGAGCCGGGCGACACGCTCATCGTCGCGAGCGGCGCGATCGTCGACGGCCTCGGCGCCGAGGCGCTCCGCAGCGCGGCGGTGACGCTCCATCCGCGCGCCGCGGCCGAACACATCCACAACCGCGCGGTGGCCGACGGCGTGACTGGGAGCGACGCGATCGTCTTCGTCGAGATCACGCAGTCTCCCGGCGCGGCGATGCGGCTCGCGCCGGAGCCCCCTCCGCTGAAGGAGCCGGAAGAGGTCGTCATCGCCGAGACCATCCGCTCGCGCCTCGACGCCGTCTGGCGCCACCGCCCGCGGATCGCCGGCATCGTGCGCGCCGCGACCACGCCGGTGGCGAACGCCGCGACCAAGGGCGTGGCCGTCGGCCTGGAGCTCATGCCCAAGCGCGGAACGGCACTGCCGAAGCACCCGGACACCGCGCGCCAGCGGTCTCGCCGCCAGCGGCGCGCGATCACGACGCTCGCGATCCTGCTGCTGCTCGCGGCGACGGGCGTGGGCGTGCTCGCGTACCGCGACTACGAGTCGACGCGCGCGCAGCGCGACTACCAGCTGGCGCTCCTCTCGGCCGAGGACAGTCTCGCGTCGGCCCATCGTCTCGCCGATCGGAAGCCTCCGGACCCCGCCGGCGCGCGGACGAAGATCGGTCAGGCGCGCGCGAAGATCGAGGAGGCACTCCGATCCGCGTTCGCGGACCGCGAGCACCTAGGCGCGCTCGCCGCGGACGCCGACGCGCTCACAGACCGGCTCGACGGGGTCGTCATCGACCTCGCGCGCGTCGCGCCGGCTGCGAAGCCGTCGCAGATCGTCGGGAACACGAACGGCCTCTACGTCGCGGATCCCGGATCGGGGCGGCTCTGGCGCATCTTCGGCGATCCGCTGCAGAACGGCGTCGTCATGCAGCGGGGCGCGCGGGGCGTCGGGGCGCCGACCCTCGTGTCGTGGCAGGGCGACGTGCTCTACGCCCTCGACGACGCGCGGAAGGTCTGGCGCGCCGAGGGAGACCAGGTGCGCGACGTGACGCCGGACCACAGCGCGTGGAAGGACGCGACGGCGATCGCGGTCTTCACCGGGAACCTCTACGTGCTCGATGCCGCGTCCGGCCAGGTCTGGAAGCACGAGTCGACCGACGGCGTCACGTTCGGCGCCGCGACGGGCTACCTCGCGACGGCGGTCGCGGCGAACACCGCGCGATCACTCGCCGTCGACGGCGACGTGTGGATCGTGACGAGCACGTCGGAGATCCTGCGGTTCCGGAGGAATCCGCTGGCGACGACGGCGTCGCGCCAGGACTTCACGCCGCGGTGGCAGGGAGGCGCCCCGCATCCGACGGCCATCCAGGCGGTGAGCGGGCAGGCGAACATCTACGTGCTGGACGCGGCAGGCCGGACCGTCGTCCAGCTGGGGCGCGACGGCCGAGAGCTCTCGCGCGCCGCGTTACCATCTTCGCTGCCCGAGGCGTCGGCCTTCTACGTGTCGGAAGCGTTGCGAGTGGCCTACACCCTGCACGGATCGAAGATCGTAGCGACGAGCCTGGACCGTTAGTTCGACGATGAGACGCGACGCCCGGTGATCCCACTCCACGACGCCAACCCGACGAGGGGCATCCCCGTCGTCACGCGGCTGCTCCTCTTCGCGAACATCCTGCTCTGGCTGTACGTCGTGTCCCTCTCGCGGAACCAGGCCGCGGTGAACGCCTTCTACGACCGCTATTCGTTCGATTGGGATACGTTCACGGCCGCGCTCGCGAGCGGGCGATGGACCCTGGACACGTTCGTGCCGCTCGTCGCGCACATGTTCCTGCACGGCGGCTGGCTGCACGTGCTCGGCAACATGCTGTATCTCTGGATCTTCGGCGACAACGTCGAGGACGCCATGGGAAGCGGGGCGTTCCTCGTCTTCTACATCCTCTGCGGCGTCATCGCGGCGATCGGGCAAGGCCTCCTCGCTCCCGCACCCATGGTCGGAGCGTCGGGAGCGATCGCCGGCGTGCTCGGCGCGTACCTCGTGATGTTCCCGACCGCGCGCATATCGACGCTCGTCTTCCTCGGGATCTTCATCAGCATCTTCGAGCTCCCCGCGTTGATCGTGATCGGGATGTTCATCGTGCTCCAGGTCATCGAAGGGGTCGCCGAGCTGCGCATGAGCCTGCATCCCGCCACGCTGCAGGTCGCGTACTTCGCTCACGTGTTCGGCTTCCTGGGAGGCATCCTCCTCCTGCCGCTGTTCCGTCAGCGCGCGTCGCGCCGCGCGCGCGTCGGCTGGGGGTAGCCTTAGAAGATGCTCGTGCCATGCACGGTCGAGTCCGTCCGCGTGCACGTGCTCACCGGCCAGCACGTCGTGCTGTTGCAGGCGAAGGACGGCAACCGCCTCCTTCCGATCTGGATCGGACCCGACCAAGCCCACAGCATCGCGACGCGCATCGCCGGCATCGCCAGCGAGCGGCCCCTGACACACGACCTCTTCATGGACGTGCTCGCGAAGCTCGGCGCCGAGATCACGCGCATCGTGGTGAAGGAGCTCGTATCCGACGACAGCGGCGGCGGCATCTTCCACGGCAGCCTCTTCCTGCAGACGGGCGAGCGCGAGGTCGAGATCGACTGCCGTCCGTCGGACGCGATCGCGCTCGCCGTGCGGTGCGATGCGCGGATCCTCGTCGCGGATACCGTGCTCGACCGGTCGGCGATCCTCGCGGAGAGCGAGGAGGACCAGAACCTCGCGGTGTTCCGGGAGTTCATCGAGTCGCTCCCGGACGAGCCCCAGGGGCCGTCCTCGAGCTAGAAGCCGAACGGAACGGGTCCGGCCCCCGTTTGCGTGCATGAGGGCCGGTCGATGAAGCAGCATGTGGGCATGCCGGTGATCCCTTCTGCCCGAGCGGACGCGCCGGGACCGCTCGTCGACGTGGTCGTTCCCGTCTACAACGAGGAGCGCGACCTCGGCCCGAACATCCGCCGGCTGCACAGCTTCCTCTCGCGGGAATTCCCGTTCCCCGCGGTCATCACGATCGCCGACAACGCCAGTCGCGACGGGACGCTCGCGATCGCGGAGCGCCTCGCGACCGAGCTCCCCGGCGTCCGCGTCCTCCACCTCGACGCCAAGGGACGCGGTCGCGCGCTGCGCGCCGCGTGGCTCGAGAGCGACGCCGCCGTCGTGACGTACATGGACGTGGATCTCTCGACGGACCTCAAGGCGCTCCTGCCCCTGGTCGCGCCGGTCCTCTCCGGCCACAGCGACATCGCGATCGGCAGCCGGCTGGCGCGCGGTGCCCGGACGAAACGCGGACCGAAGCGAGAATTCATCTCCCGCGCCTACATGCTCGTGCTGCGCCTCCTGCTCGGCGCCGGATTCACCGACGCGCAATGCGGCTTCAAGGCGGTGCGCGCGGACGTCGCGCGCTCTCTCGTGCCCCAGATCGAGGACCAGACCTGGTTCTTCGACACGGAGCTCCTCGTCCTCGCGCAGCGCGCGGGCCTGCGCGTGCACGAGGTCCCCGTGGATTGGACGGACGACCCCGACTCGCGCGTCGACATCGTGCGCACCGCGATGGACGATCTCCGCGGGGTCATGCGTCTCCGCTTCGGATCGTTTCGCGCGCGGAAGTCCTGATCGCGTGAGCGACCGCGCCACGGCCGTCTCGATCGGCGCGGCGGCGTGCGTCGCGTACCTCGCGGCCGGCTTCGGCCTGCTCACCGACTACGACTACTACGGACGTCTCGCGCAGGCGTTCCTCGCGGGGCAATGGTGGCTCTCCGGGGCGCCGCCGTGGCTGAACGAGCTACTCAGCTGCGGCGACGGCCGGTACTGCGTCGCGTACCCACCGCTGCCCGCGATCCTCACCGTCCCGCTCGCGGCCTTCCTGCCGAGCGCGCTGGCGCAGGTGCTCGTCTCCCGCCTCGCGGGCGGGGTGTCGGCGGGCATCCTCTATCTCGCGCTCCGCGCCCTCGGCATCGCGCGCGCGGTCGCGATCGCGGGGGCGGTGCTGTCGGCCGTCGGGACGACGCTCTTCTTCTCGACCGTCGACGGACGCGCGTGGTTCGACGCGCACGCGATCGCGATGCCCTTCCTCTGCGCCGCGCTGCTCTTCGCGGCGCGCGGCGACGCCCCCTGGCTGCTCGGGGCCGCGATCGGGCTCGCGACGCTGTCGCGTCTGCCGGTCGCCGCCGCGACGCCCGCGCTCGCGCTGCTCCTCGCGCGACGGACCGGCACGACGTTCCCCCGCGCGCTCGGCGGCGTCGTGCTCGGCGGCTTCCCCTTCGCCGCGGCCTATGTCGGATACAACCTGCTCCGCTGGGGGACGCCCTTCGACGCGGGGTACGCGCGCCTCGCGGAGGGAGACGTGTTCTTCTCGCACGGCGTCTTCTCGCCCTTCTACATCCCGCGCCACCTGTACGCGATCTTCATCGAGCCGCCGCAGTTCGTGGAGGGGACGCCGTTCTTCCTCCGGCCGGACATCAAGGGGATGTCGCTGTTCCTCACCACACCCGCTTTCCTCTGGGCGTTCGCGGGCCTTCGCCACGTGCGTCGCGATCCGCGGATCGCGATCGTCGCCGTCGCGGCGCTCCTCGCGCTCCTCCCGGACATGCTCCACGCGACCGTCGGCTTCGCGCAGTTCGGCTATCGCTTCAGCCTCGACGCGCAGCCATTCCTCATCGCGCTCGCGCTCGCGGGCGACGCGCGCACCGCGGAGGGCTGGCGCGCGCGACCGTCGTGGCTCTTCATCGGCGTGGCCGTCCTCTCCGTCGCGATCAACCTGTACGCGACGATCGCGATCACGCGCTTCGGGTACTGGCAGTGACGGAAGCGCCCGACGCGACGCGCGCGGACCGGCGCGCGCGCCTCGCGATCGCGGGCATCATCGCGCTCGGCGTCGTGCCGCGCCTGCTCGTGCTGCGGTCGCCGGGATTCCCGAGCGACGTCGCGACGTTCCAGGCCTGGGCCGAGCGCCTCGCGGAGCTCGGGCCGTGGCGGTTCTACGAGCCGGGATACTTCAGCGACTACCCGCCGGGATACCTGTACGTCCTGTGGCTCCTGGGCGCGCTCTTCGACGGGGAGCTGCTGCGGCTCGCCGTCAAGGCGATGTCCATCCCGGCCGACATCGCGATCGCCATCCTCGGCGCGTCGATCGCGTGGCGCACGGCCGGACGCGCCGGCGCGATGCTCGCGGCCGGACTCTGGATGCTCGCGCCCGGTCCGATCTTCGCGGGGCCCTACTGGGGACAGGTCGACGCGGTGGGCGCCGTGCCGCTCATGGGCTCGCTCGTGCTCGCCGGCCGGCGGCGCTGGGCGCTCGCCGGCGTCGTCGCCGGCATCGCGCTCATGATCAAGCCGCAGTTCGGGATCGCGCTCGTCGTCATCGCCACGGCCGCGCTCGTCGAGTGGATCCGCGACGCGGACTGGCGGCCGCCGGTGCGCGCGGGCGTCGCGGCGCTCGTCACGGTCCTTGCGCTCGGCGTTCCGTTCCGCATCGGCCCGGCCGAGCTCGTCGAGCTCGTCCGCTCCGCGTCCGCGACGTACCCGTACACGAGCCTCTATGCGTTCAACATCTGGTCGATCGTCGGCGATTTCTGGAAGCCAGACGACGGCTACGTCGCCGTCGGCGGCGCCCTCCTGGTCGTCGGGCTCATCGCCTCGTGCGCGCCGCTGTGGCGGCGGCGCGATACGGCGACGCTCCTCGCCGCCGGGGCGCTCGCCGCGTTCGCGTTCTACTTCCTGCCGACGCGCGCACACGAGCGCTACCTGTTCCCCGCGTTCGCGCTCCTGCTGCCGCTCGCGGCGCTCCGCGCGCGGCTCCTGGTGCCCTACGTCGTGCTCGCGATCGCGTTCGCGGCGAGCCTCTTCTTCGCCTTCACGCGCTACCCGCAGAACGATCTGCGCTCGCCGGCGCTCCTCGAGTACACGCTCTTCACGCGCAACGGCCAGATCGCGCTCGCGCTCCTGATGCTCGGCGTCGCCGCGTACATCGCGTGGCGCCTCGCTCGCGCCGATGCGACGCTCGAGCCCGACCTCAAGCTCGCTCCCGTGGGGAGCGGCGCGCCCGCCGCCGCGGCGCCGGAGCGCGCGCCCGAGCCGCGGCTCCCGCGGATCCTCGCGCTCGGCGGCCCGCCGAGCCGCCGCGACATCCTGGTCGCGTTCCTCGTCGCGCTCGTGGTGCTCGCGACGCGCGGCTACCGGCTCGACCAGCCGCGGGACATGTACTTCGACGAGGTCTATCACGCGCGGACCGCGTTCGAGCTCCTCGCGCAGCGCGAGCCGTACGAATGGACGCATCCGCACCTCGCGAAGGAGATCATGGCGCTCGGCATCCTCGCGTTCGGCGACGACCGCGTCGTCGGCACCGAGGCGGCGGAGTCCCTGGGGGTCCGGTTCGCCGTGGGGAACGACGGCACGCGTGCCTTCGCCGAGCCCGGGGAGCTCGTCATCCGGGACCGCGACGGGCGGGAGCTCGCTCGCGTGAAGACGCAGCTCGACGCGGGGAAGCCGAACGCCGTCGGCTTCGCGGGCGGCGACGTGGTCCTCGTGACCGACTCCCGTATCACCCGCTACACGACGGACGGGCGGACGGTCGCGACGGTTGTGCGGGCGGCGATCGGCTTCGCGAACGCGCTCGTGACGGACGGGGGCCGCATCGTCATCGGCGGCGACATGGGGCTCGCCCTGTACCAGTCCCTCGACGCGACGCCCCAGGTGATCGCGCGTCCCGTGATCGCGCTGACCGCGAAGCCGGATGGCAGCGAGATCTACGCGCTCGAGCCGGGCGGCGTCGTCCACGCGATCGATCCGGCCACGGGGCAGGATCGGCAGACTCTGAACGCGCGCGGGCCGGGCGCCGCGATCGCGTACGCGCAGGGTCCGAATCGCGTGTTCGTCGCGCGCGCCGACACGCCGGCGCTCGACGTCATCGACCTCGAGGCGCACTCGACCGACAGCGTGCCGCTCGCGAACGACCGTACCGGCGCGTTCGACGGGCCGGCGACGTCGCTCGCGGTCGTGCCTCGGACGCAGTTCCTCTACGCGCTCGCGCCGGGGAAGGTGGTCGTGGTCGAGACGCACGGCGCGTCGCCCTACGCGGCCATCCCGGTGGATCGGTCGGCCCGCTTCCTCGGCGTCGACGGGGAGGACGACAAGCTCGTTGTCGCGGGCCCGGACGGCGTCGAGCGGATCGAGACGGGCCGGCACGCGCTCGCGTGGCGCCTGCCGGGCGTGCTCTTCGCCGCGGTCCTCGCGTTCTTCCTCGTGCTGCTCGCGCGACGGCTCTTCGTCTCGCCGCTCGTGGCATACCTCGTCGGCGCGCTCGTCGTGCTCGACGGCTCGATGTTCGCGCAGGCGCGGATCGGCATGAACGACGTCTACGTGACCACGTTCATCGTCGCCACCTGGTACTTCATCGCGGCGGCGTATCGACCGCGACGCCGCGCCTGGATCGACATCGTCATCGCCGGCGTCCTCATCGGACTCGGTGCCGCGTCGAAGTGGGCGGCCGTGTACACGCTCGCCGGGATCTTCGTCGCGACGCTCGTCGTTACCGGGAAGATGTACCTCGACGGCCGGGTGGGAAAGGGTGGACCGCTCGACCTCTTCGCCGGGAAGGGACGGAACGCGGCGCTCCTCTTCGGATCCTTCGCGGTCATCCCGGCGGTCATCTACCTCGCGGCGTACCAGCGCTGGTTCGGCGGGCCGACCGCGCCGTATGGCTGGAACCTCTGGGAGCTGACGCAGCAGATGTACTGGTATCACTCGTCGCTGACCGCGCCGCACTGCGCGGGCTCGCCGTGGTGGAGCTGGCCGCTCGACCTCAAACCGGTGTACTGGTATTTCGGCCAGAGCGGCGGCGGCTGGAACGGCTACATCTACGACGCGGGCAATCCGGTCGTCTTCTGGATCGCCCTTCCCGCCGCCGCGATCGTCGGCGGCTACGCCGTGCGCGCGCGCTCCGCCACACTCGGCCTTGTCACCCTCGCGATGCTGGCGCAGTTCGTCGCGTGGATCCCGATCTCACGCGTGCTGTTCTTCTACCACTTCTTCACCGTGCTGCCCTTCTACCTGCTGTGCCTCGCGATCGTGCTGGCCCTCGCCTGGGAGCGGCGGCGGTCCGCCGTCGCCGTGTATCTCGCGATCGCCGCGGCCGCCTTCGTCTTCTTCTACCCGTACGTGTCGGGCGTCCCGATCCCGGGCGACTTCGCGGGCGTCTACTTCGTGCTGCCCACGTGGCAGTACGACCCGGCGTTCTACCCGACGGACTCGTGCCCGACGCCGATCTCCGCGAGCGCCGCCACGTCGCTCACCGTGGGCGTC
The DNA here is from genome assembly GCA_035651155.1 of Candidatus Limnocylindria bacterium. GTDB lineage: Bacteria > Chloroflexota > Limnocylindria > P2-11E > P2-11E > CF-39. Next base: position 43,947 of record DASRGG010000025.1, on the reverse strand, counting down.
GCCTGGCTGTACGAGCTCGGGTGCCTGGGGCTCGGCGTGGGCGTCGCCCTCGGCCTGCGCCCGGCGCGCGCGCTGCTCGCGCGCCTCGGCGTGTAGCGCTACCGCGGCGACGGCGCGAGCGAGAGCAGCGCCGCGAACGCGCCGACGACGGCGAGCACGACGACGGCGAGCGCGATCCCGATCGCGCGGCGCGAGGGCCGCGACCCGCGCGCGCCGCGCGCGTCGTGGAGCACCACCGTCACGTTGTCCTCGCCGCCGCGCGCGTTGGCCAGGGCGACGAGCGCGTTCGCGGCGTCGTCGATGGGCGCGTGCGCGACGGCGGCCGCGATCTCCTCCGGCGATACGTGTCGCGTGAGACCGTCGGAGCAGAGCACGAGCCGGTCGGCCGGACGCAGGTCCTCGACGAACACGTCGGGCTGCACGCCGCGCGGATCGCCGACGAATCGGGTGATCGCGTGACGCGTCGCGCCGCGGTGATCCTCGGTGAGCTGCCGTGGCGCGCCGTCGCGGACGAGGTACGCGCGGCTGTCGCCCAGGTTCGCGATCACGAGATGGTCCCGCCGGAGCACCGCGGCGACGAGCGTCGCGGCGGCGTGCCGGTTCCCCGAGGATTCCGCCGCGCGCAGCACCGCGGTGTTCGCGTCGCGGATCGCGTCCGCGAGCCGGTCCTCGAGCGCGCGGTCGCGTGGCGCGGCGAAGAAGCGCAACGCGAGCTCGGCGACGGCGGCGCCGGCCGCGATCTCGCCGCCCTCCTCGCCGCCCACGCCGTCGGCCACGGCCATGAGGACGACACCGTGGTCCTCACGGACGACGTAGCGATCCTCGTTCCCGTCCCGCACGCGGCCGGCGTCGCTGCGCGCGATCGTGCGCGTCACTGCCCCTTCGCGCCGCAGTCCTTTCCACCGACGAGGAAGAGCTGCGCGGTGTCGCCGCGCTGGAACGACGCGCCCGCCGCGGGTCGCTGCCGCGCGACGCTGCACGGCGTGCCCTTGGCCGCGGGATCGATCTCCCAGGGCACCGGCGAGCGGAACCCCGCGGCGATGAGCGCGCTCGCCGCCTCGTTCACGTCCTTACCGACGACGTTGGGCGTGCCGGTGACCGCCGCGGTGCGCGCGGGGCTCGCGGTCGGCGACGCCGGCGTCGGGCGGCCCTGGAACGCGGCGAACACGAGCAGCGTGCCGAGCAGCACCGCGATGACCGCGAGGAGCGCCACGGCGCCGTCGATGCCCCAGCCGCGCTCTCGCCGGAGCGGTCGCGGCGGAGGCGGCGCGAGGACGCCGGTCGCGCCGCCGCGCTCGGTCGCGAGCAGCAGGTCGTGCGCGAAGGTGCCGGCCTTCGAGTAGCGGTCCCGCGGGTCGCGCGCGAGAGAGCGTCGCACGACGCGGTCGACGGCATCGCTCACCCCGACACGCGCGCCGCGCAGGCTCGGCGGCGGTCCCTCGAGCCGCTGGCGCAGCAGATCCTCCGTCTCCAGGTCGGCGTACGCGGGCCGACCCGCGAAGAGCTCGTACGCGACGAGCCCGAGGCTGTAGATGTCGGATCGCTCCGTGGGCGCCTCGCCGGCGACGCGCTCGGGCGCGATGTAGCGCGCCGTGCCGATGAGCTCGTGCTCCCGCGGCCCGCGCGCCGCCCGCGCGATGCCGAAGTCCGTGAGCTTCGCCCTGCCGTGCTCGTCGACGATGACGTTCGCCGGCTTCACGTCGCAGTGGATGACGCCGGCCTCGTGCGCGGCATCGAGCGCCGCCGCGATCTGCGACACGATCCGCGCGGCCTCGTGCGCGGGCAGCGGCCCGCGCTCGGCCACGATGTCCCGCAGCGTCTTGCCGCGGACGTACTCCATGACCATGAACGACTCGGCGCCGTCGCGGCCCTCGTCGAAGACCGTGACGACGTTCGGATGCGCGACCGAGGCCGCCCGGCGCGCCTCGTCGGCGAAGCGCTCGCGAAAGGCCTCGTCGGCGCCGGCGCCGAGGATCTTCACCGCCACCTCGCGATCAAGGCGCTCGTCGCGCGCGCGCCACACCTCGCCCGCGCCGCCCGCGTCGATGCGCTCCGTGAGCAGGTAGCGCCCACCGAGGCGCCGCGCGGCGCGTGCCTTCGCGGACCCGTCGGACGCACGCAGGCTTCCTTCCGTCGGCATGTCCGCCCCCACGGCAAGCCCTAGGCCAGCGCGACGAGCGCGTGCAGCGCGTCCTCGTACACGTGGTCGCTGCCGACGATGGCGAGCTCCTCCCGGAGGAGCTCGTCGATGTCCGGCGCGGGGAGCGGCACGACGCGCGTCACGCGGCGCTCGCCATCCACCGCGACGGTCGCGGTGACGTGACGCGGATCGGGTGACCGCTTCAACACGAATTCGACGAGCTGCTCGCCGGAGCGCGCCTGAAGCCGCACGCCCGAGGTGTCGCCGGGCTCGATCCCGCGCTCGAAGCGCGGCCGGACGCGCACGAGGATCCGTGCGCCGTCGGCACGCGAGAGGCTGAAGAGCAGACCGCCGGCCTCCGACGGGGCGAGCGCCTCCACGGCCTGCCACCCGAGCCGCGACGCGAGCCACGCGACGAACAGGAGCGCCTGCGATGGATGGATGTCCCGGCCGTCCATGTCCACGCCGAAGCCGACGCGCACGCCGACGATCTCGTCGAGGTAGGGACGCCAGCTCGCGCTGTCGAAGAAGCCGGCGACGAGCTCGCGCCACGGGGTGAGCCGCGTCCAGTTCAGATCGGTGATGCCGAAGCCGCGATAGCGGTGGCTCGACGCGAGCTCGGCGAGGCGCGGCAGCGTCTGGTCCGGTCGCGCGAAGTCGGCGGAATCGACGATGAGGCGGTCGGCGAGCGCCAGGAGCTCGTCGAACCTCCGCGTGCCGTGCGGCGGCCTGCCCGTCCACCAGAGGAACACGGGAAGATCGGGGACGAGGAGCGGGATGACCACGCTCGCGAGCCGGTCGTCGGCATCGCCGCGCACGCGCGCGAGGATCTGCTCGTAGCAGACCTGCGCGCTCTGTTCCTTGTGCGGCACGTAGCAGTGGAGCTGGATGGCGACGTCGGCGCCGTCGCGCTCGCGGTCGCCGAGCACGACGATGCCGCGCGAGGGATGCCGGTCCGCGAGCCGCGCGGTGACCGCGGCGGCGCGTCGCGCATGGACCTCACGGTCGGCGTACACGATGAGATTGAGGACGGCGGCACGCGCGACCGTGCGACCCTGCTCCTTCGCGTGCGCGCTCGACGAGCGGCGCAGGCGCGCGAGCTCCCGCTCGAGCGCGCTCACGTTCGCGACGCGCGCTCCCCACACGGCCTCGTCGACCGCGCTCAGGGCCGTCGCCACACCTTGCCGTCCCGCTCGATGAGCGTCTCGGCCTCGGGTGGCCCCCAGGAGCCCGCGGGGTAGAGCGACAGCTCGGGCATGCCCACGCGCCACGCCTCGAGGATCGGATCGACGAACGCCCACTGCTGCTCGACCTCGTCGCGGCGCGTGAAGAGCGTCGCGTCGCCGCGCAGCGCGTCGAGGATGAGCGTCTCGTAGGAGTCGGGCGCGTCGACCATGAACGACGCGCCGTACACGAAGTCCATGTTCACGGTGCGGATGCGGAATTCCTGCACCGGCACCTTCGCGCCGAACGTCAGGCTGATGCCCTCGTCCGGCTGGATGCGCAGGACGAGCTCGTTCGCGTCGATCCCCTCGGAGGCCTCGCGCGAGAAGATGCGGTGCGGGGCCACGCGGAAGCGGATCGCGATCTCGGTCGCGCGCTTCGGCAGGCGCTTGCCCGTGCGGAGGTAGAAGGGGATGCCCTCCCAGCGCCAGTTGTCGACGAAGCAGCGGATCGCGACGAAGGTCTCGGTCTTCGAATCCGGCCCGACGCCGGCCTCCTCGCGATATGGCGGCACGGCCTTCCCTTCGATGAAGCCGCGTGTGTACTGCCCGCGCACCGTGCGCGCCGCGACCTCGCGCTGCGCGATGGGGCGGAGCGCGCGGAACACCTTCACCTTCTCGTCGCGCACCGCGCGGTCGTCGAACGCGGCCGGAGGCTCCATCGCGACCAGCGCGAGGAGCTGCAGGAGATGGTTCTGGACGATGTCGCGCATCGCTCCGGCGCGGTCGTAGTACTCGGCGCGCTCCTCGATGCCGATCGATTCCGCCACGGTGATCTGCACGTGGTCGACGTACTGGCGGTTCCAGATCGGCTCGAAGATACCGTTCGCGAAGCGGAGCACGAGGATGTTCTGCACGGTCTCCTTGCCGAGGTAGTGGTCGATCCGGAAGACCTCGTCCTCGCGGAAGACCTCGTGCACGACGTTCGTCAGCTCCGTCGCGCTCGCGAGGTCGTGACCGAAGGGCTTCTCGATCACGACGCGCGACCAGCCCGATCCGCGCAGACCGTGGGTGCCGATGGACCGCACGATGGGCGCGTACGCCGCGGGCGGCGTGGCGAGGTAGAAGAGCCGGTTCCCATTGGTGCCCACCTCGGCGTCGACCTCCGCGAGTCGGCGTGCGAGCGCGTCGTATCCCGCGTCGTCCGGCGTCGCGACGAAGTGCATGTTGCGCGCGAACGATTGCCAGACCTCTTCGTTGATCGGCTTCGTCCGGCTGAACTCCGCGACGGCGTCGTGCAGCTCGGCGCGGAACGCCTCGTCGCTCGTCGGACGGCGCGCCGCGCCGACGACGGCGAAGCTCGCGGGCAGCAGGCGCTGCACCGCGAGGTTGTAGAGGGCGGGGAGGAGCTTCCGGCCGGCGAGGTCGCCGGATCCGCCGAAGAGCACGAGCGTCGCCGGCTCCGGCGTCCGCGCGAGGCGCAGGCCTTCGCGCAGCGGATTGACGACCGCGGTCGTCGTCACGGCGGATTCATTCGGTCTTCACGGCGTGACCGCCGAACTGGTTCCGCAGCGCCGCGGCGACCTTCATGGCGTAGGAGTCCTCCTGTCGCGACGTGAAGCGCGCGAAGAGCGCGTGCGCGAGCGCGGTCGCGGGCACGTCGTGGTTGATGGCCTCGATGACCGTCCAGCGGCCCTCGCCAGAATCGGCGACCCAGCCCCTGATGTTCTCGAGGTCGGAGCCCTCCTGCTCGAAGGCGCGCTCCGCGAGCTCGAGGAGCCAGGAGCGCACGACGCTGCCCCGCATCCACACGCTCGCGACCTGCTTCATGTCGAGGTCGAACTCGCTCGCGTGGAGCAGCTCGAAGCCTTCGCCGTACGCCTGCATCATCCCGTACTCGATCCCGTTGTGGACCATCTTCACGAAGTGGCCGGCGCCGCTCTTCCCGAAGTGTGCCCAGCCGTTCGGCGGCGCGAGCGTGTCGAGTGCCGGACGCACGATGTCGACCGCGCGCTTGGGGCCCCCGACCATCATGCAGTAGCCCACCTCGAGGCCCCACACGCCGCCGGACACGCCGATGTCGAGGAAGTCGAAGCCCAGGGCGGCGTACTTCTCGGCGCGGCGCATCGAATCGCGGAAGTTCGAATTGCCGCCGTCGACGAGCACGTCGCCCTTGCTCGCGTACTTGGCGAACTCGTCGAGCGCGTGGTCGGTCACCTCGCCGGCGGGCACCATGGACCACAGCACGCGCGGCGGTGTGAGGGCCCTCACCATCTCCTCGATCGTGTAGGCGCCGACCGCGCCCTCGCCCTTCTTCTCATCGACCGGTCCGCGGCTGCGGTTGCCCGCGACCACGCGATGGCCGCCGCGGAGCAGCCGCGTGACCATGTTCCCGCCCATCCGCCCGAGACCGTAGAGACCGATGTCCATCGCGCTTACACCCCTCTCATCTCATCGCGCCGAGGATAGGCCGTCGGCGGCGCGCTCCTTGCGGTAGCGTTAGACGGCATGGCGACGGCCACCGCGACCGGGACGCGTCTCGATCTGTACCGGCAGCTCGCACGGCAGCTCCGTGCGGATAGCATCCGCTGCTCGACCGCCGCGGGGTCGGGGCATCCGACCTCGAGCCTCTCCGCCGCCGATCTCATGGCGGTGCTGCTCGCGGGTCATCTGCGCTACGACTGGGCGAGGCCCGACGATCCCGCGAACGACCACCTGATCTTCTCGAAGGGCCACGCCTCGCCGCTCGCGTACGCGCTGTTCCGCGCGGCCGGCGCCATCGACGACGCGGAGCTCATGACCTTCCGCAAGCTCGGCTCGCGACTCCAGGGCCATCCGACGCCGCTGCTCCCATGGGTCGACGTCGCGACCGGCTCGCTCGGACAGGGCATGCCGATCGCGGTCGGCATGGCGCTCGCCGCGAAGCGTCTGTGGAACGCGCCGTTCCACATCTGGACCCTCGTGGGCGACAGCGAGAGCGCCGAAGGATCGATCTGGGAGGGCTTCGACCTCGGCGGCCACGAGGGCCTGGACAACGTCACGCCGATCATCGACGTGAACCGCCTCGGCCAGCGCGGCCCCACCGAGCTCGAGTGGGACACCGACGCGTACGCCGCGCGCGTCGAGGCGTTCGGATGGGAAGCGCTCGTCATCGACGGACACGATCTCGCCGAGATCGACGACGCGCTCGCGCGCGCCCGCGACGCGAGCCGGCCCACGGCGATCGTCGCCCGCACGATCAAGGGGAAGGGCGTCTCGTTCCTCGAGGACAAGGAGGGCTGGCACGGGAAGGCGCTCTCCGCCGAGGAGGCCGAGAAGGCCCTCGCCGAGCTCGGCGACGAGCCGTCGCGGACGTTCCAGACGCAGAAGCCCGATCGCTGGTCGCCGCCGGCGATGAGCGCCGCGAAGGAGCCGCAGCTCAAGAGCTACAGCGAGCCCGTCGCGACGCGCAAGGCCTACGGCGACGCTCTCGCCGCGGTCGCGGCGGCGCGGCCCGACGTCGTCGCGCTCGACGCCGAGGTGAGCAACTCGACGCACTCCGAAGAGGTGAAGAAGACCGCGCCGGAGCGCTTCTTCGAGATGTACATCGCGGAGCAGAAGATGGTCGCCGCCGCCGTCGGCATGCAGGTCATCGGCTTCCGGCCGTTCGCCTCCACGTTCGCCGCCTTCCTCACGCGCGCGTACGACTTCATCCGCATGGCCGCGATCTCGCAGGCCAACATCCGCCTGTCCGGATCGCACGCCGGCGTCTCGATCGGTGAGGACGGGCCGTCGCAGATGGCGCTCGAGGATCTCGCGATGATGCGCGCGGTGCACGGCAGCACCGTCCTGTATCCCTGCGATGGGAACCAGACCGCGAAGCTCGTCGCGGCGATGGCGGACCGCGACGGCATCGTCTACCTGCGCACCACGCGCGCGAACACCCCGATCCTCTACGGGGCGAGCGACGAGTTCCCGATCGGCGGCAGCCGCGTCGTGCGTGGCGGCGGATCCGGCGATCGCGTGACCGTCGCCGCCGCCGGCATCACGCTGCACGAGGCGGTGAAGGCCGCCGACGCGCTCGCGAAGGACGGGATCCGCGTCCGCGTGATCGACGCGTACACGGTCAAGCCGATCGACCAGGAGACGCTCGCGGCCGCGGTCGTCGCGACCGGCGGACGTCTCGTCGTCGCCGAGGATCACTGGCCCGAGGGCGGCCTCGGCGACGCCGTGCTCGCCGCCCTCGCCGACGCCGGCGTGAGGGGCGTTGCCCTTCGGCACCTGGCCCCGCGCGGCATGCCTGGCTCGGGAAAGCCCGCGGAGCTCCTCCACGAGGCGGGGATCGACGCGGACTGCATCGCGAAGGCGGTGCGCGACCTGCTGTAGCGCCTCCCCAGGGAAGCTGCGCGCCGCTCACCCTGTCATCATTTGCGAGTAGCGCAAACCCACAGGAAGGGGAGCCCAGTGGAGATCTGGATCGTCCTCGTCGTCATCGCGCTCATCGCGCTCTTCCTCGTCACGACCTACAACCGCCTCGTCACGCTCCGTCAGCGGGTGCGCGAGGCCTGGTCGGACATCGACGTGCAGCTGAAGCGGCGCTGGGACCTGATCCCGAACCTCGTCGAGACCGTGAAGGGCTACGCCGCGCACGAGCGCGGGACGTTCGAATCGGTCACGCAGGCGCGCTCGGCGGCGCAGGCCGCGGCGCAGACCGGCTCGCCCGAGCAGCGGGGGCAGGCCGAGAGCGCCCTCGGTGCGGCCCTCCTGAACCTGCGCGCCGTCGCGGAGGCGTATCCGCAGCTCCAGGCGGTGCAGGAGTTCAAGGACCTCTCCGAGAACCTGCGCGACACGGAGGACAAGATCCAGTTCGCGCGGCGCTTCTACAACGGCAACGTGCGCGACTACAACACCGCGCTGCAGACGTTCCCCACCAACGTGCTCGCGGGGACGTTCGGATTCACCTCCGAGCAGTACTTCGAGCTCGCCGACGCCGCGCAGCGTGAGACGCCGAAGGTGTCGTTCGGCTAGGCCGTCGTGGCCGTGCCGCCGCAGCGCCTCTCGATCTACGACGCCGTCGCCGCGAACCGGTGGCGCACCGTCCTGCTCATCGCCGCGTTCACCGTCGTCGTGAGCGTGCTGGCGTACGTCGTCGGCGAGTACGCGGCCCCGGGTGGCGGCGTGGCCGCGCTGCCGTTCGCGGTCGGGCTCTCGGGGGTCTCGGCCGCGGGATCGTACTTCGCCGGAGACAGGCTCGTCCTCGCCCAGTCGCGGGCGCGCGAGATCGGCCCGAAGGAGGAGACCGAGCTGCGCAACATCGTCGGGACGCTCGCCGTCGGTCTCGGCATCGAGCCGCCGAAGCTGTATCTCATCGACGACTCCGCGCCCAACGCCTTCGCGACCGGCCGCGACCCCAAGCACGCCTCGATCGCGGTGACGCGCGGTCTGCTCGACAAGCTCGACCGCCAGGAGCTCGAAGGCGTGCTGGCGCACGAGATGTCGCACGTCGTGAACCGCGACATCCGCGTGATGCTCCTCGTGACCGTGCTCGTCGGGACGGTGGCGCTGCTCTCCGATTGGATGCTGCGGTCGATGTGGTGGGGCGGCCGCCGCCGCGACCGCGACCGCGGCGGCGCCGGCGCGATCCTCGTCCTCGTCGCGATCGTGCTCGCGATCCTCACGCCGATCGTCGCCCAGCTCATCCAGCTCGCGGTCTCGCGTCAACGGGAGTACCTCGCCGACGCGTCGGGCGCGCTGCTCACGCGCTACCCGCCGGGGCTCGCGAACGCCCTGCGCAAGATCGCGGGCGACACCGAGGCGCTCGAGGTGGCGAACAAGGCGACCGCGAGTCTGTACATCGCGAACCCGCTGAAGGACGATCCCAAGTTCTTCGACCGGCTCTTCGACACGCATCCGCCTATCGAAGAGCGCATCCGCCGGCTCGAGGCGATGGCGTGACGTGAGGTCCGCGACGGCCGCGGCCATCGCCGTGCTGACGGTGGTCGTGGCGATCGGCGGCGGCCTCGCCATCGCGCGCATCACGCGCCCGCCCGCGCCCACGCCGGTGCGCGTGAGCGTGACCGCGCCGCCGACGGCGGTACCGAGCCCGACCGCCGTCGACGAGGCCGCGCTCTTCCGGCAGCCGCTCTCGTCGGGCTGCGCCACGACGCAGTCGGTCTGGGTCGTGACGAACGGGGGCGGTCTGCTCCGCTACGACGGGTCGGCATGGTCCCAGGTGGACGACACGCTCCGATCGCTCACGTCGGTCGCGTGCGCTCCGACGCGCGCGTACGCGGTCGGCCTCGTCGGCGCGCTGCTCCTCATCGACGACGCCGCGCGCCAGATCCGCGCGACCGACGTGACGATCGAGGATCTTTTCGGCGTGGCGCCGCTCGGCGACGGTGCGCTGATGGTCGGGTCGCGCGGCGCGGTGTTCATCCTGGCCGGCGGCGACATCCAGCCGTACGCCTCTGGCATCGACGAGGACCTCCACGATCTGGTCGCGTTCTCGCAGACGTCGGCGTGGGCCGTCGGCGACGCGGGCATCACGTACCGGCTGGACCAGCGCGGCTGGAACCCCGTGGGCTCCGGCCAGGCCGCCACGCTGCGCGCGATCGCGGCGACGACGCCCGCGAACGCCGTGGCCGTCGGCGACGGCGGCGTCGTGGTGGCGTACGCGAGCGGCTGGCACACGGTGAAGAGCGGCGTCAACGCGCGGCTGCGCGACGTCATCGTCGAGCCGGCGCTGTGGATCGTCGGCGACGGCGGCACGCTGCTTCACGGATCGCTCGACGATCTGCGGCCGATCGATCTGCACACGAGCTGCGATCTCGTGTCCGTGTTCGCGCGCGGTCCGCGGGCCGAGGTGTGGGTCGTCGGCGTGAAGGGTGGAGCCGGCGGCGTCTGGCGGCTGGCGACGGACGGGACGGTGACGACGCACTGGGGCGGATGCTGATCGCGCGGCGCTTCTAGACTCGCCGCGATGCTCCAGCCCCCGCTCGCGGGCGTTCGCGTGCTCGAGGTCGGCAACTACATGGCCGGTCCGTATTGCGGCATGCAGCTCGCCGATCTCGGTGCCGACGTCGTGAAGATCGAGGACCCGCGCGGCGGCGATCTCTCACGGCGGCTCGAGCCGATCGTCGACGGCGAGAGCGGCAACTTCGTCCGGCTCAACCGCTCGAAGCGCAGCATCGCGCTCGACCTGAAGCGCGACGCCGCGCGCGAGGTGTTCCGCCGGCTCGCCGCGCGCTCCGACGTGATCGTCGAGAATCTGCGGCCCGGCACGATGCGCGACCTCGGCCTCGATCCGCGCGAGCTTCTCGACGCGAATCCGCGGCTCGTCTATGCCGCGGTGACCGGCTTTGGACTGGACGGCCCCTACGCGGACCGCCCCGCGCTCGACATCATCGTGCAGGCGATGAGCGGCCTCATGAGCGTGACCGGCGAAGAGGGCGGACCGCCCGTGAAGGTCGGCGTGTCGATCTCCGACCTCACCGCCGGGCTCTACGCGACGATCGCCGTCATGGCCGCGCTCGGCGTGCGCGCTCGCGATGGCCGCGGGCAGCTCGTGGACGTCTCGATGTTCGAGTCGTCCGCCGCGCTCGCCGTCTGGGAGGCCGGGACGTACTTCACCACCGGCGAGATCCCGCGCGCCGCGGGGTCGGCGCACAAGCTGCTCGCCCCGTATCAGGCCGTGCGCGCGGCGGATTCGTACTTCGTCGTCGGCGCGACGACTCCGCCCAACTGGACGGCGTTCTGCCGCGCGATGGGGCTGGACGAGCTCGAGCACGATCCCCGCTTCGCCGACGGCAGCCTGCGCCGCGCGCACGTGCGCGAGCTCATCCCGCTCATCGAGGCCGTCACCCTGACGCGGCCGGCCGCGCACTGGCTCGCGCTGCTGCGCGGCGCCGGCGTCCCGTGCGCCGAGATCCAGGACTACGGCGCCGTCTTCAACGATCCGCATCTGGTCGCGCGCGGCTTCTTCGTGGACCTGCCGCACCCTCGGCTCGGGAACGTACGCGCGCTCGGCACGCCCATCCGGCTCGGATCGACGCGCGTGGGACCCGAGCGGGCGGGTCCGCTCCTCGGCGAGCACACCCGCGAGGTGCTCGCGGAGGCCGGGCACTCGGCCGACGAGATCGAGCGGCTCATCGGCGACGGCATCGCGAGGGCCGCATGACCGGCGACGTCCGGCTCGAGCTCCGCGACGGCGGAGAGCTCCGGCTCACCTTCGACCGCCCCCGCGCGCGCAACGCGATGACCTTCGCGATGTACGAGGCGATCGAGGAGGCGGCCGCGCGCGCGAACGCCGACGTCGCGGTGCGCGCCCTCGTGCTCACCGGCTCGGGCGGCGGCTTCGTCGCCGGGACCGACATCTCGCAGTTCGCGGACTACCGCACCGCGGAGCAGGCCTTTGGGTACGAGGAGTTCATGGAGCGCGTGCTCGGGGCGCTCGAGGGGGTGCGCAAGCCCACGATCGCCGCCATCTCCGGCGCGACCACGGGGGGCGGCCTCGCGATCGCGTCCTCCTGCGATCTCCGCATCGCCACCGCGGGCGCGACGTTCGGCATGCCGATCGCGCGCACCCTTGGGAACTGCCTCTCGCTCGCGAACCTGGTGCGCGTCGCGTCGCTCATCGGCACCGCGCGGACGAAGGAGCTCATCTTCACGTCGCGCATCATCGCGGCCGATGAAGCGCTCCGCGCCGGGCTGGTGCACGAGGTCGTCGCGGACGACGACGCGCTCGGCGGCCGCGTCAGCGAGCTGGTGCGCACGATGTCCGCGCACGCGCCGCTGACGCTCTGGGCCACGAAGGAGGGGCTGCGCCGGATCCGCCAGCGCATGCTCCCGGACGAGGGACGCGATCTCGTCGCGCTCTGCTACACGAGCGAGGACTTCCGCGAGGGGGTCCACGCGTTCATGGAGAAGCGGAAGCCGGCATGGCGAGGGCGCTGACCACCTGCTTCCACGAGGAGCAGACGTTCGCGCGCGCCGTCGCCGCGACCCGGCGCGGCGTCTCGCGCTCGTGCGCGGGTGGACGGAGCTGCCCGACATCGCGCCGCTGACTGGAGCGAGGCTGGAATGACGGCCGGCATCTCCGGATGGGAGCCTCGGGGACGGTGCTCTTGCCGCGATGTGGAACGTGACGCGTCGATGTCGCCGCGCTAGATTCGGCGGACGCATTTGGCCAAGGGGGGTGCCTGAATGTCCCGTTCATTCGTCTCGATGGCGTTCGTAGGCCTCTTCATCGCCAGCGCCTGCGGCGGTAGCGGCGGCGGCGGCGCGGCGGCGACGAGCACCGGCGCGGCGGCGACGAGCGCGGCCACCGCGGGCGTTCCGGACACGATGAAGATCGGCTACGTCCTTCCCCTTTCCGGCGCGGACGCGAAGTCCGGCAAGTTCATCGAGGACGCGTACAAGCTCTACACGAAACAGGTGATGGACGCGGGCGGTCTTCAGGTCGGCGGCAAGAAGGTCAAGATCGAGCTGAAGGGTGAGGACAACAAGAGCGACGCCGCGACGAGCGGCAACCTCTACGAGAAGCTCATCACCCAGGACAAGGTCGACCTGCTTCTCGGCGGGTACAACACGACGCTCGTGACGCAGGAGGTCAAGGTCGCCAACCGCTACAAGATGCCGTACGTGAACGGCGGCGGGGCGTCCGCGTCGATCTACAAGGACAACACCTGGGCCTTCGGCGTGCTGGCGCCCATCGAGGCGCTCGCGCAGACCGAGCTCGATTTCATCAAGACGCAGCAGGACGCGAACAAGCTTCCCAAGCCGCTCACGATGGCGGTCGTCTACGAGAACACATCGCACGGCAAGGAGTTCTCGCAGGGCCTGCAGGACGGCGCCAAGGCGGCGCCCGACCGCTTCAAGGTCCTGTTCAACGAGCCGTTCGACCTGAACGGCAAGGACTTCTCGGCGCTCCTGGGTCGCGTGAAGGACGTGAATGCCGACGCGTTCATGGCGGACGCGCACCTTCCGGACTACATCACCATGCAGCGCCAGTACACGCAGCTCGGCCTGTATCACAAGTTCATCACCTACGGCGCGCGCGGTCCGGACAAGTCCGCGAAGGACCAGCTGGGCGCGGCCACGGACTACATCACCTCGGCGGTGTGGTTCGACCAGCAGCAGCCCGGCGCGGCGGTGAAGAAGTGGCTCGACACCTGGAAGACCACCGGCGACGACCCGGAGTGGTACGCGGCCGCCGGATGGGAGACGGTCCGGATCCTCTACGCCGCGATCCAGAAGGCGGGCACCATCGACAAGCAGAAGGTCCGGGACACCCTCGCGAGCAACAGCTGGGGTGACTCGATCTTCCCGGGCGGCACGATCAAGTTCGACAAGAGCGGCCAGGCGACGAACGTGTACGTCATGACCCAGAACCTTCCCGGCGGGAAGACCATCCTCATCTGGCCGAAGGAGGAGGCGACCGGCGATCCAGTGATGCCGACGCCGAAGAAGTAGACGATCCATGCGCCTCCTCGAGGCGCTGATCAGTGCACTGTTGGTGGCGGGCCTGTACGCGACGATGTCGTACGGGCTCGCCCTCATCTATGGCGTGATGAAGATCATCAACCTCGCCAACGCGGGGTCGATGATGCTCGGCGCGTTCACGACGTTCGTCCTGTGGCAGAGCTTCGGGCTCGACCCGATCCTCAGCGTTCTCATCGTCGCCCCGCTCTTCTTCGCGGTCGGCTCCGTCATCGAGGTCGCACTCGTCCGTCGCGTATCCGGGAGTCCGCCGATCGTGTCGCTCCTGCTCCTCTTCGGCCTGTGGCTGGTCATGCAGTCGCTCGCCTATCTCGTCTTCGGCGGCGATACGCGGGGGATCGTGACGCCGTACGTGCAGTCGGTGATCCATCTCGGCGCCATCGCCATCTCCACCACGCGCTTCCTCGTCTTCGTGGCTGGGATCATCGTGCTGGTCGCGCTCGAGCTGTTCCTGAGGCGGACCTTTCTCGGCCGCGCGATCCGAGCGCTCGCGCAGGACCGGGAGGCATGCTCGCTCGTCGGAATAGACCCACGCCGTGTCGCGATGATCGCCTTCGGCCTTGGCACCGCGCTCGCGGCCCTCGCGGGCTCCCTGCTGACGCTGATCTTCTCGTTCGACCCGGACTTTGGCCGCGTGCTCCAGCTGAAGAGCTTTACGATCATCGTGCTCGGGGGCCTCGAATCCATCGTCGGCGTGGCGGCGGCGTCGTTCCTGCTCGCCGCGGCCGAGAACCTCACGGTCACGCTCTCGAAGCCGGCGCTCGAGAACCTCGTCTCGTTCGTCGTCCTCGTGGTCGTGCTCGTCGTCATGCCCGGTGGCCTCGCCTCCGTGCTCCGGCGGCGCCGGCTGTCGTGAACCCGATCCGCGCGTTCGCGAGGCTGCCGCGCGCGACGCGTATCTGGATCCAGACCGGGATCGTGCTCGCCCTCGGCGTCGCGCTGGCGGCGATCCCGATCGTCGCGCCGGAGGAGTTCAACCTCCAGCGCCTCGCCTTCTTCGTGCTGTGGTACGCGATCCTCGCGTCGGCCTGGAACATCGTGGGCGGCTACGCCGGCCAGATCTCGTTCGGGCACTCGGCCTTCCTCGGCATGGGCGCCTACACGACCGGGATCTTCTGGTACACGCTCGGCTGGGACCCGCTGCTCACGCTGCCGATCGCCGGACTGGTCGCCGCCGCGTATTCGGTCCTCGTCGGCGCGCCGACGCTTCGCCTGCGTGGACCGTACTTCGCGATCGCGACGATCGGCGTCGGCGAGGCCACGCGGCTGCTCGCGGTCAACTTCGACGACGTGTTCGGCGTGGAGCTCACCCACGGCGTCACGGGCCTGTCGCTGCCCGCGTACGATCCCGTGCTCGTCCACTACGCGACCGTCGGCCTGTTCGTGGTCACGATGCTCACGACCATCGGCATCCGCGCGGGCCGGTTCGGCCTCGGCCTCTTCGCGATCAACATGGACCGCGACGCCGCGGAGACCGTCGGCGTGCCGACGGCCCGTCTCCAGATCATCGCCCTCGCCGTCTCGGCGTTCTTCGCGGGGATGGCCGGTACGCTGTACGCCGCCCGTCAGGAGTTCCTGGATCCATCCACGATGTTCAGCTTCAGCATCTCGATCGCGCTCGTCCTCATGCCGGTCGTGGGTGGCGTCGGCACGGTGTGGGGCCCGGTCTTCGGCGCGTTGCTCTACGCGTACGTGCAGGACCAGATCACCTCGCTGGTCAACAACCCCTACGTCCCCTCTCTCCTCTACGGCCTCATCCTCGTGGCCATCGTGCTGTTCGAGCCGCTCGGCGTAGCCGGCGTCATCGATCGCGTGAGCGGTCGCGCGCGGCGGTTGCTCCGCGGCGGTGCCGCGGGCGGGGACGTCGTCGCGTGAGCGACGCGACGGCGACGCCCATCCTCACCGGTCGCGGCGTGACGAAGCGCTTCGGCGGCCTCGTCGCGGTGAACGGCGTCGACTTCGAGGTGCGCCAGGGCGAGATCTTCGGCCTCATCGGTCCGAACGGCGCGGGCAAGACGACTCTGTTCCGCGTGATGTCGGGCGTGTACGCGCCCACCGCGGGGTCGGTGCGGCTTCGCGGGCGCGAGATCGGCGGCCTCGGCGCCCACCGTGTCTGCGCGCTCGGCCTCGTGACCACGCACCAGCTCGTGCGCCCCTTCGCCGAGATGACCGTGCACCGCAACGTGCTCGTGGGAGTCCTCTACGGGCGCAGCGGATTGCGCGGCGCGCAGGCGGAAGCCGAGGTCGAGCGCGTCCTCGAGACGACACAGCTCACGCCGCACCGCACCACCCTCGCTCGTTCGCTCACGCTCGCCCGCCGCAAGCGACTGGAGGTGGCGCGCGCGCTGGCGACGCGCCCGGACATCCTGCTGCTCGACGAGGTCGCGTCCGGGCTCAACCGCACGGAGGGCGCTCAGATGATCGCGCTGATCCGCGACATCCGTGCCTCCGGGATCACCATCGTCATGGTCGAGCACGTGATGCGGGCCATCATGTCGCTGTCCGACCGGATCATGGTCATGGACCTCGGGCGGACGATCGCCGTGGGCAGCCCCGCCGAGATCGCCCAGGATGCCCGCGTGATCAAGGCGTATCTGGGGGAGCGCGCCGTCTCGTGAGCGGCATCCTCGAGGTCGACGGTCTCGCCGCCTCGTATGGCGACGTCCAGGCGCTGTGGGATGTGTCGTTCACCGTGAACGAAGGGACCGTCACCACGCTTCTCGGCAGCAACGGTGCCGGGAAGACGACGACGCTGCGCGTGATCTCGGGAACGCTCGCCGCGCTCGCGGGTGAGGTCAGACTCGGCGGCGAGCGCATCACCGGCCGGCCCGCGCACCGCATCGTCGACCTCGGCATCGTGCAGGTCCCCGAGGGGCGCCATCTCTGGCCGAACATGACGGTCGAGGACAACCTCACGCTCGGCGCCTACTCCCGGCGCGCGCGCGCGGATCGCGCGCGGACGCTCGCCGACGTGTTCGCGCTGTTCCCGCGCCTTGGCGAGCGGCGCCGTCAGGTCGCGGGTACGCTCTCCGGCGGAGAGCAGCAGATGGCCGCGATCGGGCGCGCGCTGATGGCGAAGCCAGCGATCCTCATGCTCGACGAGCCGTCGCTGGGCCTCGCCCCGATCCTCGTCGACGAGGTGTTCCGGGTCCTCCAGGAGATCGTCGCGAATGGGACGACGGTGCTGCTCGTGGAGCAGAACGCCCATCGCGCGCTCGAGGTGGCATCCGGAGCGGCCGTGCTCGAGAACGGACGTGTCGTGCTGGCGGGAAGCGCGGCCGAGATCGCGGCGGATCCCAAGGTCCGGAGCGCCTACCTCGGCCTCTAGGGCCCCGCGATCACCTCTTCGTAGACCTTCACCAGCTCGCTCGTCACGTGCTTCCAGTCGTACTCCGGCGCCCGGCGCGCCCCGGCCTCGCCCAGGCTCCGCCGTAGCGCCGGATCGCCCGCCAGGCGCGCCACGGCGTCCGCGAGCGCGTCCACGTCGCGCGGCTCGACGAGGAGGCCGCTCACGTTCCGCTGCACGACGCGCTTGTAGCCGTGGATGTCGGACGCGATCACCGCGCAGCCCGCGGCCATCGCTTCGAGCAGGACGATGCCGAACGACTCCTGGCCGGTCGACGGCGCGACGTAGATGTCGGCCGTCTTGTAGAAGCGCGCCTTGTCCACGTCGTCCACGCGTCCGGCGAACAGCACGTCCGAGAGACGCTGCGAGTGGACGAAGCGCCGCAGCTTGCCGAGATCCGGTCCTCGCCCGACGATGATGAGGCGCGTCTCGGGACAGGTGGCCTTGATCTTCGCGTAGGCCCGCAGGAGATACATCGCGCCCTTGCGCGGCTCGACCCGTCCGACGAAGAGGATGTTCACCTTTCCGTCGCGGAACTCCGGGAACGGGCGGGCGCTCGCGTAGAAGTCCACGTCGACGCCGTTCGGGATGATGCGGTACTCGCCGGGGAAGTAGCGCGACACGAAGTGGCGCGCCGCGCTCGACACCGCGATGCGCGCGTCGAGCTTGTTCATGTAGCGGTCGAGCACGAGGCGCCCCAGCCAGTACGAGACGGAGAAGCCACCGAACGCGTGGAACGTGGCGACGTTCGGGCACTTCGCCGAGTCGAGGATCTGGAACGAGAGGAACGGCACGAACGGCTCGTGGTGGTGGATGACGTCGAACTTCTCGCGCTCGAGCATGCGCGACACCAGCCACTCGAGGCGCAGCGAGAGCGTGACGCGGCCGATGCTGCCGTTGAACGGCACCGCCATCGCGCGACCGATCTGGATCACGTCCTGCGCCGGCGGGTCGTCGCCCCAGGGTGCCGTGATGATGCGCACCTCGTGTCCGAGGCGGCGGAGCTCCTCGTAGCTCTCGCGGATGTACGAGTTCGCCCCGCCCGGGCGCGGATAGGCGTACGGACTGACGATGCCGATCTTCACTATTTGTCGCGCCCGCTTCGATCTGCCTGCGGCGGCCTGCGGCTCGCCGCCTCGCCTGCGGGCTCGCTTGCGGAGCTCGCTCCTTGGGAGGGAATCCCTCGTCGCTCGCACCCCATCTGAGACTCGTCGCTCACGCTCATCTGTCTCTTCTGATCCCTCTTCGCGCGCGCTTCATCGGATCGCGCACCATCGACCGCCACTGCTGACGGGCGACCCCGTCCAGGTGCTCGCGAAACGTCCAGTGTCGTCCGTCCGGGCGCGTCGCGCGCTGGAGTACCGCGTTCCGCAGATCCGAGGCGCTCGTGCCGGCGAACTCCGTCCACGCCGTGCCGACGAGCTGCGCGTGGTGCGCGTCGCTCGAGCCTGTCTCCGCCAGCCCGAGGACGTGGTCGTTGAGCCACGCCGCGCGCCGGCTGCGCACGCGACCCGCGTAGGAGGGGTTGCGCAGCTCGATCCCGTCGACGCGGCACTCCGGCCGCGCGCGCTGCAGCGTCCGCAGCGCGCCCTCGCCGATGGAGAACGTGAGGTAGGAGAGCGGATGGGGGACGATCGCGAGGCCGCCCATCTCGTGGATCTGCGCGACCGTGGCGGCGAGCGCTCCGAACATGGGGATCTCGTCCTCGACCCAGAGCGCGAGCAGATGTCCCGAGCGGGTCGTCACCTCGATGCCCGTGACGATCTCGACGCGGCTGTTGCGTCTTGCGGCGAGGTCGCGCATCACGAACGACCCGCGGATGTCGTCGTGATCGGTCAGGGAGATGACGTCGAGGCTCGCGCGCTCGGCCGCATCGAGGATCTCCTCGGGCGACGCGAGGCCGTCGCCGAGGTCCGAGTGCAGCTGCAGATCGGCCCTACCCACCTGGTCCCCAGAACGGCTCGAAGACCGTCCACTGCTCCGGCGCTCTGCGCACGTAGCGCTCGAGGACGTTCGCCCAGCGGCGCACGCCCTCGCGGACGTCCGCGGCGCGGTCTCCGGTGCTCGGCAGCTCGAGCCGCGGCTCGAAGCGGGCGACGAGCTGCCGTCCCTCGCGCAGCGAGAAGGCCGGGATGAGCGGAGCGCCGGTGCGCAGCGCGAGCGCCACGTGCGCCGACGGAAGGAGGGCGTCGCGGCCGAAGAAGCTCACGTGCTCGCCCACGCCGGTGACGGCGCGGTCCGCGAGCAGGCCGAAGACCCTGCCCGCCTTGAGCGCCCGGTACACCGCGAGCGGCGTGTCGGTCGACACGAGGTGCAGACCCATGGCCGCGCGCGCGCGATTCACGGCGCGCTGGAACTCGGATCGCTCGGTCTCGACCGGCAACACCACGTCGTAGCCGTGCGCCGTCAGCACCTGGCCCACGAGCGAGATCGGACCAAGGTGCGCCGAGGCGACGATGACGCCGCGTCCCTGCTCGTGGGCGGCGAGGAAGTGCTCCCAGCCGGGCTTGTCGACCATGGCGCGAAGCCGCGCTCGGTCGATGCGCGGGATCTTGAAGATCTCGAGATAGTTGCGTGCCTGCTCGACGAACACCCGCCGCACGCTGGCCGCGCCCGAACGATCGGGGGCCACGATCGAAAGGTTCTCGCGCACCGCCGCGCGCGCGACTGGCTGCGCCGCGAACGCCACCGTGCCGATCAGCTCGGCGACGGGCGCGACGAGGGCGGCCGGCATCCGGGGAAGCGCGCGCTCGGCCGCGTGGGCGAGGCCGGCGGAGCGCATCGCTAGCTCGGTGATCCCGTGCCCGGCCACATCGGCCGGAAGATGTACCACTGGTCCGGATCGGGCCGAACCAGGCCTTCGAGCGCGTTCACGATCGACTGCGTCGCATGCTCGAGGTCGTGCGCGGCCTGCTTGGTGCGCTCGACGAAGATCGGCGGCAGCGCGACGCCGCGGAAGGTGTTGTCGCGCTCGCGCTTCACGGCCGCCACGACGATCGGCGCGCCAGAGACCCGCGCGAGCGCGGCGGCGATGGTGGGGAAGGTGGTCGCGGCGCCGAAGAACTCGGCTTGCACGTTGTCGAGCTCGTGCGCGCGCGGCCCGAGATCCATCATGAAGCCGACCATCTCGTTCCGCTTGAGCGCCGCGAGCACGCGCTTCGCGGAGCCCTCCGGCGACAGGATGTTCACGTTCTTGTGCTCGCGGTTCGCGACGAGGAAGTCCATGAGCCGCTGGTTGTCGAGGTCGTCGGCGACCACGGTGAGCGGGATCTCCTGCGCGATGCGTGCGCCACCGAGCTCGAAGTTCCCGAAGTGCGCGGAGACGAAGATGAGCCCCTTGCCGTGCTCGCGTGCCTGACGCAGATGGCCGAGCGATCGCGGATCGATCATGACCATCCGCTCGAGGTCGCGCGGGTGGAGCGACGGGAAGCGCATGATCTCGGTGAGATATTTGGCGAAGTTGCGGAAGCTCCGCCGCGACACGCGCGCGACCTCCGGATCGGCGGCGGGGCGGCCGAGCACGACGGCGAAGTTGCGCTTGGTGATCTCGCGCTTGGTGCGCCAGCCGAGATAGGCGATCTCGCCGGCGAGCACGGCGCAGGCGTAGACGAGGCGGGCCGGGAGGCGCTGCACCAGCGCCGCCCCGACCCGCCAGCCCCAGTACAGGACGCCTTCGACCAGGTGGGATCGCACTACTTCCCCGTCAGCACGCGGTCGTCCTCGCCCCTGATGAACGCCTCGACGCCCTCGCGCGCCTTGTCGTCGGGGATCTGCTTGGGGGGCGACTTCATGAAGTAGGCGGACGGCGCGACGAGCGTGCCGCCAAGACCCCGATCCAGGCCGAGCTTGCAGCAGCGGATCGCGTCGATGACGACGCCCGCGCTGTTCGGCGAGTCCCACACCTCGAGCTTCACCTCCGCGTTCAGCGGCACGTCGCCGAACGTGGTGCCCTCCATGCGGATGTAGCACCACTTTCGGTCGAGCAGCCACGGCACGTAATCCGACGGACCGACGTGCACGTTGTCCGCGGAGAGAGGGTAGTCGAGCATGCTCGTGACCGCGTTCGTCTTGCTGATCTTCTTCGACTCGAGGCGTTCGCGCTCGAGCATGTTGAGGAAGTCGGTGTTGCCGCCGAAGTTCAGCTGATAGGTGCGGTCGAGGCGAACGCCGCGGTCCATGAAGAGGCGCGTGAGGACGCGGTGGGTGATGGTCGCTCCGACCTGGGACTTGATGTCGTCGCCGATGATGGGCAGCTTCGCGGCGGCGAAGCGCTTCTGCCAGCGCGGCTCCCGTCCGATGAACACGGGGATGCAGTTGACCATCGCGCAGCCGGCCTGGAGGACCTGCTCGACGTACCAGCGCGTGGCGTCCTCGCTGCCGACGGGGAGGTACGAGACGACGACGTCGACCTTGCGCGCCCTGAGGATGCCGACGATGTCCTCGGTCTCGCCGGGCGCCTTCGTGACGACCTGCGACAGGTACTTGCCGATGCCGTCGAGGGTCATGCCGCGGCTGACCTTCACGCCGGTCTTCGGGACGTCGGCGAAGCGGTAGGTGTTGTTCGGCTTCGCGTAGATCGCGTCCGCGAGGTCCTTCCCGACCTTGTTCTTGTCCACGTCGAAGGCGGCGACGAACTCGATGTCCGAGAGGTGATAGCCACCGAGGTCGACGTGCATGATCCCGGGGATCTGGTCTCCGGGCTTCGCGTCGCGGTAGTAGTGCACGCCCTGCACGAGCGAGCTCGCGCAATTGCCGACGCCGATGATGGCCACGCGGATCTTCCGCCGGGCGCCTCGTGTCCTGGTCGCGGTCTTGCGCTTGGGGGCAGGCATGTACGTCTCCTTATGTATTCAGCGACCGCGCCACGTGCACGATCCGCTGGATGGTGGTGATGCTCGAGAGGAACGCGACGACGGCGACCGCCGCCGCGAAGAGTTGAAGTGTGCCGGTGGCGGCCCAGGCCGCGACACCGAGGACCAGAAGCGCGAGACGCGCCTCGCGGGGTGCGAGCCCGACGCTCGCGGTGAGACCGAGGGACTCGGCCTTGGCGCGGATGTAGGGGACCAGGAAGCCGGCGACGAGCGCGATGATCCCCGCCCACAACAGGAACGCATCGGCCCGCGACGCGCCGAGCGCGATCGCGGCGACGGCGAATGCCGCGTCCGAGAGACGGTCGAAGGTGGAGTCGAGGAACGCCCCGAGCGTGGTGCCACCGCCGGCGGCGCGCGCGATCTGACCGTCGAGCGTGTCGGCGAGCGCGCCGGCGAGCAGGACGACGAGCGCGGGCACGGGCATGGCGAGCGCGAGCAGCGCCGCGCCGGCGATCGTCAGGAGGAGGCCCGCGACGGTGACGGCGTTGGCGCTGACGCCGGCGCCGTGCAGCGCGCGGGCGATCGGCGCGAGCCCGCCGCGCCCGCCCGCCCGCGCGCCCTCGGGCAGGATGCTGCTCATCGGTTGTAGAGCGTCCGGAAAGTGCGCTCCTGCATCTCGGCGAACCGCTCGCGGTCGAAGGTGCAGCGGACCTCGCGGCCGAAGCGCTCCGTACGCACGATGCCCGCACGAGTGAGGCGGCGCAGATGCCACGACATCAGCGGCTGGCTGATCCGCAGCCTGGCGACGAGCTCCGAGACCGACAGCTCTCCCTCGGTCGCCAGGATCTGCACCGCGCGCAGGCGCGTGACGTCGCCGAGCGCGCGGTGGAATGCCTTGAGCTCGCGCAGATAGGACTGAGTGAGCACGGCTCCCCTTCGTTCTGGTGCCTCCGAGATTGTATAAGCGATCCTTGAACTGTGCCCCCCTACACTGGTCGAATGCCTGAGGCTCGACCGCTCGCCGCGCGGATGCGCCCGCGCGATCTCTCCGAGTTCGTCGGTCAGGAACAGGTCGTCGGTCCCGGCCGCGTGCTGCGCAAGGCGATCGACGCCGGGCAGCTTCCCTCGATGATCCTCTGGGGACCGCCGGGGACAGGGAAGACGACGCTGGCCGCGATCGCCGCGAAGAAGGCGAACGCGCGGTTCGTGCACCTCTCGGCGGTGTCGAGCGGCGTCGCCGAGCTGCGGAAGGTCATCGACGAGTCGAAGAAGCTCAGCGGGCTCACCGGTCAGCGGACGGTGCTGTTCATCGACGAGATCCATCGCTTCAACAAGGCGCAACAGGACGTCGTGCTCCCGTACGTCGAGAACGGCGAGGTGATCCTCCTCGGCGCGACGACGGAGAACCCCTCGTTCGAGGTCAACTCCGCGCTCCTGTCCCGGTCGCGCGTCTACGTGCTGCGCCCGCTGTCGGAGGCCGACGTGCGGACGATCGTCGAGCGCGCCCTGGCCGACGAGCGCGGCCTCGGCGGCCGCGTGCGCGTGTCGGCGGAGGCGATGGACGCGCTCGTCGCCGTCTCGAATGGCGATGCGCGCGTCGCGCTGAACGCGCTGGAGCTGGCGTCGGATGCGGCCGGGGGCGAGCGGGAGATCGCCCTCGCCGATATCCGCGAGGCGCTGCAGCGTCGGAGCCTCCTCTACGACCGTGCGGGCGATCAGCACTACGACACCATCAGCGCGTTCATCAAGAGCGTCCGCGGCTCCGATCCCGACGCGGCGCTCTACTGGCTCATGCGCATGATCGACGCCGGCGAGGACCCGATGTTCATCGCGCGGCGGATCGTCATCCTCGCCGGCGAGGACATCGGGCTCGCCGACCCGCAGGCGCTGGTCGTCGCGTCCGCGGCGCAGCAGGCGACGCATCTCATCGGCATGCCCGAGGCGTACTACCCCCTCGCGGAGGCCGCCGTGTACCTGGCGCTCGCGCCGAAGTCCGATTCCCTGAAGCGGGGACTCGGCGAGCTGCAGCGCGACCTCGCGGAGACGCGCGCCGACCCGGTGCCGCTCCATCTCCGCAACGCGCCGACGCCGCTCATGAAGCAGCTCGGCTACGGCAAGGACTACCAGTACGCGCACGACTTCGAAGGCCACGTGGCGCCGGACGAGACGTACCTGCCGGACTCCCTGGTGGGACGTCGCTACTACGTGCCGACGGAGCTGGGCGCGGAGGCCGAGCTCAAGAGGCGGGTCGACGCTCTCCGGCGAAGCGCGCGAGGAACAGGCCCAGCTCCCAGAGGAGATACATCGGGACCGCGACGAGGGTCTGGTTGAAGGGATCGGGGGTCGGCGTGATGATCGCGCCGACCACGAACACGAGCAGGAAGACGTACCGCCGCTGCTTCGTGAGCCACGAGCGCTTCACCACGTGCACGGCGACGAGCCCGTAGATCACGACCGGTACCTCGAAGACCAGGCCGACGCCGAGGATGAACGTCGTCACGAACGAGATGTACTCGGACGCCCGGAGCTGGTTGTCGATGACGTCGCTGCCGAAGGTGATCAGGAACTTGAGCGCGTTCGGGAGCAGCAGGAAATAGCAGAAGAGCATGCCGGTGACGAAGAGCAGCAGGACGAACGGGCCGAGCCGGAGGGCGAAGCGGCGTTCGTGCGGCAGCAGCGCCGGATCGATGTAGGCGTAGATCTCGTACAGGATCACCGGCATCGCGAGCGCGATCCCGCTGAACAGCGAGACCCGCATGAAGGTCGTGAAGTTCTCCGTCGGCGAGAGCGCGACGAGGTGCGTGACGCCCGCGGGCAGCATGAGGAACCGGATGATCTGGACCGAGAACACGAACGACAGCGCCGTCGTGATGACGACGGCGATGGCCGCGACCATCAGCCGGTCGCGAAGCTCGGCGAGGTGCTGGACGAGCGAGAGCTCCTTGTCGCGCTCAGTCATCGGCCGTCACGCTAGCGCAGGTAGACTTGAGGCGTTCGCCCCCGTAGCTCAGTGGATAGAGCGCAGGCCTCCGAAGCCTGAAGCAGCGGTTCGAGTCCGCTCGGGGGTACAGGACGATCGACCGCCCGGCGGGCACCGTTCGTGCACCCGTTCGCCTCACATCCGTACACAGGAGAGGTGAGAACGTGGGCCTGATCGTCTTCCTGATCGTCGGCCTCATCGCCGGCTTCATCGCGCGCGCGCTCGTACCCGGACCCGACCACATGGGCTGGCTCGGCACGATGATCCTTGGGATCGTCGGCTCGTTCGTGGGCGGCACGCTGGCCGCGCTGCTCTTCGGCGGAACGCTGGACGTGTCCCCGGCGGGGCTCGTCGGCTCGGTCATCGGCGCGATCATCGTGCTGCTGATCTGGCGCGCCATGGGCGGCGAGCGCACGCGGGTCGCCTAGCGATCGTGATCCGGCTGCGCCCCGTCGAGCGGCGGGCGCAGCCGGCTCACGTGCAGCCAGAACCGCCCGAAGCGGTTCCGCACCAGCCATTCCTCGCCGTTCGCCGACGCCTTCACGAGCTCGCCCTCGCGCCACTCCTCGGAATGCGCCGGCGAGTAGCGGACGCGCGCGCCCCGCCGCAATTCCAGCTGGCTCATCGTGAAAGAACGATACCCGTCACCGCTGCCTCGTCCAGCCGACGGACGTACTCGCCGAACATCGGCTCGACGAAGTCGTAGCGGCCGCGTCCGAGCCTCGTCACGAGGCCGCGGGCGCGCAGCGATTCGAGCGCGCGGAGCACCTCCGGTCGCGGGATGCCGCTGTCCGACGCGTAGAGCACCGCGCCGTGCGCGACCCGCTTCGCTACGAGCCGCAGGTACTTCTGCGTGCCGAGCTCGGTCCAGTGCAGCGCGAACGGACGCTCGAGCTCGCGCAGCGCCTGCTCGTACGCGACGGCCACATGCTCCGCTCCGACCACGCGCTGCCCCGCGTCACGCATGAGGTAGTACAGCGCCGCGCACATCTGCATGGTGTCCTGCGGATGGCCGCCCGTCGCGTCGAGGATCCGATCCACGCTCGCGTCTTCGATCGTGATCTTCCGCGCGGCGAATTTGGCGCGGATGTATTCCAGCCAATCGTCCGGCGCGATGCCGAAGCGATGCCCGCCGGCGTCGGCCAGGTCGATCGGCACGGCGAAGCGGTAGAAGGCGCGCCCCTTCTCGCTGAAGAGCTCCTCCAGGATGCCTTCCTCGCTGCCCAGGAACGCGTACGAGACCCCGCGCTGCGCCTGGAAGCGCGCGCGCATCACGTCGAAGAGGCGCGGCCCCAGCCGGCCGACGGCCTGGAACTCGTCGAACACGACGACGACGCGCTTGCCCGTACGTGACGCGAGCGCGCGTGGGATGTCGAGCGCGCCGTCGAAGAAGCGCTGCGCGTTCTTCTCGCGCGCGAGCTCCAGCGCGAGCTCGACGTGCTCGTACCGCACCTTCACCGAGGGGCGCACGCCGGCGGCGATCGCCTTCGCCTGCTCGAAGCTGCGCTCGACACCGGAGACGTTCTCGAGCAGCGCGTCGACAAGGCGCTCGCCGAGGCCCCGGCCGTCGGTCGCCCCGAGGCAATCGACGTAGGCGGTGAGGTCGCCGCGGCGGCGCAGGCGACGGAGGACCTCGAGGATGATCGACGTCTTCCCGATGCGCCGCGGTCCCGCGAGGAGGACGTGGTTGCCGTCGTCGAGACGCTCGGCGATGCGGCGGATGTACGTCTCCCGGCCGACGAGGTCGGCCGCGGGCACGGGCCCGCCCACCGGGAAATGCGGTGGGGGAGCGCTCACGCGGCCGAAGGGGCCCGGCACCGCGCGAATATACACAGGATGTATCAAATAGTCACGGGTGATGCATACAGGAGGCTGTGCGAGCATCGGGGCATGAGCCTCCTGGATCGCGTCCTCGGTCGCCGCGATCGCGCGCGCGAGAGGGATCTCCAGCGCGCCGCGGCCGCGGTCGATCGGGAGCTCGCCGCCAACCTCGAGCTCGCCACGATGTTCGACCAGACCCACCAGGCCGTCGTCTTCGAGAACGGCGAGTTCGCGCGCTACCGGGCCGTGCTCGAGGTCGAGGTCCCCGACGCCCTCGTCGAGCTCGCGGATGTCTACGCGCGGATCCCCACGACCGAGGACGCGATGGAGCGCCGGGGGCCGGCGGCATCGGTCCGGCCGGAGGACCGCGCCCTCATCGAATCGTGGGAAGGCGACGCACGCGCGGCACAGCGCACGCTGCGGGCGGCCGTCGCGGCCAAGCCGCCCTCCCTGCTCGCGGCGCTCGTCGCGCGGCTGCGCGGAGGGAGGCGGACCAGGCGGTAGGCGAGCGCCCTGCCTATGGCATGGGGCGTGCGTCCGTTACCACCAGGGGATGTCAGGAGCTCCGGGTGGTCGCGCGTACCGCACGTACCGCTTCCCGCAGCGAAGAGGCGGCGGGATGTCGCGCCGCCCGGGAACGGTGCAGCGCCTCACGCCCCTCGCGAGCGGCCTCGCCGCGTGCCTCTTCGCGATGCTCGCGATGGGCGGCGTCGCCGCCGCTGCGGTCATCGGCTACCTCGCCGCCGATCTGCCCGACCCGCACGACCTCGCGACGGTCCCCGTCCCGCTGTCGACGCACATCTACGACCGCTCTGGCGAGCATCTGCTCTATACGCTCGAAGAGGAGCGGCGCGACCTCATCAGCCTGAAGGACATCCCCGTGAAGCTGCAGGCCGCGACGGTGTCGATCGAGGACAAGTCCTTCTGGACGAATCCCGGCGTCGACGTCGGCGGCATCATCCGCGCCTTCAACGCGAACCAGTCGGCCGGGCGCATCGCCCAGGGCGGCTCGACCATCACGCAGCAGCTCATCAAGCAGCGCCTCCTGGGTGACGAGCCGACCCTCACCCGCAAGCTCAGGGAGGCGATCCTCGCCATCGAGGCGACGCGCACGTTCAGCAAGGAACAGATCCTCGAGATGTATCTGAACCAGATCTTCTACGGGAATCAGTCCTACGGCATCCGCGCGGCCGCGAAGACGTACTTCGGGGCCACCGATCTCCAGAAGCTCACCCTCGGACAGATGGCGCTGCTCGCGGGTCTGCCGCAGGCGCCGTCGGCATACGACCCGATACAGAACCCCGAGGCGGCGAAGGCGCGACGGGTCGAGGTGCTCGACGCGATGGTGGTCGGCGGCTACATCACCGCGGAGGAGGCGGCCGCCGCGAAGAGCGAGCCGATCGCGGTGCGGCCGGCGTCGACGTCGCTGTACGCGCCGCACTTCACGTTCCGCGTGCGCGAGCAGCTGATCCGCGAGCTGGGCGAGAAGAACGCCTACCAGGGTGGGTACACGGTGCTCACGTCCCTCGACTGGAACATGCAGCAGCTCGCCGAGAAGGAAGTGCGCGACCACGTGGACGGCCTGAAGGGCCTCAACGTGAACAACGCCGCTCTCATCACGATGGACCCGACGACCGGCGAGGTGCTCGCGTACGTCGGCTCGTACGACTACTACCAGCACACGCCGAAGATGCAGGGCGACTACGACCACGCCGGCATCGCGCTGCGCCAGCCCGGGTCGACGTTCAAGCTCTTCACCTACCTCACTGGTATGGAGAAGGCGGGCATGACCGCGTCGACCCGTCTTTACGACATCGAGTGGGAGATGCCCGACGGGAGCGGGAGGCCCTATCACCCGAGGGACGCCACGAAGGAGCAGCACGGGCCGACGACGCTCCGCCAGGCGCTCCGGGAGTCGCTGAACCTGCCGGCGCTGCAGGTCACGCGGACCGTCGGCGTCGACGCGATCATCGACACGATCCACCGGCTGGGCATCGAGCGCGAATTCGACCGATCGCGGCTCGGTCTGTCGTTCGGCATCGGCGCCGCCGAGATGCGGCTCATCGACATGGCGAGCGCGTACCAGGTGATCGCGAACATGGGCGTGCGCGTCGAGCCGACGATGATCATGAAGATCATCGACCGCAATGGGAAGGTCGTCCGCGACTACACGAAGCCCGAAGGCAAGCCGGTCGTCGACCCGCGCCTCGCGTGGGTCCTCGCCGACATCCTGAAGGACAACACCGACCCGAACGGCTCGTTCGTGTTCGGCCCGTGGACGAGCATCGGCCGTCCCGCCGCGCTGAAGACCGGTACCACCGACAATCTCCAGGACGTGCTCGCGATCGGCTTCACGCCGCAGCGGCTCACCGCGATCTGGATGGGCAACTCGGACAACTCGGAGATGGTCGGCATCACCTCGGCCATGGGTCCGGGCGTGCTGTGGCGCGACTACATGAAGACCGTCGTCGGCGGACTGCCGGTCGCGTGGTATCCGCGGCCGGACGGGATCGTCGACGCGACGGTCTGCGTGAACCCGTCGCTCATGGGCGGCAACGGCTCCGACGAGCTCCCGGGCCCCTACTGCCCTTCGAGCTTCCGCAAGGTCGAGCACTACGTGCGGGGCACCGAGCCGAAGAAGAACGATGCCGACTTCTACACGTCGTGCGGCATCAACCTCCGCGCGCCGTTCGCGGACTGGCAGCCGTACTTCGACCGCTGGGCCGCGAACGCGGGCGCGTACTCGTATGGGCGGTTCAGCTGGTCTATCTGCGGCTTCGCGCCGAAGGCGTCTCCGTCCGGCTCAGGCGGCCCGAGTCCGTCGGGAGGGCCGTCCCAACAACCATCGACCGCGCCGAAACCGACGGTGACGCCGGTCCCGCCGCCGACGAAGAAGCCCTAGTCGCAACCTAGACTGGCTCCGATGCGGGGAGCAGCGGGCGCGACGTTCTACACGCCGGTCGACGCCGACCTGCGCGAGCTGGAGCGGCGCCTCCTCGACGTCGGACGCGGCGGGCACCCGACCTTCCAGGCCGCGGTGCGCCACCTCTTCTCGTCGCCGGGAAAGCTCCTGCGACCGACGCTCGTGTTCCTCTCGTCGCGCTTCGGCACGCGACCCGATCGCGAGGTTGTCCTCAACCTCGCGCAGTCTCTCGAGCTCGTGCACACCGCGTCGCTCGTGCACGACGACATCGTCGACCATGCGGACGTCCGGCGGAACGTGCCGACCGTGAACGCGATGTGGAGCGATGACGCCGCGCTCATCGTGGGCGACTACCTCTTCGCCAAGGCCTACGCGCTCGCCGCGGTGCTGCCGAAGCCGCAGGTCATCGCGATCGTCGCGCAGACGGTGTTCGCGCTCTGCGACGGCGAGCTCAACGAGGTCACCAGGGAGCGCCGCCTCCCGACGGAGGACAGCTACCTCGAGCGCATCGAGCTGAAGACCGCGAGCCTCTACGCCGCGTGTTGCCAGGGCGCGGCGCTGCTCACCGACGCCGATCCCGAGCACGTCGCCGCGCTCGGCTCGTTCGGAACGAACCTCGGACTCGCGTTCCAGATCACCGACGACGTCCTCGACGTCGCCGGCGACGAGGCCGACTTCGGGAAGACCGTCGGTCGCGATCTCGCGGAAGGAATGCCGACGCTGCCGATGATCTACGCGGTCATGGAGGCCGACGGGCACGGCGGGGAGCTCGCGCGCCGCATCGTCGCCACCGACAAGGACGAGGCGGAGATCCACGACCTCCTTCGGATCATCCGCTCCAGCACGGGAGTCGCGCGCGCCCGCGAGCGCGCGCTCGCGTTCCACGACGCCGCGACGAAGGCGCTCGGCGCGCTGCCGTCGCGCCCGGAGCGCGAGGCGCTCCGGGACGTGGCCGACTTCGTCGTCAGTCGCGTGCGCTGACCGGGCGACTCGCCCGTCGGCACGGTCCGGTGCGCTCGTTCTAGCGCCTAGCGCGGACCCCGATCGCGTCCGCCGCGGCGGCCGCGGCGGCGGCGCTTGCGCTGGCCGCCCTCGCCCATCACCGGCGTCGGACGCTCCTGTCGCGGGACCTCGTCGCTGCCGTACGAGCCGACGCCGCGCGTGTGCACGGGCACCGCGTTGAACGTGACGCCCAGCTCCTCGGCGGTGTACTCCGCGCGGCCGCCGGCCGCGAGCTCGACGACGATCGACTCCTTCACCACGTTCGCGCCCTGCGTCATCGCGCAGCCCGACGTCCCGCACTTGCCACCCTCGCACGAGGGGATGTGGATCGTCTCGCCGACCTTCGGGAGCTTGCCCTTCACCTCTTGATAGGTCTCGAGCTCGTAGATGAGGCAGCACTTCAGGCGGCCGCACACGCCGGTGAGCTTCGCCTGGTTCAGCGGGAGGTCTTGCTCCTTGGCCATGCGGATGGAGATGTTCGAGAACTTGTCGAGCCACGACGAGCAGCAGAGCTCGCGTCCGCACGTGCCGACGCCGGTCATGACCTTCGTCTCGTCGCGCGCGCCGAGACGGCGCAGCTCGACGCGCGTGCCGAAGTGCGCTTCGTAGCTCTGGATGAGCTCGCCGAGGTCGATGCGCTCGTCCGTCTCGTGCGAGTAGAAGATGGTGAGCGACGATCCGTCGAACTGCCAGTCGGCTCCGAGGATCTTGAGCGGCAGGCGCCGCGACACGACCATGTCCGCCGCCTGACGCGTCGCCTCCGCTTCCATACGCTTGCGCTTGTTGATCTCGAGGATGTCGGCGCCGGTGGCCTTGCGCACGACCTCGCCGAGCAGCGGATCGACCTGGAGCATCGGCGAATCGGACGACAGCAGCTGGACGCGCGCGGCGTCGAGGCCGAGGTCGGTCTTCACGATGATCCAGTCGTTGAGGCCGAGAGCGGTGACGCCGGCGGGGTCGAAGAAGTACATGCGGCCGGCCTTCTGAAAGCGCGCCCCGACGACCTGCGTCGTCATGCGGTCACCGCCAGATCCGCGCGGTAGGGGAGCTTCAGCGCGAGGAGCTCGAGCAGCATGCGCGAGCTCACCGTCGTCTCGACGACGTCGCGGCGCCAGCGCTCGAAGCTCTGCGCGAGATCGATGAGCTCCCGCGACGCGACCGCGCCGGCGAGCTTCGCGGACTGCTCGGATCGCTCCGGGCGAAGCGCGCGCTCGGGCGCGCCCGCGGCGACGACCGCCGCGTCGCGGATGAGCTCGCCCCACGCGACGAGCCGGGATTCGATCTGCTCGTTGCGCTTCTGGGTGTCGCGCTCGGACTCGGCAAGGTCGGCCGCCCACGCGAAGCGGTCGGTGAGGCGGCTCGCGACGAGCGTGTAGAACTCGCGCTCGAGCGCCGCGCGACCGCGGCGCGCGGCCTCGTCGCTCGCGAGCGTGAGGGCGATGCCCGGCCTCCCCGCGGCCACCGCGGCGAAGCGAGCGGCGTCGGGCCCGTACCGGTCCACCACCGCGCGTTCGATCTCGGCGCGCGGGACGAGGCGGAAGGGGAACGGCTGGACGCGCGAACGGATCGTCTCGAGCAGCGCCGACGGCGTCGGGGTCACGAGGAGCAGCACCGCGTGCGGCGGCGGCTCCTCGAGCGTCTTGAGCAGCGCGACCTCGGCGTGCTCGGAGAGCTCCGCGGCGTCATCGATGATCACCACGCGCTTGCGGCCCTCGAGCGGCCGCAGCGCGAGGTCCTGCTGCATGGCGCGGACCTGCTCGATCGTGATGTTCTTGCGGTCGGAGCGCTTGTCGAGATCCGTCTGCCTCGTGACGACGAGGACGTCCGGATGCACTCCGCGCTCGATCTTTCGGCACGAGACGCACACACCGCAGCCGCCGCTGACGCGGGGCTCGCGGGCGCAATTGAGCGTCTGCGCGAGTCGCACCGCGACCGTGTGCTTGCCGATCGAACGCGGACCGCTGAGCTCGTACCCATGGGCAACGTCGCCGCGGATCGCCTGCTCCCCGAGCTTGTCGAGGAAGCGGCGCTGCCCGATCACATCGCGCAATGTCAGTCCCATGCTAACGGCGCCTGGTCCAGGGGCGGTTCACCGCAGGCAAGGGCGGGTCACGCGCAGCGGAGCCGCAGCTCAGCCGGTGCCGCGCTCGCGCTCCGGGAGCGTGGGTATGCTGTCGTACGCAGCGAGACCCATCTATGGGTCCGGAGGACCGAGATGAGCGAGCTCCAGGAGGCCGTCCGCGCCAGATATGCGGACCGAGCGCTGAAGATGGCTGAATCCGGCAGCTGCTGCGACACGACGTGCTGCGACGAGGGGGTGTCCTGCGGCGAGGGCTACAGCGCGGAGGAGCTCGCCAGCGTCAGCATCTCTGCGACCGCGAGCCTGGGCTGCGGCAATCCGACTCTGCTCGCGGGCCTGCACCCCGGCGAGCGCGTGCTCGATCTCGGTTCCGGGGCGGGCCTCGACGTGCTCCTCTCCGCGAAGCGTGTCTCGCCCGGCGGCCACGCGTACGGCGTCGACATGACCGACGAGATGCTCGCGGTCGCGCGGGAGAACCAGCGGAAGGCCGGGGTCACGAACGCGACCTTCCTCGAGGGAACGATCGAGCGCGTCCCGTTGGCCGACGGCTCGGTCGACGTGGTGATCTCGAACTGCGTGATCAACCTGGCCGCCGACAAGGGCGCCGTGCTGCGCGAGGCGCACCGCGTCCTCCGTCCGAACGGCCGGTTCGCGGTGGCCGACATGGTGGCGCTCGAAGAGCTGGCGCCGGACGCGAAGCGCCGTCTCGATCTCTGGGCCGGCTGCGTCGCCGGGACGATCTCCATCGACGAATACACGACCGCGCTGCGCGATGCCGGCTTCACCGGCATCGACGTGGAGGTCACTCGCGAGCAGCGCCTCGACGGTGTGGACGGGCGCATCGCGAGCGCCTACATCCGCGCCCGCAAGCCGGAGGTCGTCGCCGAGAGCTGCTGCTAGCGGCGCGCGCGGCCGAGCGCCGCGTCGTACGCCGCGATCGTCCGCCGGGCCACCGCGGGCCAGGTGAACTCGCTCATCGCGCGAAGGCGCCCGCTCTCGCCCATGCGTCTCGCGCGCTCGGGATCGCGGAGCAGCGCGAGGATCGCGTCGGCGATCGCGCGGGGCTCGTTCGCCGCGTGCAGCCCGTCCACGCCTTCGCGCACCACCTCGCGGAGGGGCGCGATGTCGCCGGCGATGACCGGCAGGCCGGCGCACCACGCCTCGAGGTAGGTGTGCCCGAACGTCTCGTGCTCGCTCGGCATCGCGAAGATCGTCGCGCGAGCGAAGGCGAGCGCCTTCTCCTCCTCGCTCACGACACCGAGCTCGGTCCAGCGCTCGTCGCGCGCGGACGTGAAGAACCGCGCGTTCCACGCCGGCTGGCCGATCGCGACGAAGCGCGCGTCGGGGCGCTCGCGCCACACCAGGCGCGCCGCCTGCCGGAGCGCCTGATACCCCTTGTATCGCTCCTTGCGGCCGACGAAGAGGATCGTCGCCCGATCGCGCGCGACCTCGGGCGGCGTGATGAGATTCGGGCCGACGCCGGTCACGTGAACACGCTCTACGCCGTGCGCGCGATACCACGAGGCCTCCCACTCGGTGAGCGCGATGACGGCGTCGTCGCGTCGGTAGCGCGCCACGTCGGCGCGACCGTCGCCGGAGAAGGGCTGCCCCGGATGGACGAGTGGCGTCTCCACGACCGCCGCGCCCTCGGCGCGCGCCGCGCGCTCGAGGGCGCCGGCCCACTCCCGCGCCAGCGAATGCACCACGTCCGCCCCGGCGATCACGCGGCGCAGATCCGCGTCGCGCACGAGCGTCGTGGGAAGGAGGCCGTCGATCGCGGCCCCGAGCCGCCCGCCGCGTACGGGGAGCAGCACCGGCGCCTCGTCCTCGGAGCCCGGACGCCGCCACGCCGGCCGCAGGCCCACGAGCGTCACGTCGTGTCCGAGGGTGCGAAGCTCGCGGCCGAGCGCGCGCGCGAAGGTCTCCGATCCGCCGACCGTGGAGAGCAGCTTCTTCGCGATGACGACGCGCACGTGCTAGGCGAGGGCCTCCTCGGCGCTGATGTGCGTGCGGACCGCGCGGGCGTACGCGTCCTCGACGCGATCCATGACCCGCTCCCAGTCCCATCGCTCGATCAGCTTCGCGTGGCCCGCCGCGCCCATGCGCGTGCGGAGCGGGGCGTCCTCGAGCAGCGTCACGACGGCGGCCGCGATGTCCTCCACCTTCTGGCGCACGACGAAGCCGTCGATGCCGTGAGCGATCACCTCTCGGAGCGGCGGGATGTCCCCGCCGATGACGGGCTTCTCGTGCAGCCATGCTTCGAGGTAGCCGATGCCGAAGGTCTCGTGCAGCGATGGCATCGCGTACATCGTGCACGCGTCAAGCGCCGCGGACTTTTCGTCGCCGGAGGCGCGCTCGATCTGGACGATGCGCTCGTCGGTGTAGCGCGCGAATTCGTCGACGACGGCGCCGTAGAAGCCGGGCACGCCGATGAACACGAAGCGCGTCTCCGGTTGACGGCGCCATACGAGGTCGGCGGCGTCGAGCAGATGGATGAAGCCCTTGTACCGCTCGCGCCGTCCGATGTAGAGGACGATCGGCGCGTCACGCGGGATCCGGTGACGGCCGCGGAACCCGGCACCGTCGCTCGAGCGCGACGCGTTCGGTCCCATGCCGGTCATGACCACGCGATACGGATCCACCCCGTTCTCGCCGTACCAGCCGCGCTCCCACTCGGTCATGGTCGTGATCGCGCTCGCGCGGCGGTAGCGGTCGAAGTCGGCCGGCGCGTCGCCGCCGTGGAACTGGCCGGGGTGGGCGAGCGGCGTGAGCACGATCGGGATGTCGAGCTCCTCGCTCGCGCGCAGCGAGCTGTCGAGGTACTCGCGTCCGACGTTGTGGATGAGTTCGCGGTCCTCGGCGTGCCGCTCGAGCTCGTCGACGCGCATGAGATCGAGGAGCGTGGACGCGTCCGCGAGCGAGCCCAGCAGGCCGCCGCGCGGCTTGACCTGGATCACGTCGACGCCGCGCTCGGTGAAGCGCGGCCGGTCGTCGAAGGCTTGACCGCACACGACGCGGACGTCATGTCCGCGCGCGGCGAGCCGTGTCGCGAACTGATAGGTCAGGCTCTCGGAGCCGCCCATCGGAGCGAACGTTCGCTTGGTGAACAGGATGCGCATCGTCGGTTGCCTCTCTTGCACGGGACCTGCCGGACGCGCCGGGTTACGAGGCGGCTTCGTCCAGCCCGATGAACTTCGCCCAGTTACGCTCCCCGCCCCGCACGTATGACGAGTAGAGATACGTCGCCGTGGCCGGCGGGCGCCTCGGGGGCCGCAGCAGCTGCATCTTCGACTCGGCGAGGGTGCGGCCGCCCTTCTTGTGATTGCACGAGCGGCACGCCGCGACCACGTTCTCCCAGGTGTGCTGGCCGCCGCGGTGGCGCGGCATCACGTGGTCCAGCGTCAGGTCGTTCATGCGCTTCCCGCAGTACTGGCAGGTGTGGTCGTCCCGCTGGAGGACCTCCTTGCGGGTCAGCTTCACGACCGGACGCGGCCGCTTCACGTGGTACGCGAGGCGGATCACCGACGGCGAGGGGAAGGAGAGGCGCTCGCTCGTCACGATGTGGCCGTTCTGCTCGATAACGGTGGCCTTCTCTTTCGCGAGCAGCACGACGGCGCGCCGGACGTTGCACACGTTCAGCGGCTGGTAGTCCAGGTTGAGCACGAGGACATTCGCGTCGATGACCGCCATATCGAGATTCTAGGGTCCGCGCGGTACGATTGCGTACAGATGACCACCTCTCAGAACGGTCCCAACGGCCAGGGGAAGACCGGTACCTGGACGCTCAAGACGGGTCTCGCGCAGATGCTCAAGGGCGGCGTGATCATGGACGTCGTCACCGCAGAGCACGCGAAGATCGCGGAGGCGGCCGGCGCCGTCGCGGTGATGGCGCTCGAGCGCGTCCCGGCGGACATCCGCGCCTCCGGCGGCGTCGCGCGAATGAGCGACCCGGAGAAGATCCTCGAGATCATGTCGGCTGTCACGATCCCGGTGATGGCGAAGGCCCGCATCGGCCACTTCGTCGAGGCGCGCGTGCTCGAGGCGCTCGGCGTCGACTACGTCGACGAGAGCGAGGTGCTCACGCCGGCGGACGAGCAGTTCCACATCGACAAGCACGCCTTCAAGGTGCCCTTCGTGTGCGGCGCGCGCGACCTCGGTGAGGCGCTGCGTCGCATCAACGAAGGTGCCGCGATGATCCGCAGCAAGGGGGAGGCGGGGACCGGCAACGTCGTCGAGGCCGTGCGCCACCTGCGCGCGATCACCTCGCAGATCAAGGCGCTCGCCGAGATGGACGAGGACACCCTCGAGGCGAAGGCGAAGGAGTACCGCGTACCCGCCGAGCTCGTCAAGCGTGTCGCGAAGGAGCAGAAGCTTCCGGTCGTGCTCTTCTGCGCCGGCGGCATCGCGACGCCCGCTGACGCCGCGCTGATGATGCAGCTCGGAGCGGAAGGGAACTTCGTCGGCTCGGGGATCTTCAAGTCCGCCGAGCCGGCGCGTCGGGCGAAGGCGATCGTCGAGGCGACGACGCATTTCACCGACGCGAAGCTCATCGCCGACGTCTCGCGCGGCCTCGGCGAGCCGATGCGCGGTCTCGCGATGGAGACGATCCCACCCGCCGAACGACTTGCCGTCCGCGGCTGGTAGCGCGCTTCGCGCGCTCTGCCGTCGCTCGTCGTCATGAATGAGCAAGCTCACTCCTTCCTCCTCGCTCGGCAGTAGCCCAACAAGCAAGGCTCCGCGCGTCGGCGTCTTGGGACTTCAAGGCGATTTCGCCGAGCACCTTGGTGCGCTGCGCGAGATCGGCGCCGAGGCGATCGACGTCCGGCTGCCCGAGCAGCTCGACGAGGTCGACGCCCTCATCGTTCCCGGCGGCGAGAGCACGACGATCGGGAAGCTCGCCGAGCGCTACGGCATCATCCCGAAGCTGAAGGAACGCGTCGCCGGCGGGATGCCCGTCTGGGGCACGTGCGCGGGCGCGATCTTCCTCGCGAAGGATGTGCCGGGTCATCCGCATCCGCTGGCCGGTCTCATGGACATCAGCGTCGAACGCAACGCGTTCGGCCGTCAGGTCGATTCGTTCGAGGCCGACCTCGACGTGAAGGGCATGCCCGGCAAGCCCTACCACGCGGTCTTCATCCGCGCGCCGAAGATCACCCATCTCGGTAGGGATGTCGAGGCGCTCGCGACGCTCGCGGATGGGACGGTCGTCGCCGCGCGCGAGGGGAACCTCCTCGCGACCTCATTCCACCCCGAGCTCACGCACGACGACCGCTTCCACCGCCTGTTCCTGTCGCTCGGGAAGCGCTGATGCCCGCCCGCGCGGCGACACCGCTCGACGCACCGCGCATCTCGGGGCTGCTCGAGCGCTCGCTCCGCTCGTCGGATGCCGTGCTGGCGTCCGCGCTGCCGGCGCCGTTCGCGGCGGGTGCGATGACGGGCTTCGGTCGCCTCACGCTCGGTCTCATGGGCGTGATGGGCGGGCGCATGCGCGTCTTCCTCGAGGAATATCGCGGTCAGCTCCGCAGCGCGGCGCTCGTGTACGACGGTCGGCGGCCGGAGTGGGTGATCGTCGTGCTCTGCGCGCTGCACGAGCCCGGTGGCGCGGACAGCGCGTTCCGCCTCCTCTCCGGGATCAGCGCGGCGGCCGCGCGCGCCGGCATGCACCGGCTCTTCGCGGCCGTCCCCGACGAGACCCGCGCTCGCGAGACCTTCTTCCAGGCCGGCTTCTATTCGTATACGCGTGAGACCTGGCTGGTCGCGACCCGCGCGCAGCTCGATCCGCCGCGGCGCGAGGGCATCCGCGCCGCGCACGGCAGCGACGCGCACGACCTCTTCCGCTTCTACGTTGCCACCACGCCGCACGCCGTCCAGCGCGCCGAGCAGCTGTCGGTGCAGGACTTCGACGTCTCGCGCCGTGGCGGGGCGTACGACCCCCCGCACCTCGTCGGCGGGAACCCGCTCGCCATGCATCGCGAGGCCGCGTTCGTGGTGGGCGACGAGCGCTCGACGCGCGCCTTCGCCTTCGCCTACTCGGGACGCGACCGCCATCCGCACGTCTGCAAGGTGCGCACGCGCGACGGGGACGTCGATCTCGCGCGCGATCTGATCCGCACGGCCGTGCGCGCGCTGCCGCCCGGTCGGCCCATCACCGCCCCGGTGCGCTCGTACGAGGAACACCTCGGGCGCGCCCTGCTGGCGGAGGGCTTCCGCGAGACAGCCACGGCGATGCTCTTCACGAAGGAGCTCGCCGTCCGCATCGAGGAGCCCGCGCTCGCGCCGGTAGCGGCGCGCTAGGCTGTGGCGCTCGATATGCTCTACGACGGATGCGGTGGACACCGCGAATCGCTCACCTGAGATAACGATGCAGCAGCAGAGCGATGAGCTCGAAGCTCTCCTCCGCGGACTCCCCGCCGACCTCGGCGCCCGCGTCCGGGCGCTCGACGGCCTCGACGGACTCCTCGAGATCGTCATGGACCTTGGTCGCCTGCCCGAGGCCCGGTTCGCCGGGCGGGAAGAGGCGCTGTCGCGGCGAGAGGTCTCGGCCGAGGACATCGCGTACGTGATCTCTCACATCGGCCAGTTCGGCGGCGACAACCGCGCGGGCATCGAGCGGACGCTGCACCGCATCAGCGCCTTGCGGAATCGCGCCGGCAAGGTCGTCGGCCTCACGCTCCGAGTCGGCCGCGCCGTCTATGGCACGGTCGAGATCCTGCGCGACATCGTGGAGTCGGGGAAGAGCACGCTCTTCCTCGGTCGGCCCGGCGTGGGGAAGACCACGATGCTGCGCGAGGTCGCGCGGGTTCTCGCGGACGACCTCGGCAAGCGCGTCGTCGTCGTCGATACGTCGAACGAGATCGCCGGCGACGGCGACATCCCGCACCCCGGCATCGGCCGCGCGCGGCGCATGCAGGTCCCGACGCCGTCGCTCCAGCACGCGGTGATGATCGAGGCGGTCGAGAACCACATGCCCGAGGTCGTCGTCATCGACGAGATCGGGACGGAACAGGAAGCCGCAGCGGCGCGCACGATCGCCGAGCGCGGCGTGCAGCTCATCGCGACGGCGCACGGCAACACGCTCGAGAACCTCATGCTAAACCCGACGCTCACGGATCTCGTCGGCGGGATCCAGACCGTCACGCTCTCCGACGAGGAGGCGCGCCGTCGCGGCACGCAGAAGTCGGTGCTCGAGCGCAAGGCGCCGCCCACCTTCCAGGTGCTCGTCGAGATCCAGGCGTACCAGCGCGTCGCGATCTATCACGACGTCGCGCAGACCGTCGACGCGGTACTGCTCGGCATGCCGGTGTCGCCCGAGATTCGCGCGCGCGGAGCCGACGGCGAGATCGAACGCGTCACTCAGGAGCCGTCGCGCGCGCCGGCGGAGGCGGTCGAGCGCCGCAGCACACCGCGCCTCCCGATGGACATGAACGGGGAGCGTCAGACGATCAAGGTGTACCCGTTCGGCGTCTCGTGGAACCGCGTCGAGGACGCGGCGCGCGGGCTCGGCATGCCGATCGCGGTCGTCCGCGAGCCCGAAGACGCCGACGTCGTGATCACGCTGAAGAACTACTACCGCCGCAAGACGCCACGGCTGCGGAACGCCGAGTCGTCGGGTATCCCGATCTACATCGCGCGCAGCAACTCCTCGAGCCAGATCGCGAGCGCCCTCGCGTCGGTGGCGGAGCTGCGTCGCGCGCCGGAGGACCGCGCCCTCGAGGAGGCGCGCGAGGCCATCGAGGCCGTGGCCGCCGGCAAGACCGACGAGGTCGAGCTCGCGCCGCAGAACGCGTACGTCCGCCGCCTGCAGCACGAGCTCGCCGAACGCGCGAGCCTCTCCTCACGCTCGACCGGACATGAGCCGGTGCGACGCGTCCAGATCTATCGGTGAAGCGGGGTCTCTTCCTTTCGTTCGAGGGAGGTGAGGGCTCCGGAAAATCCCTGCAGACGCGCGAGCTTGCTCGCTGGCTCGGCGAGCGCGGACGCGAGGTCATCCTCACGCGGGAGCCCGGCGGCACGCCCGCGGGCGAGCGGATCCGCGAGATCCTGCTGCACGCGAAGGAGACGCCGCTCACGCCGGAAGCCCAGGTACTGCTCTACAGCGCCGCGCGCGCGCAGCTCGTGCGCGACGTGATCCGGCCCGCGCTCGACGCCGGCTCGATCGTCATCGCGGATCGCTACTTCGACTCGACGCTCGCGTACCAGGGCTACGGGCACGGCGTCTCGCTCGAGGCGATCCGCGATGTCACGGCGCTCGCTGTCGCGGGCCTCGTTCCCGATCGCACGTTCCTCCTCGACGTCGCGGTCGAGATCGCCCTTGGACGCTCCGGCTGGCGCGCCGCCGCGAAATGGGATCGCTTCGAGGTGCTCGCAGCCGACTTCCACGAGCGCGTGCGGGAGGGGTATCGCAGGCTCGCCGCTGCCGAGCCGCGGCGCTGGGTCGTGATCGATGGTCACCGCGACGAAGCCGCGATCAGCGCCGATATCCGTCGCGAGGTCGACAGCCTGCTCGGCGCCCTCGCGTAGCATGCGCGTCGTATGAAGCTCGTGGTCGCGATCGTGCATCCCGAGGACGCGGGCGCGCTTGTCGACGCCCTCACGGACAAGGAGTACCGCGTCACCCGTCTCCAGTCGCAGGGTGGCTTCCTCAAGCAGAGCAACGCGTCGATCCTCGTCGGTGTCGAGGAGCCGCAGGTCGAGGATGTGCTCTCCACGATCCGCGAGACGTGTCACGCACGAACGCAGCACATCAGCCCGATGCCGCCGATCATGGAGCCGGGCGAGTTCTACATGCCCTATCCGGTCGAGGTCACGTTCGGCGGGGCCACCGTATTCGTGCTCGATGTCGCGAGGTACGAACGGCTGTAGTCCCGGCGCCGCGCGCATGGTCACGATGGCGTGGTCAATCCGCGCGATGTGGCGGTATCCCGGGTCGCGTCATGGTCCTCGCGGCCGCGCGGGAAGCCGCGGCCGTGGGGGAGTACTGCGATGACGACGCGGGCGGCGAAGATCGTGCGATTCCCGTCGAAGCGGCGGCACGTGCGTGGCCGGCTCACCGGGACCGGCGAGTTCCTCCGGCTCATCGTCGGACGGAGGGGTAGGGGCCGCGGCGAGGACGACGGTCCCAGCGCGGCTTAGGCGGTCTGCTTTCGGTGCAGGAGGACCGCCGCCTCCGCGCGGTTTGAGGCACCAAGCTTTCCCCGCGCGTTCGCGAGGTGCCGCGCGACCGTATGCGGACTGAGGAAGAGCTTCTCGCCGATCTGCTTGTTGGTGAGCCCAGCCGCCGCAAGGCTCAGGACCTCGATCTCGCGTTCGCTCAGGCCCACGCCGGGACGTTGCGCCGCGCTCGTCGCCGCTTTGCCAACGTCGTCGCGACGCTGGGTCAGCCGCGAGAGGATCTCGCGCGCGTGCGTCGTGCCCACGCGTGCGAGCGCGTCCACGGCGGCGAGCCGTACCTTCGCCGGAGTCGCCGGATCGTCAATGTATCGCCGCACCAGCTCGGTGGTCACGTTCGGCCGGTCGGCTGTGAGTGCCATCTCGAGGATCGACTCGGATCGCTCGCCGAGCGAGGTCATGCCGAGCGCCGCGTCCGCTGCGATCTCACTCGGCACGAGCACCGGGCGGCGCCACCCCGTGACGTCGAGTAGGAGACGAAGGCGTCGTGCTTTCCGCTCTCGAACATCTAGGGCGATGATCCAAGACAGAGCACTTATCTGAAGCCAGACGTTCCCGGCTCTCCGCGCGAGCGACTCAGCTTCTTCGAACAATGAAACGCGTCGCTGCGCGTAACCCTCGAGGAACACCGGCAAGGCCCTTAGTCCGGGCGTCGCGCGGCGCGATCGTGCGAGAAGCGCGGCAAGTTCAGTTCGGCGCGCCGGCGTGCCATCCCGCAAGCCCGCGGCGACTAGCCACGTATCCGCCAATAGTTGCCATCGCGGCGATGCCAATCTTGAAGCGATGTAGCTAAGCAGGCGAGCGGACCAACTCAGGCTCTCGTCGGACCGCAACGGAAGCAAA
Organism: Candidatus Limnocylindria bacterium; assembly: GCA_035651155.1. GTDB lineage: Bacteria > Chloroflexota > Limnocylindria > P2-11E > P2-11E > CF-39. Next base: position 1,194 of record DASRGG010000025.1, on the reverse strand, counting down.
GGCATCTCGTAGAGAAGCAGTTCACCGGTGCCGAGGGGTGACGGTCCAGTCGATTGACAAATCCGCGTCGGAACCTCGAGATCGAATTGATTGTCATCGCCCATACCGCGCCTGACCAATTCAACGAGATCGGAGGCCACCGCGTGAATTGGCTCTTGTCGATCGCCAACTCGTGTTGCCTCGCTTGCGAGTGCGTGCGCCACCGATAGTCGCCCAGCTTGCGACTCTGTGACGGCCAGGAGCGCCACATCCTGCAACTGTCGATACCTAAGGTGCCTACCAATTGCGACATCCTCGCGATCCCACAATGCTTGCGGGTAGTGGCCTGCGATTCTCTGGGCCCAATGTCGAAAGGCGCCCGACGCGTTGCGCGCGAGATATTCCGATACCTCGAAGAGTAGTCGCTGATGCGGCGCGTCGAACGTCGGCAACGTATTCCGGTCGACAGACGCAGTCAGGATGTCGCGCTTCCCGCGAATCTCAAGAGGCTCGATTGACTGCGAAGGCAAGGCGTTCCGCAGCCCGTCCCAATCGCCGTGATCGAGCATCGCCGCAACCCGGTAACGATCGAACACAGCGTCGACGCCGGCAGGCAACGAAAGAACTAGCTGGAGTAGTTCCCGCCCGTAAGGGCCGTCAGTAATCGCGCCGTCCATTACGCCGCTCAGTTCGCGCCGGACTAACGGCCAGTCCGTCGCCTCAAAAGCAGCGACGAGCCGGGGTGGCAGGGCGTCCATTCCAACGGGTGCCCAAACGTCGGGCAGTTCCGGTAACTGAGGCTGCACGACTCTCCCCCTCATGCCGCGCGAAAGAGACTCTAAGGGGCGGCAGCAAGCCTGGCCTGCCGATTCCCGGCGTTCATCTGCGTATCTGGGTGGTATCCGGTTTAGGGACAGCCCTTAAGTCCTCAGGCCCGGCTGCCGATTGCTTACTTGAAGCCTCGGCGAAGGGAGGTAAGTTATGCGTCGTGTCATTGCTGCCATTGCCGCTCTTTCCGCTCTCGTTCTGGGCGGCGGCGCCGGGATTTCCGGCTTCTAACCGTTAACTAGCGTCCTCTAGAGCGTAGAGCCCACGTTGAAGGTAGACACTCCGAACCCCTTCCTGCAAAGAAGAGGAGCCACGCGCATCCTCATCCCCGAGTCCAGGAAGACGAAGGGAAGGGGTACGTCGTGGCTCCATCCGATAGCCTCGCAC
>DASRGG010000024.1:0-2445 GCA_035651155.1 Candidatus Limnocylindria bacterium | reverse complement strand
AGGACGGCGCAACGGTAGGCACGACCGTCCGCGACTGGACCTTGGTGTCAGATACCGGTTCGGAACGCGAATCGAGGTCTGAATGCGCGAACGCGGCAGCTACTTCCCGGAGCGGTCGATCAGCTCGACCCGGTAACCGTCGGGGTCGTTGCGTTTGCCGAGTTGATTCTGCGACACGAACAACTCAGACCAGTTCTCTGGACTTGCGACTGCCCGCGACACGCGCGAGGGTGATCGCAACGAACTGATTCAGGCTGACGCCCTCCTCCTCTGCGCGCCGCGCGAGATCGGCGTGGAGGCTGCGCGGAATGCGAAGGAGGAATCGACCGCTGTACGCGTCGACATCGACAGGCTCCGGGATCTCAATCCCATCCTCGAGCGCGACGCTGATCCAGCCCGCCATGGCGTCGTGGACGTTGGCGGCGGCCTCCTCCACCGTCTCACCCTGGCTGATGACCCCTGGAAGTTCCTTAACTTCGGCGACGAAGCCAGCGTGCCCGTCGTCGTCGTGGTCGTGGACGATCTCGATCGTGTACGGCAGCGCTAGATACTCCTCAAGCGTTCTCATCGGCGAGCACCTCCTCGATTGCGCGAATGGCCTTGGACACGTACACCGGCAGAAGCGGCCGCCGGGGATCGATGGTCAACGGAAACCGCCTCCGGGAGTGGGTATAGACCCAGTGGTCGCCTTTCCCGTAGCGGCGTTCGAAGCCCGCCTCCGAAAGCAGGGCATGCATCTCGGACGGGTCGACGCTCCGCCGGCGATGTTTGATAGAAGCCAGCTCCTGCTCGATCCCCACGGCTCGCCATGATACCACCAACGGTATCGTCGCGCGATCAGATACGCCCGATCCCCCACTTGGGTAGCCGTTCAGCACGTGAGAGCACGGGCAGGGAACGGCGGTTCTCGGCCCGCCGTCCCCGTGCCGTCGGCACGACGGCAGAAGGTGGTCGGAATCCGGCGAATGGGTAGTGCCTTGCGGTGACCTGGGTGCGTGTGCTGACTGCCGTGTTCGGTGCTGTGATGCTCGGCTTCGGAGGATTCTTCGGATGGCTGATGCTGAAGACGCGCCGCCGGAAGGGATGGAGTGACGGCACGTCGCGAGCGTATTTACTGACGCGCGCAGTGACGGCCGCGGTGGTCGGCGCGAGCCTGATCGCTGGGGCGATCTGGAAGCTGCGTGACGTTGGCTACGTGGCGGCGGGTGCGCTATTGGCGAGCGCCGTCGTCTACAACATTCTTGCTCGACGGCTAAAGCGCGCCGAGCGGCGCGCGTCCCAAGCCGAGAACGGCTAGTCGCCGTCGCGTGCAGCGGCCGTGATCGCGGGCCGAGAATCGAGATTCTCTGACCGCGGCTAGCGCATGAACCAAGGGGGGAAGCCGTGACTTACAGCTACTTCCCGCTCCGATCGGTGATTTCAATTCTGTAGCCGTCCGGGTCGCGGATCGCAATTCGTGCAGCGAAACGACGGCGAGGAACCCTCACTAGGGTTCCGCAGTGGCTCCGACCAAGACGCACACGAAGCTCTTGACGGCGGCGACACGCGAGACCCTGCGGCCGATGGGCCTCGTCCAGCGCGGGCGCTCGCGCACCTGGATCGACGACGGCGGGTGGTGGCTCTGCGTCGTCGAGTTCCAACCGTCTTCCTGGTCGAAGGGCTCGTATCTGAACGTCGGCGCGATGTGGCTCTGGCGCCGAGAGACCGAGGACATCTACTTCGCCGTCGGGCATCGCGTCTCCGACCCCGACTTCGTCCGGTTCGAGTCGGAGGCGCAGTTCGCGCCGGAAGCGCAGAAGCTCGCTCGCACTCGCCGCGGAAAGGGTCGCCCATTACCGGGAACTGTTCGTCGACGTACGATCCGCCGCCGCGTTCCTGGACAGGCGAGGCGACGGCCACAACCCGCACCTCGACGCGCTCGATGCCGGGATCGCATGGGGATTCGTCGGCGAGGTGGAGAGGGCCGCGCGCAGCTTCGAGCGCTCGCACGCGATCATCGAGCGCTACTGGTCGGACTGGGCGAGCGCTGTCGAATCCCGCACAGACGAGGAGCGCACGCTTGCCCGCGCCGAGGGAGTTTTCCTCCCCGATCCTTCAGAAGGTCCTTCGTATCGGGCGGAGCTCGACGCCGACCACGCCCTCGTCGCGCGCTACGAGTCGCTCCTCGCAGATCCGACTTCATTCCGGGCCGAGATCGAGGAGGCGATCAACCTCGTGCGTGAGAAGCTGCGACTTCCGGTACGCCCGAACGAAGCGTGAGAAGCATCACGCTCCGGATTTTTCTATCAACTCCAACCGGTAGCCGTCCGGATCGCGGACGAACGCGATGAACGACCCGCCCTCGCGCACCTGGTACGGCGGGCGCTCGGGATCGATGCCCTGCTCGGCGAGCCGGCCGAGCGTCGCGTTCAGGTCGTCGACGCCGATCGCGATGTGTCCGTAGCC
>DASRGG010000023.1:0-78217 GCA_035651155.1 Candidatus Limnocylindria bacterium | reverse complement strand
TCACGCCGGTCGTGCCGTTCGCGAGCGGGCCGAACACGATGTAGCTGTGGCCCATCACCCAGCCGATGTCCGCCGCGCACCAGTAGACGTCAGCGTCGGGATGCAGGTCGAACACGTACTTGTGGGTGAACGCCACCTGGGTGAGGTAGCCGCCCGTCGTGTGCATGATGCCTTTCGGCTTCGCGGTGGTGCCCGACGTGTAGAGCAGGTAGAGCATGTGCTCGCTGTCCACGGGCTCCGCCGGACAGTCGGCCTTCTGCGTCGCCACGAGGTCGTGCCACCACACGTCGCGCCCCTCGGTCCAGGGGACCTCGTTCTTCGTGCGGCGCACGACGAGGACCTTCTCGATCGTCCTCGTCTGCGCGATCGCGTCGTCGGCGTTCTTCTTGAGCGGGACGATGTTGCCCTTGCGGTAGCCGCCGTCGGCGGTGACGAGCACCTTGGCCTCTGAGTCGTTGATGCGGCCGGCGAGCGCCTCCGCCGAGAAGCCGCCGAAGACGACGGTGAAGGGGGCGCCGATGCGCGCGCACGCGAGCATCGCGGCCGGGAGCTCGGGGATCATCGGCATGTAGATGGCGACCCGGTCGCCCTTGCGGACGCCGAGGGACTTCAGGGCGTTGGCGCAGCGGGAGGTCTCGTCGAGCAGATCCTGGTAGGTGATGGTCCGGGTGTCGCCCGGCTCGCCCTCCCAGTGGTAGGCGACCTTCGCGCCCTTCCCGGCCTTCACGTGCCGGTCGAGGCAGTTCTCGGAGATGTTGAGCTCGCCCCCGACGAACCATTTCGCGTAGGGGGCCTCCCACTCGAGCACCTTGGTGAAGGGTTTGCGCCAGGCGAGCGTCTTGGCCTGCTCCGACCAGAAGCCTTCGAGGTCCGTTTCCGCGCGGTCGTAGATGGCGGGATCTTTGACATTGGCGTGCGCGGCGAACGCCGGCGGCGGCGCGAAAGTGCGGTCTTCCTGGGCGAATGTCTCGAGGGCAGCCGTTCTCGTCGCCATGACCGTCGTCCCTCCGGTTTCGGACCTCGTCGAGCGGGAGTATGCGGCTAGAGCTAGAGGGCGCTCCTCGTGCCGCGGTCGAGGGCGTCAAGGTGGGCCCGGTAGTGGTTCGGGAGCGTCAGCAGCCACCCGAACGCGTTCAGGTCGCCGTAGTACGGGTGCCGGGCCCGGGCGGCCAGATCCGGCCTCGCGGGAAAGCCCGCGGCGAGCGCGCTCATGGCCTCCCGGGCCTTCGCGGCGAGGGCGGCGATGCCCTCGCGCGTGGCGCGCGCGGCCGCCGGACGCGGCTGCCCGGTCGGACCGGACGGCTCGCCCTTCGCGAGCCGCAGGGCGATGCCGGCCACCCCGCGGTCGATCAACAGGAGGTGAACGGCGACCTGTCCGAGTCCCCAGTCGTCGTCGGTTCCCGCGACAAGGTCGCGCTCGCTCGCCCGGGCCACGCGAGCCAGGAGCTCGTCACGCCACGCGCCGGTCGTCTGGCCGACGAGGCGGATCGTCTCGCTCATCCACTCGGGCCGGTCGGGGGGTTCATCGGTGACCGTCAGGGTCATGTCCGTCTGATAGTGCGGCCTTTCCCCGCGAGCGACCTCCGCTCTTCGTCCGTCGTTGTGTGAGAATGCGCCGCGAACCAAGCAAATATGGCCCTCGAGGCTTTAGGAGGACGAAGTGGCGGGGATCTCGAAGTCGGAGACGCTGAATCGGCTCGCGGAGAAGACCGGTCTCGCGAAGAAGCAGGTGGCGAGCGTGCTCGACGAGCTCGCGGCCCTGGCGTACAAGGAAGCCCGCAACGGCTTCACCTTCCCCGGCGTCGGCAAGCTCGTCGTCGTCGACCGCAAGGCCCGGCTCGGTCGCAACCCGGCCACCGGCGAGACGATCCAGATCCCGGCGAAGCGCGTGCTGAAGTTCCGTATCGCCAAGCAGGCGAAGGACGCGGTGCTGGCGAAGCGCGCCAAGTAATCCCGAACACACACACGCACGTATCTTGAAGCGAGGTCCTTCATCGCCGGTGCCGCACATCGCGGAGCTTTCGGTGAAGGACCTCGCTCTCGTATCCGAGCTGCGCCTCGCGCTCTCTCCCGGGCTCACCGTGCTCACCGGGGAGACGGGCGCCGGTAAATCCATGCTCGTCGACGCGCTGCTCGCGGTCACCGGCGGACGCGTCCCGAGCGGAATGGTGCGCGAGGGCGCGGAGCGCGCGTACGTCGAAGCGGTCTTCGCGGGCGTTCGCGACGACGACCTCGTCCTCTCGCGCGAGATCGCGGCCGGACGATCGCCCGCGCGCATCGACCAGAAGACCGTGCCGGTCTCCTCGCTCGCGGAGGTCGGCGCCGACCTCGTCGCGATCCACGGTCAGGGAGATCAGCTCCGTCTCGCGCGTCCGCAGGTCCAGCGCGACGTGCTCGACGCGTTCGGCGGCCACGACTCGCTGCGCGAGCGCGCCGCGGGCGCGCACGCCGCGCTCGTCGCGCTCGAGCGCGAGCGCGCGTCGCTGGGCGGCGATCCGCGCGAGCGGGAGCGGCGCGCGCAGCTGCTCGGGCACGAGGTCGAGGAGATCCGCGCGGCGAGGCTCCGTCCGGACGAGCAGACGCGGCTCGATGCGGAGCTCGCGGTCGCGCGATCGGCGGAGAGGCTGCGGGAAGCGGCCCGCGCCGCGCAGGAGCTGCTCGCCGGCGACCGCGCGAGCGCGCGCGATCGGCTCGCCCTCGCCGAACGGGAGCTGCGACGCGCCGCCGGCCTGGATCCGCGGCTCGCGACCGCGCTCGAGCGCGTGGCCGCGGCCCTTTCGGAGGCGGACGAGATCGCGTCCGACCTGCGTCGCTACGCGGAGAGCGTCGAGACCGATCCGAAGCGTCGCGCGGATCTCGAGGCGCGCTCCGATCTCCTGTACGACCTCCGCCGCAAGTACGGGGACGACGTGGCCGCGATCGTCGCGTACGGCGAGCGCGCCGCGGCGGAGCTCGAGACGCTCCGTCAGAGCGAGACGCGGCTCGCGCAGCTCGACGAGGAGGAGACGAAGGCGCGCGCCGCGCTCGCGAAGGCGGCGAAAGCGCTGCACGACGCGCGCGGCAAGGCCGCGTCGTCGCTGGCCGCCGCGGTCGAGGCGCACCTTGTGGATCTCGCGCTCGAGCGCTGCCGCTTCAGCGTGCGGCTCACGGAGCGCGCGCCGGACGCGACGGGCGGCGACGACGTGCGCTTCCTCATCGCGCCGAATCCCGGGGAGCCGCCCAAGCCGATCGACGAGATCGCGTCGGGTGGCGAGCTCTCGCGGATCATGCTCGCGCTCGAGGTCACCCTCGCCGCGAGCGACCGGACGCCGGTGCTCGTGTTCGACGAGGTCGATGCCGGCGTCGGCGGCCGCGTCGGCGAGGCCGTCGGCCGCGCGCTCTGGTCGCTCGCCCGTCACCATCAGGTCATGGTGGTCTCGCATCTCTCGCAGGTCGCCGCGTACGCCGACCATCACGTCGCGGTACGCAAGGAGGTCCGCAGGGGCCGCACCCACGTCGTCGCCGCGCCGCTCGGCGAACGCGAGGTCGTGGACGAGCTCGCCGAGATGCTCGGGGCGAGCGGCGCGCGCTCGCTCGCGGCGGGCGCGAAGGAGCTGCGTGAGAGGGCGCTCGCGTGGCGCGCGGCCCAGATGAAGGCGAGAGCACGAACGTGAGATCAGCGAGAGCGAAGAAAGCGACCATCGTCTCGCCGGCGGGTCCGAACGTGCCGTTCCCGCCGCAGGAAGCGCTCCTCGTGGAGAAGATCCCCGAGGGTCCGAGCTGGTGGTACGAGCCGAAGTGGGACGGCTTCCGCGGCGTCTTCGAGAACGACGGCGGAGCGCTCGGGCTCTGGAGCCGCAACGGCCGTCCGCTCCTGCGGTACTTCCCCGAGCTGCGGCCGCTCGGCGAGCGGCTCCCGCCACACTCCGCGCTGGACGGCGAGATCGTGATCGAGCAGAAGGGACGTCTCGAGTTCGACCTCATGCAGCTGCGCCTGCACCCGGCGGAGTCGCGCATCCGCAAGCTCTCCGCGGAGACGCCCGCGCTCTTCATCGCGTTCGACGTCCTCCTGTGGAGCGGCGAGCCGGTCCACACGCGGCCGCTCGCGGAGCGGCGTGCCTTCCTCGAGAGGAACGCGCAGGGGTTCCAGCTCTCCGAGACCACGCGCGACGCCGGCAAGGCCCGCTTCTGGCTCGAGCGGCTCGAGGTGCTCGGGCTCGACGGGATCGTCGCGAAGCGCACCGACCTCCCCTACCTCCCGGGCTCGCGCGAAGCCGTTCGGAAGGTGAAGCACCACCGCACCGTCGATTGCGTCATCGTGGGCTACCGCACCAGCGGGAAGCGCATCGCCACCCTGCTGCTCGGCCTGTACCGGGCGGACGGCGGCGCGCTCGATTTCGTCGGCCACACCTCGGGCATCCCGGTCGAGCTCGAGGAGCAGCTCCAGACGCTCCTTCCGCCGCTCGAGGAGGAAGCGGGGACCTTCGCGAAGCAGCTCGCGGAGCTCGAGGGCCGCATCCCCGGCGCAGGCTCGCGCTGGTCCGGCGGCAAAGACCTTCCCTGGCACGAGGTGCGGCCCGAGCTGGCGTGCGAGGTGCGCTTCGACAAGCTCGAAGGCGATCGCTTCCGCCACGGCGCGCGCTTCATACGCTTCCGGCCCGACAAGGAGCCGCGGGACTGCACCTGGGCGCAGCTCGACACCACGCGCCGCGCAGGGGACCCGGCGCTTCCGGATCTCCTGCGCGGCGCGTGACCGCCGGACCACCGCGACCGCCGCGGGGATGGTCGGGATCGGCGACGTCGCGGTCGGCTCGTCCGAGACGTCGCCGCGACGATCTACGCCTCCGGCGGACGCCTGCTCGTGCCGCGGACGCGGCTCGGGCGCACCAGCACGCGGTCGTCGAGGACGGGGTCCTTGAGGCGCAGCGCCTTGAAGACCGGTATGAGGCTCGCGGCGTGCGACCAGATGTCCGCGGTGAGATCGCCAACGCTGGCGATGCGGTCGCGCATCGTGGCGAGGGTGAACTTCGCCGGATCGACGTCCGCGACCTCGTCCCACCGCAGCGGCGCGGACGCGCGCGCGTCGGCCATCGGGCGGATCGAGTACGCCGACGCGATGGTGCGGTCGAACGCGTTCTGGCCGTAGTCGACGAAGACGCCGGTGCGATCCTTGACCACCCAGGTCGTCGTCGCGATCTTCGGCACTCTGCCGGCCACCTCGACGGCGATCGCCTTCGCGAGGCGCCGCACCTCCGGGAACGGCAGCTCCGGCACGATCGGCGTGAGGATGTGCATGCCGGACACGCCGGAGGTCTTCGGGTAGGAAGGCAGCGACAGCTCGTCGAGGACGTCCTTCACGACGAGCGCGATCTCTCGCACGTGTTCCCACGGGTCGCCCTCGCTCGGATCGAGGTCGATGAGCATGTAGTCGGGCTTCGTGACCTCGGGCACGCGCGAGTGCCAGGTGTGCATCTCGATGCAGCCGAGGTTCGCGATCCACGCGAGGCCCGCCGCATCGGTCACCACCGGGAAGTCGGCGACGTTGCCGCTCGGGTACCGGATACGGACGGTCGCGAGCCAGTCGGGGTGCGGATTCGGGACGCGCTTCTGATAGAAGAAGTCGCCGTCGACGCCGTTCGGATGCCGCTTCATCTGCATCGGACGGCTCCGGACGTGATTCAGCGTCGGCCCGGCGACGTCGACGTAGTACTGGACGAGATCGCCCTTGGTGAGGCCGACCGCGGGGAAGAACACCTTGTCCGCGTTCGTGACCGCGACCTCGCGTCCTGCGACGAGCATCCCCGGATTGTGGGCGTTTCGCGCGGGGACGGGAGGTCCGCGAGTGTCGCCCGCCACCCACGCGGACGTCCCACGTGTGAGACGCCGGCGCCGGCGGCCGGGCGTAGCCTTGCGGCGTGCGCATCCGTGACGCGGAGCGGCTCTCGCGCGCCATCGGGACGCTCGGCGGGGGCGCGTCGCTCGACCGCCTCGTCGATCGCGTCTACGACCTGACCGACGGCTCGCTCGCGCTCGACCGGGCGACGCTGCACCGCATCGCGCGCGGCAAGACGCGGATCGCGCGCGCGATCGATTCGCCGGAGGAGTGCGTGCGTCTGTACTTCGCGTTGATGATCGTCGGCTGCGAGCAGCGGCTCTCCGTCGAGACCGTCGTCGCCGAGGGGCGCGCGGTGCTCGCGAGCTTCGTCGGTGAACCGCTCGCGGCACTCATCTTCCGCGACCTGGAAGCGACGCTTCCCAAGCTGAGCGATCGCACGACGCTCAGGGAATACCTCGAGGAGGGCATACGCGTATGGCTGCCGAAGTGACGATCGCTCCCCGCGCGGAGAGCCATACGCTGCTCGCCGAAGAGGTCCGGCTGCGCGCCCATCTGCGGGACGATCTCGGGGTCCGCACGCGCTTCGCCGCCCTGCCCGACGTCCGCGCGCTCCTCGTGAGTCCGGCCGCGAGGGACGGCGCGAAGGCGCTCGTCGTCGCGTCGGACGCCACCGCGGCGGAGCGGATCTACCTCTACGTGCACGTCGCCGCCCACATCGCGCTCGAGCACCACCTGCCGCTCGTGACGATCGTCGAGGGCCCACCGGGCATCGCGCGCCTGGAGACCGACGCGCGCCGCCATCGCGAGGCCGAAGACCTCGCCCGCGCGATGTGGTGGGGCCGTCGCGGCGAGGGTCTCGCGGCGCCGCGCCTGGTGCGCGGCTCGGCCGTGCTGCGCGAGCTCGTCTCCCGCGGCATCACGCGCGCCGCGCTGCGATCGCTCTTGCTCGCGATGCGGGCCGCGTACTACGACCTGCGCATCGAACGCGCGCTCGCGCGCACGAGGCTGGCGGCGTGGCTCCGCGACGCGCTCTGCGTCACCGCGGTGGTCTCGGCGGCGCCGCAGCTCTCCGACTGACCAAAGGCCGAGTGCCGCGACGCGCTCCGTGCCGCGCTGCGTTCGCGCCGGCCATCGCTCATCGCCGCGCACGTGGACCCGACCGCGTACCGGCTGGGCTGAGCGCGGGCTAGGAGGCGCGGACGGCGGGGCGGAGCCGGCGCGCGATCGTGGAGCGCGAGCCGTGGCGCTCGAGCTGCGCGGCGAGCACGTCGAGCAGCAGGTCGATCGCGGAGAGGATGCGCCGGTCGACGAGGCTGTAGCGCATGTAATTCCCGTCGCGGCGTGCGACAACGATGCCCTTCTCGCGCAGGATTGCGAGCTGCCGGGAGGTGAGCGACTGGCTCGCGCCGATCGCCCTGGCGAGCTCGCTCACCGTCCGCGCGCCGTCGCGCAGCTCGACGATGAGCAGGAGGCGGTTCCCGTCGCCCAGCGCCTTGCAGAACTGGGCGTGTAGCCGAAAGACCTCGTCGCGGGACGTCCGTCTCACGGTCGCAACTATATGAGCGTATCCGCATATGGTCATGTCGGCTGTTGCCCGACATGGCTACCGGCCTTCGGCCCGCGCGCGGACGACGTTCAGCGCACGACGCGCGGCGGCGGCTGGACGAGGATGGATCCCGTACGTGGAGGTCGCATCGATGGAAGACGCCACCCTCTCGCTCGTCCTCTTCTCCGGCACCGACGACCGCCTCGGCGCGGCCGCGATCCTCGCGACCGGCGCCGCGGCGATGGGACGGCCGGTGAACGTGTTCCTGCAGTACTGGGCGCTCGACGCGTTCCGCAAGGACAGGGTCGGGACCGATCACGGCGTCGCGGCCGAGGCCGGCAGCGGCGGCGCGGCGCTGGTGAAGAAGGACCAGGCGGGCGACCGGCACTGGAGCGCGCTCCTGCGGCAGGCCAAGGACATCGGCGAGGTGCGCATCCACGCCTGCGCGCTGTCGATGGAGCTCTTCGGCATCACCAAGGACGATCTCGATCCGCTCGTCGACGACGTGGAAGGCGTCGCGGCGTTCATGAGCGACGCGCAGACGGGCCCGATCACCTTCATCTAAAGGAACGGAGGTACCCGAGATGACCCCGACCGACCTCACGCTCACCAGGAGCATCGACGCGCGCGGGATGGCGTGCCCCGGGCCGCTGCTGAACCTCATCGGCGCGATCCGCGCCGGCCAGGTCGGCGACGTCATCGAGGTCGTCTCGAGCGACGCGGGATCGCGGACCGACATCCCCGCGTGGGTCGCCAAGGCGAAGCACGAGCTCGTCGCGGTCGTCGAGGACGACGGCTTCGCGCACTTCGTCGTCCGGAAGACGCACTGATGCCCGCCCGTGTGGTGGTCCTCGGCGGAGGCGTGGGCGGGACGCTCGTCGCGAACCTCCTCGAGAAGCATCTGAAGCAGGACGCGACGGTCACGGTCGTGGACGGCACGGGGATGCACCTCTACCAGCCCGGCTTCCTGTACGTGGCGCTCGACCAGGCGAACGCGCTCTGGCTCACGCGGGACGAGCGCACGCTCCTGCGAAGGCACGTCGAGCTCGTCGTCGAGCAGGCGACGAAGATCGATCCCGCGGCACAGACGGTCACGCTCTCGCGTGGCGGGTCGCTCCCCTACGACTACCTGGTCCTCGCCACGGGGTCGCGCCTCGATCGCGAGGCCGTACCCGGCTACGACGGCACGCACGACTTCTATTCGCTCGACGGCGCGCTGCGGCTCCGCGAGGAGCTCCGCCGCTTCAGGGGCGGGAAGATCCTCGTGGGCGTCGCGGGCATCCCCTACAAGTGCCCGCCGGCGCCGGTCGAGTTCGTGCTCATGCTGGAGGAGCACCTCCGCAGGCGCGGCATCCGGGATAGGAGCGGCGTCACGCTGCTCTCGCCGCTCAACCGCGCCTTCACGATCGAATCCGCGTCCAAGCTCGTGCAGCCGATCTTCGAGAAGCGCGGCGTCGAGCTGCGGACGTTCTTCAACGTCGACTCCGTCGACCCGGTGCGGCGGAACGTGACCTCCATCGAAGGCGAGTCGGCCGATTACGACCTGCTCGTCCTCGTTCCGCCGCACCGCGGCTCGGCGGTCATCGAGGCCTCGGGCCTCGGCGACGCCGGCGGGTGGGTCCCGACCGATCGCAACACGCTCCAGCACACGGCGCACGAGCGCATCTTCGCGCTCGGCGACGCGACCGACCTGCCGATCTCAAAGAGCGGATCCACCGCGCACTTCGAGGCGCCCGTCGTCGCGAGCCGCATCGCCTCGCTCGTCCGCGGCACCGCGCCGAAGACGGCGTACGCGGGCCGCGTCATGTGCTTCCTCGAGACGGGCGGCGGCCGGGCCACGTCGCTCCGCTTCGACTACGCACATCCACCCATCCCGCCGCGGCCCTCGCGGCTCTGGCACTGGGCGAAATGGGCGTTCAACCGCGCGTACTGGATCACGGTCCCGCAGGGCCGTGTGGGATAGGAGGCACCTCATGGCCACCACCGTCGCGCGCACGCTCGACGTGAAGGGGCAGAGCTGCCCCGTCCCGATCGTGAAGACCGCGCAGGCGATGAAGCAGCTCGGCCCCGGCGAGCTCGTCGAGGTCCTGGCGACCGACCCGGGCTCCGTGAAGGACTTCGCGGCGTGGTCGAAGACGACGGGGCACCAGCTCGTCGAGACATCGCAGCAGGACGGCGTGTTCCGGTTCGTCCTGCGCAAGAAGGGGTGATCGCATGACGCTCGCCATCGATCGCCCGGCCGCGGCGACCGCGGTCGCGGCCGAGGATGCCAGGGAGACGGGCGGGCTCGTGATCCTCGCGTGCAGCGGCGATCTCGAGCGCACCTGGGCCACGCTCGTCCTCGCGAATACCGCTGCCGCGCTCGGCAAGCCGGTCACGATCTTCTTCACGTTCTGGGGACTGTTCACGCTCGTGCGCAACGAGCGCGGGATCACCGGTCAGAGCTGGATGCAGAAGATGCTCGCGATGATGAATCCGGGCGGCACGTCGAAGCTCAAGCTCTCGAAGCTGAACTTCATGGGCATGGGCCCGGCGATGATGCGAAGCCTGGCCAAGCGCTACAACGTCGCGAGCCCGCAGGAGCTCCTCGACACGGCGAAGGAGATGGGCGTGCGGCTCATCCCCTGCCAGATGACGATGGAGATGATGGGGCTCACGCGAGCGGACCTCATCGACGGCGTCGAGGAGCCCGCCGGCGCCGCGACCGCGCTCGCCGCGGCCGAGGGCGCGACGACCCTCTTCATCTAGGTGCCCTCGACGCCGCCGAGCGTCTTGCGCGTCAGGATGCAGAGGCGCACCGCGACGAGGCCGGCGAGCTCCGCGCCGACGACGATGACGTCCGCGTCCACGCGCGGCACTCCAACCGCGGCGCGCGACTACGGCGGCGGCGTGTTCGTCCCGGGACCGCTCGCCGACCACTTGAGGTCGACGAGCCGGCGGATCTCCGCGAGCGGCTGGCCCTGCTTCTCGAGCGCGATCACGTCACGCGTGATCCCGACGCAGACGCCTCAGCCGTAGCCGTGCAGGTCCAGCGCGACCCAGCCCTTCGCGAGGAACTCCCGGACGTAACAATCCTGATTGTTCCGGTGGCCCTGCGCGCCACACCCGCAGTAGCACGGGATGAACTGCAGCGACCTCGGCCGGCGCACCGCGTACTCGTACGCCTCCCGGATCTCCCTCGCCGACTTGGTGATGCGGTCCGGCCAGATCCCGAGGTCGGCGTTGGCGGCGAGGGGGTCGTTCGGGCGAGCGTCGCTCGCGACGGCGGCGGGGGTCGTGGCGCACGCCGCGGCGACGAGGCCGACGCTCGCGCGCAGCACGGCACGGCGGGTCCAGATCATGCGCCTCGCAGGATGCCCCGCCGCCGACCGCGGAGATAGGGATGAAGGTCCTCATCCGGGGACCTTTGGCCCTGGCTCTCGGCGCGCGCCGAGGGCAGAGTCGACGATGCGCCGCTTCGCGCGGCTGAGAGGTTGGTCATGAGCCAGATCACCGTCCGCCACGAGGCGGGCGACCGCTTCCGTATCGCGGTCCGCGGCCATGAGGTCGTCGTCGATCAGCCGGCGCCCTCGAGCGGCGACGCCGGACCGACGCCGACGGAGCTCTTCGTCGCGAGCCTCGCCGCGTGCGCGGGCTTTCACGCCCACCGGTTCCTCGCGCGTCACGGCCTCGGCGACAGGGAGCTGACCGTCGCCTGCGACTTCGCGTGGGCGGCCGACCATTCGCGTGTCGCCGCGATCTCACTGCGCATCGAGGCCGCGCACGGCTTCCCCGCGGCGCTGAGGCCCGCGTTGCTTCGCGTGCTCGAGCACTGCACCGTGCACGAATCGCTGGTGCACGTGCCGACCGTGCTCTTCGACATCGCCGCCGAGCCCGTCGCCCCGGTCGCCTGAACGCGACGGGGGGCCCACGACGCTTCGTGACCGGCGACGCACAGGCGCGGCTACGGCGCGGACGGTCGCGTGCCGCTCGCGAATCAGGCGCGCAAGGACTTCGCGGGACCGGACGTGCTCGCGCTCGGCGCCGCCATCGCGCGCACCGCGCCCGCTCGCGAGGACGGCGAGCCGATCGCGCGCGAGGAGCTGCCCGCGCTCCGCGCGCTGCGCGGCGAGGTCGTGCACGCCGAACGGCTGCGGCTGCACGCCGCGCATCAGCCGTCGCATCGCCGAGGCGCACGGCGGTCGGCTGTGGCTCGAGGACACCGGTCCGGCCGGAACGATGGCCGCGCTCGCCCACCCCGCGCGGACCGCTTCCTGGGCGAGGCCGCGCTTCTTCGCAGCGTGGGCAGCCGTCCGGTGGCCGGGGCGACCGGCCATGACGTACCGTCGGCTGCTATGCGGATCACCACGGCCGAGGCCCGGCGCGTCGCGATCGTGGCGCAGCGCCTCGCCGGGCCGCGCCCGCGGCCGACGCGCGCCGGCATCCTCGGACTCGTCCGCGACATCGGCTACCTGCAGCTCGATCCGACGAACGTCGTGGCCCGGAATCCGTACCTCGTGCCGTGGAGCCGCCTTGGCGACTACGACGTCGCGTTGCTCGATGCGCTGCTCGTGAAGCGCGACCTGTTCGAGACGGTCTCGCTCATCCTGCCGGCGAGCGACCTCACCATTCACGGCGCGACGATCCGCGCGTATCGCGCCGCGACGTCGCCCGGCGCGCGGAACACCAAGCGCGCCCGACTCGAGGGTGGCGGCGGCGGCACGTGGCCCAAGCGCGCCGCGGCATTCCTCGCGAACAACCCTGGATTGCGCCGGAGCGTCATGACCCGCCTGCGCCGCGACGGGCCGCTCCCGCTCGCCGCGTTCGAAGACCGCGCGGCCGTGAGCTGGACCTCCGGCGGATGGAACGACGGGCGGAACGTCACGATGATGCTCGCCGTCCTTCAGCGTCGCGGCGAGGTCATCGTCGCCGGACGCCGGCGCGGTCAGAAGCTCTGGGCGGTCGCGGACGGATGGCTGAAAGAGGCCCGGCCGCTCTCCGGCCGCGCGCTCGCGCGCGAGGCGACGCTTCGGGCGCTGCGCGCCCACGGCCTCGCGACGGCGAAGCAGCTCCGCCGGCACTACGCGTTCGGCCGGCACGCCGGCACGGACGCGCTCGACGCTCTCGAGCGCACCGGTGAGGTCGAGCGCGTCGAGATCACGGACGCGGCGTGGAAGGGACCGTACTACGCGATCCCGTCCGTGGTGGGGCGCGCCCTCGCGCGCTGGGAGCCGCGCACGACCCTCCTCTCGCCGTTCGACAACCTGATCATCGACCGCGACCGGACCGAGGAGCTCTTCGGCTACCGCTACCGCATGGAGATCTACGTGCCGCCGCGGCTGCGCACGCTCGGGTACTGGGCGATGCCCGTGCTGCACGGCGATCGCATCATCGGAAGCGCCGATCCGCGCTTCGACCGCGTGCGCGGCGAGCTCATCGTGAACAACGTGGTCCGCGTGCCGGACGCGCCACGCAGCGGGTCGCGCGCGATCAGGACCGCGGTCGCCGAGCTGGCCGAGTTCGTCGGAGCCGAGAAGGTGCGCTGGCCCTGAACCCGCGAGGTCGGTAGCCCGGAGGGGATTCGAACCTACGGAAGCCTTGCGACTTCAGCGTTCTTCGTGCACAACCAGTCCTGGCGCGCAGGCACGGGCGCGTAGTGGAAGAGGTCGTAGGAGTCCTTTGCCTCTGGTCTCGGTACCGACGGCGATGTCCATCCGGTCATGCTTGAGGCAGAGCGGGGCGCGCCAGCTGATGTTGATCGAATCTGGACCTTGGCTCGGCCGGAGGGTGCGAGACAATCGAGGCCGACGACGGTGATGCTCTGATCGCCCGGTCGGAAGCGTGACGGCGCCGCGAACACGACACGCTGGGCGGCCTTGGTGGAGAGCGCCTGGTCGATCCACTCCTTACTTGATCGGGAGCGCGGTCACGGCGTTGGCGTCGAGGTCGTTCGATCGACGCGGGCTGCCGTCGACGAGGTGCATGATCGCGCCGCCCTTGTAGGCGTGGTTGTCCTTCGTGCGAGGATGCGCGAGCAGGAGACTCGCGATCTGCGCGAGCACGCGCGCGCGGTCGATCTCCTCGGGATGCACGCTGGCGGCGGCGGCCGCACGCAGCACCTCGCGCCGGCCGCGCAAGGGCGGGACGCCCTTGCCCATCAGCGGGCCGCCTGCCGATGGCGGCAGCAGGTCGAGGCGATGGCTAGGCGGCGCCGATCTTGAAGATCTTCGTGCCGCAGACCGGGCAGGAGCCCTGGGTCGCGGGTCGCCCATTCTTCATCGTGATCGGTTTCGCGTCCTTGATCTCGCGGGCGGCTTTGCACTTGACGCAATAGCCGTTCGCCATCAGGCACCTCCGGCGCGGTGTCGGCGCATCGTACCCTAGGCCTCCCGGCCCCCTGGAACCACGAAACCCCGCCGTGCGGCGGGGTCTCGTGGTGAGGAAGGGAAGGGTTGGGATTTCTTCAGTTGTCGCGAGCGTTCGAAGCAAGACGTGTGCCAGGAGGTCGCGTGCGAGCCGAGATCCTGTCCATCGGCACCGAGCTCCTGCTGGGGCAGATCCTCGACACCAACGCCCAGTACCTGGCCCAGCGCCTGGCCGCGCTCGGGATCGACCTCCTCTACATCTCCACCGTCGGCGACAACTTGACGCGCTGCCGCCAGACGATCGAGCGAGCGTTCGGCCGGTCGGACCTGATCGTGTGCACGGGCGGCCTCGGGCCGACCGAGGACGATCTCACGCGGGAGGCGATCGCCGCCACGGTCGGCGAGGAGCCGGCGGTCGATCCCGGGCTCGAGCGGGAGCTGCGCGAGTGGTTCGGAGGGCGCGGGCTGCAGATGCCCGAGCGCAACCGCAAGCAGGCCTGGCTCATCCCGTCGGCGCGAGCGATCCCGAACCCGAACGGCACCGCGCCGGGGTGGGACGTCCGAAAGGATGGGAAACGGATCGTGGCCATGCCCGGCGTCCCTCGCGAGATGACCGACATGTGGGAGCGGCACATCGAGCCGACGCTCGTCGCGGGTGCGGTCCTTCGCTGGCGCACGCTGAAGATGCTCGGCATCGGCGAATCGGCGGTGGAGGAGGCGCTCGCGGAGCTCGTGCGGTCCACCGCGCCGACGGTCGCGACGTACGCGAAGAACGATGGCGTCCACGTGCGCATCACCGACAAGGCGCCGGACGCCGCCGCCGCCGACGCGCGCATCGCGACGATGGAGCGCACCATCCGCGAGCGTCTCGGCCGGTACGTCTGGGGGACCGACGACGATACGCTCGGATCCGTCATCGGGCGCTCGCTCGATGCGCGGGGCTGGCGCCTCGCGACGGCTGAGTCGCTCTCGGCCGGCGACGTGGCGCGGACGCTCAGCGACACGCCGGGTGCGGAGTCCTGGTTCGCGCGCGGCCTCGTGCTGCCGCACGCCGGCGGCGACGCCCTCGAACGGGCGATCGCGACCGACGCGCCGGTGCGCCTGGTGGTTCCGTACGGCGAGAGCGCGAGCGAGATCGCCGTCACGACGCCGGATGGCCGGTCCCCCGTCGCGGTGCGGTTCGGCTCGCCCGCCGAGGGGCGCCGCCGCGCGCATCTCGCGGCGCTCGATCTGCTGCGACGCGTGCTCTCCTCGCCGGGCGCGTGACTACGCCGCGGGTGCCACGACGGCGTTCGCGGCGGCCGCTCGCGCGGCCGCGTCGGGCGCGCCGCGGCGGCGCCACAGCAGCGCGACGATCGTGACGAACGCGGCATCGGGAACGACGCAGCTGAAGGTCTCATCGTGGCGCGCCACGCCGATCGCGTACAGCACGGGCGACACCGCGACGAACACGAGCGCCCAGGCGATGACGAAGCGGCGAGCGGCGAGCGGCGACGTGCGCGAGAGGATGCCCGCGGTGATCGTGATCGGTACGAAGAGGAGCAGCTGGTCGTACGACCAGCTGTAGATCGCGCCGGCGCTCGACAGGCTGATCCACGCCGCGAGCGAGGCGTCGCTGCCGGGCGGGAATCGCGACGCGACCGCGGCGCCCGCGAGGATGAGCACCGCGGCGACGATCCGCCCGGCCGGGCCGACGAGCTCGTTGAGCGCGGACGGCAGCACGGCGGAGCGGAGCGTGCGACGTCCCGGGATGTCGGCGAGCCATGGCGTGAGCCAGTCCCCCACCGCGAGCCAGCTCGCGGCGACGACCGCGAGGCCGAGGACGCCGGCCATGACGACGTAGCGGCGGTGGGACGGCCGCCGGAGCGCCCCGTAGGCGAGCCCGAGGGCCGTGAACACGAAGAGCTGCGGCTTCGCGAGGAACAGGAGCGACGGGACGGCCGCGAGCGATGGCCGGCCGGCGCGCAGCGCGAGCACCGTCGCCGCGACCGCGGACATGAGCACCGGGCTCCACTGCCCGAGCACGACCGCGTGGAATCCCGGCTGGCCGACGAAGAGCGCCAGGCCGAGGGCGAAGTGCGCCGCGGGGTCGCCGGGAAGATAGGCGCGGAGCAGCGCGCGCAGAGCGAACGTGGCCGCGCTCATCGAGACGAGCATCCAGATCCAGCCGGCGACCTCGATCGGGACGAGCGCGAACGGCAGCATGCCGAACAAGACCCAGGGCATGTAGTCCCACACCAGGGAATCCGGCGTCTTCGCGCCGAGGGCGATCGCCGTGTCGACGAAGCGAGCGTGATCCCAGGGGCTCACGCCGGCGAGGTACGCGCTCGGTCCCGACCATACGCCTGAGAAATCGTTGAAGTGCACCATCTCGAGGCGACGGCCCAGCGGACCGCCGAGGATGACGAAGAGCAGGCCGAACGCGATCGCGGTGAAGTACGCGAGGTCCGCGCGGCGCGTCGTGCTCACGCCCGCAAGCCTAGCGAGTTACCTGTGGTGCTTCGCCTTGTCGGCGGCGGCCCTGGCCTCTTGGAGGGCCTTGCGCACGACTTTCAGCGCCTCGCTCGCGCGCCCGTCCGGCTCGCTCGGACGCGATGCGCGCGTTCCGCCGTCGCGCGCGTCCGGCGCCGCGTCGTTGCGCGCGGTGTCGCCCGGCGTCGCGTCGTTCGGACCGGAGCGCTCGTGATCGTCGCGCTGGCGCGCCCGAGTGGTCGTGGTCGCGTTCGTCGGTGTCGCGGTGTTCCGAAGCGCCGGCGTCGGCGCGCTCGTCGAGGTGTCGGCGGCGCGCACCGGCGACGACGACGGCGCTCGCGTCTGTTCGATCTCGGCCGTGCGCTGCGGAGCGACGACGGGTGCGGTCGCACGCGCTGGCGCGCTCGACGGGGCGGCCGCCGATGGCGCGGGCGTGAAGACGACCGTCGACGACCCCGTCGCGTCCGCCTCGGCCTCCTCCGCGGCGAACACGAGCTGCTGCGCGACACCCGCCGCGGTGTCCGCGACGCGCTGGACGCTCGTGCCACCGGGCGCCATCGTGGGCGTCGCGATCATCGCGAGGATCCGCGCCGCCGGCGCGCTCTTCGCGTTCGTCGCGAGAGCGGTCGCGAGCGTCTGCGCGCGATCGCGCTGCGCTTCGAAGCGCCTCTCGAGCTGCCGCGGAAGGTCGGAGGTATCGGTGCGCGGCGCGAGCTCGGCGGCCGCCCACGCGAGGTGCTGTGAATAGACCGCCGCCGCGACAAGCGCGTCGGAGGTACGACCGCTCGCCGCGAGCTTCTCGGCCTCGCCCAGGCGATGCTCGGCGATCGACAGCTCGACCTCGGCGCGATCCTCAGGCGCCCCGGCGAGCGCCAGGCGGACGCCTTCGGACGCGATCTTCACCGGATACAGGAGGTCGTCGGGAAGGGTGTCCGCGCTCGCGACCGTCGCGCCCATGCCCACGGCGACGAGCAGCGCGGCGATGGAGATGGAGCGGGCGATGACCGGCGCCGGGCGCGCGAGGAGCTCGAGGGCGGTCCAGGCGTGGTCGGCAAGGCTCGGCCCGCGCGGTCTCAGGTTGCCCAGCACGCGGGCGCGCATGCGCAGCTTGGCGTACTCATCCGGGACATCGGGCGACTGCCGGTGGATGCGGAGCGCGATGCGTATCGCCTCGCGGAGCCGGTCATCCCGGACCGACGACAGCGGCCGCCGACCCCGGGCCACGTCCTCGATGAGCCGATCCAGCTGGTCCGGCTTGTTTCGCCCCACCACGGCCGTCTAACGGCTCGCCTGCGTGCCCTGTTATCCCCCGTCGGGGGGAGCGCCGCGCCACGGCGCGCTCGTATCGCCCGATATCGAAAACGGATGCGAGCCGCTCGCGTACGCCCGGCTCAGCGGATCGTCATCTGCTCCGCGGCGCCGCCCCACACGGGCGCGTAGTGCGACCACCAGGTGTCTTGGTGGACGACAGCGCCGCTCGCGTCGGTGACGGTGCGCGTGCGCATCACGTCGCGGCCACGGATCGCGTAGCCCTTCGGGAACGCGGTGTCGGCGGGCTGGTCCGCCGGCACGTTCACGAAGTTGCGCTGGAGGGCGTCGCTGAAGGTCACCGTACGACCCGTGGGCAGGCCCCACACGTCGAACGTCACGCTCGTGTCCGAGACCCACGACCACAAGAAGACGGGGCTCGCGGTGTCGTTCTTCCACCGGAAGTCGAGGCCCGGATCGAAGACCGCGGCGTCGAGGCCGAGCGGATAGCGCTCGATGAGATAGCCGTGCTCGTGGCGCTCCACGATGTCGTACCCGAGGCGCGAGACCGCGTTGAAGATGGTGGTCGAGACCTGACACAGGCCGCCGCCGATGACGCTCTCGTCCGAGCGGTTCTCGATGATCGCGCCGGCATACGCGTAGCCGCGCTCCGGGGTGACCGGGCCGAGCAGCGTCCAGAAGGAGAACGTCTGGCCGGGCACGATCACGACGCCGTCGAACTGCGACGCGCCGGTCGCGATGTTCGCGTGACGCGACGGGCTCACCGGGAAGCTCGTCGTGAACGTCGACGTGCGCGAGAGCCTGGAGAGCCATTCCTTCGCCTGATCGGTCGTGAATGCCGTGGGGTCGGCGCCCGACGGCGCGATCAGCTCGCGCACCGCGCCTGCCGGCTTCAGCAGCTCGTCGAGCATGAGCGCGCGCATCTTCTCCTGATCGAGGCGGATGCCATTCACGCCGGGCACGATGCCGAGGACGCCGTCCTTAGACACCGTGTAGCGCGCGTTCACCGCGGGACGGTCCAGCTTCGCGGCGAGGGCGCTCACCCACTCCGTGAGACGCGTCTGGTCGAGCGTGACGGTGTAGCGGTAGCGGGTCGCGGGCGCGATCGCGCCGGCGGGCACCGGCGGGAGCTCGCCCGGCTTCGCGACGATGCGCTCGACGACGAGGAGCGACGCGAGGCCGGCCGCGTCATCGTTGACGCGGCGGTCCTCGACGACGACGGACAGCGGGGTCGTGACCGCCTTCGCGCGATCGGCGGCCTCGCGGAAGCCGGCCTCATCGACCGCCGGATAGATCTGCCGCACCGCGAGATCGATGCGCCGGTCGTCGACGCTCTGGGCGGCGAGCACGGTCGCGGCAGTGACGACCCTGTCGAGCTGCCGGCCGACGCGCGGCTCGGTGACGGAGAGCCCGCGCGCGTCGACGGCGAGCGCGCCGGCGATCGCGGGACGATCCACCTCCGCCGCGATCGTCGCGAGCCAGCGCTCGAGCGCGTCGCCGCCCGCGCGCAGGGTCAGCGGGACGCGCGCGTCGCCGCGGAGCGAGTCCGCCCACGCGCCGAGACGGTCGCCGAGCGAACCCGTCTTGCCGTACGCCAGCGCGGCGTCGGCGGCCGCCGCGAGGTCGGCCCGCACGCCGAGCGCGCCGTTCGTGGTGACCCACTCGCGCCCGCCGGACGTCGCGATGATCGTGCTCTCGGCGGACGAATGCGCGAGCTCGGCCTGCAGCCGATCCAGGGTCTGCCGCCGCGTGAGCGATCCGACATCCACGCCGGCGACCGTGACGCCGGGAAGCGCGCGCTGGGCGTACAGCTCCTCGGCCGCGAACACGATCGCGAGCGCGACGCAGAGGACGGTCAGCGGGACGATCGCGAGCGCCCACGACACCGCGCGCAGGCGCGCACGGAAGCCGCGGCGGTTCGCGTCGCTGGTGATGACTGCCACTGCGCTCTGTTCCTCCCCGCTCGTGCGTGCCGACGGCGTGTCCATTCTGACGGCGACGCTGTCCATTAGACGCGCAACACCCTGCCATCTGTTCCGCGAGCCATCGTCATATTTCGTTCGGCGCAAGTACTAGCACCCGGATAGCAAGCGGGCGGCCAGTAGCGCGAGAAAGTCAACGAAAAGCCAAAGAAAAAGCCCCGGCGGTCCAGGGGAGCAGGAACCGCCGGGGCTGGAGGCGGACTGACCGGCGGGCGGGCCGGTCAGAGCCTGGCTAAGGAGTTAGGAACACCCGGTCGTCTCGCCGCAGTTCTCGCACTTGTGGCAGGTGCCGCTGCGCACGGTCAGCCAGCCACACCGCGGACACGGCGGCGCGTCGGGTGTCGAGTTGAGTCGCATCGCGCCGGGGCCCGTCGTGGGCTGTGCGGTCGACGCCATCGCGGGGGCGGGCTCAACGGACTGCGCAAGGTACGGCTTGATGAGCTCGAGCTGCGGCGCGGCGTCCGCGATCTCGCTGTGGCGGACGAGGCCCAGCGTCTCGCGGTCGCTCTCCGACAGGAATCGATAGCCGAGCCAGCGGAAGACGTAGTCGACGATCGACTTCGCCATGCCGATCTCGGGGTTGCCGGTCCAGCCGGACGGCTCGAAGCGCATGTGGCCGAACTTGTCGACCATGTGCGCGAGCGGCACGCCGTACTGGAAGAGGAGCGACACGCTCGTCGCGAACGCGTCCATCATCCCGGAGAGGGTCGAGCCCTCCTTCGCCATGGTGACGAACAGCTCGCCCGGCGTCCCGTCCTCGAAGAGGCCGACGGTGATGTACCCCTCGTGCCCCTCGATCGAGAACTTGTGGGTCAGGCTGGCGCGCGTGTCGGGGAGCCGGCGGCGCTGCGGGCGGTTGACCTCGACGATCTTCTCGACCGTCACGGTCTCCACCCTCTTCTTGGAGTTCGAGGCGTCCGCGTTCGTCGAGAGTGGCTGGACCTTCTTGCTGCCGTCGCGGTAGATCGCGATCGCCTTCACGCCGTGCTTCCACGACTCGATGTACGCGTCCATGACGTCCTCGACGGAGGCGTTCTCGGGCAGGTTCACGGTCTTGCTGATCGCGCCCGAGATGAACGGCTGGACGGCGCCCATCATCTTGATGTGGCCCATGTGGCTGATCGAGCGCACGCCGTTCGTGGGCTTGAAGGCGCAATCGAAGACCGGCAGGTGCTCGTCCTTGAGCTCCGGCGCTCCCTCGATGGTGCCCCGCTGCTCGATGTACGTGGTGATGGCGGCGGTCTGCGTCTCGGTGTACCCGAGGCGGCGGAGCGCGGCGGGGACGGTCTGGTTGACGAGCTTCAGCATCCCGCCGCCGACGAGCCGCTTGTACTTCACGAGCGCGATGTCGGGCTCAACGCCGGTCGTGTCGCAATCCATCATGAAGCTGATCGTCCCGGTGGGAGCGAGCACCGACGCCTGCGCGTTGCGGTAGCCGTTCGTCTTGCCGAGCGCGACCGCGTCGTCCCAGGCCTGGCGGGCCGCGGAGAGGAGCGCCGGCGGCACGAGATCGCCGGCGATCTGGTACGCCGCCGCGCGGTGCTTCTCCATGACCCGGTCGTGCCCGGCCTTGTTCTTGGGATACGCCTCGTACGGCCCCACCACCGCGGCCATCCGCGCCGACTGCGCGTAGGCCTCACCGGTCATGAGCGCGGTGATCGCGGCCGAGTAGGCGCGGCCCTCGTTGCTGTCGTACGCGAGGCCGCGGTGCATGAGGAGGGCGCCGAGGTTCGCGTAGCCCAGGCCCAGCTGGCGGTGCGACTTCGCGTTGCGGGTGATCGCCGGGGTCGGGTAGTCGGAGAACCCGACGAGGATCTCCTGCGCGGTGAAGACGACGTCGACGGTGCGCACGAAGCGCTCGACGTCGAATTCGCCGTCGGGGCGCACGAAGCGCATCAGGTTGAGCGACGCGAGGTTGCAGGCGGAGTCGTCGATGTGCATGTACTCGCTGCAGTTCGCGACGAGGAAGCCGTCCACCACGTAGGAGTGATTGATCGGCTCGTTTAGGTTGTAGACGACCGCCTGACCGTCGAACTCGCGGGACACCAAGCGCGTCCCCGGCTTGGTCTCGTAACGCGTGGTCGTCTCGATGAGCTCCAGCAGGTCGGCCTGCTTGCGCGGCGAAGTGAATCCGACGCACGCCGCGAACGTCTCGAGGTCGCTGCCCGTGACGCGCAGGTCGTAGGCGGCACCTGACTCATACGTGACCGTCGTGCCATCCTTGCGTACGTCGTCGAACGTGCTCGTGCCGCCCTCACTGGTGCGGTAGATCCGCGCGCGTACGCCGAACGTCGCGAGCAGTCGCTGCACGTCCTTCAGGAGACCTTCGCTGTGGCTGCCGAGTCCGACGTAGCCACTTGCCTTGCGCCCTTCGACGCGCGAGACGCATCCATCCGAACCGAAGAGACCACGCAGATACGCCGCTTGAATCTCGGTCGGCGCGGTGAAGATCGCCTTCGGCACGCGCTTCGCCGCCGCATGATCGGTCGTCACGCCGAGCTCGCCTAGGAACTCGCGGACGGCAGAACTCCCGACGCCGTCGACCCACACGGTCGAGTCCTCGGTCAGGCAGCCGTCGCCCGTGAGGTGGCCGAGGAGTTCACCGAGCTCGGTGGACCAGCGGTCAGGTAGGTCGCGCGTGGTGACATGGCCGCCCCGCCTCGCCGTCTTGACCTTCGCGGTGACGGCGACCGGCAGCTCCCACGACGCTTGGCTCGCCGGGGTCGCGGCGTCGTTCAACATTACGAGGTCATCACCACCGAGCTCCTCGGCCGCGACGTACCCACGGTTCAGTGTCCAGATCCGGTGATTCGGCGTGCACCGCAGCTCCGCGCCGTTCGCAAAGCGCAGACGCACCACGGTGGATGTCCCGTTCCGCATCACCGCGATCGGCAGGCTGGCCACGACGCCGACGCCGGCCCTCTCCGCGGTCGCGTGGTGCGTGTAGACGCGGATGTCTTCGCCGGCCTTCGTGCGCTCGAACAGCTCGGCGATCGGGAGCAAGCCGAACGTGGTGTGCACCCGAGCGTCTCCCGGGAAGCACGGGTTCGAGCCGTTGATGCGCCCGGATGCCGGGCAGGTGTGCCAGTCGTTGATCGTCGTGTCGAACTGCATGCCCGGATCGCCGCACTCCCAGGCCGCCTCCGCGATCTCGCGGAGCAGCCCGCGCGCGTTGAGGGTCTCGACCGGCGTGCCGTCGACGCGCGCGGTGAGAGGCCATTCCTCGCCCGCGAGCGCCTTGCGCATGAAGTCGTCCGTCGCGCGGACCGAGTTGTTGGCGTTCTGGAACTGGATCGACTGCCAGGCCTCGCCGTTGAGGCTCATGTCGTAGCCCGCCTCGCCGAGCGCCCAGGCCTTCTTCTCTTCCTTCGCCTTGCACCATACGAACTCGCGCACGTCCGGATGGTCGGCGTCGAGGACCACCATCTTCGCGGCGCGGCGCGTCGTCCCGCCCGACTTGATCGAGCCGGCGACGGAGTCGGCGCCGCGCATGAAGGAGACCGGACCCGAGGCGTAGCCGCCGCCGGAGAGCTGCTCCTTGCTCGAGCGGATCTTCGAGATGTTGATGCCCGATCCGGAGCCGCCTTTGAAGATGATCCCTTCGTTCTTGAACCAATCGAGGATCGAATGCATGTCGTCGTCGACCGACAAGATGAAGCACGCGCTGGCCTGCTGCGGCACGCCCTCGACGCCGATGTTGAACCAGACCGGCGAGTTGAACGAGGCGTGCTGGTGGACCATGAGGTACTTCAGCTCGTGGTTGAAGATCTCGGCGTCGCGCTCCGTCGTGAAGTAGCCGCCCTCGACGCCCCATTTCGTGATCCGGTCGACGACGCGATCGACCATCTGCTTCACGGACCACTCCCGGTCCGGCGCGGTCAGCTTGCCGCGGAAGTACTTGGACGCGACGACGTTCGTGGCGGTCATCGACCAGAACTTCGGGACCTCGACGCCCTTCTGCTCGAAGACCGTGCCGCCTTCGCCACCGATCTTGGCATCGCGACGCTCCCACTCGACCTCGTCGTAGGGGTGCACGCCCTCGGTCGTGAAGTAGCGCTGGAAGCGGACGCCCTTGCGGGGCCCCTCGCTCGGGACGGACTGACGCGGTAGCTCTGCGATTGCCATGTCTGGACTCCCCTAGAACGAGCCGGTGTTCGTGCGGCGCCGGGGTGCGGTGCAGCGCAGTAGAAGGAGGAGCGCTCGCTGGATCGCGGCATCCGCCGTGGAAGCTGTCGGCTGGACCATCATGTTGACCCCTCCTGTTCGTGCCTGCGCTCTCGCCACCACATCTCGCCCCCGCCGCCCCGGCAGACACAAGATGTGGTATGGGCGCAGAAGCGGAACAGTACTCGGCGCAGCGAACGTGTCAAGGGCGTACGCGCCGGCGCCTGCCTGATAGCTGCGACACGGACCGGCCTGCGTCCAGCGGCGGGCGCGCTGGAGACGGGTCGCGCTACTCGACGATCGTCGGCAGGCCGCTATTGGCCGAGAGGCTCTTGTGGTAGTTCACCGTCAGGTTGCCGCTCGACTGGAAGTTGATCGCGCTCACCACGAGCTGCGCGTCCACCGTGAGCGCGGACTGCGATTGCAGGTCGATGAGCGCGCTGGGTGCATAAAACGTCCCGTGGAAGTTGTAGCCGCCGTTGGACTGCACCGCGATCGTCGCGGTGCAGGCCGCGTCCTGGTAGTAGGCCATGCCCGCGTACAGGCCCGTCGTCATCGCCCAGATGTCCACGCCGCCGCCCTGCTCCGCGGCGAGCCCGTTCCCGCCGCAGGTGCCCGAGCCGATCGGTCCGGGGTAGTTCGAGTGCGTGTTGAAGAGCATCGCGCCGCCGGGCACGGTCGTGATCTTGTACCCGGCCGACGCGTTCTGGCGCAGGCCCCCACCCTTCAGGATGAAGACGCCGCTGCCCAGATACACGTTGCAGTTCTGGTCGTTGGTGATGCCGCCGACGTACACGCCGGGGGTGAGCGGGGTCGCGGGATTGCAGGCACTGCTCGGGACGGTGAATCCGGGGCCGAACGTCGGCAGACCGGTGACCGAGGGCTTGGGAAAGCCGGCGAAGGGGTCCGGCTGCTTCGGCGCCTGCTGCTGCAGCCCGGCGTTCGGCACGACGCGCAACGGGTTGCTCACGGTCCCCACCGTACGGACGCCGAGGTTGTCGTAGATGCTGCCGGCGCCGCCGAACTGGACCGAGGTCCCGCTGCAGTTCGCCTGGATCATGCCGCCCAGATCCGGCCCGTCGGGCACCATCACGCTGCCGGTGCCGGCCAGGGTGATGCAGGGCCCGGTGCTCTTCAGTGCGACGATCGCGAAGGGGCTCTTGGCCGGGTCCGCGCCGGCGACGCTGCGTGCGCGCACCGAGTTGAGCGTCGACTGCGCCGGAACGAGGCTCGTGGGTACGAGCTGGACGATGGTCACCTCGATGTACTTCGTATTGTTCGCATGCGGGCCGGTGCGCGGCGGCCAGTCGTAGGTGATGGTCGTGTTCGCGACACCGTCGACGTACCCGTTCGCGGCGGCGTCGTTCATGGCGGCCGGGCGCGGATCGGCTCCGGGGGTCTGGTAGATGACGACCGCGCCGGCGAACGCCGCCGCGTCGGCCGCTTCCTGCATCGAGCGCTTCGCCACGAAGAGCTGTCCCGCGTCGATGGCCAGGCCCACCGCGAACAGCATCGCCGTCATCGTGATCGCGATGAGGACGACGGCCTGGCCGCCCTGGCCGTGCGGACCGAAGAACTCCCGCAGCGCGGATCGGGTGATCAATTCTCGATCACCAGCTGCGAGCCGCCGCGGAGCGTGATCTGGAACGTACCGCCGAGCAGGTATATCGAGGGCAGCGGGACGAAAGGCGCGCTCGCCTCCACAGCGACGCGCATGCCGCGCTCGTTGTCTCCGTCGGGCCAGCTCGTGGTGACGGAGATGTTCGCGACCCCGACGGCGTTCTGCCGGACCACCGCGGCGATGTTCGGGTCGGATGGCGAGTTCGGCCCGAGGGGCAGCGAGCTGTTGGCACCGTGCACCATGGCGTAGCGCGACCCCTCGCGGGCCGCGAAGGCGAGGCTGTTCTCCTGCCACGCCGCGCGCGCGAGGTCGAACAGCCCGGTGATGAGGAGCAGCACGAGCGGCAGGACGAGCGCGAACTCGACGAGCGACTGGCCGCCCTCGCTCCTCAGCAGCTTCATAGGTACGTCCGCATGACCGTCGAGCGGTCGAAGTTGAACGTGTTCGGGATGAGCGGCCACGGGATGATCGTCCGGAACTGGTAGCGGACCCGGACCGTGACAAAGCAGGGCGTCGTCGGGTCCGGCGTCGCCGGGCATTGCGACCCGTTCGCCTGCAGCTTGGTCATGGTGATGACCGCGCTGGCGGAGTTCATCCCCGGCGTCCGACTCATCTCCTGGATGGCGTAGCTCTGTGCCTCGCCGACCGTCGGCGTGAAGTCCAGTACGGTGGCCTCGGCGCCTGCGCGCGCCCCATTCTGCACGGCGAGCTGGACCGCGTACGCGCGCGCGAGATCGGCGCCGCCGACGAGCAAGTACACCATGAACGGCAGGAGCAGCGCCACCTCGACGAGAGACTGGCCGCACTCGAGGACGGCGAGTCCATGCAGCCGCATGCGCACGAGCGGACCGTACGGGCGGTGGATGAACCGCCCCTGAACGGCGGTGGTACGAACGCGTCAGGCTGAGCGTCGGACCAGTGGCAATCGCACGCGGACGGAGGTGCCGCCGCCCCGTGCGGGCGCGAGGTCGATCGAGCCACCCTGGGACTCGGCGATCCGCCGCGCGATGGCCAGGCCGAGACCGCTCCCGGGCGCGAGTCGGCGGGCGGCCTGACCCCGATAGAAGCGGTCGAACACCCGCGGCAGATCCGCGGGCGGTATGCCGACCCCGGTGTCGCGCACCTCAAGCTCCCCGTGGCCCGCGCGCGTCCGCACCGAGACGTGGATGGAGCCGCGCTCGGTGTAGGCCGCGGCGTTCCCGACGAGGTCGCGCAGGAGGGCCTCCAGGAGCTCGGGCGACACTTCCACCTGCACGCCCTCCTGGATCTCCAGCTCGAGCGCGACCTCCGGGCGGCGCCGCGTCGCCTCCGAGACCGCCCGCGCGATGATGCCGAGATCCGCCGTCGCGCCGCGCTCGGCGTTCGCGTCGGCCTTGGAGAGGACGAGCAGCCGTTCGACGAGGGCCGCGAGCTGCACGAGCTGACGCCGGGCGTCCGCCAGGGCGGCCGCCTCGTCCGGCGCGAGCGGAGACTCGCGGACGAATGCCAGGTTGCCGCGGATCGCGGCGAGCGGATTGCGCAGCTCATGCGCGGCGTCGGCGACGAAGGCGCGCTGCGCCTCGAGCGCGCGGCCCAGCGCCGCGTGGGCCTCGCGCAGGCGTGCCGCGCCGCGGCCGGCGACCTCCACGGTGGCCAGCGGGAGCACGAGCAGGACGATGAGGAACGGCGACGTGGACCAGACGGCTGCTCCGAGCGCTCCGATGGCGATGAGCGTCGCCATCGGGAGCGTCTCTCGGCCGAAGAATCCCGCGACGGACCCGCCGCCGCGGGTCCATGCGACCATCGCCGCGACCGGCACGAGCGTGGCGACGAGGTAGAGCGCGCCCGCGACAAGCACCTCCAGCAGGTCCGGGGCGGGGACCGTGCTGAGACGCAGCGAACCGACCGCCGCGGCCGCCGCGCCCGCGGCGCCGACCGCCTTCGCCACGTTGACGACCGTGCTGATCGCGCTCGTGCGGCGGGTGATCCGCGCGAGCAGCTCCGCGACGGCGACCGCGCCGACCGCCTGGGCGCCCGGCAGCACGAGGACGCCGAAGAACGCGATCGCCGCGGCGAGGCTCAGCTTCTCGCCGGGCGTCGGCTCGAACGGGCGCAGCAGCGCGCCGAGTGAGATGAGCGCGATCGCGAGCGCGAGCGGGAGCGTCTCGGGCGGCGCCGGCTCGGCGAGCACCACCGTCGCTGCGATGCCCGCGTACGGCAGAGCGACCGCGATCGCGGGTATCCACGACGACGCCGTACCGCGGACAAGGGGCGCGGTGCTCATGGCGATCCGGCGGCCCGCACCGCGCCCCAGCTAGGGACCGACGTGCTGCGCGGGCGCGTGCGCGAGGGCCGTCGTCATGCCGTGAGCCACTCCGCCTGTGAGCGTGTTCACGTACGGGTCGAACGAGAGGGTCCCGCCGGTCGTGCTCTGGATCCACGCGGTCGGCGAGTCGACGCTGCCGCCACCGGTCTGCCGGAAGCGCCAGTCGTTGGGCGGTGGAGAGCCGTTGTCGCACCACTCGGTGCCGGCGAGTGCCGGGCCGCCGAGCAGGAGCATCGCGAGCGCGGTCGCCGGAACGAGCAGGACACGCTTCATGTCGCCACCCCCATCGCTGATGTGGTCGATCGCAGGACGTACCCCGCGCGGCGTACGGCGCGGATCTCGACGCCGCCGCCCGCCGCGCCGATCTTCTGACGGAGCCGCCCGACGAGCACCTCGGTGACGTTCGAGGTCGCGTCGTTCTTGCGCCAGGGCACGCTGTCGAGCGCGCCGCGCGGCGTGAGCGCGGGATACGAGCGCGCGAGCTGCACGAGCACCGACCGTTCGCCGGTCGTGAGCTCGAGCTGCCGATCGTCGATCCACGCGTCGCCGGTCGCGAGGGCGACTCGCAGCGGACCGATACGGCGCACGACGCGCGCGTCGCTGCGGCGCCGGAGCAGCGCATGCAAGCGTGCGACGAGCTCCACCGGCTCGCATGGCTTGACCACGTAGTCGTCCGCGCCGAGCGCGAAGAGCATCACCTTCGTATTGACGTCGTCGCGCGCGGTGAGGACGAGGATCGGTACGTCGCCGATGGCGGGCATCTCGCGGATGCGCCGGCAGACCTCGGCACCCTCGCCGTCGGCGAGGCCGAGGTCGAGGATGACGATGCTGGGCGCGGTCTCCGAGGCGCGCCGGACCGCGTCCGCCACGGTCGCGGCGTCGTGGACGACGAAGCCCGCGCGCCCGAGGTGACGCCGCAGCATCGTGCTGACGGCGGGATCGTCCTCGACGACGAGCACGGCGTCCTGCGCTTGCGTTCCCTCCACCTCCCATTGCGATTCAAGTCGCGTTCGCTGAACCGATGCTGAACGCCTCCTGAAGTATCCGTGGCCGAGGTGGCGATGCCGGATCAGGCCGGGGCGGCGACCGTGGAGGTGCGGACGGCGTCGACCAGAGCGCTCGTCCCGAGGCGCAGATCGGCCTCGCTGATGTTGAGAGGCGGGATGAGCCGCACGGCCTGGTCGTGGAAGCCGCAGGTGATGAGGAGCACGTCGCGCTCGAGCGCACCCGCGATCGCGGCTTTGGAATGCTTGGAGTCGTCGAACTCGACCGCGACCATCGCGCCGAAGCGCCGGACCTCACGCACGTGTGGCTCGCGCAGCAGCGGCGAGAGCTCGCGCACCATCTGCGCGCCCAGACGCTCGGCGCGGGCGACGAGGCCCTCGTCGCGGATGATCTCCAGCGTCGCGAGCCCCGAGGCGCAGGACACCGGGTTGCCGCCGAACGTCGAGCCGTGCGTGCCGGCGAGCCAACGATCCTGCAGCTCGCGCGGCGCGACCACCGCGCCGAGCGGCAGACCGCCGCCGAGCGCCTTCGCGAGGGCCATGACATCCGGCGTCACGCCGATCTTCTGGGCCGCGAACCACGCACCGGTGCGCCCGAAGCCGGTCTGCACCTCGTCGAAGATGAGGAGCGCGCCGATGCGCGTCGCGAGATCCCGCAGCGCGAGCAGGAACGACGCGGGGGGCGCCACGTATCCGCCCTCCCCGAGCACCGGCTCGATGAGGATCGCCGCGACGTGCTCCGGGGGGACGTGGTGCTCGAGCAGGACGTCGAGCTCCGCGAGGCAATGCTCCGCGCACGTCGCGGCGTCGTGCGCGGGCGTGATCGGGCACGCGAGCGGGTACGGGAACGGCGCCATGTACACGTCGGGCAGGAGCGCACCGTACCCACGGCGGTACGCGGCCTTCGACGTCGTCACCGCCATCGCGCCGGTCGATCGGCCGTGGAAGCCGCCGCGGAAGACGATCACGGCGCCGCGGCGCGTGACCTGCCGCGCGAGCTTCAGCGATCCTTCGATCGCCTCGGCGCCGCTGTTGCCGAAGAACACCGTGTCGAGTCCCCGCGGCGTGACCTTGGTGAGCTCCTCCGCGAGCGCGACGTTCGGCTCGTAGAGCGCGACGCCGGCGCAGATGTGCGAGAGCTTCGAGGCCTGCTCCGCGATCGCGGCGACGACCTTGGGATGCGCGTGGCCGACCGGCGTGACGGCGATGCCGCAGGTGAGGTCGAGGATGCGACGCCCGCTCTCGGTGACGAGCCAGCTGCCCTCGCCGCGCGCCAGCGGAAGCCAGGTGTAGTGGCCGAGGACGGGAGAGAGGACGCGCTTCGCGCGCGCTTCGAGGTCGCTCACAAAGGGCAGTCTAGGTCGCATACACGGGCCGCGCGTTTATGCAGAGGTCAGCCTGACCGCCGCTCGCCGCCTTCCGAGGACACGAGGATCTGCACCGTGCTGCGGTCCTCGCCGAGGATGCGCACGCGGTATCCGGGGATCCCGTCGCGCAGCGCCTGCGAGAGGCGCTCGGTGCCTTCAAAGCCGACCCGCACCTTCAACACGCCGTGCCGGTAGTACTCGGTGCGCACCTGGCCGACGCCGCGCACGCGACGGAGCGCGAGCTCGAAGCGGTGCCAGTCATCCAGCGTCGGCAGCGGTGTGGCGACGACGTCCGTCTCGCCGGGGCCGGGCACGGTGCGCGGCGACTGGATCGCGCCGCTCTTCGGCGCTTCTTCTTCGGCGACCGGGGCCGGCGGCGCGGGAGCGATCGGCTCGTTCATGCCGATCATCGCCGGGCGGGTCTCGGTCCTGCGCGGCGGCAGCGGCCCGTCGAGCCGCGGCGGCAGCGCGCCGTCCGGCGCGGGAGGCGCCGCGGGCGTCTCCACCGGCAGATGGCCGGCTCCGCCGATGCGTGCGGCGAGGTCCTCGAGCGGCATCTCCTGCGCGGATGAGCTGTCCCTTTCCTTCTTCGCCACGGCCCGGAGCGTAGTCCTCCCCGAGCGGCGCGGACCACCCCCGGGGGAGGAAGAAACACCGAAACGATGGGCGAACCGTTGCCAGGTTGTGTACATTTCACGTACACGCGGGGAGTTGGTGAGGAAGAAAGGCGGTACGCCTTGGAAAGCGGCCGCGTGAACGGCACTGACGACGTCATTGCCACGCTCTCGTCGCGCGTCAGCGAGCTCTCCAAACGTGTCGCTGTGCTGCAGGCGGAGCTCGAAGCCTCGCAGAAGCGCGTCGCGATCTACGAGGAGCATGACTCCACCATCCAGGACGCGCTGTCCGGCGCGCTCCGCGCCGCGTACACCATCCGCGAGCGCGCGGAGACCACCGCCGCACAGATCCTCGAGCAGGCCCGGGAAGAGCGCCGTCTCCTGCTGAAGGAGATCGAGCGGCTCCGCGACGAGCGCGATTCGCTCCAGGAGGAGATCGCGGCCCACCGCCGCAGCGGCATCGCCGCTGTCGCGCCGCGCCCGCTCTCGACCGACGCCGCCGCCGCGGAGCTGCGCGCCGTCGCGAGCGAAGCGCTCCGGGGACTGTTCCAGGAGATCGTCGACGGCATCCGCGCGACGCCGCGGCCGACCGCGCCGCCGGCGGGTGCGGTCCCCGCGGCGCCGGTGCCGCCGGCGGCTCCCCCGCAGGCCTATTCGCCCGCTCCCGCCTCGTCGCCGGAATCACCGGCTCCGCCGCCGGCGATGACGGCGCAGACGCCATCGGCGCCTCCGGCGGAGCGGCCCACTTACGAATACATGTCGAAGATCAAGCGGGCGCCGCTCGCGGACGAGTCTGAGGAGGAAGAGGTCGCGCCGCAGGCGCAGACGAGCTCGCCGGCGCCCGCCGCGCCCGCACCCGTCCCACAGTCCGCGCCGCCCGCTCCGGTGCCCGAGCGTGCCGCGCCTCCCCCGCTGGAGGTAGTCCCGCGTTCTGCCGACGCGGACGAGATCGCTCGGCCGAGGGTGGAGGCGGCGGTCGCCACCAGCGACATTCTGCTCGTGCTCTCGCCGGTCGCTTCGTTCCCTCGACTCGTGGAGGTCGAGCGTCATATCCAGGCGCTTCCCGTGGTGCGCACGCTCTACGTGCGCGACTTCCGCGGTGGGACCGCCACGCTCGCGGTCGCGCTGCGCTCAGCGATGACGCCGGAGGAATTCGCCGGGATGCTCTCCGGGCTCGAGCAGCCGCGTCTGCGGCTCGTCTCGGGATCGCGGAACACGATCGAGCTGAGGGTCGAAGGCGAAGCCGGCGTCGCGTAGCGGGAGGGTGAGGTGACGGCACGGCTCGAGGCCGACGGGTGGCCGGTCCGGCTCTCCCACCTCGCCGCTCTCATGCGCGTCGACGCGCTCGCGATCGTGCTCCCGTCGCGCGACGCCCCGACGACGTACGCCGCGCACAACCTTCCGAGCATCAGCTGGTCGAACACGCCCGCCGCGGCGACGATCGCGGGCGTCCTGTCGCAGCGGAAGGCGGCGCAGCTCGGCGCGGCGGGGATCCCGCTGGCGGACGGACGCAACGCGGAGACGCTCGTGGCCGCGCCGATCGTGTGGAAGGACCAGCTCGTCGGAGCGCTCGTCGGCGTCGCGGCGCGGCCGGTCGCCGCCGATGACGCGGCGCAGATCTCGCGCGCGGCCGACCTCGTCGCCGTCGAGCTCGCCGACGCGAACGCCTCGTGGCGCGCGCAGCGGCAAGCGCAGGACCTCGAGGGGCGGCTTCGCGCGTCGCGCGAGCTCCAGCGTTCGCTGCGTCAGCACGATCCATCGGCGGTCCTCGAGCGTGGCGTGAGCCAGCTCGCCGAGCTCTTCGGCGCGGACGGCGTCTCGATCATGCTCATGGACGAGCGGGCCGGCCTCTCGGTCGGCGCGGCGCGCGGTCTCTCGGAAGAGGCGAAGCGCGACCGCAAGCAGGGCGGCGAGGGCATCAGCGGCGGTGTCGCGAGGAGCGGGCAGCCGACGATCCTCACCGGCCCGGTCGCGGGCGGAAGCGATCCGTCGGTCAGCGAAGCGATGATCGCGCCGCTCCGCACGGGCGATCGCACGATCGGCGTCGTGAACGTGAAGCATCGCGCGCCGCAGCAGAGGTACGCGCAGGCGCAGCTCGATTCGCTCTCCCTCGTCGCGCAGGACATCGCGAGCGCGTATACGATCGCCGACGAGCTGAAGCGCGCCGAGGACGACCGCCAGCAGGCGATCGTGCTGTACGAGCTCTCGCGGCTGGCGACGCTCGGCACCGACCCGCAGAACGACCTCGCGTCCGCGGTCGCCATGCTCGCGGGCACCCTGCATCACGACGCCGTCGCGGTCTGGCAGCACGACAACGACCGTCTGCGCCTTCGCGCCGCGACGGGGTACGAGGCCGAGGCCGACGCGGAGATCCCGCTCGACGAGGCGGACACGACCCTCGCGACGGTGCTGCGCGAGAGGCACACCGCGCGCGAGCAGATCGGCGTGTCGCAGGAGCGGCCCGCGTGGGCCGCGCCCGGTTGCACGCAGTTCCTCCTCGCGCCGATCGGCTCGCACGGGGTGCTCGTGTTCGCCCGGTCCACGACGGCGTACGCGGCGAGCGAGCTCGACTTCAGCGCCACCGTCGCCGAGTTCCTCGGCGGCATGCTGCAGAAGACGTCGGCGCAGGACGTCGTCGACCGCGGCGTCGCGACGGAGCGCCGCCGCATCGCGCAGGAGATCCACGACGGCCTCGCGCAGGAGCTCACGGGCGTGGTCCTCGCGCTCGAGGGATGCCAGCGCGCGTTCGAGAAGGATCCGAGCCTTCTCGGCCCGCAGCTCGCGAAGGCCGCGCGCGACGCGCGCGCGACGCTCGCCGACGTGCGCCAGTACATGGCCGCGCTTCGCCAGAGCGAGACCGGAGCGCTCAACCTCCCCGTCACGCTGGCGCGTCTGGTCGACGACCTGCGCCGCCAGACGGGGCTGCAGGTGGCGATGGAGGAGTCCGGCGCACAGCGCGAGCTCGAACCCATCGTCGAACGTGCCGTGATCCGCATAGTGGGCGAGGCGCTTCGCAACGTCGCGCAGCACGCCGGCGCAAAGCAGGCGAAGGTCGCCCTCCTCTACGGCCCCGAAGGCGTCGTCGTGACGATCGAAGACGACGGCAAGGGCTTCGACGTCGAGCAGACCTTCGCGAAGGCGGAGGGCAGCGGGCACTTCGGCGTCGTGGGCATGCGCGAGCGCGCCGAGGCCGCGGGCGGGCAGCTCGTGGTCCGCAGCGAGCCGGGTCGGGGGACCATCGTGCGCGCGAGCATCCCCTACGCGAATTTCCCGGCGGTCCCGGGCATGACGAGCGGTCCCATCGAGGACGTCGAGCGCCAGCCGGGGATCGAGGATCAGGACAGCGCGGAGCGCGGCGGCTTCCTCGGGAGGCTCTTCGGACGATGAGCGACCGGCAGAAGGTGCGCGTGCTCATCGCCGACGACCACGCGGTGGTCCGCAGCGGCCTGCGCTCGATCCTCGACAGCGAGGACGACATCGAGGTCGTGGGCGAGGCGTCCGACGGCCACCAGGCGCTCGAGCTCGCACAGGAGCTGCTCCCCGACGTGATCCTCATGGACATCAACATGGGCGACTGGGACGGCGTCACCGCGACACGCCGAGTGCGCAACTCGGTCCCGTCGGCGCGCGTCATCGTGCTCACGAACTACGACGAGGACAACCTCGTGTTCTCGTCGATCCGCGCGGGCGCGTCGGGCTACCTCCTGAAGGAGGTGAGCGCGCACCAGCTCACGAACGCGATCCGCACGGTTGCCGACGGCTTCTCGCTCATCTACCCGAGCGTCGCGCGGCGCGTGCTCGACGAATTCGGCCGGCTGCGCGTCGGCTCGGCGCAACCGGATGAGGACCAGGGCTACGCCGACCTCACGCCGCGCGAGCGCGAGGTGCTGAAGCTCATCGCCAGCGGTCGCGCGAACAAGGAGATCGGGACCGAGCTCGGCATCAGCGAGCGCACGGTGAAGACGCACATCTCGAATATCTTCAGCAAGCTGCAGCTCACCGACCGCACGCAGGCCGCGCTCTATGTGCACAACCGGGGTCTGCTCGAGAAGGCGTAGGTCCCCGCTCGAGCCCGGACGTGGTCTCGCTCAGCGTGTGTCTTGCACCGCGCCTTGCCGCGGGATCACTTGACGGTGACGGTCCCGCGCATGTTCTGCGGGTGGAACGGGCAGTCGTACGCGTAGGTACCGGGCGCGCTGAAGACATGGCTCACCGACTCGCCCGGCCTGACCGTGCCGACGTCCCGCCTCGTCGGCGAGAGCAGGCGGATGCCGTGGGTGAACTGGTCGGAGTTGGTCCAGGTCACCTTCGTGCCCGCGGTCACCGTGATGTCCGCCGGCGCGAAGAGGTACGAGCGGGGCAGGTCGACGCGATCGACCTGGACAGGGGCGGTGCCGCTCGCCGCCGACGCGCAGCCGGCGGCGAGCAGGACGGCCAAGCCCGCGAGGAGGCGCACCGGGCGGGTCATGCCCGCTGCGTGAGCAGCGCCCGCTGCGTCGCGGCCACGAAGACGGCGATGAACGCGAGCAGGTCGAGGACCTCGCTGATCGTGTGCGCGAAGAGGAACGTCGTCGCGTCGAGGTGGTAGGTCATGTAGCTAACTTCGGCGATCGCGAACAGTGAGAAGGCCCAGCCGAGCATGCGGGCCTCTCCGCTGAACGAGCGCCACGCGAAGTACGCGCCGATGACGAACGCCGTGAGATGGATCGCGATGAAGACCGGATTCGGGATGGCGTTGATGAAGCTACCGATGGGCATGTCCAACCTCCTACCCTTTCGCCGGCGACGGAAGGCTGCCGCGGACGACGAGCCCGAGGGCGACCACGGACATCGACACGACGAGCGCGAGATGGATCGGGGCCTCCGCCGCGTCGACGAGCGACAGGTGGACCGCGAAGTCCGCGGTCGCCGCCGCCCCGAACGCGGCGAAGCCCAGTCGGAAGAGTCCGGTGGCCAGGGCCGGGCCGAGGCGCGCTGCGTTCTCTATCACCAGCACGCGCTTGTTTTAGACTGCCGGAGCGGCGCTGTCAATTCTTTCGCTAATCGCCGCTCGCGTTAGAGATACACTGCACCGGTGAGATCGCAGCGCGACGCGCAGCTCGAGCGGGCGGCCGTGCTCGCCGACCCGGTCCGCCGGCGCGTGTACGACCAGGTCGCCCGTGCCGGTCGGGACGTCAGTCGAGACGAGGCCGCGCGCGGCGCGAGGATCGGCCGCGCCCTCGCGGCGTTCCACCTGGACAAGCTCGTCGCCGCGGGATTCCTCGACGCAACCTACCGCCACCTCAGGGGACGGGCGGGCCCCGGAGCGGGCCGGCCGTCGAAGGTGTACCGACGCGCCAGGACGGAGCTCGCCATCACGCTCCCCGAGCGACGGTACGAGCAGCTCGCGCACCTCCTCGCCACCGCGATCGAGGGATCGGGTTCGCGTGCCCTCGCGCGCGCGATCGCCGACGCCGCGCGATCGTTGGGCGAGCGCCTCGGCCAGGACGTGCGCGACGCTGCGGGCGCCCGCGCGGATCGCGACCGCACGCTCTCGGCCGCCGAGCGCGTCCTCGCGAGGAACGGATTCGAGCCCTATCGCGAGGCCGGCGCCATCCGGATGCGCAACTGCCCGTACGACGCGCTCGCGAGCGAGCACCGCGACCTGGTGTGCGGCCTGAACCTCTCGCTCATGGAGGGGCTGGTCGGCGCGAGCGGGCTGACCGGCGTGGACGCTTCGCTGGAGCCCGGCGAGGGCCGGTGCTGCGTCGTCCTGCGTCGCGACCGCTGAGGCGAGGCCGGAGCGGGTCTCAGCGGCCCGTCGAGAAGGTCGCCTCCGCCCCGGCGGCGCGCACCGTGTAGAGGCCCGGCGCCGCCGTCGATCCGAAGGAGCCGCGGTACATCCCGAGCGCGTCGGTCCGCACCGTGAACGTCACGCGGTAGCCCGGGCCGCCGTCGATGCGCACCATCATGTCGGCGCCCGGCGTGCCGCTCAGGAGCGTCCAGCGCACGTTCCCACTGTCGTCGAACGAGCTCACCGCGATCTCCGGTCCTCGTCGCCCAAGACGCGCCTCCACCGCCGCCAGGCTCTCGCCCGCGCGCGCGTAGTAGGCCGCGTCGATGTGCGCCCCCGCATTCGCCGCGCGGAGCAGGTCGAGGACGCCGTCCCAGCCGATGCGCGCTTCGAGCCCGCGCACCGCCTCGGCGACGTAGCCGTAGAGCGGACGGCCGATGCGTGCGTAGGCGCTGTGGAAGTCGCTCACGCTCTCGAGCTCCGCGAGCGACACAAGGCCGGTCTGCGCGACCGCGCGACCGGCGAGCACGTCGTCCTGCGTCCACGGCGCGTTCGCGGCGGCGTCCTGCTCGATGGCCGTCGCGATGCCCTCGTCGAGCCAGGCGGGGATCTCGGCGTTGCCGGTCACCTCGCGGATCATCAGATGCGAGAGCTCGTGCTCGATCGCGGCGCTCATGCGAGAGCTCCCGGCGGAGCTCCAGTTGAGCGCGATGGTCATCGTGCCGCGGTCGAAGATGCCGCCGTACGTGCTCGCGACGTACGCGGAGTTCTCCGCCGAGTAGCCGAACAGCTCCCGCGTGGCCGTCGCGAACGACGCGCTCGTGCCGAAGAGGAGGACGCGCGGACGTGGGTCGAACGCGTGCCGGAAGAGCGCTTCGACGCGCTCGACCGAGCGGTCGACGTCGGCCGTGAGGGCGGCGGCGTCTGACCCTGGGACCGTCGTTTCGACGCGCACGTCCGCGCGTGCTGTTGGGAGGGAGACGAGCGGAATCGTCGTTTCGCGGCGCGCGCCGGTGGCGGGGACGTTGAGGCAGAAGCTGAGGTACCCATCGATCCGCGTGCAGGTCGCGCCGTCCTGCGCGGCGGCCTGACCGCGGAACGCGACGAGGATCGCGATCGCGGCCGTCGCCGAGAGCGCGGCCAGCCATGCCAGACGTGCCATCCCACCCTCGCTTCGGTAACCCCGCTAACTCGGTGAGTCCGGAGGCTTTGCGTCCCCGCCTCGCGACGGGTTTGCCGTTTCGTGCTGGGCTCGGGCCACCACCCGAGTCGCCGACTACGGTAGGCCCCGCGTGCCCACCGAACAGGGGCGAGGAAGTCCCACTCCGACCATCCGCATGGGGCAGGGCGACATGGTGTTCCGGCTACACCAAATGCACTAGGCCGGCGGCGTGGCGCCGCGGCGCCTGAGGCCGAGCACGGAGAGGAAGAAGCTCGCGAGCACCGTCTCGAAGCCGAGCGCGAGGGCCGTCGCGGAGACGATCGCGAGCCGGAGCGTGGTCGACGACTCGTCCGCGAGCGAGCCGAAGCCCGCCTCGGACCAGACCCGGAGCGCGAGCACGCCGCAGCCGAGGCCCACGACGACGAGGGCGAAGCCGACGGCGAGCCCGGTCTCGAGCGTGACCACGCGGAAGAGGCGGCCGAAGCGCGGATCGTCCGGCAGGAGCCCCTCGCTGATCGCGAAGACCTTTGTGAACACCGCGAACGTCACCGCCTGGAAGCCGACGATGATCGCGGCGGCCGCGTAGACGAAGGTGTGGACGTCGAAGCTCACCCGGCCGACGGCGAACGGACCGAGGAGCAGCCGCGCGCCCACGAGCGTGCCGATCGCGATGAGGACGAGGCCCGGGTACAGGAAGAGCCAGCGCGGGCTGTAGAGCAGGAGGAAGCGCAGGTGGCGCCAGCCGTCGCGCCAGGTCCGCAGGTGCGGGCGGCGCGGACGCCGATCCCGCCGCAGGACGGTCGGCACCTCGGCGATGCGCAGGCGCGCGAGATGCGCCTTCACCACCATCTCGCTCGCGAACTCCATCCCGGTCGTGCGCAGATCGAGGGCGAGGATCGCGTCGCGCCGGAACGCGCGCATGCCGCAGTGGAAGTCGCTCGTGCTGCCGCCGAAGAAGAGCCGCGCCACGAACGAGAGCACCGGATTGCCGACGTACCGATGGAGCGCCGGCATCGCGCCGCGCTCGATGCCGCCGGCGAAGCGATCCCCCATCACGAGGTCGTTCCCGGCGCGCAGCGCCCTCACGAAGGGATCGATCGCGCCGAGGTCGTACGAGTCGTCCGCGTCGGCCATGAGCACGTACGTCCCGCGCGCGGCGCCGATGCCCGCGAGCAGCGCGGCGCCGTACCCGCGCGTCGGCACGTCCACGACGCGCGCGCCGGCGGCGCGCGCGACCTCGCGGGAGCGGTCGGCTGAGCCGTTGTCCGCGACGACCACCTCGCCGCGCACGCCGAGACGCGCGAGCGAGGCGATCCCCGTCGCCACCACGTCGCCGACGGTGGCCTCCTCGTCGAGGCACGGGACGACGATCGACAGCTCGAGCTCGCTCATCGCGGAAGACCGCGCGGACCGAACGCGAGCAGGTACCAGCGCAGGTACTGCGGGAGCCAGCGCCGCAGCTCGAACCGGCTCGTCCCCGCGGTGCGATCGCGCCAGGTCGTCGGCACCTCCGCCAGGCGGCGACCGGCGCGATGCGCCTTCACCGTGAGCTCGAGCGCGAGCTCGAAGCCCGAGCGGCTCTCGATGCGCACGCTCTCGAGGTAGGCGCGCCGGTACAGACGGAAGTTGCTCGTCGCGTCGTGGATCGGGAGGCCCGCGAGCCGGTGCAGCGAGAGGCCCGCGAGCCGGCTGAGGAGCGTCTTCAGGCGCGGCCCGCCGATCTGGCGCCCGCCGCGCATGTAGCGGCTCGCCGCGACGACGTCGGCGCCGCCGTTCGCTAGCGCGACCATGCGATCGACGACCTCCGGCTCGTCGGAGCCGTCGGCCATCGAGATGAGCACGAGCTCCCCGCGCGACGCCTCGATCCCCGCCCGCATCGCGTTCAGCACGCCCCGACCGCGGGTGTTGCGATGCAGGCGCACGCGCGGCAGCTCGGCGGCGAGGCCGCGCACGACGGGCACGGTGGTGTCCTCGTCGAAGTCATAGACGACGAGGATCTCGTGCGGCGTGCGCACCGACGCCACGAGTCCCCGCAGCACCGGGGTGATGCTGTCGGCCTCGTTGAAGACGGGGAGCACGATGCTGAGGACGGGCGCGACGCTCATTCGCGGGTGCCGACGTACAGCGTCTGCTTTCCGAGCAGCGCCCACGCGGGCGGGAACGCGAGGTACGCGCGCACGAGCGCGGGCGCTCGCGGCAGGCGTCCCTTCGTCGAGTACGGCAGGAACCGCCGGATCACGCGCTCCGTGCGCAGCCCCGCGAGCTCCGCCGCCTCGACCAGGCTGCGGTCGGTGAGGGCGACCTTGTGATCGATGAAGTCCCAGTACACGCCGCCGACGAGCGCGACGTTCGGCTGGAGGACGATCGCGCGGCCACCGGGCTTCAGGAGCCCGCGCATCACGCGCAGCTGCTCGACGACCGCGTCCGCGCTCGGCAGGTGCTCGAGGTAGTTGCTCGTGAACGCGACGTCGAAGTCCGCGCGCGGGAGGATCTCCGCGAGCCGCAGACCGTCCGAGCGGACGAAGTGGACGTCCTCCCCCACGTCCGCGCGCATGTCGCGCAGGTCCGTGGCCCACCGCTCGCGCGCGGCGATGTTGCGGATGAAGTAGCCGCGGTCGCACGCGAGATCCAGCACCACGGCGTCGCGCGGCACGAAGCGCTGCAGCCACCGCGCGATCTCGCGCCAGAGCGCGTCCTTGGCGCGCGCCTCCGCCTCCGGGAAGCGCCGCGCGTAGACCTCGTCGGCGCGCACGCTAGGCAGCCCCGGCGGGTGTCTCGGCGCGCAGCCACGCGATGACCTCGTCGAGCGCGTGATCGAGGCTCGTGGCGGCCTCGAAGCCGAGGACGCGCTTCGCCTTCGTCACGTCCGGGACGCGCAGCCGCACGTCGTGCTCGAACGCGGGGTCGCTCACCAGGCGCAGCGGGACGTCGCCCCTGATCTTCCGCCAGATCCGCGCTGCGAGTTCGCGCACGGTGACGCCCTCGGCGGTCGAGATGTTGAAGTCGTCGTTCAGCGCGGCGGCGGACTCCATCGCGAGACGGATGCCGCGCGCGATGTCCCCGCCGTACGTGTAGTGACGGACCTGCGAGCCATCCCCAAGGATGTGAAGCGGGTCCTGGCCCGCGAGGACCTTCTGCACGAGGTCGGGCACGACGTGCGAGAGCGCCTGCCGGCGGTTGCCGGCGGTCATCTCCGCGGCGCGCAGCGGGCGGCGCTCGCCGATGCCGACGCAATTGAAGGGACGGACGATCGTGTACGGAAGCCCGTACTGCTCGTACGCGCCCT
Organism: Candidatus Limnocylindria bacterium; assembly: GCA_035651155.1. Lineage (GTDB taxonomy): Bacteria > Chloroflexota > Limnocylindria > P2-11E > P2-11E > CF-39. The sequence goes on along the minus strand of DASRGG010000023.1, from coordinate 37,493 downwards.
GCGCGAAGTATTCGGTCGCGAGCTTCTGGAACCCGTAGGTCGAGCGTGGCGGCGGGCTGATCTTCTCCGCGCCCTCGGGCGTCGGGAACACGGTCGCGGATTCGAAGACCATCGAGCTGGAGATCACCACGATGCGCGAGAGGCGCCCATCCCGGTGCGCCGCGATGGCGGCGTCGAACGTCGCGGCGCTGATGCGCTCGTTCTCCGCGAGCAGGTCGTACGCGAAGTCGTGGAAGTACGCGATGCCGCCGATCATCGCGGCGCCGGCGACGAGCTGGTCGCAGTCCCGCGCGAGCTTGCCGAGGAGCTCCGCGTCCCTCGCGTCGCCGCGCACCGCCGTGTAGCGGGGGTGCGTGTCGAACGACCGGCGCACGGGTCCGTACTTGCTCTCGTTGTCGAGGCCGATCACCTCGTGCCCGGCGGCGAGCAGCTCGGGGATGAGGTAGCCGGCGATGAAGCCGCCCGCGCCGGTGACGAGGATCCGCATCAGACGCGGATCGCGCCGGACGCGCCCCAGACGTCGACGAGATGTTCTCCGTCGAGCGCGAGGTCGCGATACGCGCGGTGCGGGACACCGAGCACGAGGATGTCGCTCGTCGCCAGCACCTCGTCCAGCGGCACGAGCGCCTCGTCGCGAACGTACGGATCGGTGCAGCGCACATCCGCGCCGGCCCAGAGGAGCAGCCGCCGCAGCTTGTAGGAGAGCGAGGCACGCGGATCGTCGGACTCGGCCTTGAAGGCCATGCCCAGGATGCCGACACGCTTCCCGCGCAGCGGATGGAAGCGCTTCTCCATGACCGAGACGACGTACGCCGGCAGGCCCTCGTTGATCTGCATCGCCGAGTGCCCGAGCGGGAAGTGGTCCTGCGCGAACGCCGCGAGCTGCATGGTGTCCTTCAAGAGGCACGGTCCGGCGGCGAAGCCCGGGCCGGGCAGGTCCGCGGCGCGCGGGTAGTCCTCCTTGATCGCCCGCAGCACGTTCGTGTAGTCGACGCCGGACTGGTGGGCGAGCATGAAGAACTGGTTCGCCACCGCGAACTTCATGTAGCGCCACGTGTTCGTGAGGAGCTTCGCGAGCTCCGCCTCGCGCGTCGAGACGCGAACCGTGCGCGGCTGCAGGCGCGTGAAGAGCCGCTCGGCGCGCTCGGCGGCGCGATCGGTGTCGGCGCCGATGATCTCCGGCAGATGCCGGAGCTCCTCGAGCGCCTGTCCCTCGACGATCCGTTCCGGGCACATCGCGACGTCCACCGTCTTCCCCGCATCGGCGAACGCGTCCGCGACGACGGCGGTGGTCCCGGGGAACACCGTGCTGCGCAGCACGACGAGCGCGCCGTCCCGCACGTACGGCGCGAGATCACGGATCGCCTCGCGCATCGCGGCGAGGCGGGGATTGAGGAACTCGTCGATCGGCGTGCCGATGACGACCACGACGCTCTCGGTCTTGCCGAGCATGTCCGGCGAGGAGGAGAAGACGAGACGATCGGCGGCGAGCATCCCGCCGAGGAGCTCGGGTGCGCCGCGCTCGGCGAACGGCACCTCGCCATGCGCGATGCGCGCGAGCGCGGAGCGGTCGGTGTCGTAGATGCCGACGCGCATGCCGGTCGAGGCGAACGCGAGGCTGAGCGGCAGCCCCACGTGCCCCGCACCGCCGACGACGACGAGATCGAGGTCGATGCCCGCAGCATGCCAGATGGCGCTGCCCCGGTCGATGGTCATCGTGCCGGCGGTGGCGCCGCCACCACGCGCTCGATGCTGAGTGATCCCGGTCCATAACAGCTCGCCGTGATGGTCGACCGTCCGTACATCGACTGCGGTGTGAGAACGAAGACGCGGCGAATCGGGAGCGGGCCTTCGAGGAGATCGAGCGAGACGATCGTCCCGGCGGGCGCGCTCGTGAGGAGCCACGTGCCCGAGGGATCGACGGGCACGGTCACGCCGTGGCCGTCACAGGCGATCGCGGACGGCGCGCCCGCCAGTGGGCGCCCGCGCGAAGCGGCCGCGTCGAAGGCCGTGGCGTCGTCGGTCGACAGGATCGCGGATCGCGCGAGCGCCCGCGGATCGGCACCGATCTCGTACGTCCGCGGCCCGACAGCGCCGTTCCATGTCCACCAGCGCATGATGTCCGTCGCGTCGTGCGCCGGATCGAGGCTGAAGAAGACCCGATAGCCCTGCGACGGAAGCGTGCGATAGAGCTGCGGGGTGCCGTTCTCGTACGTGAGGAGCAGACCCTGCCGTCGCGCGTAGTACAGGACGTCGGGGTCCCAGCCGCGCCCGATCATGACGACGAGATCGTCGGGGCGGCTGAGGGCGGCGAGCTCTCGCGCCGGCGCGAGCGCACCTTCGGGGTCGGCGACCGGTACGTAGATGCGCTGCCACCGATCCGCCTCCATCAGGTACACGAGACCGAGCGACCCGATCGCCGCCACGCCGAGCGTGACCGCCGCCCAGCGGCGATAGGACAGCGTTCGCGCGAGGAGCCATGCGCCGCCGACCCCGATGAACGCCGCGATCTGCGGCGAGATCGCGGCTTGGTAATAGTCGTGGCGGCGATACCCGCCGTAGAAGATGAGGACCGCGAGGGCGACCGCGAGGCCCATCCCGGCCCAGAAGGCCCGAGCGTGCCCGCGCCACGCCACGACCATGCCGACGGCGAGGACGAGCAGGAACGGCAGACCGACCACCGAGAAGGCGAACTCGTGCGCGATGAGCCCCCAGGCGTCGGCGTTCCCCCGGCCGATCGTCAGATCGAGGAAGTAGTCGCGCAGGTTGCTCGGAGCGAGGAACTGCGTCGCGAGCTTTCCGCGGAAGTACACGTCCGCCATCGCCGTCCAGGCGATGGCGAGGGCCGTCGGTGCGAGGCCGAGCACGACGAGCCGGGGATCGCGGCGATCGCGGAGCCAGGCACGCCAGCCGCGTCGGTCGCGGCACGACCGATAGAGCGCGAGCGGGATCGCGCCGAACACGCCCGTCGTCGGCTTGACCAGCACACCGACGACGCCCGCGGCCAGCGCGAACGCGAAGGAGCGCCACGAGCGATCGTCGCGATACCGGATGCCCATCCAGAGGTACGCCACGGTGCCCGCGGTCGCGAGGTACTCGATGAGCGACGCGCGGCTCCACACCAGCCCAAAGGGCGTGGCCACGAAGAAGAGGACCGCGATCGCCGCGGCGCGGACGCCGGAGACGTAGCGCACGAGCCCGAAGAGCGCGCCCGCGGTCGCGGCGAAGCACCCGAGCGCGGTAAGGCGCATCGCGAGATCAGGCGCGACGCCCGCGTCCATGAGGAGCGCCGCGAACGCCTGGAACAGCGGGAACTCCTGTGGGTGCAAGAACGGCGGGCCGAAGACCGGCAGCTGGGGATGCAGCAGGTCGATGCCCGCGTCGCGATAGACGAGCGCGGTGTACGCCGTCCAGGTCTGCCGGAAGCCGTGCTCCTCGAGCAGGGGCTGACCGAGGCTCGGCAGCCGTGCCGCGAGCGCGAGGGCGACCGTGGCGATGACCAGCGCGGCGGATCTCACGGCGGTGGCGCGTCGAGGAGCCCATCGACGACGATCTCGGGCGCGCCATCGCAGTAGAGCGCGATCTGCTCCTGCCCGGCGTAGATGGCTGGATCGACGGTCACGACGGTGCGCACGGCCTGCGGCGCGAGCAGGGGTGTGAGCCACACGCGCGCGAACGGATCGGGGCGCAGCCGCAGCCACGTTCCGGCCCGTCCGGCCGGCACGGCGTGGCTCACGAGGTCGCACGGGACACGGAGCGCCTCGGTCGTGAGCGGCCGCGCGTCACGCGAGCGCAGGTCGTATGCGCCGCCGTCGTCGGTCGCGGTGACGCGGGCGCCGCGCAGGTCCCCGGGCGACGCACCGATGGCGTAGGTGTGCGGTCCGACGAGCCCATCCCACGGCCACCAGCGCACGATGTCGATCGCGTCGTGCGCGGGATCCCAGCTGAAGAACGCGCGGTACGGTCCGGCGGCGAGCGAGCGGTAGAGAGGCGGACCCGCGTTCTCGATGGTGATCATCGCGCCCCTGCGCCGAGCGTAATACAGCAGATCCGGATCGAAGCCGCGGCCGAGCACGACGACGAGGTCGTCCGACCGCGTGAGCGTCGCGAGCTCATGTGCGCGCGCGAGCACGCCCTCGAAGTCGTCGAGCGGCGGATACGCGCGCCGCCATTCCTCCTCCCCGTGCTGCAGCGTGACGAGCGAGGCGAGCACGAGCGTCAGCGCGACGCCCGTGCGCAGCGGCCAGCCGCGCGACCGGTGCCACAGCCACGACGCGCCGAGGCCGACGAGGATCGCCGCCTCCGGCGTCACCGCGGTCCAGTAGTAGTCGTGCTTGAAGTAGCCGCCGAAGAAGAGCGCGATCGCGAGCAGCGCCGCCAGCGTCGCGCCGATCCACAGGAGGCGCCGCTCCGACCGGACCGCGGCCCACACGCCGAGCACGGCGAACGGGAGGAGGCCCGCGCCGATCACGAGGTCGCGAACCCAGTCGTCGATGCGGGCCCAGATCGCGGGGTCGGTGCGCTCCTTCAGGTCCGAGTAATAGAAGTGCCGGCTGAAGTCCGAGGTCGACGCGAGGAACGCGGCCGCGATCTGGCCGCTCTTCACACCGTCCGCGTACGTGGTCCACGCGTACGCGATCGCGACGGGTGCGAGCACGAGAGCGATGAGCCGCGGATCGAGACGCTGCCGGAGCCACGAGGCGACGCCCGCGCCGCCGGTGCCGGCGGGCGCGAGGACGAGGGGCACCGTCCAAAACAGCGGCGTCGTCGGCTTCGCAAGCATCCCCACGGTCCCCGCGATGAAAGCGATCGCGTACCAGCGACCCCGTCCTGCCTCGCGCCAGCGCAGACCCGCCAGGAGCCAGCCCAGTGCGCCCGCCGTGGCGAGATATTCGGGCAGCGAGCCCTTCCCGAACAGCAGGTTGATGGGGACGAAGAGGAACGCGGCCAGCGCGACGAACGCGGCGGCGGAGCCCGCGTAGCGGCGGAGGAGGACCCACAGCAGTACCGCGGTCAGGATGAACGTGGCGAGACCCGTGACGCGCATCGCCGTGTCGGGCTCGACGCCCAAATGCATCACCAGCGCGCCGAGCCATTGGAATAGGGGGAGCTCCATGGGCGCTTCGAACGGTGGACCAAAGATCGGAAGCTGCGCGTGGAACAGATCGAAGGGATGGTCACGCAGCCAGAGCGCGGTGAACGCCGTCTGCGTCTGGCGCCATCCGTGCCATTCGATGAGCGGGAGCCCCAGTCCAGGGACGCGGACGGCGACCGCGACGAGGAGGATCGCCGCGAGCCCGATCCGCTCCCGGGAGCGCGTCAGGAAAGCCATCGGATCCTCGAGAGGCGGCGGCGGAAGAGGACGAGTCCGACGATCGTCACGAGGCCGAGCGCGACGAGCGGCGTCTTCACCGGGGTCGAGGTGTACTGCGCGGTCACGAAGTGCTGGCCGGCCGGGACCTCGAAGCCGATGAAGCCCGGCGACACCATGAACGTCTCGACCGGACGGTCGTCGACGGTAACGTGCCAGTTCGGGTGGTACGTCACCTTGAGCACCACGGTCGACGGGCCGTCGCAGCCAAGCAGTCCGTCGAAGCGGTCCGCCTGCATGCGCTCGTACGCGACGCGCCCGGCCGCGCACCATTGCCGCGGAGCGCTCGGCGCGGCGTCGGGCGCGGGGTAGTCGTACCGCACGTATGCGCGCTTCGCGGGCGCGCCGGATACGAGCCAGTCTCGGAGCTGGAAGAAGAGGACGCGATCCTCGCTCGCCCCGGCGCGGGTCGTCGTCGCGGCGAATGCGATCCATCCCGACCCTGGCGCGGTGTAGATGACGTACTTGCCGACCGTCCGGATGGGCACGAGGAACGGCGGGACGCGCTGGTCCGCGCGCGCGACGGCGTAGCGGACGCCGAACGCGTCCCACATGGCCGGATCGTTCTCGTTGAAGTCGAATGCGAGATCGCCGTCGAGGGAGAGCGACGCGTACGGCTTCGCGAGACGCGGCAGGCCCGCGGCGTTCAACACATCGGGCATGCGGACGCTGTTGAACGGCACGAAGTCGAGAGCGCGCTGCCAGTCGTTCGACAGTCCCGCGTAGACCCGCCCCGGCGGCAGGTCCTCGAGCGCGGCGACCACCGCGGCCACGTCGGTGTCACGCGCGAGCGCGTCCCGCGTCTGGCTCAGCCACGTCGTGTTCCAGCCGTAGTAGTCCGCGCGCTCCCACATCGCGGGCGCGAGGAGGATGAGGAAGCCGGCGGTGACCGCCAGAGCGCGGCGGCGCGACCACTCCGCCCCGGCGAGCACCCAGAGCGTCCCCGCGCCGAGTCCCATCAGCAGCACCGCCGCCACGTCCACGCCGCCGATGAAGCGGTGCACGTGCATCCCACGCGAGAACGGCAGGAGGTCGGCGAGCGCACCGAGGCTCGTGCGACCGGACCAGAGGACCATCCACAAGGCGAAGAGCGCGACGGCGAGCGTGGCGACGCGGTCGCGGCGCAGCGCGGCCGCGGCGACGCCCGCCGCCACGAGGAGCGTGAGCACCGGCAGTCGCGCGTGATCGAACAGGTCGCCCGTGACGAGCCAGCTCGCGATCTGGCCGAAGCCGAAGCTGTCGAACCGCCACGAGGGCAGGTACGGCTGGCTCACGTTCAGGTACGCGCGCTCGGCGAGGAACGGCAGCCACATGTAGGCGGTCACGAGCGCGACGACGGCGCCCGCGGCCGCAAGGCGAGCAAGCCGAGCGCGCCACGTCGCGCGACGCAGCCCGACGAGGAACAGGACGAGCACGCTGATCGCGGTCATGTAGGCCCAGATGAGATGAGAGAGCGCCAGCGCCGAGAGGATGAGGACCGCGCGCACGAATCCCCGTCCGCGCTCGAGCAGATCGTGCAGCAGCGCGAGCGAGAGGAACGTGAGATGCACGGCCCAGAGCTCCGTGTACATCCCCCAGCCCCGCCACACGAACGAGTCGTATTCGATGCCGAAGCGCCCGTTGCCCGCGACGAGCGCGGCCGCGGCGCCGGCGACGGCGGCGCCCGCCGCCGGCAGACCGAGCGTCCGCAGCGACCAGCACACGGTGAGCGGGAGCGTCACCAGAAGGATCCAGCGGACGAGATCGAAGAGCACGAGGAGGTCGATGAGCCCGAACGTGAGACGACCCAGCGCGACGATCGCGAGATGCGGAAGGTGCTGGTAGTAGACGAACGGCGGGAAGCCGAACTCCATCTCCGGCGCCCAGAAGTCGAGGACGTTACCGCCCTGCGACAGGACCTGATCGGCGCGCGCGATGTACGCGTAGTGGTCGGCGTCGTCGTTGTTGCTCGGGATCGCGATGGTGATCTCGGGGAGGAGCGCGATCGCGTTGAAGAGCATCGGCACGACGAGCACGAGCGCGAGCGCCGCGCGCTGCAGGCGCCGCTCGTGCGCGCGCTCGAAGGCGATGCGCGCGACGATCGCGTCGCGCCCCGCGGCAAGAGCGCCGCTGACGCGGCCCCACGCCGAGCCCGCACTCGCCCGCCAGCCCGCGGGATGCGGCGCGAACGTACGGTCGGCCGTCGCGACGAGCGCGGCGGACGCCGCACCCGACGCGCACATGAGCCACGCGATCAACACCTGCCCCGTTCGCGAGAACGCTCCCGTATCGAGCCACGACGGTACCGTCACGTCCGTGTAGACCGTGCGCGCGAGCGCGAACACGAGCGTGAGCGCGTACAGCGACGAGAGGACGAGCCAGGCCGGCAGCACGCGCCACCGCGCGGCGGCAAAGGGCACGAGGAGCGCGACCGCCGGGAAGAGGTACCGCTCGTGCGCGCGCGTGGGCAGGAAGTAGAACGCGAGGGACGTAAGAGTGCCGGCCGCGAGGAACGTCGCGAGGTCGCGTCGCCACCAGAGCGGCACGACCGCGGCGACGCACGCGACCGCGAGCAGCACCCCGCCCCACACGACGAGCACGTCGTCCGGTTTCCAGAAGCCCGGCTCGATCGCCCAGATGTTGAAGGCGTACAGGCTCGTGAACGGGTACTCCTGCCCCGCGTTGCGAAGCAGCGTCCACAGCTCGGCCGGCCCTTGGCCGAAGGGCAGCCCGACCGCGAGCACCGCGAGGACCGCTGCGGGGAGCGCGAGCAGAGGACGCCAGGTACGTTCGCGCGCGGCCTCGATCGCGGCCGCGACGACGACGATGAAGAGGGTGAGTCCGAACTGGAACTTCAGGACGGCGGCCAGGCCCGCGAGGGCACCGGCGAGCATCCATCGCCGCCGCGCCGCGAACGCGAGTGCGCCGAGCACCACGATCGTCCCGATCGCGTCGGCCTGCCCCCAGTACGGGCCGGCGATAATCGCGCCCGGTGCGAGCATCCAGAGCGACGCCGCGATCGCGGCGCGCCCCGGGCCGGCGGGCCGCCACAAGAGCGCCGCGAACGCGATCGCGAGACCGACGTCGGCGGGGACGGAGGCCGCTTTGACCGCGAGGCGCAGCGCCTCGCCCGAGAAGACCTTCGCGAGAAGGCCGAGGACGTACAAGTACGCCGGCGGGTAATCGGCGAAATAGCCGGGGCGGTAGAAGCCTCCGGGGCCGTTGCGCGCGACGGTCTCGCCCCAGTCCATGAAGAGACGGACGTCGCCCGGATAGCCGCCGGCCGGGACGTAGTGGAGGCGAATGGCCACGCCGACGACGACGCTGATCGCGATGATGATCCGCGCACGCGTCGGGGTCGCTTCTTACCTCGTGGCGGACGGGCGCGCGGTGGGCGTGGGCGACGGCGCGGGCGGCGGCACGAGCCTCGGGTCGATCTGCTGCGCGCGCTGGAGCATCTGGTCCGCTTCCGCGGTGCTGCCGGTCTCGCGCAGCAGCAGCCCGAGGTTGTAGTAGGCCGCGCCGTTGTTCGGGTCGGCCTGGATGTCACGGCGGTACAGGTCGACGGCCTCCTGCTTCGCGCCCGCATCGTTGCGGATGATCGCGAGGTTGAAGAGCGCGGAGCCGAACTTCGCGTCGATGTCGAGCGCGCTGCGGTAGTACCCCTCGGCGACCTGCGGCCTCTTCTGCGTCTGCGCGATCTGGCCGAGGTTGAAGTACGCGAACTTGTTCCTCGGATCGTGAAAGAGCGTCTCGAAGTACGCCTTCGTCGCCTCGTCGTAGTTGCCGGCGTTGTGCGCCTTGAGTCCGCGGTTCAGCGCGTCGGCGGCGAGGTCTGCCTCCGATTTCGAGCCGCTGCCTCCGATGAGGCCGCAGCCGGCCAGGACGAACGCGAGCATGACCAGCGAGAGCGTCCGACCAGCCATACCCATTCCTCAGTGCCGGATGGTAGCCGAGCAGGTATGACAGCGGCTCGGTCTTTCGGGGGAGCTAGCGGTCCCGGAGGCCCACGACCGTGCCGAAGCCAGCATCGCCGAGCCTGCCGTCGAACGCCTTCGTCTTTCGGGCGCCGTCATCGCGACCGCGGTCGTCGCCGCGATCACGGTCGTGGTCGCGGCCCGGCGGTGACACGCGGAGGATCGCGATCCCGACGACGTTGCCGGTGATCACGTCCTTCGTCTTGGTGGCGCTCGAGGTGAGGATCACACCGATGTACTGCGGCACGCCCGACGGAGCCTTCGCGCTGTCGCCGGTGCGGCCCGTCCAGGAGGCGTCCAAGACGGTCGTCGCGTATCCCTTGAAGTCGTTCAGCGTCTTGCGCGCCGCCCTGTCGCCGATCCGCATCGCCCAATCGGCGCCGTAGAACTGCACCACGGCGCCGAGCGTCGCGTTCGGCGCCCAGACGACGAAGCGCGTCTGCGCGTAGACGACCAGCTCCTGCCGGTCCGCGCTCGGGAAGTAGCCGGGGGTACCGGCGTAGGTGGCCGTCAAGGCGTATGCGCCCGATGCGAGCCGGAGGTCGACCGTCGCGACGCCGGTCGCGTCCGTCACCGCGCTCCGCGTCACCCCGTTCGCCGCGAAGCTCACGGTCTCGCCGGCGACGGGCACGCCCGCATCGGTGTTCACGAGCCGGGCCGTGACCGGCGTGCCGGTGGGCAGGAACGGCGCGGAGGTGATGGCGAGCGAGGTGTGCCGGCGGAAGATCACGGAGAACGTGCTCGTCTTGTCGCTCTCCACGTTGCCGGCGGCGTCGACGGCATGGAAGACGACGTGGTGCACGCCCGGCGTATCGACGACGAGCGTGGCGCTCGCACCCGCGACCGACCGCGGCGTGGCGCCGTCGAGCGAATAGCTGATCGCGAAGACGCCCGAGCCGAGATCCGTGGACGCCAGACCCACGCTCACCGCGAACAGAAACGTGGCGGGCCCCGCGGAGGTGCCGGTCAGCGTCGCGGTGGTGACCGGCGGCGTGCGATCGATCCGGATCGGTGCCGTGGTCGCGGTCGCGGTGTTGCCCGCGACGTCGCGCGCCGTGCCGCTCACCGAGCCGTTCCGATCCGCGACGAGGTCCTGGTCGGGCGGGCACGACGCGAGCTGCCGGTCGTCGGCGCAGGTGAAGTGGACGAGGACCGGACCCTGCGTCCAGGAGCCGTCATACGGAAGGCCGCCCACGGTCACGGCCGCCACGATCGTCGGCGGCGTGCGATCGATGACCACGGGGCCGAACGACGTGGACGCGCCGTTCCCTGCCGCGTCCGTCGCGGACCCGGTCGCCGTGCTCGACCCCGCAGCGGTGTACGTCACATCGGGACCGCACGAGACGACGGGTGCGGCGTCCGTGCCGCACACGAAATGGACCGTCACGTTCTGGTTCGTCGGCGTGCCCGCGAGGTAAGGGTCGCCGTCGGCCGTCGTCGCGGCCGCATCGATCGTCGGCGCGGTCTTGTCGATGTCGATCGGGCCGGTCGTGAGCTGCGCGGTGTTCCCGGCAAGGTCGGTGGCGGTGACCGTCACGCCGGTCGTCGTCGCGCTGACCACCTGTGGCGCCGGACACGATGCGACGCCGCGATCGTCGGCGCAGCTGAAGACGAGGTGGACATCGGCGTTCGTCCACGAGCCGAACGTGTACGAGCCGGGGTCCACCGTGATCGTCGGAGGCGTCGCGTCGATCTCGATCGGCCCGAAGGTCGCGGTCGTCGTTTGACCCGCGATGTCGGTCGCCGTGCCCGTCGCCGTGTGGCTTCCGCTGAGGCTGAACGACTGGTCCGCCGGGCACGAGAGCCCGGTCGTGATCGGGCTTGTCGAGCAGTCGAAGTGGACGGCCACCGGGAAACGCGTGACGGACCCGACGGTGTACGGAGCGCCGTTCGCCATCGCGCTCGCCGTAACGACAGGCGGGCTCAGGACCGCGTTGATCGTCACCGACAGCGTCGCGCTCGCGAGGCCATCGCCGTTGAACGCGGTGCACGACTGCACGTGTCCCAGAGGACCGGGCTGGCCGACGAGCGTGTAGGGATCGCAGGCGATCGTCGTGCCGATGCCGGACGCGCCCGTCGTGGTGACGTGGAACGTGATGGTCGGCGGCTTCGTGAACCATCCGCACACGACGTTCGGCTGGATGCCCACCGGGAACGAGGCGGAGGTGGTCGTCGTGTCGCAGGCGAAGCTCAGCCCGGTGCCGCCGCTCGGGACCGTGTAGCTGAATGCGATGGTCGGCGCGACGGTATCGAGCGCGCGAAGCCAGTTCACGGTGATCGTGTTCGAGGTCGCCGGGAAGCCGTCCGCCGAGGTCGTCGCGTAGATCGTGTCCACCCCGACGACCAGGCTCGAGTACGACAGGTTGGCGTTGCCGCTGCTGTCGCTCGTGACGTCACGCGTGAAGGTGTTCGTGCCGGAGACGTGGAACGTGACGACGTGGCCGCCGAGGGTCGACGCGTTCGTGAGATGCGCGTTGATCGTGACGGCGGGTCCGCCGACGTGCGGATCCTGCCCGCTCGTGTTCGCGATCGCGACGGCCGGCGGCGTCACGCCCGCCGTCGACAGCTGGCACGTGCCACCACCATCCGCGACGCGCAGCACCGACGCTCCCATGCTCGCGTACGCACAGCGGTCCGGTCCGACGGACACCTCGCCGCCCGCGCCCGCGCCGTCGAGCACGAGCGTCGTGTCGCTCGTCGTGCCGCCGATGGGGGTCTTGTACACGGCACCCGCGGACGTCGTGAGCAGCAGGAACTGCGGGAGCGTGTCTACGCCGTTGGTGATGACCGAGACGCCGACGATGCCGCTCACCGGCGCACCGATGCCCGCGGCGTTCGCCGTACCCGTGTGCGTCGCGGCCGCGGCCGTGGACTCGATCGTCCATAGCTGTCCGTAGTCGTTCACCACGAAGATCGTCCCGCTCGGTCCGATCGCGATCGCGCGCGTCCCGACGTTTCCGGGCAGCTGCGTGTAGAACGACGTCACCGGCGTCGACGCGAGACTTGCGATCCGGTAGATGAACGCCGCGCCGGTCACGATGAGATCGCCGGTGAGGGGATCGGTCGCGATGCCGCGCGGCGCGATGCCGCTGGCGATCGTTCGGATGCGCGCGGCATTCGTCTTGTCGAGCTCGACGACCTCGCCACTGTCGACGAGCGTCGCGTAGAGGTGGCCGCCGCTCAGCGCGAGACCGCGCAGGCCGCCGGTGACCGTGCCGAGGGACGTCGCGGTGAGGGCGAGGGATGGACCGGGTCCGCCCGGCCCGGCGTCGGCCCGGTACAGGCCGCCGTCGCTGTAGTCCGCCGCGTAGAGCGCGTTCCCGTCCCAGGCGGTCGCCCGCACCGACGACCCGGCCGGGAACCCGGAGGCGTAGGCGGTCGCCGAAAAGCCGGCGTTCCGCACGGTGAACGCGAAGGCGGATGAAGAGAGCAACGCCGTCGCGACCGCGAACGCGCCGAGCGCAGGCGTGCCGCGACGCAGAAGCGCCGGTATCTTCAGCTCTCCACCCCGTCCACGCAATCTGCGAACCCGACGCTCCCCCGGTCATCAGGCTAACAAGGACGGCGGCGTCGGGCGAGCAACCGACCCTAGTAGCAGGCGCGGGGCGCTGGTCAGCGACCGGTGGGCGAGGCGCTGGGACTCGTCGTCGGTCGAGGGGTACGTGACGGTGCGGCCGAGGGGCTCGCTGCGGGTGAGCCGGACGGCTGTGCCTGCGTCATCTCGCGGATGCCCTGGTCGGTGAGCTGGCTCGTGAGCTGACCCATCCGCTCGACGATCGCGTACAGGCGTGGCGCGAGCAGGACCGGCGCGCTCGACGCCGCGGGTGTGCCATCGAGCCGCGGCTCGGCCTGGGCGGCGTACTGCGCGCTCTGGTCGGCGGTCTGTCCATATGCGTCCCCGACAGCCTGCAGCGCGCTCCGGCGCAGCGCCTTCAGCTGATCGGCGTACTTCTGCTCGATCGCCGCGGCCTGCGCGTCGGTGATCGCGAGCTTCAGCGAGCGGGTCGTCTTGAGCTGATCGAGGCCCGCCGCGTACACGCGCTGGATCGCGCGCTCCGCGGCGCCGCGCTGCGCGTCGAGCTCGCCCGCGCTCGCGACGGTCGTCGGCGCGAACGCGGCGGAGGCCATCGAGAGCCCCACGACGGCAGCGAGCGCGACGACGACCGCCACGAGCCAGCGCACGACGCGCCGATCGAGGCGCATCACTTGGTGCTCGCGCGCTCGAGCGCGCGCTGCGCCGCGATGGCGCGGCCCACCGGCGATCCGAGACCAACGCGCTCGATGACGAGCACCTTGTCACGCCGTATGCGCATGCCGTCCGCCGGTTGATGCACCTCCGTGCCGCGACGGACGACCGATGCGTCGTAGTCGGTCCCCCGTCCCTTCGCATCGCCGAGGTAGTAGACGTCGCGGAGCGTCAGCGTCCCCGACAGCGCGCTGTCGTCGAGGTGTCCGAAATAGGCCTGGCCGTCGGTGAAGAACACGGCCGAGATCCGCTCCGTGCCGACGAACGGCAGCGAGGTCACGTCGACGACCGCCCCGAGCGCCACGCCGACGATCGCCGGCGCGATGATCCACGGGACGATCCACGGGATCCTCACGGCAGGTTCCTGTCCATGAACTGCGCGACCTGGGAGTCGGGACGGAGGTCCTCGACGAACAGGATCGCGTCCTTGGGGACGAGCATCTCGGCGTCGGGCTGGTGCAGCTCGGAGCCGCGTCGCACGAGCTTGAGCTCGGGGTTCTGCGTCTGCTGCTGCGCCGGCTGCTGCTGGATGTAGAACGCGTTCTCGATCTTCACGTAGGGGCCGAGACGATCGAGATACCGGCCGAAGTACGTCTGCCCGTTGCTGAGGAACACAGCCTGGTACTTGGCGTGGCCGATCGGCGGCGTGAGGACGAAGTCCCAGTACTTCGTGAATCCGAACGCGGCGGCGAGGACGACGAGCGCGACGAGGACGCGGGAGGCGCGCATCAGCGCGTCGCGCTCGGGGCCGGGGTGGCCGTGCGCGCCGGGGCGGGCGTGGACGTATTGCCGGACTTGATCTGCCGGATCGCGTTCATCACCTGCGAGTCCTGCCGCATGTTCTCGAAGAACAGCACGGCGCTGCCCGGGATGACCATGGGTTCGGCCGGGCCGCTCAGCTCGCCACCGCGCTTCACGAGCTGCACGCTGCCGCTCGACGAGTCGCCGGACGCGTTGAGCGAGTACACGTCGCTCAGGAGGTACACGTCGCCGTCGATGCGCAGCCTGCCGAAGTAGACCTGGTTCGTCGTGAGCACGACCGACTGGTACGTGGTCGCGTCGATGTACGCCGCGGGAGTGCCACCGACCAGGAGGCGCACGCGGTCACGCTGGCTGACCGCGACGATGAGAACAAGGGCGACGATCGCCGCCGCGACGACGATCGTGACGATCCTCCGCAGCGGAGCGACGGGGATCGTGATCGCGTCATCCGAACGAACACCCGTTCCCAATGTGGGCAGCCTAATGCCTGACGATCAGGACGTTCCAGATGAGGTTGGTGCCCGGGTTGCCACCGGCGCAGTTGATTCGGAAGCTCGTGCCCGCCTGGATGTTGTCGACCATGCACGGACGACCATTGGTCGCGGACGTACGCGCAGTGACGGTGATGCTGTCGGTCGTCGTCAGGGCCGAGAGCGTGATGCCCGTGGTATTGCCGTTGGCGGCGCTGCAGGTCGTGGTCTGCGTACCACCGGTGTTCTGACAGGTGCCGACCTCGATCGCCGAGATCGTGGCGACGTTCGCGGTCGAGCCGACCTGGATGCCGGTCTCGTTCACCCTGAAGACGCCCGTGCCGTTCACGTTCAGATCCAGCAGGCTGCCCGTGTAGCCGGCGCTCGTGTTCACGTAGATGCCGGTGCCGGCCGTCCCGAGCGTGACCGCGAACGCCTTGCCCGGTGTCGCGTTCGTCAGACCCGTCGCGCTGATGCCCATCACCACACCGGAGGTGGTGCTGTTGGCGGTGATGCCGAACGCACCGCCTGACGTAGACGTGAAGTTGGACGTTCCGGTGTCGATGGTCACGGCCTGACCGGTCGTGAGGCCGTTGCCCGTCGAGATGGCGACGGCCTTACCGGTCGTCAGCGCCGAGCTCACGGTCACCGCGGTACCGGTCGTGATGCCCGAGCCCGCGGTCACCGTCACGCCGCTCGCGGTCGAGGTGTTGCCGTTCAGCGTGACCGCGCCCGTGCCGGTGCTGAACGTCGTGGCGCCAGTCTGCGAGAAGTTCAGGCTCGTGCTGACGGTCGAGTTGCTGACGCTGAACACACTTGCCGCGTTGATCCGCAGATCGAGCAGGTTGCCCGTGTAGCCGGTGGCCGAGTTGACGTAGACGCCCGTGCCGGAGGCGGCGCCGCCGAGCGCGACCGCGAGCGCCTTGCCAACGGCCGGGTCGGCGCCGCTGGGAGTGCCGGTCGCCACTTTGATCCCGGTGCCGCCGTTCGCGCCGAGTGTCGTTCCCGAGACGTTGACGAGCGTGCCGGTCGCCGCGGTGTTCGCGGTCACATCGATGGCGCCGGTGCCGGTGTAGGCCGCCGTCCCGAGATCCACCTGGACCGCCTTCCCCGTCGTGAGGCCGGTCGCCGTGACGCCGAGCACCGTGCCCGCCGTCGTGCTGTTCGCGGTGAGGCGCGCGAGCGTGCCGGTGAAGTTGCCGGTGCTCGTGACCGACACGGCGCCGTTCGTCGAGAACGCTGATGTGCCGGTGTCGATCGCGAGCGCCTTACCCGTCGTCACGCCGTTGCCGGTCGCGAGCGTCGTACCCGTGCCGGTCGTAACGCCCTGCGACGCGGTGAGGGTCGCGCCCGACGCGACGGTCGTGTTGCCGTTCAGGCTGTTCGCACCGGTACCGGTCGAGAACGTGCCGGAGCCTGCCTGCGTGAAGTTCTTGCCCGACGCCACGGTCACGTTGCCGTTCAGGTTCACATTGCCCGTGCTCGTGTCGAACTGGCCGCTCGCGGCCGAGAAGTTGAAGGCGCTCGTGCCACCCGCCGCGGTGAAGTTCTTGCTGTTCGCGAGGGTCACGTCGCCGTTCAGGCTGATCGCCCCCGTGCCGGTCGAGAGCGTCCCGCTACCGGTCTGCGTGATGTTGCCGGTCGTCGCGAGGTTCGCGGCGGTCAGCGTTCCCGTCGAGTCGACGCTGAACACCGACCCCGTGCCGATGATCTGGAAGTCGACGAACTTGCCGCTGAAGCCGCTCGCGGCGTCGATGAGCAGACCCGTGCCCGTCGGCGAACCGGTGGTCGGGTTCAGCGCGATCTCGACGGCGCCGGTGCCCGCGTACGCGCCGGTCGAGTTCACGTAGAGGAGACGACCGACGAGCTGCTGGCTCGTGAGATTCGCGAGGTTCGACGACGCGAGCTGGCCCGTGCCGATCGACGACACCGAGAAGATGTTGCCGGTGAACGCGCCGGCTTGGACGTTCACCGCGCCCGTCGTCGCCGACGTGCCCGAGTAGAGCGCGGCGAGCTGGATGTCGACGGCGCGGCCCGTCGTGAGGCTGATCGCGCTGATGCCCAGGACCGTGCCGCTCGTCGTGCTGTTCGCGACGAGGTTCACGAGCGTCCCGGTGAAGGTCCCTGAGTTCTCGATGCGCACGAAGTTCGTCGAGGTGAACGCGCCGGAACCGCTGACATTCAGACCGAAGCCCTGTGTGTTCCCGGCCGTCGGCGCGGACGTGCCGGTGTTCACGTTCAGCGCGCTGCCCGAGCTCAGGCTCGCGCTCGGCTGCACCGTGAGCGTGTTCGTGTTGCCGGTGCCGTCGCCGGTGAACGTCTTGTTCCCATTCACGCTCTCGCTCACGTTTCCGGTGCGGTGCACGAAGCCACTGCCGTCGATCGTCGCGGTCGCACCATTCGTCCCTGACACCGCGAAGCCGTTCGTGAAGCTGAGTGAGGTCGGGTTCGTGATCGTCGTCGTCCCGTCGGTCACGGTCCCGACGGTACCGGTCGCACCGGTGTTGCCCTGCGGTCCAGTGGCGCCGGTGTTGCCTTGCGGACCCGTCGCGCCGGTCGCGCCGGTGTCACCGGTCGGACCCTGCGGACCGGTGGGACCGACAGGACCTGTGGCACCGGTCGCACCGACCGGACCGGTCGCACCGGTGTTGCCCTGCGGACCCGTCGCGCCGGTGTTCCCTTGCGGCCCGGTCGCGCCCGTCGCGCCCTGCGGACCAGTCGGACCGGCGGGACCCGATGCACCAGACGGGCCGGCGGCGCCGGCGGTGCCCGCAGGACCCGTAGCGCCTTGAGCACCGGGAGACCCCGCCGGGCCTGGAGAGCCCGCGGGGCCAGGAGCGCCTGTCGCGCCGGCGGGACCCGGCGCACCGGACGGACCTGGCGCGCCGTTGGCGCCCGGAGCGCCCGGTGGACCGGGCGGACCCTGCGGGCCAGGCGAGCCGGGCGCGCCGGTCGGACCAGCCGGGCCGGGTGGACCAGCGGGGCCGGGCGAGCCGGGGGCGCCCGCGGGACCAGGGTTACCGGGACTCGCGCCCGCGCGGACGAAAGCGAAGGGGTCGAACGTCGCGGCGGGTGGCGCCGCGGCGATGACCGGCGACGGGAACTGCTCGACCTGCGACCCCGAGAGCGAGATGAGGCCCTGTGGCGTGACGCCGACGCCGGTCTTCGCGACCCCGCCGGCGACCGTCGCCTGATCGGTGATCTGGCCTGCGACCGCGCCGCTCGTCGTACGCAGCTGCGCTTGCACGTTCACGCTCGACGCGGTCGCGTCCGACGGCTGCACGATCGCGGCGTAGCGATCGCTGTCGCCAGGCACGCTCACGATCACCTGGGAACCCTTGATCGCGACCACCGAACCCGGGATGTACCGGACGATGGCGCCGCCCCTCACGCCCGCGGCCTCGCCGTTGGGCGCGACGACGACCGCGTCGCGCGACGTATCGAGCGTGAACGTCACCATCGGTTGCGGCATCGCGACCGGTTCCTGCGGCTTCGCGCCCTTTGCGCTCACCGTCGTGCCGTTGCCCGCGGTGATCTGCATCGTCGTCGACGCGGCCTCGTCGACGCCGCTCGTGCGCACGACCCCGTCCGTGGTGGTCACGGTCGTCGCGCCGGTCGCGGCTTCGACGCGCACCTGGAACGCGGTCCCGGTGACGGTCGTCTGCGACACGGGCGTGAGCACGACGTAGCGACCCTGCGGCGTCAGCTGATGCGACACGACGTGCCACGTCTTGCCGGACGCCTGCCGCAGCGTCACGTCGATGTCGCCGCCGCTGAGCGCTCGGAGCGAGACGACGTCGATCTCCGTGGCGGGCTCGAACACGACGACGGAGTTGTCGAAGAACGCCAGGGCCGCATGCGTGTTCGCCGCGGTGCGCACACTGTCGCCCTGACGGACGAGCTGGCCGCTCGCCGCGGTCGTGTACGCGCCGCCCGCGCGGCGATACTCGACGGTGCCCTGGAAGATCGTGAGCTGCGCGCGGGCCTGCACGCCGCTCGAGGCCGGCGCGAGCAGGATGCCGAGGCCGGTCGCGAAGAGCAGGAAAACCGCGGCGACCGCCGCGACGAGCATGAGCGGGCGGCGGCGCGAACGCTTGCGATGTCCGGTCGCTGGGAACGTGACGATGTTCGTGGTGGGCGCGCCGAACGCGCGCGCTATCGCGGCGTCGATGTCGCCGAGGCTCGCGACGACGACGTTGACGCGAAGGCCGGCGAGCATGTCGGTCACCTCGCGGCGCGTCTGCTCGTCGAGCGGATCCGCGAGCGCGAGCGTCGCTTCGCTGCGGCCGAAGGTGACGAGGATCGCGTGCCGCTCCTCGCTGAACCGCCGGGGGATCTGCCGCGCGACGGTCGGATCGATCGGGTCGATCAGCCGTCGCGCGGCACGCCCCGATGTCCGGGTTCCGCCGGGAACGGATTCCTCGGGTCGTGGCGCGAGCGTCATGAGTGGACGTCCGCTCACGCGGGAGAGGACTTGCGCGAGCTGCACGTCGGGGACGAGCTTCGAACGCAGCAGCGCGGCCGAGAGGAGCTCGCGCGGCTGCCGTTGCGCGATGACCGTGTCGATCTGTGCGTCGGTGAGCAGCTTCGCGTCGAGAAGCGCGGTCGCGAGCGCGCGCTCCTTCTCGCTGAGGGCGGGCGGCGCGTTGCGACGCCGCTCCTGCTGCTGCGCGGCGTTGCGCAGCACCTTGAGCATCTGCGGCGGCGGCGTGTCCTTGCTGATGTGCGCGACCGCGCCCACCGCGAGCGCGAGGTCGCGGATGCCCGGGTCGAGGGTGAGGAAGACGATCGCCGTGTCCGGGAGCAGGGGCCGGAGCTCCCGCGCGACCTCGAGGCCGGTCTTCCCGGGCATCGAGTTGTCGAGGACGATGAGGTCCGGCTTGAGGGAGAGCGCTTTCGCGATGCCGTCGTTGCCGTCGACCGCTTCGCCGACGACGACGAAATCGCTCTCGGGCGCGAGAAGAGAACGGATCCCTTCTCGGATCGCGAGGTGATCGTCGACGATCAGAACGCGGGTCGCCATGCCCTTCGCCTGTCCCTCTCGCTGTAGCGCCTCACGGCCATCCGTGGGATGTCCGGCCGGTTCCCAGCCCGCCCGGGCACGTGGATAGCCTCGTTTTTCGGGGCGTTTGGGGGCATCGGACGCCAGGCGGAGATTGGTAGGAGGACGATGTTGCGAAATGTGACAATGCGTCTCGAAGGGCGACAGGTCGCTCGCCAGGCGACCTCGCTCCTTATTGAATAGGCGGTGGTGGCAGTGCCGAAGGTCTTGATCGTCGTCGCGCATCCGGTGATCGCATCCGGTCTCGAGACGCTCCTTCGCCTCGAGGGCGACTACGACGTGCGACGCGTGCCGAGCGTCACCGAAGCCGCGAAGCAGCGGGAATGGCGACCCGACGTCGCGCTCGTCGACGGCACGCTGCTGGCCGGCTACACCGACGCGACGATCGGCGCGCCCTCGCTCGTCCTCTCCGGCAACGAGCGCGATGGACGCCAGCTCGCGCGCAGGCTCGATGACGGACGCGGCTGGCTGCGCAAGGACGCGACGGGCAAAGAGCTGGCCCAGGCGATCCGCAGCGCGATGCGTGGCGAGGAGCCCGGTGAATCGGGGCTCGGCGCGCTCGGCATCGTCACCATCGCGGTCCTCTCGCTCATCGTCCTCGCGCTCGTCGGCTATCTCCTCTGGCTGGCGATGTACTGAGCGTGAGCCGCCTAGAATCCGGTCGATGACTCGAGTGATGCTCGTCGACGACCACGAGCTCGTCCGTCAGGGGATCGCGGCGATGCTCGGAGGCGCCGGCGACGTGTCCGTGGTCGGCGTCGCGCGGACCGGCCGCGAAGCGCTCGAGGTGGCGCGGCGCGAGCTCCCGGACGTCGTCCTCATGGACGTGAAGATGCCGGACATGGACGGGCTCGAGGCCACGCGAAAGATCAAAGAGGAGCGGCCGCGCACCGCCGTCGTGATGCTGACCATGCACGACAACCCCGTGTATCTCCGCGACGCCGTGCGCGCCGGTGCTGCCGGCTACCTCCTGAAGGACGTGTCGAAGGATGAGCTGCTCGACGCGATCCGGCAGGTCGCGACCGGCGGGGCATTCATCGAGTCGCAGATGCTGAAGGGCATGTTGAGCGAGATGAAGCCGAGCGGCGCTGGCGGGCCGAGCCCGACGGCGAAGAACCTGACCAAGCGCGAGCGCGAGATCCTTGCGCTCGTCGCCGAAGGGCTCTCGAACCGAGAGATCGCCGAGAAGCTCGTGCTTTCGCCGGAGACCGTGAAGAGCCACGTCGCCGCGATCCTCGAGAAGCTCAACGTCTCGGACCGCACGCAGGCCGCGATCTACGCGGTGCGCAACGGTCTGGTGGAGACGCCCTTCGCCTGACACGCGGCTAACGCGCGCGCCGCACCAGCACGTAGCTCACGATCGCGGCAGCTTGCGTCGCGAGTGCCACCGCCAGGACGACGCGCGCCATCGACACCGCGTCGCTGACCGTGGTGAAGAGCAGCATCAGCTCCGCCGCGACCGCAAGCGCCAGGACCAGACCGACGCGCATCTCCCCGCGTCCGATGAAGTACGCGATCCACAGGTTGAGGAGCGCGTTCGCGAGCGCCGCGAGACCGTACAGGCCCACGACCTTCGCCGTCTCCGGGTACTGCGATCCCACCACGATCGGCACCAGCAGCCCCGGAAGCGCGACATACGCGACGGCCACGATCCCGCTCGTCACGAGCACGAACCCGAGCGCGAGGAAGAGCATGCGATCGGTGTCCTCACCGCGCGCGTGCGCGCTCGCCGTGCGCTCGAGGAGGATGAATCCGACGGCGATGGGCGCGAAGAGGACGATCTTGCCCATCGTGATCGCGCCCGCGTACGCGCCGGCTTGATCCGGGGCGAGCAGGGAGCGCGCGAGCACCGCGTCGACGTTCGTGAGCGCCGCGTAGGCCAGCAGGACGACCGCGGAGAGCGCGAAGAAGCGTGTCTCCGCCGAGCCGAGCTCGACGACGGCGGTCGTCCGACGCGCCGCCCGCAGGAGAGCGAGCACGGGGACGGCCGCGACGACCAGGCTCACCACCACGGCGGCCGCCGCGCCGGCGAACGCGCCGTCGACGCCCAGGCCGAGGAGGACGAGGCCGACGCCGATGAGCAGCCGGCTCCCGGCCTGCGCGATGAGCGCGCTCCCCATCCACACGAACCGCGCGAGGCCCTGCAGCAGGCCGAGGACGAAGGTGAAGACGAGCGCGAAGAACAACGCCACGCCGACGAGCGCGACGGAGATCGGCGGCAGGGAGAGCGCGCTCGAGACGATGGGCGAGAGCAGCACCACGATGGCGCCGAGCGCCGCCGCGCCGCCGCCGATGCGGACGGACCAGCGCCTCACGAACGCGTGCAGCGCATCCTGCTCGTCGCGCGCGCGATAGCGCGCGGTCAGCGTGGCGGTGGCGGACTGGATGACCTGGCTCGAGACCGATTCGAGGATGAGGATGCCGAAGAGCGCCGTGAGCGCGGCGTAGTCCTCCGGCTTCAGCAGCCGCGCCTGCACCACCTGGTAGCCGTACGCGAGGACGTTCGCCACGCTCGTCGCGACGAGCAGGAAGAGCGCGCCGGAGTGTGTGCGCGCGCGGGAGAGCATCGCGCGAGTATGCCGACCGCTGTCGTCGCGCGTCCGAGGGCTGCCGGAGGTGCGATCGTGCTGGCACTGCCCGCGCAGATCCGAGGCGTGGACTCGCGCGACGTCGCTCCCCGCGGTCGGCGCCGGGAGCTGGGCTCCGCTCAGGTCACAGCGGCTTCAGCGCGCGGCTGAGGGCTCCTTCAGCGGCGCGGCCTTCACGAAGTTCTCGACGAGTGCGTCCATCTCGGAGGACGTGTACGACTCGATGTCACCGCTGTCCGCGTCCTTCGCGATCTCGGGGTCGATCGGGATGCTCGCGATGAGCGGCGCGTTGGCGGCGATGACGAGCTTCAGACCCTGCGACGGTCCGAACACCTCGAATCGGTCGCCGCTCGGCATCCTCACGTAGGCCATGTTCTCGACGACGCCGAGGATGTCGCCGCCGAGCTGCTTCACCAGCTTCACCGCCTTCGTCACGATCATCGTGGCGAGCGCCTGAGGCGTCGTGACAAGGATGACGCCATCGACGGGCAGCGCCTGCATCACGGTGAGCGGCGCGTCGCTGGTCCCCGGCGGAAGATCGACGATGAGATAGTCGAGCTCGCCCCACTGGACGTCGGTGAAGAACTGACGGATCGCGCCGGCCACCATCGGGCCGCGCCAGATGACCGCCTCCTCCTCGCTCGGGAGGATGAGGTTCATCGACATGATCGGGATGCCGCCGCGCGAGCGCGGCGGTCGGAGCATCTTGCCGTCGGGCGAGACGGGCTTCTCCTTCACGCCGAACATCCGCGGGATCGACGGTCCGGTGATGTCGCCGTCCATGACGCCGACGCGGAATCCGCGGCGCGTCAGGCCCACGGCGAGGATGCCCGCGACGAGGGACTTTCCCACGCCGCCCTTGCCCGACATGACCGCGATGACGTGCTTGATGCCCTTCTGCTCGGCCATCCCGCGTGGCACGCCCTTGCCACTAAGACTGGGCGCGGCTCCGGCCGCAGGCAGGCCTTCCGGGAGCGCGCCGGTCTCGGCGTACCGGTTCAGGTCGCCCATGAGCTCGTCCATCTTCACGCGGCCCGCGCCGTGGCCGGCCGCGGCCTGCGCGATCGTCTCGCTCTTGCTGATCGCGCACGACGCGCACGACAGGCCGTAGCGGGCGAAGAGCCGCGCGGCCTCGGGCCAGCGCTCGACGACAGATGCGACGGTCATGTCGGGAGTGATCTGAACAGCCAACGGTGGGGGCTCCTTCCGAAGAGGGGGGCTCGCGAGCATCAAGTGTAGCCGCGCGGGTACCCTGCGCTCGTTGGAAGCGCGATCGACGGACCGCAGGACGGAACCGCGCCGCGGGATCGTCGTCCGGGTCGGTCTGACGCTCGCGGCCACGGGGATCGTCAGCGCGGCCATCGACCGGCGCGCGCTCGCCGGTGCGCCGCACGACGTCCCCGTCGCCGTCGGCTTCGGGCTCTTCCTCGCGTTGCTGCTCATCGCCACCCTGCGACGGCCGACGCCCGGAGCGACCTGGCTGGCGCTCGCCGCGATGGCGGTCGTGTACCTCCTGGCCGCGGGGGAGCTCGCAGCGAGCCTCGTCGGCATGATCGCCTACGTCCTGTTCGCGCTGGGCGGGGTGCTCGTGAGCGCGCCGCACCTCCGGCCGCTCATGGTCGGCACGTTCGCCTTGTGGACGCCCGCGCTGTGGCTCTTCGGACCCACCGAGGCGTTGGACGAGGTCCCCGCGATCCTCCGCGTGGCGTCGGTCGCGGTCCTCGCGTTCACGGTCGTCGCGATCGCGGACCCGCGACGCACGCACCCGTCCGAGCGGCTCCGCCGCGCGGGCTACGGCATCCTCGCCATCGCGGTCGTGTCCGCGACGATCGACCGCGGCCTCGTCGTCGTGAACGTCGGCCTCGACCCGGGCCAGCTGCTCGCGCTCGTGGCGGCGGTCGCGCTGCCTGCGCTCGCGTACGACCGCATGCGCCCAGCGAGGCGTGAGCTGCTGGCCACCGCGATCGCGCTCACCGCGTTCAGCTTCACCGGAGTCGCGTACATCCTCGGCACGCCGTACCACGTCGACGTCGTCGCGGCGGTGCACCGCGCGGCCGAGCTCTTCCTCGCGGGCCAGGATCCCTACGCGACGTTCGGCCTTCCCGACGCGCTCGCGCGCTTCGCTCTCGACCCGGAGCTCGCCACGCACCTGCTCGATGGCAGCGTCATCCACACGTACAGCTACCCCGCGCTCTCGTTCCTGGTGGTCGCCCCGTTCGTGTGGCTGGGGCTGGACGACATCCGCTGGATCTACCTCGGAGAGGTCGTCCTCATCGGGGTGATCGCCGTACGCCAGCTGCGGCCGGCGTGGCGGTCGATCGCGCTCGCCACCCTCGTCGGCAATGAGATCGTCACGACGCAATGGATCCTCGCGGGCATCGATCCGTCGTGGGCGCTCGGCGTGCTCGTCGCCTGGCTCGTGCGCTCGCACCGCTGGGCATCGTCGATCTTCTTCGGACTCGCGCTCGCCGATCGCCAGCCGGCGTGGTTCGTGACGCCGTTCTTCCTTCTGGCCATCGCGCAGCGCGAGGGCGGCCGTGAGGCGGTCCGCCGCGCGGCGATCGCGACCGCCGTCGCGCTCGCGGTGAACGCGCCGTTCATCGTCGGAGCGCCCGAGCGCGCCGTCGGCGGCATGCTCGCGCCCATCTTCGCGCCGCTCGTCTCCGACGGCGTGGGCCTCATGCGGTACGGCGCCGCGGGCATCTTCCCGCAGCCGGATCGGCTCGTCTACACGGCGCTGTCGGTGGCGGCGCTCGTCGGGCTCCTCGCGCTGCTCTGGCGGCGACCGCGGCATCTCGCGGGCGCCCCACTGGTCTGGCCGTTCCTTCCGCTCTATCTCGCCTGGCGCTCGCTGCCGAACTACTTCGCGGCGGCGCCCCTCTTCGCGCTGGTCGGAGACGACGAGCTCGCGGACGGGCCGCTTCCTAGTCCCGCGCCGGCACCGGACGCCCAGCGAACAGCACCGCGATCAGCGTCGTGACCGGGACGCACAGGACCAGGCCGAGGCTCGCGGCCATGATCGCGATGAGCGACTCGACGATCTCCTCGCTGTTCACCGAGATCGCGATCGGCTGGTAGCCGAGGGACAGCAGCAGCACCAGCGGGAGCGCGCCGCCGAAATACGCGAGCGCGAGCGTGTTCACGAGCGAGCCCACGTGATCGCGACCGACGTTCAGCGCGGAGGCGTACAGCCGGCGCCCGCGCAGCGTCTCGTCCACCGACGCCAGCTCCATCGCGGCCGAGGCCTGCCCGACGGCCATGTCGACGATCGCCCCGAGCGAGCCGACCATGATCGCGGCGAGCGCGAGGCGGGGCATGTCGATGCGGCCGTCCGTGCCGACCGCGAGGAAGATCTGGTCTTCGCTGCCGAGACCGGTCATGCGAGCGGTCGCGAGCGCGAGCGCTCCCGCCCCGGTCACGACGCCGAGCCCGGTCATCGTCCCGCAGAGCGCCGCCAGGCTCTTGCGGTTGAGGCCGTGCACGGCGAAGACGGACACCGCGATGACGCCCATCGCGCCGACGAGCGTCGCGAGGAGCGGATCGTCGCCGCGCTGGAGCGCGGGCACGATCGCGAGCAGGAACACCGAGACGCTCGCCGCGAGGCCGGCGAGAGCCGCGAGACCCTTCAGGCGCGCGACCACGAGGAGCGCGACGACGAGGAGCGCGGCAACCGGGATGAGGGCGGGCAGCCGGACGATCTCGAGGATCGCGTACGTCCGCTCGTTCCCGTCGCGCGTCACGCTGAGCAGCACGCGGTCGCCCGGACGAAGGAAGCCGTTCGCGTCCAGCGCGCGCCGTCCGCCCCACTCGAGGTCCACGATCTCGCCGCGATACAGGCTCTCGTCGAGCTGCACCTTCACGCGCTGGAATGGCTGCGGCATCCCGCTGCCCGCGGGCGCCCGGTTGCCGTTCTCGAGCACCTCGGTCACGTGCGCGGCGACGATATCCGGCCGGCCGCCTTCGACGAGTGGCCCGCATGCGGCGGTGAGCACGACGAGGAGGGCGAGCGCGAGACGCTTGACCGTCACGAGGACGACAACGTACCAGCCCGCGCGAGCGTGCGGGTGCCTCACGGCCGCGCGATCTGTATCACGCTCCCGAACCGCGCCGGCTCCTCGCCGATGACGAAGTCCAGCGCGAGGCTGTACGTATCCGCGGGCAACGGAACGCCGGCGTCGTCCCTGCCATCCCAGGTGACGGCGCTATGGCCCGTCTGGCCCGGCGCGATGTCGACCGCGTCGAGCGCCGCGGGCGCGAACGTGCGAACGACCTTCTCGCCCTCGAGACCGCTCGCGAGCACGCGTCCGGAGAGCGGACCGCGGATCGGCCGCGATCCGGCGATGTAGTCGATGGTCAGGGTGATGGGCTGGCCCACCAGGTAGCGCGGCCGGACGGTGAGGCGCACCACGCCGCCGCCCGCGACGCTGTACGGCACGACGACGTCGGCGTTCGGATCGACGCTGCGAGCCGGTGCCGCCGGCGGGCCGCAGGACGCGGTCGTGAGGGCGACCGCGGACGCGAGCAGGAGCGCGCTAGATCTGAACGAGACGCGTCGCCCCATAGATGAACATCGCTCCGAAGATCGTCGCGATCATGACCCAGCCCGACCGCTCCTTCCGGTGCGCCTCGGGCAGCAGCTCGGCTCCCCCGACATACAGGAAGAACCCGACGAAGATCCCGAGCAGCGCACCGAGCACGGGCCCTTCGATGGTGAGCGCGAACGTTAGAAGGGCGCCGAGCATCGGCGCCGCCGCATCCACGACGAGCCAGCGGATCGCGGTGCGCCGGCTCGCGGCATTGGCGATGAGCACGCTGACCGTCCCGATGCCATCGGAGAAATCGTGCAGCACGACCACGACCGCGACGAGGACGCCGATCTCGGTGCCGGCGTGAAAGGCCGCGCCGATGGCGACGCCGTCGAGCAGGCTGTGCACCGACATGCCGCCCGCACCGAGGACCCCGACGTGCTCGTGCCGATCGAGCACCTGTCCGTGCTCGTGTCCGACGTGCAGGAGCGTGAGGCGCTCGAGGATGTAGAAGGCGAGGAACCCGACGCCCGCCCAGAGCATCGCGCTGTCGAGCGATTCGAGCTCGCGCGCGGATTCCGGGGCGAGGTCGAAGAAGGCGGCTCCGATGCGCACGCCGGCGCCGAGCGCGATGATCATGCCGACGTGCGTCGTCGCGCGCAGCGCGACGGCGCCGCCGATCAGCGTCGACGCGAAGGTCGTGACGGCGATGAGGCCGACGAGGTACTGCGTGTTCACCTGCGACACGCGGCGCAGAGCCCCTGCACCTCGAGCCCGTGTCCGAGCGGTTCGAACCCGCGTTCGCGCGCGAGTCCGTCGATGCGGTCCTCGAGCCCCGAGGCACGGATCTCCTCCACCCGACCGCAGCCACGGCAGACGAGGTGGTGGTGGTGTGTCGGAGCGCACGCGGTGTAGCGAGCGCATCGCGCCCCCTGCTCGATGCCGTGAATACGGGAGAGCACGCCCAGGCTCACGAGCAGATCGAGAGTGCGGAACACCGTCGCCCGTCCGACGCCGCGGCGCGCGAGATCGCGCACGATGTCCTGCGCGGTGAACGGCTGCGCGCGGCGCAGCGCCGCCGCGATCACCTGCGCACGCGAGGTGGTCCGGCGCCGACCGTCGACGCCCAGCTCACGCAGGATCGCGTTCGCCCGTTCTCCGGCCATTGTTGAGACACAGTATCACTAGTGGCCGAGGAGACCACCGGTGGTGCGGCTGTCTCGTTCATGCGCTCTAGGTGCCGGCGGCGCCGTCCGACCGAAGCATGCCTTCCCAGCGCTCCTCGACGCGACGCAGGCGGAAGATCGCGAACGACGCGATCCAGGTGAGGACGAACGCGCCGACGATGACGAAGCCGAGGCTGCCGAAGTCCAGACCCGCGATCGTGTCCCACGGCTGACCCTCGAGGCCGAGCTTGTCGATGAGCAGCTGCGAGAGCTCGACGACGCCGACGAACAGCGCGACGAACACCGAGAGGCCGGTCATGGTCAGGTTGTAGAAGACCTTGCGGATCGGACTCGAGAAGGCCCAGCCGTACGCCTTCGACATGAAGGCGCCGTCCGCGGTGTCCATCAGCGACATGCCGGCCGCGAACGTGATCGGAAGGCTGATGACGGCGTAGAACGACAGACCCTGCGCGGCGGCACCGGCGGAGATCGCGAGGAGGGCGACCTCGGATGCGGTGTCGAAGCCGAGGCCGAACAGGAAGCCGATCGGGTACATGTGCCAGCTCTCGGTGACGAACTTGAAGAGCCGGCCGAAGGCCTTCGTCATGAAGCCGCCCGCGACCAGCTCGTGCGTGAGGGAGTCACGATCGTGCTTCCCGCGGCGCATGTCGCGGAAGATGCGGACGATCTCCAGGAAGATGATGAGGTTGAGGATGCCGATGAGGATGAGGAAGACGCCCGACACGGTCGTCCCGATCGTGGCGCCGACGCTCTTGAGACCGCCCTCGGCTCCGCCGTCACCGACGATGCCCTCCACGATGGACTTCGCGGCGAATCCGAGTGCGAGCGCGATGAGGAAGACCACGGTCGAATGGCCGAGGCTGAAGAAGAACCCGACGCCGATGGGCCGCCTGCCCTGCTGCAGCAGCTTGCGCGTGGTGTTGTCGATCGCGGAGATGTGATCGGCGTCGAACGCGTGGCGCAGCCCGAACGCGTACGCGAGCCCGCCCAGGCCCACGAAGGTCGGGTCTGCCGCGCCCTGCGAGAGAACGAGGCCCCAGCCGACCGCGTGCAGCAGCACGACGATCGCTCCGAACCCGAGGAGCCGGAGGCGCTCGCCGCGGTCGAACGCGTCGTTCACGGTGCGTGCGATGTGGCCCATCTCTACCCTCGAAACCTTCCGCTCTCGGATGGCTATTCCGCGCACCGTCCACCTTATCGCAAATGACCGCAATAGCGGTATGTTGCGTCTTGGTCGCTGTCGCGACAGACTTGCACCAGTGAGCCAGCCTCCGCCGCGGGACGATGCGGCGCACGAAGCCATGGTCGACCGCATCCGTGCCAGCGGCCGCCGCATGACCGTGCAGCGTCGCCTCGTGCTCGATGCACTGCGGCGCGCGCACCACCACGTCACGGCGGAGGACATCGCCGAGCGCATCCGCAAGCAGCTCCCGCAGATCGATCCCTCGACCGTCTACCGCAACCTCGAGGCGCTCGAGGCCCTCGGCTATGTCACGCACACGCACTTCGAGGACCGCGTGACGCGCTGGCATCTCGCGGACGAGCGCCGCCACGGCCACCTCGTCTGCCGTTCCTGCGGCGCCGAGCTCGAGGTCCCCATGACGCTGCTCGAGCCGCTTGCCCGCCGGCTCCGTCAGCAGCACGGATTCGAAGCCGACCTCGCCCA
The DNA here is from genome assembly GCA_035651155.1 of Candidatus Limnocylindria bacterium. Lineage (GTDB taxonomy): Bacteria > Chloroflexota > Limnocylindria > P2-11E > P2-11E > CF-39. The sequence goes on along the minus strand of DASRGG010000023.1, from coordinate 7,659 downwards.
TTCCGCCGTGGTGGGCGTCTGCCGTACGTGCGCGTCCGTATCCTCTCCATAGGTGCGTAGGGCCCTCGCGATCCTGGTCTTCGCCGCCGCAGCCGGCGCCGCTACGACCGCCGGCTCGGGCGTCGTCGTCGCGCCGCACGTCGACCCGCCGGGGACGCCGCTCTTCCACACGCACGTCCTCGCCGCGTACCGGCTGCCGCTCTTCCTCGGCGTGCTCCGCGCCCGCTTCGATCCCCACCAGGGCCTCATGACGACGGAGTCGGTCTTCGACGCGGCGGCGGGCCTCGTGCTCGCGCTGCTCGCCCAGCTCTGGCCGCGGCTTCCCCGCCCGACGCTGCGCGCGACCGCCGAGCTGCCCGCGGCGCGCATCGCTCGCGCGCTCTGGCGGTCACCGCTGATCCTCGGGCCGCCGCGCGCCGTCCTCCACCGATGACCCGCGTCCCGCGCGGCGGGACGACATTCGCGATGGAGGTACTCATGTATCGCGCGCTCAGTGCGACGGCCACGATCGTGGTGGTCGTCGCGACGTTGCTGCTCTTCTCGGGTCCGGCCGACGCGCACGAGCGCCGGAACGTCGGGCCGTACCAGTTCGTCGTCGGCTGGCTCAATGAACCCGCGTTCGCCGGGCAATTGAACGCAGCGACCGTCCGCATCTCCGATCCTCGCGAGAACCCGGCGAAGCCGGTCGAGGGACTCGAGAAGTCGCTGAAGATCGAGGTGATCCAGGGCGGGCTCTCGCCGTTCACCGGTACCGTTCGCGCCGTCTTCGGGCAGCCCGGCCTGTACGCGCTCGATATGTATCCGACGGTCGCCGGGCAGTACCGCTTCAAGGTCACCGGCACCGTCGGCACGACGAGCGTGAACGAGACGTTCGAGTCGGGACCGACGACCTTCAACGACGTCCAGCAGCCGTCTCCGCTGCAGTACCCGGTGAAGGTGCCCGTCGGCGACGACCTGGGGAAGAGGCTCGACGCCATCCAGTCCGGCATCGATCAGACACGGACCATCGCGATCATCGGTCTTGTGTTCGGCGTGCTCGCGCTCGGCGGCGCGACCCTGGTGCGGCGGCGACGCACATAACCGGGCGTCTCGCGGCGATCGCGGCAGGCGCCGTCGCGGCCCTCGTCCTCACGGGCGGGGCCGCGACGGCGCACGCCAACTACGTCAAGTCGAATCCTGCCGCGGACGCGCGTCTGGCGAAGTCGCCGTCCGAGGTGCGGATAACGTTCAGCGAGCCCACCGATCCGGCGGGCTCGGACGTCGCCGTCCTCGACACGAGCGGCGCGCGCAAGGACAGCGGGCAGGTCCGTTCGGCGACGGACGAGGGCAACACGCTCGCGGTGAGCGTGCCCGCGCTGCCCGAAGGCGGGTATCTCGTGTCGTGGACCGCCCGCTCGGCGGTCGACGGCCACGAGACGAAGGGCGCGTTCGCGTTCGCCATCGGGAACGCGCCGCTGCCGTCGATCCCCGACATCGGTCCATCGGCCCCGCCGCCCGCACCGCTCGAGCTCGCGGGTCGCGCGCTGTCGTTCGCCGGCATCGCCGCGGTCCTCGGCGTCGCGTTCTTCGCGCTCTTCATCCGACCGCCCGCCGGCGACGAGCGCCGGCGCGAGCGCGCGCTCGTCACCGCGGGCGGCGTGCTGCTCGTCGCCGGCAGCGCCCTCCTGCTCGTCTCGTACGGCACCGGCGTGCCCGGGCGATTGCTCGTCTTCCTCGCGCTCCGCGCGCTGGCCGGCCTCGTCGCGATCGCGGCGGTCTGGCTGCCGGGTCGCCTCCTCGGCGCGGAGACGCGGCGCGAGATCGTCGCGTTCGCCGGTCTCGGCGCCGGTCTCTGGGCGACGCTCGTCTCGCATGCCGCGGCCACCGGCGACCCCAGGTACGTCGCGCTCGACTTCATCCACGTCGTCGCGATCTCGATCTGGAGCGGAGGCGTCGTCGCCCTGCTCCTTCTCGCGATCCCGGCCGCATCGGACGTCCGCGCGCTCGGCGCGACGGTGTGGCGCTTCTCCCTGACGGCGCTCGTGTGTGTCGCGGTGATCCTGACGACGGGGACGCTGCAAGCTTTCGACCGTCTCGTGCTGGTCGAGGACCTCTACGAGACGCCGTACGGGCTCGCGCTGCTGGCCAAGATCGTGATGCTCGTCCTGCTCGTCGCGCTCGGAGCGCTGAACCTCCTCGCGTGGGGACCGCGTCTGCGCGCGGGCATCGCCGCGAAAGCGGGTCTCGTGCGGGGGGCGATCGGCGAGACGGGCCTCTTCGCGGCCGTCCTCATCGCGACCGCGTTCCTCACGGCCCTCGCGCCGCCGGCGCAGGCGAGCGCGGCGGCCTTCGATGAGACCCAGCGCGCGGAAGGCCTGCGCATCGAGCTCTTGATCCCGACGACCAACCCGGGCCGCAACCGCTACGTCGTCCGCGTCACGCAGGGCCTCACGCCGGTGACCGGCGCGGAGAAGGTCAGCCTTCGCTTCACGATGGTCGAGCACGACATGGGCGAGCAGGAGCTCGACACGACGCAGCGCGCGCCCGGCGAGTACGTCGCCGAAGGAAGCCCGACCGCCATGTTCGGCACCTGGAAGGTGCAGACCATCGTGCGGCTTCCCGGACGTCTCGACGTGCGGGCGCTCTTCACGGTCCCCATCTCGAACACCGGCGGCCAGGCGGCGCAGGTGGTCGCCCTTCCGCCCTACAACCTCGTGGTGTTCGCGGACCCGTCGCAGCCACAGGCCGGCGCGCCGATCGCGATCAACGTCGTGCTCATCGACGCGAAGGGCGATCCGGTCCAGGGCAAGAGGGTCACGGCGACGTTCAGCGGGCCGGCGGCGCAGCCGCCGATCGACGCGAAGGAGGATCCCGCGACGCTCGGCCCCGGCCGCTATCGCGTCGACGTCCCCTCGCTCGACGCCGGCCGGTGGAAGGTCACGCTCGCCGTGAGCGGCGCGGGGAGCGGGACGTATACCCTCGACGTCGCACGATGAGGCTCTCGAGCGTCCTGGCGCACGGCGGCACCGGGCCGCTCGATGAGTTCATCGAGCTCGGGCTGCCGCTGATCATCCTCATCGCGCTCTACGTCTGGTCGAACCGCAAGCCGAAGGCGAAGCCCTAGCGATGCAGCTCCCGATCACGCGCCAGGCGCTCCAGGACATCGCGCAGCTCCTCGTCATCGGGATCGCGATCTTCGGCGTGCTCGCGTTCGTGACGCGCTCTCGCGGCGGCAGCCCGCGGCGCTACCTGCAGAGCGTGGGCGTCCTTGCGGGCATCACGGTCGTCACGTACGCGCTCGCGTTCACCGTCGCGCCGGACATCCCGACGCCGCCGGTGCCGTTCACCGCCCGCTTCCAGTCGGACCCGGTGCCCGATACGGACGAGAACATCGCCGCCGGGCGCACCCTGTTCCAGGCGAACTGCGCGATCTGCCACGGACCGCGCGCCCTCGGCGACGGGCCCGCGTCGTTCACGCTGCAACCGCGCCCGTTCAATCTGCAGGTCCACGTGCCGCTCCATCCGACGGGCGAGGTCTTCTACTGGATCTCGAACGGCGTGGCCGGCACCGGGATGCCCGCGTGGAAGGACAAGCTCACCGAGGAGCAGAGGTGGCAGATCATCCGCTACCTCGACGCCCTCGCGTCGAAGCGCGTCGCGCAGTGACGCGCGCGTGTCGTGTTGGTCGTCGTCTGGACCGACGCACCCGGCCCGCAAGTCTTCGTGAGATCCGACGAGCCAGAGTGCATCCCTCTCCCTGCTCCGAGCTCCGATCGCCCCACAGCCCGTGCCAACGTCGGCCATCTGACCGCAAGCGTCAGGCCGGTTGAGAGCACGTTAGAGCGGGCTCGAGCCGGTGATCGTCGCGCGGGCGACCTTCACCGGCGGGCACAGGCACACGATCGAGCCCATCCCGTTCGAGGACCACCAGTCGCGGACGAGCCGCTGCGGTCCGAGAAGATCGATCCCCGCGAACAGATCGAGCGCCGACATCCGATAGCGCACGTTCGCGAGCGCGCGTGTGATGCGGCCATCCTCGATGAGGAACGTCCCGTCGCGCGTGGTGCCGGTCATGGTCGCGCGCTTCGGATCCGGAGTGTTCGTGTAATGGAAGCGCGTGATGAGCACGCCATGCGTGACGCTCCCGATGAGCTGCTCGCGCGACGCGTCGCCGCCGGCCATGGTGAGGTTGGCGGCGTGCCCGCCCGGACCGTAGCGGCGCGGGTCCGCGGCGTGTCCCGTGCTCGAGGTGCCGAACCAGCGCCCGGATTGACGGTCGTGCACGACGCCGCGCGCGATCCCCTTCTCGACCAGCGTGACCCGCCGCTTCGGGGTCCCCTCGACGTCGAACGGGATCGCGAGCGTACGCGGGTCGAGGGCGTCCTCCCAGAGCGAGAAGCGCGGCCCCGTCACCTGCTCGCCGATGCGCCCGGCCATGAACGAGCGGCCGTCGCGGAGCGTCTGGCCGGTGAGCCCGGTGAGCGACATGAACCGGAGCACCTCGGCGACGGCGAGCTCTTCGAAGACCGCCTCGTAGTCGCCGGGCTCCAGCTGCAGGCGATCGTGGTCGAGGGCGGCCCTCTCGATCGCGCGGGACGCGACCGCCGCGGGATCCAGCGCCGACGCGGTCCACGCGAGATCCTCGCCCCAGCCCGATCCGCCGTGGTCCGCGAGCGCGAGCGCGCGCAGGTAGGCCATCGTCATCGGCGCGTAGGCGCCGACGCCATTCGTGTTCGCGACCGCGTCCTCGGTCAGCTCCTGCTGATGCGTCCCCGCCGCGCGCATGCCGCGGCGGCGGACGAGGTCGGTGATCGTGCGGATGTCGTCCGCCTGACGCTTCGCGTCCGCGGTCGCGGTGCGATCGTCGAACGCCTTCGCCTCGGGCATCGGCCGCGGCTCGGCGAGCCCCGGCCACTCCGTGTTGGGCAGCGACAGCTCCGCGGCCGCACGCGCGTCCGCGAGCAGACGCCGCAGGTCGGCGGGCTCCAACGAGTTGGCGCTCGCGATCCCGACCGCGCCCTTCACCGCGACGCGCGCCTGGACGTACCACTCATCGGCGACGGCGTTCTGATGCACCTCGTTCCTCGCGTAGCGGGTGATCGCGGACCGCCGCCGGTGCGCCCAGAGCTCCGCCTCGTCGCCTTTGGCGTCCCCCAGCGCGGCGCGCAGCGGCGCGAGGATCGCGTCGGCGCCGACGGCGGTCACTCGAGATCGTCCTCGTTCTTGCCGGCATCCGCGGTGAAGGTCGATTGCCCGTACTTCTGGACGCCGTACGTGGCGATGACCTTCTGCCCGTCCGGCCCGACGAGGTAGTCGGCGAAGGCCCGCGCGCCGCGCTGCTCGACCTTCGGGAAGCGCGCCGGGTCGAAGAGGATGACGTGGTAGATGTTCAGCAGCGCGTGGCCGCCTTCGACGAGGACGTCGAGCCCCCGGAGCTGCGGCCGGTTCGCGAGCCACGTGCCGCGATCGGACAGCGTGTACGCCTTTCGCGTGACGGCGAGCTGCAGGTTCTGGAGCTGACCGGTCCCCGACTCGAGATACCACGGCTTGCCCTTCGGATCGCGGCCGGCCTCCGACCAGAGCGAAAGCTCTTTGACGTTGGTCCCGGACCTGTCGCCGCGGGAGACGAACGTGGCGCTCGCGTCGTAGATGCGCCGCAGCGCGTCGCCGACGCTCTGCCCCTTGATGCGCGCGGGGTCGTCGACGGGGCCCAGCAGCACGAAGTCGTTGTGCATGACGAGCCGGCGCTCGCTGCCGTAGCCGGCCTTCATGAACGCCTCCTCGTCCGGAGGCGAGTGCGTGAGGATGACGTCCAGGTCGCCCCGCTGCGCCTGCCGCAGGATCTGGCCGCTCCCGCCGACGACGAGCTTTACCTTCCATCCGGTACGGCGCTCGAAATCGGGGAGGAGCACGTCGAGCAGTCCGGTGTCCTGGGTCGTCGTCGTCGTGCCCACGAGGACGCTCCCCTGCGGCTCGGCGCTCGGCGACGCCGCGGGCGCCGCCGGCGCGCATCCGGACGTGACGACGAGGAGGAGCGCGAGCCCTGGCAGGACCCGCCGCGCGCGCGAACGGGCGCTCATTCGCGCACCTCGATCGGCACGTCGCGGAAGCGCGCGTGCGCCGCGCCGTGGCCGACGCGCATCAGCTGCAGCGGCTCTCCTTTGGCGCATGACAGGAAGCCGTGCAGCTCCCAGTCGTCGGCGACGCCGTCGCAGCGGCCCCAGAACGCGGGCGTGAGGGACTGGAACGCGACGCCGCGTGCGTAGCCCTGGATCTCACCCTTCCGGATGACGCGCGCGGCCTGGGTGGAGAAGTGGAAATTCTGCCGCTTGTCGTCGAGCGAGTACGACGCCGGCGCTTCGAGCAAGAGCCCGTCCTCCACGCCGTCCAGGAGCGTGCGGTACGACTGCGTCCCGGGATCGAGCGAGACGTTCACCATCCGCACGATCGGGAAGTGCTGCCATCCCTCGGCGCGGGCGCTGCCGATGGCGACGGGCAGCTCGAGGCACGCGGCGGTCTCTCGCGACGTGAGATAGCCGGTGAAGATGCCCTTGTCGATGAGCCTGGTGCGCATCGCGGGAACGCCGTCGTCGTCCCACCCGAACGTGCCCATCCCGCCCGGAACGGTGGCGTCGGCGGTCATCGACACGTGCTCGCTGCCGTAGCGCAGCGCGCCACGGTCCTTCGGCCACATGAAGGTCGTGCCCGCGAACGCGACCTCGTACTCGAGCACGCGGTCCGCCTCGGTCGGGTGACCGCACGACTCGTGCACGAGCAGCGCGAGGAACTCGGGCGCGAACACCAGAGTGGTCGGGCGCTCGACCGCGAGCGGCGCGTCGAGCATCGCCTCGGCGTCGTCGCGATAGCGGCGCGCGCGCCCGACCAGGTCGAGCTCCTCGACGAATTCCCATCCGGCTTGGCGCACGAGGCGCGAGTCGTAGCGCTGTGCGGGCTTCGCGCCGGCCTTCACCGCGGTGACCGCGACGCCGGCGCCCGATTCGACGATCTCCTGCGACACGTCGGTGCCCTCGCTCGTAACGAGGCGCTTGCGCGTGCGGTACGCCGCGACCGACGAGCGGCGCGATCTCGCGTTCGGGCCGCGGAGCGCGCCGTCCGCGGCCATGAGCAGCGCGATGCGCTCCTGCATCGGCACGCCGAACGGGTCGCGGCGGAGCGTCGTGCGGTACTCGCCACGCTGCGGCGCGACCGGCGCGAGCGCGATCGGCGTCGTACGCGCGCTCGCCGAAGCGTCCGCGCGGCGGAAGGCCTCTTCGACGAGGCCCCTCATCGCCGCCTCGCCGGTGCGGTCGGTCGCGGCGAAGCCCCAGGCACCCCTGTGGACGACGCGGAAACCGATGCCGCGATCGGCCGTGCGCGTGACCGACTCGACCTGGCCATCGCGCACCGATACGGCCTCGTGCTCGCGCTCGACCGATCGCGCGTCCGCGTACGAGGCGCCGCGAGCCGCGGCGAGCTGGACGAGTTCGGCAAGGGCGTCGGCCATCGGGATGGGCAAGAGAGTACGAGAGGCGGGCTAGGTCTCACACAGCACGACATCGTTCATGGCCGCGAGGGTAGATCTGCCAGCAGGACATCGTTCAGCCCTCGAGGCGGAAGGGCAGGGTTTTGACGTGCCGGCCGAGATGAAGGACGTCGAGCTTCTCGCGACCGACGTCGAGC
>DASRGG010000022.1:0-120216 GCA_035651155.1 Candidatus Limnocylindria bacterium | reverse complement strand
ACGTGCGGGGACTTCGCCCCTGGATACCGATCGGGCCTCCCGCGCCGGTCGGGGGCGCCGCTCTCACTTGCGGGAACTCCGTCCCATGCGACAGGCGGCGACACCCCGCCGGGCGACGTCTGAAGAGGGATTGTCGTGATGGGTCAAGGACACACAAGCGACGCCACCGGGCGGTTCACCGCGGTGAACCCGTTCACCAGCGGGCGCTGGGTCATGGAGCCGAAGCCGCAGAACTTCTGGGGTGTGAACCACGCCACCTGGTTCACCCTGATGGGCGTCGGCGGCGCGCTCTTCATCTGGCGCGTGCTCTCCGGCAGCGTCATGGGGCGCGCCGTCGGCATGAGCATCGCCGACCTCACGAGCCTCGTGGTCATCGGCGTCGGCGGGCTGATCCTCCTCGCCGACCTCGGACGCCCGTTGCAGGCGTGGCGCGTGTACAAGAACCCGCGCACCTCCTGGATCAGCCTCGGCTTTATCGCCGACATGACGTTCCTGCTGTTCGCCGGCCTCCTGACGATCGCCGATCTCGAGCTGGCGGGTGCGCGTCCACTCGCGGGCCTGCCGTGGGCCGGCGACGGCGCGTTGCGGGTCGCGTTCTTCACCGTCGCGAGCCTCGCCGCGCTCGTGGTCATCGCGTATCCGGGGATCGTCATGGCCTCAACGCCGGCCATCCCCTTCTGGAACAACATGCTCATCCCGGCGCAGTTCCTCGCCTTCGGCTTCGCGAGCGCCATCGGCGTGGAGCTCCTCGCACCGCTCTGGCTCTCCGTCGCGCCGGAGACGCTGACGCGTCTCGCCGGATCGGGCGCGGTCGCCGTCGCGGCCGCGGGCGCGCTGCTGCTGCTGCACGCGCTGAACGGGGTGTACGCGGGAACGGCCGCGCGCGCGTCGGTGGCGCGGCTCGCCTCAGGCGATCTGCGGACGCCGTTCTACGGCGCGCTGGTCCTCGGCATCGCGGTCCCCGCGGCGGCGCTCGCCGCCGCGTCGCTCGCGAGCGCCGGCGCGGCGCTGACCGCGCTCGTCGTCCTTGCCGCCGCGTCGCTGCAGGTCGGGAACTGGCTCGCCAAGTACGCGGTGATCAAGGCGGGCGTGTACCCGCCGTTCCTCTAGCCGCCGTTCGCGGGCGGGCCGAACACGATCACCTCGACCTCGCTCCGGCCGTCGAGCCGCGCGTCGAGGCCGCCGAGGCTGCGGCAGTTGTGCCCGTCGATGAGGATGCTCGAGCCGCGGGAGAGCTCGCCGCCCTCGAACACGTGATCGCGGAAGGCCCGCCCGTGCCGCTCCGCGAGCCGATACAGGAGGGTGCCGAGCGTGGCTGACTCGTCGAGACGCACGCGCTCCTCGCTCGTCCCCGCCGCGCGGCGCACGAGCCCGAGGTAGCAGACGCGCACGCCGGTGCCACCGGCAGCCTCAATGCCCATGCGTCGCCCTCGCGCGCGTGAGCTTCACCTTCACGCATCCGTCCACAGCGCCGGTGAGCGTGTCCATCTGGCCCAGCGTGTAGTCGACGAGGCTGTTGTAGTGCACACCCTTGCCGCGCGCCCGGGCCACGCTGCCGATGGTCCGGCCGACGACGCCCGGCACGACGAGACACTCCGGGTGCACGCCCTGCGTCAGCCGCACGACCGCGTCGAACCGCCGTCCGCTCGGCGTCTCGAGCACGACCGCGTCGCCCTCCGCAAGACCGCGCCGCTTCGCGACATCGGCGTTCACGCCGACCGGATACACCTTGGCGTTCCGGTCGGCGAGCTCGGTGAGCCACGCGTTCTCGTGCGTGAAGGACATGTTCAGGAACGGCAGCTTCTGGTTGACGACGAACAGGTCGTACTCGGCCGGCAGCTCGTAGGCCGGACATGGCTTCCACTCCATGAGCGCGACGTAGTCCGTGGTGTCCCATTCGACGCCGCGGCCCTCCATGTAGGACCGCACGTTCTCGCCGGCGGTGATGAAATGCTCGAGGTAGAGGGGCACGCGGCCCTGGTGGAAGGCACGCGGGTACGAATGCTCCACCGCGCGCTTCGTGCCGGTCGTGTGGTAGCCGTGCTCCCGGAAGTAGTCGAGGCCGTGGTCGTCGCCGCACACGCTCCGCAGGTACCGGTCGACCATCTCGGGCCAGCTGTAGGTGCGCGCGGGCCCGAGCCGGTGCTCGCCCGTGAGCCCGGCCACCGCGTTGAACGAGCGGTTCATCTCCTCGGTCATGCCGATACGCTGCGCGAGATCGAGCAGGACCTCGATCCAGAACCGCGCCTCGCCCGCGGGGGCCACGACGGGCTGCTGCACGTTGAAGGCCCACTCCTCGCCGGGATGCGCCCCATTCATGTAGCTGTTGGCCGTCAGCGTGTTGTATGCGAAGCCCGCGAGCCGCTCGAGCCCATGGGCGTCGGGCAGCAGGAGGTCGGCGAATTGGTTCGTCTCGTCGTGGAACGTCCCGAACGAGATCTGGAACGGGATGTTCGCGAGGGCCGCGCCCATGACGCTCGGATCGGCGCCCATGGCCACGAGGTTCGTCCGGCATTGGATGAACACCTCGGGGCGGTACGGCATGCCGAGCCGCTCGCCGAGCTCGGGGTGGGCGAGCTGCAGCCACATCATCGTTCCCGAGAAGTACGCGAGCGGGAACAGCTCGACCATCTCGAGGGTCTGCGGCTGGCACACCGGCCGCTGCGGCAGGGGCGGCCGCGCGTGACCGCGGTCCGGCGCCGGCACGATGAGACCGTCCTGTCCGACCTGCGGCGACCACAGCGGGTTCGCCGACGTGCCGTTGATCATGCCGCCGGGGACGTCGACGGCACCCACGACCATGTTCAGCTGCGCGATCGCCATGGCCCCGTGCATCGCGTGGCGGTGGCCGGACACGCCCCGGTAGAAGCAGGCGGCCGCCGGTCGGAGCGGCAGGGTGTGACCGTCGAGCACGATCGTCGCGCCCACGCGCGCGGCGGCGCCGAACTCGGCGGCGAGGCGCCGGATCGTGGGCGCCGCGACGGTCGTGATCTCCGCGACCTTCTCCGGCAGGTACGACCGCAGGTGCTCGCGGAACAGCACGAAGCCGGTCGTGGCCCGCACGCCCTCGACCTCGAAGACGCCCTCGAGCGCGGCGTCCCCCGGTCGGACGCCGTCGTACGGGGCCGCGCGGCCGGCGCCGGCGTCCCAGACGAGCGGCTTGCCGCTCGCCGCGTCGCGGACGTACTTCCCGTCGGGCCCCACGAGATAGCACGCGTTCGTCCCGGCACGTATGTACTCGGCGTCAACGATGCCGAGCTCGTTCACCAGGACGTGCATCATCGAGAGCGCGAGCGCGTGATCGGTCCCCGGGCGGATCGGGATCCACTCGTCGGCCTGTGACGCCGCGTACGTCAGCACCGGATCGACCACCACGAGCTTCAGCCCACGCATCCGCGCGTCGGCGAGGGCGGCAGTGTCGCCCATGGCGTTCGACTGGCTGACGAACCCGTACGACGTGCCGAACATGAGGATCATCTCGGCGTGCTTGATGTCCGGCCGGATGTCGTTCGAGCCCGTCAGCGTGAACGCGATCGGGTGCAGGCCGCGCCCGCAGAAGAAGTTCGCGGATCCGACGGTGACGTTCGGGCTCCCGAACGCCGTCATGAACGCCGAGTAGGCGGGTCGCGCGATCGAGTCGAACGATGCGAGCGCGATGGAGCGCGGATCCTTCTCCCGCGCGGCCCGCAGCTTCGATGCCGCGAGCTCGAGCGCCTCGTCCCACGAGATCCGCTCCCAGCGCGGATCGGCGCCGGGGCTCTTGTCGGGATTCGTCCGCCGCAGCGGATGAAGGATGCGATGCGGGTTGTACAGGTTCATGAACGCCGCGTTGCCCTTCGCGCACGTCTTTCCGTAGTTGGGCTGCGCGCCGGGGAGGCCCTCGATCTTCACAGCGACGCCGTTGACGCGGCGGACCTGAATGGAGCAGTTGTTGTAGCACATGTTGCACGCCGTCGGGACCCAGACGTCCTCCCAGACGTCCTTCCCGCCCGAGACGTTCGGCGCGGTCGTCATGCCGTCTCGACTGGCGAGCAGCCGTCGCTCATGTCGAGACATGGTAGTCGCCGGTCCCCGGCGAGGCGAGGGCTCAATCGATGATCGGCCACTTCGCCGGCGTGCGCCATCCGGTTGCGCCGAGCACGCGGTCGCCCACACGCTCGAGATCGCGGAACGTCGACTCGACATCGACCGTCGTCATCCGTCCGCCGTCGAGGACGACCCGTCCGTCGATGAGGACCGTGTCGACGCTGTGGCCGTCGGCCGCGAACACGAGGTTGGCGACGGGCTGATGGAGCGGCCGCCACTCCGGCCGCGTGGCGTCGAAGAGGATGATGTCCGCCTTCTTGCCGGCCTCGAGCGACCCGAGATCGGCCTCCTGCAGCGCGCAGCGCGCGCCATGCAGCGTCGCCATCTCGAGCACGGTCTCGGCGGGCATCGCGTTCTGGTCCCGCCGCCCGTCGCGGAAGAGGATGGCCGACGAGTACATCGCGCGGACGCCGTCGAGGTTATTCGAGCAGGTCTGCGCGTCGCAGCCGAGGCCGATGGTGGCGCCGCGCGCGAGCATCTCCGGGAAGCGACCCACCTGCGTGAGGCCGTACCCGAACCAGCCGGCGGTGGTCGGGCAGTGCGCGATCTTCGCGCCGGTTCGGAGCACGAGCTCCACCTCCTCGTCGTCGAGGTTGACCATGTGCGCAAGCAGCACGTTCGGACCGAGCACGCCGAGATGGTCGTAGTACTTCACCGGCCGCATGCCGGTCCGCTCGACGTAGCTCCTCACGTCCTCGAGCCACGACGAGAGATGCATCGTCATGCCGGTGTGGTGTTCGTCGGCGAGCTGCTTCAGCCCGACCAGGAGCGCGTCGGAGGTCATGGTGTGACCGATGGGCGACGTCCAGACGCGCACGCGGCCGTCGTGCGCGCCGTCGTAACGCTCGATGAGCGAGGCGTTCTTCTCGATCGCCCGGTCCGTCTCCTGATAGAGGTTCGCCGGCTCCTTCGGGATGTCCCAGCTCCACGTGCCGATGCAGCCGCGGATCCCCACGCGCCCCATCGCGTCGATTACGGCGTCGGTGTGCTTCGTCGTCCCGGCCTCGATGAAGGTGGTGGTGCCGGTGCGGATGAGCTCGATGAAGGTGGCCGTCGCGTTGATAGCCTCTTCCTCGGGCGACATCGCTGCGTAGAACGCCGTCACCTGACGCACCCACTGGCTGGGCGGCATCGTGTCGGGCAGCGTGCCACGCATGGCGGCCTCTGCGGAGACGTGCACGTGGGTCTGGATGAGGCCGGGTGTGACCACATGGCCCCGCGCGTCGATCGTGCGGACGGCCCGGTAGCGCGGCGCCAGGTCGTCCCGGCGTCCCACGTCCACAATCCGGTCGCCCCTGATGGCGACGGCGCCGTCGCGGAGGACGCGCCGGCCGGCGTCCATGGTGATGACCGTGCCGCCCGATACGAGGATGTCGCAGAGCTGCGAGCTCACGGCCGTGCCCTCGCGCCGCCACGCCGTGGATGGGTCCAACGGACTCCCGGACAGGGCGCTTCGGCCCTCCTTCGCCCACCCGGGGACGCACGAACATCTGGCTGACATGAACGACATCCCGCGTGGCGCTCGGATCGTCTGCGATGACGTGGTCATGTGCCCGCTCCGGCAGGCCGACGCCGAGGTCGAAGTCTGCTGGCGCTGCCCTTGGCTCCAGAAGGCCGATGGCGGCGAGACGCACCGCTACGTCGTCTGCAGGCCTCCGTTCGCGTCCCTCCCTCCGGTCGGCGTCGGTCCGTCACGCTCCTAGGCCGAGGCTCGCGAGCGACCGCCGGTACTCAACCGCGGCCGCGTCTGTCCCCTTCAGGTGCAGCTCCGCGCTGAGATCGAGCGGGAGCTCCTCAGGCCGCTGAGCTTCGACCATCCGCTGATCCTGCTGGATCACGTGGTTGTCCTGACCGATGAGGACCGTGTCGTCCTTGTCCAGGTCGAAGTTGCGGCCGTGGCCGAACCAGAAGATGGTGTCCCGGTCGCCGAGCGGCTGGCTCACGAAGAAGAGCGCGTTGATGCGGTCGAGGTCAGGGCCGCTGCGCCGGCGTACGTGCATGTGCAGCGCGTAGGGCAGGGTCACGCGGTAGGTGCGGATCGCGTTGGTCGCCTCGTCGTCGACGACGTAGTGGATCTCGTTTCCCTCGCGCTTCGCCGGCGTCGACTCGTAGACCGGCTTCGACCGATCGCCGAGGATGCCGGGGTGCACCCACGGGAAGTGCGCGAAGTCCATCACGTTCTCGATGACGCGGGCCGCGTTCGCGTGGAGGCGATGCCTCGTCCAGAACACGTGGTACGTCGGATCGGCGTACTCGGGGTACTCGGGGATAGGCTCGGTGGGCGTGCCGAGGCATACCCAGACCAGACCGTACAGCTCCTGGACCTGGTACGCGCCGACGCGTGCCTTCGGGGGGATAGGCCGTCCAGGCGCGAGCGACGGGATGCGCGTGCATGCGCCGCTTCCTTCATAGCCCCATCCGTGATACGCGCAGACCAGCTCGTCGCCGTCGATCCACCCGAGCGACAGCGGCGTGCCGCGGTGGATGCACAGATCGTGGAGCGCCGCGATCCCTATCGTCGTGCGATAGAGGACAACCCCCTCCCCAAGTAGGGTCACGGGGATCGGCTTGTCAGCGACGTCCGCCGAGAGCGCCACCGGGAACCAGTAGCGGCGCAGCTTCTCATTCATCTCGAGGCCACCTCCATCACGAAGTCATCAAGACCGAGCAGAGATCCGGGCGCAGCACGAGCCAAACGGTGTCACCTTTGGTGATCGGAAGCGTCGGATGCGGTCGTGCATGGAGCAGTTGGCCGCCGACACGCACGCGGCAGTCGACGTACTCGCCAAGGAAGACGAGCTCTTCGACGGTGCCCTGGTACGTGTTCGGACCGTCGGGCCTGCTCGTCTCGACGCGCACGTTCTCGGGCCGGACCAGCAGGATCATGGACGCGCCGATGCGCGTCTCGGCATCGCAGACAGCGACGACGTCGCCGATCGGGGTCGCAAGGCGTCGGAGATCGCCGTCGAGGACGTCGACCGCCTCGGCGTCGAGGAAGTTCCCCGCCCCGACGAAGTCCGCGACGATCTTGTTCGCAGGGTGTTGGTAGAGCTCGCGCGGCGCGCTTTCCTGCACGATCGTCCCCTTCGACATCACACCGATGCGGTCGGACATGGAGAGGGCCTCGATCTGATCATGCGTCACGTAGAGGGTGGTGATGCCGAGTCGCCGCTGTAGATCGCGGATCTCCGTACGCATGCGCTCGCGCAGCTTGGCGTCGAGATTCGACAGGGGCTCGTCCAGCAGCAGGAGCTTCGGCTGCTGCACGAGGGCGCGCGCGAGCGCGAGCCGCTGCTGCTGGCCTCCCGAGAGCTGCGTCGCGTTCCTCCCCTCGAACCCCGATAGTTGGACGGTCGCGAGAGCTTGTTCGACTCGCTCCTTCATCTGCGTGCGCGAGAGGCCGGTCCTTCGGACCCGGAGCGGGAAGGCCGCGTTGTCGAACACGGTCATGTGCGGCCAGATCGCGTAGGACTGGAACACCATCCCGATGTCGCGGCGGTGCGGCGGCACGAAGACGCGCGGCGAGGAGAGCATCGTGCCGGCGAGCTCGATCGTGCCCGCGTCAGCGCGCTCGAGGCCGGCCACGCAGCGCAGTGTCGTGGTCTTACCGCAACCTGACGGTCCGAGCAGCGTATAGAAGCAACCTTCCCGCACTGTGAACGTCACGCTCTCGACGGCACGAGGGCCGTCGGCCCGTGCGAGGTACGCCTTGCTGATCTCGGTCACGACGAGCTCGCCCGAACCGCCGACCGCAGACCTCACCACTCCTGCCACCGCCACTGTCGACCCCTACACAGTCGGCCGGCGCGACCCACCGACGCGCCAGTACAACGCAACGAGCGGGACGAGCACGAGCAGCATGAGCACCACGAGAGCGGCGAGCGGTCCAAGCAGGCCAGTCTGGTAGTTGTCGTAGATCACGGCCGACAGCGTGATGTTGTCCCCAGAGCGCAGCATGGTGGGCAGCGTCAGCTCTCGGTACGCGAGCAGCGAGAGCCATACCCAGCCATACACGAGCGCCGGCCGGATGAGCGGCACTGTCACGCGCCGCAGCACCGTAAGCGTGGTCGCACCCGCGGTGCGCGCGGCCTCCTCGAGTTCGCTGTGGATCTGGATCATCGACGCGTTCACAAGGCGCGTCGCGAAGGGGAGCTGGACGAGGGCCATCACGAGCACGAGCAGACCAAGCGACCCGTAGACGTCGATGGGCAACACGACCCACGTCCCGATCGTCAGCATGACGGCGCCAAAAGCGAACACGATGCGCGGCACGGCGTGCGGGAGGAACGCGACGAAATCGAAAACGAACCGCAGCCGACTGCGCGTCCTGAGCACAAACCAGGAGATAGCCATCGCCGCGCCGAGCGCGACGCACGGTGAGAAGAGCATGAGCAGCACCGTGCTGCGCACGGCCCGCCCGATGAGCGGGAGGTTGAGCTCGGTGTAGTTGCGCGTCGTCAACAGTGAGAAGGCGCGCTCCGAGGGGAGCTGTGGGAACGGAAGGAACGATGTCCACAGCAGCACGAGGAGCGGCAGGCCGACCGCGAGTGAGAGATACGCGAAGAGGAAGAGCCATGCGGCCGAACGCAAGCGGCCGAGCGGCGTGAGTCGAGGACGGTAGCCCTTTCCAGTCACGATCTGGAATGTCCGGGCTCGGACGAGAACGCGGCCGTACAGCCAGGCGAGGACGACGCCGAACGCGACCATGAAGAACGAGAAGGCGGCCGCGACTTCATACGCGGGCGGTCCCTCGAAGCGCTGCACCTGTGTGTAGAGGTACGTACTGAACACGTAGATCCGGTTGGAGAGCCCGATGACGAGCGGCACGTCGAACGAGGAGAGTGCGATAGTTACGACGTAGATAGCGGCACCGACCAGGCCGGGGAGGACGAGCGGCAGGATGATCGCACGCAGACGCGTCAGGAAGCCTGCGCCGCACATCTGTGCCGAGTCCTCGAGCGAGGCGTCCATCGAGCGGAGGCTCGCGCCGGTGAGGATGAATACGACCGGCGCAAGCGACATCCCTTCGACCCAGCTCATCGCGGGGATCGTCAGAAGATCGATGGGTGAATGCTCGAGACCGAGGCTCTGCACGAACTTCGTGAGGAGCCCGCTTCGCGGATGGGCGAACACGATCCAACCCATCGCGTAGATGAAGCCGGGGATGACCACGCCGATGCTCATCATGGTCGAGACGACGGCCTTCTTCCCGAGATCCGAACGCTCTACGAGCCAGGCGATCGGCAGGCCGAAGACCATCGCCCAGAACGCGGTCAGCACCGCGAACAGCGCCGTGTTACGGAGCGCGATCGCCGCCGCAGGGTCGGTCGCGAGTTCGGCGAAGTGGCGCACCGTGGGGGTGTCGTCGTAGATCGTCTCTTGGAACGAGAGCCGAGCCACCGCCCCGAGCAGGATGAGGATCAGGACGATCGGGATCGCCGCTGCTATGGCTAGCGGGTCGACGCGCAGGCCGCCCGGCATCAGGGCGAACGGCCTGCGCGCCGCGGTGGCGTGTGTCGCCAACTCCGCTACCTCGTCGCGATGATCTTTTGGAGGATCGGCCGGAGACGCGCGTAGGCGTCCTGGTTCTTCGCCGCGAAATCGAGGTTCGTCGCGTACACCTTGAAGCCCTGCGCCTCGAGAGCCTTCACGTCCTCGGCCGTCTTGCTGCCCGGCAACCGAGGACTATCGACGAACTCGTTCTTGTAGAGCACCTGTTGGCCCTCGCGGCTCGTGATGAGGTTGATCCACAATCGCGCCATGTTCGGATGGACCGCGTTCTTCGGGATCACATTGTAGATCGCGCTCAGCACCGGTGCGTCGGACGGGAACGACCACCCGATGGGTTGCCCCTGATTCGTACGGAGCTGTGCGACGTTCTTGCCGAAATCGATGGCGAGCATGTCGAACTCGCCGCTCGAGATCCGATCCAGCTCGTTGCCCTGTATGAGGCCTTTGAGGTTCTTCGACAGCTTCGTCACGTAGTCGATTGTCTTCTGCTCGCCCCAGATGTCCGGCACTGCCAGGGTCTCGAACAGTGAGGCCTGAGGTGTGCTCGCGACGGCGTACTTCGTCGAGAGCTGCAGGACATCCGCCATCGACTTCGGGACGTCCGCCCCCTTCAGCCGGTCGCGGTTGTAGGTAATCCCACGCGGCGTGTCGAGGATGTGGACGGCGAAATTATGCTCGAGGACCTTGGGATTGGCGGCGATCGTTTCGGAGAAGCTCCAGTCAACCTCCTCGCCAACCTTTGGTCCGTCGCGCTCAAGCTGGAACGCGAGCAGATCGGTGCACATGAACACATCGGTCGAGGCTGGGCGATTGGCCTTGAACTGCTGGATGATCGCCGGGGCGTCCGTGGACATGTTGGTAGGCGTGTTCGTGACCTTCGCGTCGAACCCGTACGTCGAACTGAAGAGCGCGAGGAAGTCCTTCGCCATCCCGGCACCGTAGTAGTTCGCCCAGGTGAGCGTGATCTGGGCGCCCTCGGCGTTCTTCGCTTTGTCGATGATCGCTTGGAGCGCGGCGTTCGTCTTCGCCGTGGCGGTCCCGCTCGCCGCTGCCCCAGTCGCGGCCGCTGTCCCGGTCGCCGTCGGCGCGGCGGTCCCGCCGCAGGCCGTGGCGATCGCAAGGGCCGACCCCGACACGAGGAGCTTTCGTCGCGTGAGTCGCAGCTGGGTCATCTGCTTCCTCCCCCTCTTGGCCGCGCGTGTGCGATCCGGCGCGCGGTCAGCGTCTCGTTTGGCAAGCCGCCGTCCCTGATTGCGAGACACTACAGCCGGTCGGTCGAGTGTCAATACGGCCTCGGCGAGCGGCTACCCCAGCTTCCGGAGGCGCGGCAGGAGCGCGGCGGCGGCTTCGATAGCGGCGCGGATATCGGCCTGTGGCGAGAGAGCCAGGACCGGGAAGAGTAGGAAGTCGGTGAAACCGGCGCGCACGGAATGCCTCGCGATCTCGAGCGGCGTGTCGGTGCCATCGGCGAGGAGCATGTGAGCGCGTCGGATGGTCTTCGGGTCGCGGCCGATCGCCGCGCAGTGGCCGTCGAGCACCTTCCCCAGATCGTATGCGGGCTCGATCGCGCTCGCGTCGGTCGGCCACACGTCACAGCTCCACACGTCGCCGTGCGTTGCCGCGACCCGCAGCGTGCGCTTGCGTCCGTTCCCACCGATCCAGATCGGTGGATATGGCCTCTGGACGGGCTTCGGCTCGGCGATCGCGTCCTTCAGTTGGTAGTAGCGACCCGCGAAGGTCGCTCTCGGCTCGGTCCACAGAGCCTTGAGCACCCAGCAGGCCTCGTCGAGCCTGTCGATCCGCTCCTCCGGCCGCACGGGGAACGGCATTCCGTACATGGAGAACTCTGGCTCGTTCCATCCAGCACCTAACCCCATTTCGAGACGACCGCCTGAAAGGTGATCCACGGTCACCGCAATCTTCGCGAGGAGTCCGGGGTGGCGGTAGAGGTTCCCCGTGACGTTCAGCCCGATGCGCACGCGCTTCGTGGTCTCGGCGACCGCCGCGAGCAGGGTCCAGCCGTCGTAGATCGGCGCTGGCGTCTCCTGGTGAATCGCGACGAGATGGTCGAACAGCCAGAGATGGTCGAACCCAGCCTCGTCGACGATGCGCCACGCCTCGCGCTGCGCCGGCAGCGAGAAGACCTGTTGAGAGAGCTTCAACCCGACACGGATGCCCGCCACGCCTCGCGGCTCCTCGCCCACCTGCGGCGTGTCGCTGGGTGCCATGTCCGCCTCGACGGTGCGGCCGTTGACGCGCAGCGTGCGCGCGCTCACGCCGCTAGAGGTCGTGCCAGTCGTCCGCCGCGGCGCGCCAAACATCGATGTTCCGCGGGTCGACCGACATGCGCCGCGGCTTCTCGTGCTCGTGCTCTTCCTCGGTGAGGCGCCGGTGGCCGTTGCAGAGCTCGATGCGCGGTCCGTGCTTTTCGTCGAGGATATAGAAGGCGATCGACTTCGAGGCGGAGTGGTTCGCCATGTCCGCCGCGATCTTCACCTTGTCGTACACCGCGAGCGCGCGGCCGCGCATGACCTGGTCGAGGCTGCCCATCGCGAAGCAGATGTGCGCGACCTCCTTCTCCTTGGCGCGCCTGATCGCGAACGAGTGGTGCAAGCGGTTCTCGCTGCGGAGGAAGGCGGTCACGTTGGCGATGTAGTCCGAGGGGCGGAAGCCGAGCACGTCGAGGTAGAACGTGAGCGTCTCGTCGTACTTCGGCGTGCCGATGAACGGGTGCACGATGTAGTCGGGCGTGTACGCCCGATACGGGCGCTCCGCCCACTCCTGGTAGTCGGTGAAGAACTCGAGGGCGTTCCCCGCGGGGTCGGCCGTCGCGAAGCCGCCGGCGCACCAGCTCTTCTGCGCCTCGTCGAGCTCCTTCACCGGCGCGCCGGAGTCCTCTACGCGCTCCTTCAGGGCCTCGAGCACGGCCTCGGACTCAACGCTGAAGCCGAACGCACGGACCTCCGCCGCCGGCAGCGTGCGGTCCTCGACCAGGTCGAGCGCATGGTGCGGCAGACCCGCGCGGAGGTAGGTGTGGCCGTCGGTCTTCCCGCACGGCTCGAGGCCCACGTACTTCTCGTACCAGGCGGCGGATGCGGCCACGTCGGGCACCGCGATCCGCGCGTACTCGAACGCATACGGACCCTTCACGCTCATCTCAACGAACCTCCCAGACCTCGTTCTGCGTCGTCACAGGATGAAGCTCAGCCTACCGCCGGGACGCAGGACCTCCAGCTCGAGGACCGCCCGACGCTTGCGGAACAAGAGGCCCTCGCCCCCCACCGCGAGCGTGTGCTCGTACCGGCCCACGAACTGATCGACGTTCCCGTCGCGGATCTTGTAGATGAGGAACGCCGCGTAGACCGGGACCGTCCCGCCGCCCGGCGTCCCGACGCGGACGTTCGTCACGAGCCGCCGCGTCCGCGAGTGAGGGTTCTCGGCGTGCGCGTGCTTGCTCTTGAGCCGGCGCACCCGCGCGGCGAGGAGCTCGTAGTCGTCCCACACGTAGTACTGCGAGCGGCGTGGGTCCTCGTCCGGCCGGTCCGTCGTCGGCACCTCGTACGTCGCCCCGGGCTCGAAGAGCCCGAGCCATTCGTCGAGACGCCACTCGTCGAGGAGCGCGGCCTCGCGGAAGAGGAAGTCCTCGACCTCCTGCCGCGTGACGGTCGCGATCACGCCGCGCCACCGCCGATCTGGTCGTCCCAGTGGCGCCAGAAGCCGCGGATGCCGGCCTCGTCGACGTTGCGGGCGGGCTGCCCCTCGGCCTCGCGTGCCATGCCGCGGCTGATGTCGCTCCAGTCCACCTCGGGCCGCTGGTCGCCGGCGGTGGCGACGACGCCGCGCTGCACGCACTCGTACGCCTCGACGTCGTCCGGCGTCGCGAGGCCGCCGGGCCCGATGAAGGATCCGAGGATGCGGATCCGCAGCTCGCGCTCCTCCGGCGACTCGGTCGCCGGCGCGAGCTCCCAGGCGCGCACGTCGGTGAAGTCGGGACGGACCGGCTCGAGCTGACGCGCCGCGAGGCCCTCGATGTCGAAGAGCAGCAGGTTCGGGAAGACGTAGAGGATGCGGCTCGTCCCGGCGATGCGCTTCGCGCGCTCCTCGCCCACGCGCGCGGCCAGCTTGCGGACGTTCTCCTCGACGAGGAGGCGCTGCGCCTCGCCGAAGCGCGGCTCCCACTGCATGCCGACGCGTCCACCGTGGCCGGAGAACACGAGGACGCTGTGGCCGTTCTCCAGCGTGATCACGCGGCCGCCCTCGTCGCTGGTGACGTAGCCGGTCGTCTTCAGGTACTCGACGAACGTCACGTGCGTCGGCGAGAAGTGGTAGCCGTCCATCGCGTTCTCGACGGCGAGCTTCCAGTTCCCGCGGATGGCGTACATGTGGGTCCCGGGGATGACCTCGAGCCCGCGCTCGGAGTGATCGACCATGAGGTCGATGTAGTCGCGCGCCTCGCCGAGATGCTCGCGCAGGCTCGGTCCGTTCGCGGCGAACGAGACGAAGACGAAGCCGCGGTAGTTCGCGAAGCGCGGCGGCTCGCGCAGACCCATCTCCGCGGCGAACCCGCGCTCGGGCGGGTACGCGGCCGGATCGGGGATGCCCACGAGCTCGCCGGTGTTCGCGAACGTCCACGCGTGATAGAAGCACTGGAAGGTCTTCGCGTTCCCCTCGGTCTCGCGGCAGAGGATCGTGCCGCGATGCGGGCAGGAGTTCAGGTACGCGCGCACGACGTTGTTGCTGTCGCGCGCGAAGATGAGCGGGCGGCCGGCGAGGGTGCGCTGCTTGAAGTCGCCCGGCCGCCGTACCTCGGTCTCGTGGCCGAGGTACAGCCACTGACGGTCCCAGATGAGCCGGCGCTCCTTCGCGAAGACCTCCTCGGAGCGGAAGGCCTCGCGGTTCACGCGGAAGGTCCGCGCGTCCCAGTCCTCGTGGATGAACGGGCTGCGGCGGTTCGCGACCTTCACCCGCGGTGCCGTCGTCGTCTGGCTCATGCCGGCAGGACCTCCCCGAGCCGCTGTCTCGCTATACGATACGCTCTCTCGCATCGCAACGCGGGGACCCCGCTCAGCGGCGCGGTCGAAGCGCCAGATCGGCTCCCATCGCGACGCCGACGAGGCCGGACAGGTTCGCGAGCGCCACGACGATACGGGCCTCCTCGCGGCCCGCGCGGACGCCCACGGTGACGCCGTTGCGGCGCGGCGGGAGGCACACGATGTCGCCGCGCTCGCACGTGAACGCGTCGTCGTCGACCTCGATCGTCGGCTCCCCGGCGAGCACGTACATGTAGCCGTTCCCCGGTGTGGTAAGACGGTCGCTCTCCTGCCCCGGATCGAGGCGCTGCGTGAACACGAACATCGGCGCGGTCCCGGCGAAGCCCGGTGCGGCCGGATGCACGTACCAGCGCAGCTCGCCGAACCCGTTCCGATCGACCGGGAGGTCGGCACGCCGGATGAGGGCCGGCGGATGGAGCGTGGCGCGCTGCCGCTCACGCAGCTCGATGAGCGCGGCGAGCGTCGGCGCGGTCGGGGCGTTCGCCGTTCCCATGTCGACGGCGGCTCCGACCTTCGCGGCCTCCCACTGCGTCGAGCGCGTCTGCGGCTCGAGCTGGACCATCTCCGCGCCGAGCCCGACGACGAGCGGCTCGTAGATGATGCCCATGAACTTCGAGGGGCGATCGTCGCGCGCGCGGAAGTGCTGGTGGTCGAGGCCGCCCGGGACGATCGGGAGCAGGACGGCGTCCTCGGCGCTCCAGTCGAAGCGATGGCCGTTCACGACGCTGTACCCGTCTCCCTCGACGCCGAAGATCGTGATGCCTCCCTGGTGCGTATGGCGGCCGCTCGGCACGCCGGTGTGGTCGCGCACGAACACGACCCACTGCGTGAGGGAGAGCTCCTCGAACTGCGGCATGATGTAGAATTGGCTCGTGCCTTGACGGCTGTCGACCACCGGCACGTCGGTCCGCTTGATGTGGACCTTGCCGTAATGCGCGCGCTTGTAGAGTTCCTCCCAGCGCACGAAGAGGCCCTCGTAGTCGCGCGACGTGATCGTGGTCGTGACGGTCATGCGGGCTTCCTCCCATTCACTTCGCCGCGCCCGAGCTCGGGCAGGGCCCCGAACTCACGGGACAGCTGTGCGGCGGTCGCGAGCAGCGCGCGCGCCATCGGCGAGGTGCGCGACTCGGGGATCGACGAGGTGGTGCCGACGATGGCGACGGCGGCCGTGCAGTGGTCGCCCTGGAACACCGGCGCGGCGATCGCGCGGATGCCGGGCTCGACCTCGGCCGCCTCCGCGAGGCCATCCTTGCGGATGCGCCGCAGCTCGGCGGCGAGCGACGGTTCGCGGCGGAGCGCGCGGCGGAGGCCCGGCACCTCGCTCTCGGGCAGGAAGGCGCAGAACACGCGGCCCTGGCTCGAGCGGAACGGCGTGAGGCGCGCGCCGGTGTGGATGCTGATGCGCACGAGCCGGTCGGGGTTGTCGTCGACGCGCACGACGATGGGCGCCTCGCCGTCCCAGATGCTGATGACCACGGTCTCGTTCACGCGGCGCACGAGCGCCTCCATGTGCGGACCGGCGATGGTGACGATGGGGAGGCCCGCGCCTGCGGCCGCGGCGAGCGTGAGCACCTGCGGTCCGAGCGTGTACTCGTTCGTCGCGGGGTCGAAGCGGAGCAGGTTGGCCTGGCGCAGCGCCACGGTGTAGCGATGCGCGGTCGCGCGGCTCACGCCGAGGCGCGCGGTGAGCTCGGAGAGCGAGCGGCGCGGCCGGCCCACGGTGAAGAAGCCGAGGATGTGCGCCGCGCGGGCTACCGACTGAATCGCCGACTCGTGGCCGTTCCCATCCTTCGTACCGCGAAGCGAAACGCGTGCTCGCATGACGGCGAGTGGTGTAGCACGCGGCGCAGCGCGCGTCGAGGAACCGTTCCTCATGAGAGCGCCTGCCGTGCGGCTGCGAGCACGCCGGCGAGGCCCGCGCGCAGGAGCTGCACGTCCGAGCCGACGAGGACATAGCGCAGGCCACGACCGCGCAGCGACGCGAGCGCGTCGGCGGTCGCGACCCATGCGCCGAGCGCGGCCGACGCACGCGCCGCGGCGGCCGCGATTTCAGAGACCCGCGCGCGGATACGCTCGTCGTCCAGCTTGCCGGGCCGGCCCAGGTCGACGGACAGGTCCGTCGTGCCGATGAAGGCCGCGTCGAGCCCCTCGAGGATCTCCGGGAGCGGATCGTCCGTCGTCGCGGTCTCGATCTGACCGATGAGGAGCGGGAACGCCTTGCTGCGTTCGAGATACTGCACGAGCGGGATGCCGCTGTAGTCGGCGCCCGGGTGCGCCAGGCTCACGCTCCGCGTCCCGTCGGGCGCGTAGCGCGTCGCCGACACCATCGCGTCCCGATCTCCCCGCGAGCGCAGCGTCGAGAGCTGGATGCCCGCGGCGCCCGCTTCGAGCATGCGGTTGATGACGCCGGCATCTCGCGTCGGCGTCCGAACGAGCATGGGCAGCCCGAGCGCCGCGCCGTGCCGCAGGAGGGCCAGGATGGCGGACTCGTCGAGCTGCGAGTGCTCACCGTCGACCGCCGCCACGTCGAAGCCGATCGACTTCACGAGGTCGATGCTCTCGAGCGCGGGCAGCTTCACGAACGTCCCGACGACGGGCGGCCCGCTCCGCAGCCGGTCGCGGAGCCGCGTCGCCGCAGGCGTGCCGGACACGCCTAGTCGAGGCCGAGGAGCCGCGCGGGATTGTCGCGGACCATCTTCACCAGGTCCCGCTCGCTCACGCCGAGGTCGTGGAGGCCGCTCAGCATCTTCTTGAACGACTCGATCGGGAGCGGGTTGTTCGTCTGCCCGAGGTCGCTGCCGATGCTCGTGCGGTCCGCGCCGACGAGATCGATCCATTCCTTCAGCGCGACGAGATCCCAGTGGTGGAACTCGGACGCGTCGTCGTACATGCAGCATTCGTGCTCGATGAGCGCGCCGCTCTCCGCGAACCGAACCACCTCCTCGCGCGTCGCCGCGATGACGTACTCGGGGTGGTTCACGATCATCCGCTTCACGCCCGCCTCGCGCGCCGCGTCGAGGAGGATCTGGATGCGGTCCGGCGCCTGGTGGCCGGCGGCGAGGACGGCGTCGGCCTCGGCGATCATGCGCAGGATCACCGGCACCTCGGGACGGAGCGCGCCGCCGTCGTCGAGGATGTCGACGATGTCAGGCTTGCGCAGCGCGACGGTGGCCTTCGGGAACTTCAGGTCGGGATGCGCCTGCGCGTGCTCGATGTGCCTGCGCGACGAGATGGTCGGGAACCACACGACCTTCCCGCCCATCTTGAGCGCGAGGTCGACTGCGGACGGATTGAGCCCGCCGACCATGGAGTTTAGCGCGATCGAGCCGAACACCCTCGTGCGGATCCCCCCGAGCTGCGGAGCCATCGCGCGCACGTCCATGACCGTCGGGTGGTGGTGCGACTTCACGACGATGGCGCGCATCCCGACGGAGTCGGCCATCCGCGCCGCCTCGACGTGGTCCATCCGCCGCGGGAACGGCGACGGGCCGGAATGGCAATGCATGTCGATCGCGCCCTCGAGGATGCGATCGACGCCGCTCACGCGCGCACCGCCGCGCGGGCGCCGAGCGCCTTCGCGATGTCCGCGGTCGTGGTGACGACGCCGTGGAAGCGGTCGACGCACGCGAGGACCGCGTCGTGCGCCGCCTGGTCGGTGTCGGACACGCACTCCGCCGGCACGAGGACGTCGTAGTCGCGCATGTACGCGTCGCGGATCGTCGAGTCGATGCAGAAGGACGTGGTCGTGCCGGTGATGATGAGGACCTGGATACCCTTGATGCGGAGCTCCGCCTCGAGCGGCGTGTTGTAGAAGGCGCTCGCGCGGTGCTTGATGATCACGTCGTCCTCGGGCCGCACCTCGGCCTTGATCTCGTCGACGAGTTCGGAGTCCCACGTCCCCCGCCAGCAGAGCTCGAGCTTTACACCGCGGCGATCGAGATGCGACGGGATGCGCCGGCGCTTGCGCGCCGCGTCGTCCGGATAGTGGACCTGGCGCGTGTAGGTGATGCGCACGCCGGCCGAGCGGCACAGGCGGATCATCTCGACCACGGCGGGGATCGACGCGCGCGGCATCGCGATCGCGTCCACACCGAAGGCCTTCGCGCGCGCTCCCTCGGGATGGCAGAACCCGTTCTGCATGTCCACGACGAGGAGACCGACCTCCTTGGGGTCGAGCGACGGCAGCTCGATCTTGCGGACCTTGTCCTCTGGCATCTCTACTGCTCCTTCCGGCCGGCAGGCGAGGCCTCATTGTGCCCCCCTGACCACGTTGCGAGATAGATGTTCATCATGCGATACGAGGGCGGCGCGGCGGGACGCCGTGCTCCCGGGCGATGGCGGCCGCGCTCCGGTAGGCCAGGGCCCAGATCGTCAGGGTGGGGTTCACTCCGGCCGACGTCACGAAGAGCCCGCTGCCCGGCAGGTACAGGTTCGGCACGTCGTGCGCCCGGCCGTCGGCGTCGGCGACGCTCGTCAGCGGGTCGGCGCCCATCCGGACCGTGCCCATGTGGTGGCCCGCGAACATGCCCGCGGGGAGCGCGGAGCGCTGCGCCAGCACCTCGCGCGCGCCGGCCTCCCGGACCACCGCGGCGAGGCGCTCGACCATGAACTCCTCCATGTCGAGGGTGTTGCGGTGGTAGCGGTAGTGGATGCGCAGGCCCGGCCCGCCGTCGGCGAGGCGGATCGTGGGATCGAGCTCGATACGGTTCTGCTCCATCGGCAGGTCCTCGCAGAGCGCGAACACGCCGAAGTGGCGCGCGTACGTCGCCGCCAGGAAGTCGCGGAACCCCGAGCCCCAGGGCCGCACGCCGTCCGGGAGCGGCGCGGTCTGCCCGGCCGCGTTCGCGAACGCGAGCGGTCCGCCGGCGAAGACGAGCGGGATCCCGCCGAGCACCGCCGCGCCGCGGATGAACGACGCGCCGTGCCGCTCGCGCGGACGGTCCTCGTCGAGGTCGTCGAACGCGGCGGCCGTCTGCGGGCCGCGGTCGGCATAGAGGAGCTCGTCGAACGCGCCCCACGCCATGACGTTGGTGTGGAACATGAGGTTCCGTCCGACGAGGCCGCTCGAGTTGGCGAGACCTCGCGGATGCGCGCGCGACGTCGACAGGAGCAGCAGGCGGGCCTGATACGCGGCGCCGTTCGCGACGACGACCGTTCGCGCGGTGACCTCGCGGCGCCCGCGCGGTCCCCGGTAGCGCACGCCCGTCGCGAGGCCGGTCCGCGGATCGGCGAGCACGCGCTCGACGCGGCTCTCCGGACGGATGTCGAGGCGGCCGGTGCGCGCCGCGCGCGCGAGCACGCTGTCGCGCGTCGTCCCCTTGGCGCGGCGGAGGCAGTCGTAGTGCGAGCAGCGGCCGCAGAGGTTGCACGCAAGGCGCGACGCGCGGCGCTCGGTGAGCACCGCGGCGGGCGTGGGGTACGGCGTGTAGCCGAGACGGCGCGCCGCGTCCGCGAAGCGCGCCGCCGCCCGCGTCTGCGGCACCGGCGGCAGCGGGAACGCGCCGCCGCGCCCGCCCTCGTAGGGGTTCGCGCCGGCCGCGCCCGCGACGCCGATCTCCCGCTCGGCGCGGTCGTAGAACGGCTCGAGGTCGGCGTACGCGACCGGCCAATCGGCGAGGCTCGTCCCCGCGACGTGGCCGGACCCCGAGCGCACGCGGAAGTCCGATGGGTGGAAGCGGTAGGTGATCGCGGTCCAGTGCAGCGGACCGCCCACGCCGATGTTGCGCGACAGCCACGACCCGCGGAGCGGCGGGCCGTCGTTCACGACGAGCGTCTCGGGCTCTCGCCAGAACAGGGCCCGGCGCACCTGGAACTCGCGCTCGTCGGTGCTCGCGCGCACGGTCGCACGTCCCGCCTCGAGCGCGATGACCCGCAGGCCGGCCTCCGCAAGCTCGGCGGCGATGACCCCGCCGGCCGCGCCGAGGCCGACGACGACCACGTCGGCGTCGTCGCTCCGCGCGCGCGAGCGCGACGCGAGCGACGCGGTCCATCGCGTGGACGGCGTCACCGCCGGCGCGACCGGCGCGGCCGACGCGAGCTCGCGCGGGCGGAAGCCGCGCGGCTGCGGGTCACCGACCGCACCGACGAGGCGCCAGCCCCACCCGCCGCGGTTGCCGCCGTAGCGCGGGTCGGCGAACGCCGCCTCGAGCGCGAGGAGCCGCAGCGACCAGAACGACGCCGGCTCGACGCCCAGCTCGCCTGCGTGCAGCGACGCGATGAGCGCGTCGAGCGACGCGCGATCGAGCGCGGCGATCGGGCGCGCGTACCGGGCGCGCGCGCCGCGGCCGAGCGCGGTGATCGTGCGGCGCAGCGCGGCGCGCTCGGCGGTCGACGCCGCGGCGAGCCAACGCGCCGTGTAGCGCGCGGCGCCCGCGTCGGCGACCCCGGGCAGGATGGCGTCGAGGATGGGAACGACGCGCCCGACGAGCGCCGCGTCGCCGCCGGAGCCGCGCGCCGTCACCGTGTTCAGTCGGCGCGGTCCAGCAGGACGGACATGCCGTCCGCCATGTTCGTCATCTTCCCAAGGAAGAGGCTGCCCTTCGCGATGAAGAGCGCGTTGCGCAGCGAGCCGTCGCGCAGCCGTGGCAGCGCGTGCGCGAGGTACGGCAGTGCGGCGGGGATGTGGCCCTGCGTCGGCACGAACCCGGGCACACCGTGGACTCGCTCGAAGCCGTCGACGTCGTCGCGCCGCAGCTCCCCGCGCATCACGCCGAGGCCGGCGATGATGCGGTAGTTCGTCCGCGGCACGTTGCCGCTGCCCGCCGGGACGGTGATATCGGGGTTGTGCAGCTCGACGGCGTACTTGTCGACGTCGGGGATGTGCAGGCCGAGCTGGTCGAGCGGCGCGGCGACGAGCGCCTCGTAGATCGCGCCCGCCGAGCCGCCCGACGCGACCGTGTGCCGGCCGACCGCGTCGAGGCGCATGCGCACGCCGGTGCCGTCCGGCGGCCCGACGAGGATCGCGACGGCCGCGAGGCAGTCCTCGAGCAGCGGCATGTCCTTCGCAAGATGGCCGAGCATCTTCATGCCGAGCTTCGCGAGCGACCCGCCGCCGACGACGACCACGTTCTTGAACACGCCGCTCTGGACGAGTGATCCAGCGAGCACGAGCGCGTGCACCGGCGCGCAGCAGAACGCCTTCACGTCGGATCCGCTGGCCTGCGCGCAGCCGGCCATCTCGGCCATGGCCTTCGAGATGGCGCCGCCGCCACGCTGGTAGCGGTCCCCGACCGCCTCCTCGCCGCAGCCCAGCACGTACTCGACGTCCCGCGCGTCCATGCCGGTCTGGCGGAGCAGCTGCTTCAGCGCGAGCGCGCCGGAGGCCTTGCACGCGAGGTTCTCGAGGAGGATGTCCGCGGTCTGGCTGGTGTCGCCGGGGTAGCCGTTGGCGACGTGGCCCACCACCGAGCCGTCCGCGCCGTGCAGGCCCAGCGCCCCCTCGCCGGACGCGGTGCCCGACGCACGAGCGATCCGCTCGAGCTCCGCGTCGGTGAAGAGTCCCGTCGATCGCAGCAGGTCGCGCGACCGGTCGAGCACGCCGCTCTCGATGTCGACGAGGCCGAACTCGTCGGCCATGCGCAGGAGACCCCAGAAGGCGTCCTCCGAGACGATCTGGCCGACCGGCCCGCGCGCGCTCGCCTTCGCGTCACCGTGGCGCCACCACGGCTCCGGCACGTCCCAGAGCCATTCGGGCGCGCGGCTCCCGATGAAGACCTGGTTCGGCGCGTAGGCGACCGCGTCGTCGAAGCTCCGCAGGTGCCCCTCGATCTTCGCCAAGAGCGCCGCGTCCTTGGCGAGCTCCCGCGCCGGCTTGGAGCCGTATCGCAGGAGCCCGGGTGTGTGCGCGATCACGCACGAGACGGCGCGGATGGTCGGGAAAGACGCGGTGCGATCGGGCATCACTCGGCGGGCATGCGGCCACGCACGCCGCGAATGCTCTCCCAGATCTTGTCTGTCTCCATGGCGACCTCCGACAACCCGATCTGGTCCTGGTACACGGAGGCGTCCGCGTTCTCCCGGACCTCAGGTTCGGTCACGTGATAGACGGGGAGTCCCAACGAGACTCCGGCCAGCGGACCTGTGTAGGTTGGATCACCAGCGGTGACCGTCTCAGCCATCATCTCGACGTACGCGGGCTCGGCCGCTCCGAGGATCACGACCAGCCCTGCCTTGCCCTGTGCGTCGTAGATGCGCTTGATCTCGGTCTGCTCATCCAGGTCCGAGGCACCGGCGGACGTTCAGACGAAGCACTGGTTCAGCTCCAGCAGCACCTCGGCACCGGCGCTCCGCGCCACCGCCGCGATGGCCGTCGCCTGCACTCCGTCGCGTTCGCCGATCGCGATGACCTTCTTGCCTCGAAGATCCACTGCATCACCTCCCTTCGCGTTCGTGTCACGCCCGAGTATCGCATCGCGAGCCGCCGTCACGCCAATCGAGACGGCGTCTCAAGACTCGACGGAGCCGGTGCGGCCGAAACCGGCGGGATTCGCGGCACCGGCGTAGAACGTGCGGCGCTCCAGCACGATCGCGCGGTCGATCGGGAACGGCACGCCGCCGATCTCCGGGCGCGCGCGGATCGCGCTGTCCCCGACGACGCGGTCCATCGCCGGCAGCGAGAGCGGCTCGTCGAGGTTCCCCGTGCTCACGATCGCGACCGCCTCGGGGACGGCGAACGGCAGCGGGTAGTCGGACCCGTCGGGACCGGCGTGCTCCCAGGTGATGAGCACGGTCTTGATACCGCGGCGTTCGCATTCCTGGATGGCGAGCATGACCTCGGTGACGTTGTTGCCGGCGCCGCCGAGCGTGAAGACCGCGCCCTGCGCGCCGAGCAGGGCCGCGCTCTCGGCGATGCGCAGACCGACACGCTGCTTGTCCTCGTAGAGGTAGTAGTGGCCGCGGTGGACGACGACGCCGGCGAACTCCCAGCGCGACCCGTGGCCAGCGATGAGCCCCTCGACGACGGCGTTGTTCTGATGCATCCAGGTGTGCAGCTTCGCGCCGTGACCCCCGAGGCCGCCGCTTGTGAGCGCGCCGTCCGCGAGCTCGTTCGGATGCACGAGGACGGGCATGAGCTCGTCGAGGATGCGCCCATACAGGCGGCTGCGAAGGAACACGCCCTGCGACTGCACCTGGTACGCGTACACCACGCGCGGCAGCGAGGCATCGACCCGACCGAGCTCGCGCGTCTCGACCGAGGTCGGCGGAGCCTCGCGCGCCGTGAGCGCGAGCGCCCGCGCCACCTTCTCGCCCGCCAAGAGGATCGCGCGCTCGTAGCCCTCGTGATCGACGCCCTCGGCGAAGCGGAACCGCAGGACCAGGAGGTGCAGCCCGGCGTAGGGATGGAGGTCCGCGCCGGGACCCGCGGTGTCGAGCACGCTGTCGTGGGCGACGAAGAGCCCCTTCGCGCCGAGCCACGGGACCTCACCCGACGTGACCACCGCGACGCCGCGCAGGCGATCGGTCCGCCCGCTCCCGACCGGCTCGACCGGCGACAGCAGGCCCGGGAACACCCCGCCCGGGCCGCCCGACTTCACGCGCGGCTCGACGACGTCGGTGATCTGCGGGATGCGCGCGGCCTCGCCGGGACGGACGAGCTGCACGTCGACGCCGGCGAAGGCGGGATCGCTCGCGGCGAGGACGCCGATCTCGTCCCGGTCGATGGTAAGGGTGCGCCCGTCGAGCGCCGTCCGCTCGCCGAAGGCGACGCGCTCGACGTCGAAGGTGCGCAGCTCGAGCCGCTTCCCGCTCATCGCGCGGCCTCGAAGATACGCGCCGCGTCGAGCTTGGACGCGAGCGCGTCGAGCGACGCCTTGACGAGGCCCACGCGGAGGGCGTGGTCGCCCGCGGGATCGAGCGTCGGGTCGCCGCAGGGATGCGGGATCTTCACGCCACGGACGACGCGGTTCGCGCCGAGATCCGATGCGACCGGGCCGAGCGCGCTGATCATCGCGGTGGGCAGCCCCGCTCGCTCGAGCTCCGCGCTGATCGCTGCACCGCAGCGATTGCAGGTCCCTCAGGTCGCGGTGAGGATGACCGCGTCGACGCCCTGGCTGCGGAGGTCGGCCGCGATCTCGCGGCCCATCCGGCGCGCCTCGACGACCGCGGTCCCGACGCCCGTCGTGACGATGTAGCGCGGGTACAGCGCACCGAAGGCGTGCGCGTGCTCGAGCTCACGCACGGCATCGAGCGGCACGACGTAGTTCGGGTTCGCGTTGGCCGCGCTCGCGTCGTAGCCCGAGTGGATGGATTCGTACCGCCCCGGCTCGAGCGATTCGACGCCGTCGATGGGGTAGGCGCGCCACTCGGTCGAGTTGGACTGCTTCAGCCCATCGGGGTTGCCCTTCGGGACGATGCCGCCGGTCGTGACGAGCGCGATGCGCGCGCGCGTGATGTCGGGCACGGGCGCGGCCGGCGCGACGCGGTCGACGGCTGGTAGCGGGAGCTCCGTGACGAACGGCGTGCCGGCGATGCGCGCCGCGAGCATGTCGAGCGCGCGATCGGCGGCGGGCCGCGCGAG
The DNA here is from genome assembly GCA_035651155.1 of Candidatus Limnocylindria bacterium. Classification (GTDB taxonomy): domain Bacteria; phylum Chloroflexota; class Limnocylindria; order P2-11E; family P2-11E; genus CF-39. The sequence continues at coordinate 95,052 of DASRGG010000022.1, read as the reverse complement.
GATCTGCGTGCGGCGCACGCCGCGCCCGTAGTAGCCCTCGACCGCCGACGAGAGGAGCGGCTCGCGGCGTCCGATCTTCACGGCGAAGCGGGCGAGCCGCGCGAGCGTCTCGTTCATCCCGAGCGCCGTCGGCGTCGTCGGCAGGATGTAGGTCTTGCGCCGGTAGAGCTCCACGCCCGGGTTCTCGACGTTCAGCGCGGTGACGGCGGGGATGCCCATCGCCTGCGCTCGCGCGCACGCCTCGCCGCACGCCAGCCCGTACCGGCCGGCGTTGAATGCCGGCCCGGCGACGAGCACGTCGGCCCGCTGCGCCCGCAGCGCGGCCTCGACCTCGGCGCCGAACGCCTCGAGGTCGGTCGCCGCGCGGTTGTCGCCGCAGATGAGCGTCGCGACGACCTCACCGGCATCGCCGAGCTCCTTCTGGAGACCGGCGCCCGGGCCCACCGGACCCTCGCGCACGGTGAACGGATGGTCACCGGCCTCTTCCGCGCCGATCCGGCCGAAGAACTGGTTCAGGTAGTGGACGACGCGCAGGCCGCTCATCGCGCCGGGCTTCCTCCGTTCCAAAGTCCGAAGTGTCATCTCACAATACGGGATGGCGCCCCCGGGCGGGGGAGCTCGCCCGGACAGCCCGCTGGACCTCGGGCCGAGGGTGCGGGACCATCCGCCGGTGATCTACATTCTCCAGCGCGTCGTGCAGGGGTTCCTGGTCCTCATCGGCGTCACGACCATCGTCTTCGCGCTCACGTTCATCGCCGGCGACCCCGCCTCGACGCTGGCGCCGCTCGACACGACGCCCGCGGAGCTGGAGCAGTTCCGCCACAACATGGGTCTCGATCGCCCCGTCCCGGTGCAGTACCTCGACTTCCTCGTGCACGCGGTCCGGGGCGACTTCGGCTTGTCGTACAGCAGCCACGAGCCGGCGATGGGCGTGGTGCTCGAGCGGCTCCCCGCGACGCTGCGGCTGACCGCGGCCGCCGTCCTGTTCGCGCTCGTGGTGTCGATCCCGCTCGGGCTGCTCGCCGCGATGAACCACGATCGGTGGATCGACGCCGCCGCGCGCTTCTTCGCGTTCCTCGGGCAGTCCGTACCGGTGTTCCTGCTCGGGATGGTGCTCATCCTGGTGGTCGCCGTCGGGTTGCGCTGGCTGCCCTCGTCCGGCGCGGAATCGTGGAAGAGTCTGGTCCTCCCGGCCATCTCGGTCGGCTCGTTCTCGGCCGCAGTGCTCGCGCGCCTCCTTCGGTCGAGCCTGCTCGAGGTGCTCTCGCAGGAGTACATCCGTACCGCCTACGCGAAGGGCCTGCGCGGGCGCGTGGTGGTGATGCGCCACGCGCTGCGCAACGCGGCGCTGCCGTTCGTCACGATGCTCGGGCTCCAGGTCGGTTTTCTGCTGAGCGGCGCGGTCGTCGCCGAGACGATCTTCGCCTATCCGGGGATGGGGAGGCTCGCGGTCGAGGCGATCTCGAGGAAGGACGTGCCCGTCATCCAGTCGTTCGTGACGGTCGCCGCGGTGATCGTGATCGCCGCGAACCTCCTCGTGGACATCGCGTACACGCGGATCGACCCCCGCATCAGACTCAGTTGAGGCGCCGTTTCGGTCCGCGCATGCCGACGCTGCCCGGCCTGCTCGGCATCGCCGTGCTCGCCCTGCTCGTCCTCACCGCGGTCTTCGCCGACCAGCTCGCGCCCGACCCCGACGCGCAGCAGCTCCTCCAGCGCCTCGACGCGCCGTCGTGGGCCGGCGGCGAGCACGGCTACCTGCTCGGCACGGACAACCTGGGCCGCGACATCCTCGCGCGGATGGTCCACGGCGCGCGCGTGTCGCTCACCGTCGGTCTGGTGGGCGTGGCGCTGTCGGGCGGCGTCGGCATCTCACTCGGCCTCGTCGCGGGCTACCTCGGCCGGCGCTGGGACCGCATCATCATGCGCGTCGCGGACGTGCAGCAGGCGATCCCGGCGCTCGTGCTCGCGATCGCCGTCGCCGCGGTGCTGAAGCCGAGCGTCGCCAACCTCATCGTCGTCCTCGCGATCACGACGTGGTTCACCTTCACGCGCGTGGTACGTGCGGAGGTGCTCGCGATCCGCGAGATGCTCTTCGTCGAGGCCGCGCGCGTCGTCGGCGCGGACGACGGCCGGATCATCGTGCGTCACATCCTGCCGAACGCGGCCGCGTCGATCATCGTGATCGCGACACTCATGGTCGGGAACCTCATCCTCTTCGAGGCGAGCCTCTCGTTCCTCGGCGTCGGGGTGCCGGTCACGACGCCGACCTGGGGCCGGATGGTCTTCGACGGGATCGAGTACGTCGCCACGGCGTGGTGGATCGCGCTCGTCCCGGGCCTCGCCGTGATGCTCACGGTGCTCGCGACGAACCTCGTGGGCGACTGGCTGCGCGACGCGCTCGACCCGCGGCAGCGCCGGCGCTAGCCGCTCCTGACCAGCGAGATCAACTTCCCCATCGCCCGCGCCATCTCGATGTAGCCGCCGGACCACGAGTCGGAGGGCGGCGGGAGCGCGTAGAGGCGGACGCCGGTCACGTCGGGCAGCTCGCGCGCGATCGCGCGCACCCGCTGGGCGCACTCCCCAGGCGTCCCCGCGAGGGCGAACTGGTCGAGCACGTCGTCGGTGATGAGGTCGGCGAGCTCGGCCGGGAGGTAGGGCTGCGTCCAGAAGTCCCACTTCGCGAGCGCGCCCACCACGTGGTCGGGGACGCGGAACTCCTTCGGCGGCCTCCAGTCGGCGCGCTGCCGCGAATACTTCTCCGCGCCCGCCATCCAGAGGATGCCCTGCGCGGCCGGCCGCTTCGCCGCGCGCCGCGCCGCGGCGCGGTCCTCGGAGACGGAGCACGGCATGGTGATGTCGATCTCGAAGCTCCCCATCCTCCGTCCGGCGCGGTCGGCGCCGGCGCGCACGTGCGCGATCTCTTCGCGGCGATGCTCGACACCCATGAAGAACGCGGCGAGGTGGACCACGTCCGCAAGCTCGCCGGCGAGCTCGATCATCCGCTTCCCGCGCGCCGCGACGAGGATCGGGAGGTCGGGCCGGAACGGGCGGAAGCCGAGCTTCGCCCCGTCCACGCTCAGCACCCGGCCGCGATAGGTCACGCGCTCGCCACGCAGCATCCGGCGCGCGATCTCGACGGTGTCGCGCACGGCGTCGAGCGGATGGACCCGCTCCTGATGCCAGAAGGCGGGCTGCTCGAGCCCGCCGCCCAGCCCGAGCACGACGCGGCCGCGCGAGAGGTCGTCCATCGTCGCCATCGCGCAGGCGGTGAGCGCGGGATGCCGCACGAACGGATCGGTGACGAGGCTCTCGAGCTCGAGCCGCTCGGTGGCCATGAGGCACGCGGTCATGTGGACGAAGAGATCGGGATAGAAGCGCCAGTCGGCGACGCCGAAGCGATCGAAGCCGGCGGCCTCGTAGGGCCGCGCGAGCTCGACGAAGCGCGAGGACGGCTCGCGCCAGAGCGACGTGGGCAGGTCGAACGTGAACTTCATCGGCACGGGCCGGGACGCGCCCGCGCCGGCATCGCTGCCGGCGCGGGCCTTCCGAACGACGCTATTTGCTCACCGTCGTGTTGGTGCCGAGGACGACGGTGATGCCGTGGGCCTTCCAGCCCGTGACCTTGCTGCCGAGAGCGTAGAGCGCGTTGTCGGCGCTGATGTACAGGGCGAACGGATCGGTCGCGAACACCTTCGCGGCCTGCGTGTACGCCGCCGTCTGCGCGGCCTGGTCGAGCGTGGCACCACCCTGATCGAGGTACTTCTGCGCGTCCTGGTTGCAGAAGCTCGAGATGAAGCCCTTGCAGCCCGCGAGCAGGTCGTACAGGGCCGGGTGCGTGAACGTGTTCCAGGTCACGAAGTAGAGCGGGTCGAGGCCCTTCTTGATCCACCGGTCGTTGAAGACATCGGTGGGGAGCGCGTTGAGCGTCACCTTGATGCCGACCTGCCCGAGCTGCGCGATGATCGCCTGCGCGACGTCCGGTTTCTGCGACGCGGAGATGTCGGCGGCGATCGAGAACCCGTTCGCGTATCCCGCGTCGGCGAGCAGCTGCTTCGCCTTCGCCTGGTCGAACGGGAACGGCTTGAGGTCGGACGTGTACCCGTCGGTGAGGTCGGTGATGCCCGCGGCGAGCTGGCGTGCGTGACCGCCGAGCACGGTCTTGATGATGGTGGCCGTGTCGACGGCCATGTTCATCGCCTGACGGACCCTGACGTCCTTCAGCGGCTTCGCGGCGTCAGCGGTGCTCGCGGTGTTGAAGAAGGCCCAGTTGTAGACCGGGCTCTTGCTCTCGACGACGTTGAAGCCCGCCGCCTTGATCGGGTCGAACTGGTCGGGCGGCAGGTCCTGGATCAGGTCCGCGGAGCCGGCCTTCAGCTCGGCGACCCGCGTCGCGGCGGTCGGGATCGAGCGGAAGACGAGCGTCTTCACGAGGGGCTTGCCCTTGTAGCTACCGGACCAGTAGTCGGTGTTCGCCTCCATCGTGATCCGGTCGTCCTTGGCCCAGCTCACGAACTTGAACGGGCCGGTGCCGACGGGCTTCGCGATGAAGCCGGCCTGACCGACGCTCTGGTAGTACTTCATCGGCACGATCGACAGGTTGTTCGCGATCGTGTCGAAGATCCGAGCGTCGATCCGGCTCAGCTTGAACTGGACCGTGTTCGGGTCGACGACCACCACGGAATCGACGGCCGCGAAGTTCGACGCGGAGCCCGAGTTGAGGTCCTTGCTCTTGATGGTGTCGAGCGAGAACTTCACGTCGTCCGCGGTGAGCGGGTCGCCGTTGTGGAATTTCACGCCCTTGCGGATGTTGAACGTGATCGTCGTCCCGTCGACCTTCCACGACTCGGCGAGGCCCGGGACGATCTTGCCGTCGTAGCCCCACTCGACGAGGCTGTCGAAGACGTTCTCGCGGTACGAGATGCCGACGATGTCGTAGCTGAGATACGGGTGCGGGCTCTGGATGTCGCCCCGCATCGCGATCGTCAGCGTGCCCGCCGGGCCGGCCGGCGTGGCCGCCGCGCTCGAGGCCGCGGGAGCTCCCGACGCTCCGGTCCCCGTGGACGTCGACGTGCAGGCTGCCACCAACGAGACCACGAGGGGCAGGACCAGCGCGCGCGCAAGCTGTTGGATGCGTTCGAACGTCATGGTCTCCTCCTCACTTCTTGTAGCGCGTCGTCCGTGCAGATGTTCGTCCCGTCATCTACCTCCCGACCTTCCTATGCCACCGCGCCCCTCACGCCCTCGGGCCCGGACAGTCGCGCGCCCGCGTTCACGAGACGAGCGACGCGGCCGAAGCCCCTCACCATGTCGACGTAGCCCTCGAAGAGCGGCTTGCCCGCCGGTGGCACGGCGTAGATGCGCACGCCGGTGACCTCCGGGAGCTCGCGCTGGAGCGCGAGGAGGCGAGCCGCGCACTCCTCGGGCGTCCCGGCGAGCGCGAACTGGTCGAGCACCTCGTCGCTTATGAGGTCGGCGAGGCGGTCCGGGAACCGCGCCTCGGTCCAGAAATCCCAGGACGCGAGCGCTTCGACGACGTGCTCGGGCACGTTGAACTGCTTCGGCCGCACCCAGTCCTTGCGCTCGCGCGAGTAGCGCTCCGCGGCGGCCGTCCAGAGGATGCCTTGCGCGGCCGGGCGCTTCGCGGCGCGACGAGCCGCCTCGCGGTCCTCGGACACCGAGCAGGGCATCGAGATGTCGATCTCGAACGTGCCCATGCGCCGCCCCGCGCGGTCCGCGCCGCGGCGCACGCGCTCGAGGTTCTCGCGCTGGTGGCCCACGCTCACGAAGAACGAGGCGAGGTGCACGATGTCCGCGAGCTCGCCGGCGAGCTCGAGCATGTTGCCGCCGCGCGCCGCGATCATGATCGGCAGGTCGCGCCGGTAGGGCGTGAAGTCGAGCTTCGCACCTTCGACGCCGATCACCTTGCCCTGGTAGGTGACCTTCTCACCGGCGAACATGCGCCGGCAGATCTCCACCCCCTCGCGGACCGCCGTCATCGGCAGGCGCCGCTCGTAGTCCCAGAACGTGGGCTGCTCCACGCCGGCACCGATGCCGAGGATCACGCGGCCGCGCGAGAGGTCGTCCATCGTGGCGTGTGCCAGAGCCGTCAGCGACGGATGGCGGACGTACGGGTCGGTGACGAGGCTCTCTACCTCGAGCCGCTCCGTCGCCTGCAGGCACGCGGTCATGACGACGAAGCAGTCGTGGTAGAAGCGCCAGTCGCTCACGCCGAAGCGGTCCATGCCCTCGCGCTCGCAGAGCTGCGCGAGCTCGACCAGCTTCCCGACCGGGTCGACCCACCCGATCGAGGGGAGGTTGCCGAATGTGAACTTCATCGCCGACCCGCATCGGCACGGCCGAAGTCTTCCGTACCTCGCTCCTTCCACCTGCCGCCGCCCCAACGGCCGGCACCGCGTCTCGCTTTGCGAGGCGCTATGTCTGAATGCGAGACACTGCGCCCGGCCGGGGCCTGCTGTCAATCGTTCGCCGCGGGACTCCGATCGGGCCGGTCCGGCATCGAACGCACGAGCCACCAGGCGAGCGGGACCGCGAGCGCCGCCATCGCGAAGAGCAGCGTGTACACGCTGTGCAGCGCCGCGCCGAGGACGGCGGCGAGCTCCGCCGCCCGGCCGGGCTCGATGAGCGCCGCTGAACTCCGGTCCATCAGCGCGCTGGCCGCCACCCCGTCGGACCCCAGCCACAGGGCGAGGAGGGCCCCCAGCACACCGACCCCGATCGCGGCGCCCAGGCTCTGCGTGAAGAGGGCGAGGCTCGTGGCGATGCCGCGCGCGCGGACCGGCACCGCGTTCTGCACCGCCACGAGGATCGCCGTCCACGTAGATCCGATCCCGATCCCGCTCGCGAGCGTCGCGAGCGCGGGCACGACGAGCGGCGTCGGGCGCGCGAGCGCCATGAGGAGCGCGGCGCCCACGAAGAGGGACAGCGTCCCGGCGCGGATGGACGCGCGGATGCCGAGGCGCGTGAGCAGGAGGCCCACCGCGACGGACCCGATCGACCATCCGACGCTCATCGCCGTCACGAGCGCGCCGACCTCGAGCGGCCGCGCGCCCTGGACGCCCTGCACGAACGGCGGCACGTACGTGATGACGCCGAACAAGAGGATGGACACCACGACGGTGAGCGCGAGGCTCGCGCCGACCGCGGCGACGCGCAGCAGGGCAAGATCCACGAGCGGATCGGCCGACCGCCGCTCGATGCGGACGAAGAGCAGGGCCAGGACGATCGCGGCGGGCAGCAGGAGCTCCGGCTGGGTGCCGTTCAGCGCGAGGAGCAGGCACGCGGTCGAGCCGCTGAGCGCGAGCGCGCCCGGCGTGTCGAACCGGCCGGCGCGCTCGGTGTGCGTCTCGCGCAGTCCGATCGCGAGGAGCGCGCCCGCCCCCAGGCCGATGGGGACGTTCACGTAGAACGTCCACCGCCACGACAGCGTCTCGACGATGGCGCTGCCGACGCCGGGTCCGACGAGCGCGGCGATCGTCCAGACGGCGCTGAACACGCCCTGCATGCGGGCGCGCATCCCGGCGTCGAAGAGGTCGCCGATGACGGTCGCGCCGACCGAGAACAGCGCGCCCGCGCCGATGCCCTGAACGGCGCGCGCGAGCACGAGCTGCTCCATCGTCTGGCAGAGCCCCGCGAGCGCCGACCCCGAGACGAAGACCGCGAGGCCGGCGAGGTACACCGGCTTCCGACCGAAGAGGTCGGCGAGGCGGCCGCACATCGGCGTCGCGACCGTGAGGAAGAGCAGGTACGCCGAGAACACCCAGGCGTAGCGGTCGATGCCGCCGAGCTCGCCGACCACCGTCGGCATCACCGTGCCCACGACCGTCTGATCGAGCGCGGCCACGAGCGTCGCCGCGAGGACGGCGGCCACGCCGGCGAAGCGCGCGCCTCTTACGAGCCGACCGCCATTCGGGCTAGGCGCTCGCGGCCGATCGGCAGGAAGCGCCGGCCGACGCGCGTCGCCTCTTCGAGGAACGGGTAGCCGCAATCTGGTAGATCGACACGCCCGCCTCGAAGGCCATCAGCGCTTCGGTCGTGCGGCCTGGAGCGCCGCGGCCGCCCCCTGCGCCATGAAGGAGATGTCGAAGCCGACGGCCACGAAGCGGTAGCCACGATCGAGCATCGCGGTCACGCGATGCGGCGAGGCGTGGATGCCGCCCGGCACGCCGAGCTCCGTCGCGACGCGCTGCACCTTCTCGAGCGCCGCCCAGTACTCGGGGAAGTCGGGGTCCCACGAGTTCGGCAGGCCGAGGCTCGCGCAGAGGTCGCCGGGTCCGATGAAGTACGCGTCGACGCCGGGTGTCGAGAGGATCTCGCGCGCGTTGTCGACCGCGTCGCGGTGCTCGATCTGGACGACGAGCAGGATCTCGTCGTTCGCGTTCTCGACGTAGTCGTTGCCGCCGTAGAGCCGAGTGCGCGAGCCGCCGATGCTGCGGTCACCCTGGGGTGGATAGCGCGTCGCGCGCACGGCCGCCTCGGCGTCGGCACGCGAATTCACCATCGGCACGACGACCCCGTACGCGCCGGCGTCGAGCGCGCGCTTGATCCAATCGCCGCTGTTCCACGGGACGCGAATGAGCGGGACCGTCTCGGTCGTGCTGATCGCCTGCAGGATCGACTGCGTGAGCGTGGCGTCGATGGCCGCGTGCTCCTGGTCGATGAGGAGCCAGTCGAAACCCGCGTGCGCGAGCTGCTCCGCGCCGAGCGGGCTCCCGAGCGCCATGAAGGTGCCGAGCGCCGGCTCGCCGGCGCGCAACAGCTGCTTCACCCGATTCGGCCGCACCGCTACCCCCTCGCCGCCGTCGCGGCCCGCCGCCCCACGTCACGGTACGCGGCGATCACCAGGCCGAGCGCGTCGACGTCCGCGAGATACTCGTCGATCGTGCGCGAGCGCACCGGCAGCGGCAGCTTCACGCGGAAGCCGGTCGCGCCGGGAGCTTCGGCCGCGAGCGTCCGGAGGCGCCGAGCGCACTCGGCGGGCGTGCCCCACACGGTGAACTGGTCGAGCGTGTCGTCGCCGATGAGCGCGCCGAGCGCCGGCGGCAGCTCGGGATCGCGCCACATGTCCCAGCCGGCCGCGAGCGCGTCGACCGTCGCCCGAGGCACGGCGAAGCCGCGCGGGACCGACCACTCGCGCTGGCGGCCGTAGCGGTCCGCGCCCGCGTACCAGAGGATGCTCTGCGCGGCGTTCCGCAGCGCGGCCCGGCGCGCACGCTCGCGATCGGACGACGCGCTCACGGTCACCGACACGTCGATCTCGTACGACCCGTCGGCGCGCCCGGCGCCACGCGCCGCCTCGCGGACGCGCGCGAGGTCCTCGGCGCGGCTCTCCGCGCCGAGGAACAGCGACGCGAGATGGATGATGTCGGCGACCTCGGCCGCGAGGGCGATCATGCGCGGCCCGCGCGCGGCGACGAGCACGGGGATCGCCGGGGGCAGCGGGCAGTCGAGCGCGACGTCGTGGACGTGCACGACCGCGCCGTCGAAGGTGACGCGCTCGCCGCGCCACAGCGCGCGCACGACGTCGATGCACTCCCGCACCGCGCGCGTCGCGTGCGGTCGCTCGTGGCCGAACGGCGCGACCCAGACGCGCTTGGGGACCTCGACGCCGCCGCCGATGCCGAAGATCGCGCGCCCGCCCGAGAGGTCGGCGAGCGTGGCCCACGCGCAGGCGAGGAGCGACGCGTCACGGGTGTACGGGTTCGTCACCAGGCTCTCGATGCCGAGCCGCCGCGTGCCGGCGGCGCAGGCGGCCATGACCGCGACGCAGTCGTAGTGGAACTGTAGGTCGGCGACCGCGAAGCGGTCGAAGCCAACCTCCTCGCAGCGCGCCGCCATCGTGACGATGTCCCGGACGGGAAGCTTCCAGCCGACCGCCGGCAGATTGCTGAAGGTGAAGCGCATGGCGATGCCGCCCATCGCCGCACATCATGCTCCTCTTCGGGCGGCCGGGCGTCAGCCCCCATCTCGCAGGGCGAGGCGGCATGCCTCTATACGAGACGTGAGTAACATCCACCAGGACATCGATCGAGGGAGGATTGCCAGATGGTCTCGGCCGGGCACGCCACGTCCTACGAGGAGCTCCGCGCGAGGGTCGAGGCCGAGCTCAGGGTCCCCGAGCGCTTCAACTTCGTCTCGGACACCTTCGAGCGCTGGCGATCCGATCGCCTCGCCATCATCTGGCTCGACGACACGGGCGCGGAGCGGCGCTTCACCTGGGCACAGCTGTCTGACGACGTGAACCGCGTCGCGAACGTGCTGCGCGCGCACGGGGTGCGCAAGGGAGACCGCGTCTTCATCCAGGTGGGCCGCGTCCCCGAGTGGTGGCACACGATGCTCGCCTGCCTGAAGATCGGTGCCGTCGCGATGCCGGGCACCGTCATGCTGACGTCGAAGGACATCGCGTACCGCATCTCGCTCTCCGAGCCCGTCGCCGTCGTCACGGAGTCCGCGTACGCCCCGCGGTTCGACGAGGTCCGCGACAAGGCGCCGAGCGTGCGCGCCTATCTCGCGGTCGGCGACGCGCGCGAGCGGTGGACGGACCTCCGGGCCGAGCGCGACCGCGCCTCGGCGAGCGCGGCGGCCGAGCCGACCATGGCAAGCGGTGCCGCGCTCCTGTACTTCACCTCGGGCACGACCGGCTTCCCGAAGATGGTCATGCACACCCAGGCGAGCTACGGGATCGGACACACCGTCACGGCGAAGTACTGGATCGGCCTCACCCCGGAGGACCTGCACTGGAACATCTCGGACACCGGCTGGGCGAAGGCGGCATGGAGCAGCCTCTTCGCTCCGATGATCGCCGGGGCCGCGCAGCTTATCCACAACCCGAGCGGCGCCTTCAACGCGAAGCGCGTCCTCGACATCCTCGCCCAGCACCCCGTCACGAGCATGTGCGGCGCTCCGACGATCTTCCGCTCCCTCGTGCTCGAGGACCTCTCCAGGTGGAAGTTCCCGCACCTGCGCAGCTGCGTCGCGGCGGGCGAGCCGCTCAACCCCGAGGTCATCGCGACGTGGAAGGAGCACACCGGCATCGAGATCCGCGACGGCTACGGCCAGACCGAGACGTGCTGCCTCATCGGGAACCACCCCGGCCTCCCGATCAAGCCAGGATCCATGGGCAAGCCGTCGCCGGGCTACGAGATCGCGGTCATCGGTGACGACGCGAAGCCGCTCCCGCCGGGCAAGGAGGGCGACATCGGGGTCCGCATCACCCCGAAGCGCCCGGTGGGCCTCTTCAGGGAGTACTGGAAGGACCCGAAGGTGAACGAGGCCTCCATCCGCGGCGACTACTACATCACCGGCGACCGCGCGATCGCGGACGAGGACGGCTACATCTGGTTCGTCGGCCGCGCGGACGACGTCATCCTCTCCGCCGGATACCGCATCGGGCCGTTCGAGGTCGAGAGCGCGCTGCTCGAGCATCCCGCGGTCGCGGAATCGGCCGTCGTGTCGAGCCCCGACCCTATCCGCGGCGAGGTCGTGAAGGCGTTCGTCGTCCTCAAGCCCGGACACACCGGCTCGGACGAGCTCGTGCGCGAGCTGCAGGACCACACGAAGCGCGTCACCGCGGCGTACAAGTACCCGCGGAAGATCGAGTTCGTCACGAGCCTGCCGAAGACGGTGAGCGGCAAGATCCGTCGCGTCGAGCTACGGGATCGTGAGTGGGGCCGCCAGACGGCGGCGAGCTCCGAGAAGGAATAGCCGCGGTCGGCGAGCGCTTCGACACGGTCATCGTCGGCGCCGGGAGCGCGGGCTGCGTGCTCGCGGCGCGTCTCTCCGAGGACCCCTCGCGCTCGGTGTGCCTCATCGAGGCGGGACCGGACCATGCGCCGGACGCGCTCCCCGCGCCGCTCCGCGACTCGTCGATGATCGACGAGCGCCACCGCGAGTACCTCTGGCACCACGTCGCGCGCGCGACGGACCTCCGGCCGGAGCTCGCGATCCCGAGCGGACGCGTCGTCGGCGGGAGCTCAGCGATCAACACGACCGTGTACCTCTGGGCGCTCCGCGACGACCTCGACGCGTGGGCGCAGGTCGCGGGCGAGTCGTGGCGCTACGACGCGTGCGTCCCCTACTTCCGGCGGATGGAGACCGACCACGACTTCCCGTCGCCGCCGCACGGCACATCGGGTCCGATCCACGTGCACCGCCCGCCACGCGAGGCGTGGTCGCCCGCCGCGGTCGCGTACCTCGAGGCGTGCACCTCGCGCGGCTTCCGCGCGTGCCCGGACCACAACGCTCCGGACGCCGAGGGCTGCGGCCCCGTTCCCTTCAACACGCACGAGGGCCGGCGCATGAGCGCGGCCGTCGCGTACCTCGCGCCGGCGCGCTCGCGTCCCAACCTGCGCATCCTCGCGGACACGACGGCGCGGCGCGTCGTCTTCGAGCGTGGCCGTGCGACGGGCGTCGAGATCGAGCGCGACCGCGCGAGAACGGTCATCGGCGCGGGCGAGGTCGTCCTCTCGGCCGGAGCGATCGGCTCCGCGCAGCTCCTCCTCCTCTCCGGCGTCGGGCCGGCCGACGAGCTCGCGCGCCTCGGCATCGCGAGCGTCGCCGATCTTCGCGGTGTCGGCCGCAACCTCCGGAACCATCCGCTCGTCGCGACGAGCTGGCACGTGACCGATCGCTACGCGCCGAACGCCGTCGAGCTCCCGATCCCCTGGCAACTGCAGCTGCGCACCACGGCGCCGGCGTCGCGCGACCGCCTCGACGTGTGCCTCGGCGTCGCGGTGCTCACGAAGCACACGCCGAACCACGTGCCACGAGTCGGCATCTCCGTGCTCCTCATGCACGCGGCGAGCGCCGGACACCTCACGCTCGTGAGCACCGATCCGCACACGCAGCCCGCCATCGACCTGGGCTTCCTCGCCGAGCCCGAGGACGTCGCGCGCATGCGCGCGTCGATCGCGCTCGCGATCGAGCTCGGCGGCACGAAGGCGTTCGCCGGCCTCCGCGCCTCGCTCGCGGTGCCCGAGCCGGCGGACCTCGCCTCGACGGGCGCGCTCGACGGCTGGATGCGGTGGAACGTCCTCACCTCGCACCATCCCTGCGGCACGGCGCGCATGGGCGCGAGCGACGACCCGCTCGCGGTCGTCGACGCCGAGGGCCGCGTGCACGGCGTCCCGGGCCTGCGCGTCGTGGACGCGTCGATCATGCCGGACTGCCCGCGCGTCAACATCAACGCGACGACGATGATGGTCGCGGAGAAGATCGCGACCGCGATGCGCTCGTCGAGCGACGCGACGGCGAAGGCCGCGTCGGCCTGAGCGCGTGCGCGCGCGCGAGCGGCGCGTGCGCGCGCGCGAGCGGCGCGGCGCGGGCCGGCGCGTCAGACCGAGAGCGTGAGGTTGCGGTACTCGTCCATGCGGACGGTCTGGCCCGGCCGCACGAGCATCGTGGTGTCCGGGGCCTCGATGACCGCGGGCCCCGCGATCTGCTGCCCCGGCTGAAGGGTCTCGCGATCGAAGATCGGCGTTGGGTGGAAGCCGTTCGTCTCGCGGAAGTACACCGGACGCGTGCCGCGCGTGGGCGTCGCGTCGCCGCCCGCGAGCTTCTCCTTCGCGAGCCGGAGCGCGCGTCCCTTCGCCGCGACGCGCACCTCGAAGCTCATCGCCTCGATCGGCGCGTTCTTGTTCGTCGTGCCCTTGCCGTAGCGCGCCTCGTAGCGCTCGTGGAAGCGATCGGCCATCGCGACGGCGGAGGCGGCCGTGTACTCGCCCGCGGGCACCGGCACGCTGACGTCATGGACCTGGCCTTTGTACTTCATGTCGACCGAGCGGAGCAGCGTGAGATCGCCAGCGCCATCGGTCACCGCACCCGCGCGGCGCAGCTGCTCGATGGCATCCCGCTCGAGGCGCAGGAAGAGGTCGCGCACCGCGTTCGCGTCGAAGGGTCCGACCATCGGCGAGGACACCTTGTTGACCACGAGCATCTCGCTCGTCCCGATCGCGAGCGCGGAGAACTCCGACGCATACATCGGGACGATGACCGCCTTCACGCCCACGTCTTTCGCGTAGGCCCCCACGTGCAGCGCGCCCGCGCCCCCGATCGCGAAGAGCGCGAAGTTCCGCGGATCGAGGCCTCGGCCGATCGTCACGCGGCGCACGAGGTCGGCCATGCGCGCGTCGAGGATGTCGATGATGCCGATCGCGGCCTCCTCGAGCGAGAGCCCGAGCGGGCCGGCGATCTTCTCGCGGATGGCCTTCTCGGCGAGCGTCTTGTCGAGCTTCCAGGTGCCCCCGAGGAAGTAGTTCGGGTCGATGCGGCCGAGGACGACGTTCGCGTCGGTCACCGTCGGCTCGGTGCCGCCGCGGCCGTAGCAGGCGGGACCGGGCTCGGCGCCCGCGCTCTGCGGGCCGACCTTGAGGAACCCGGACTTGTCGATCCACGCGATGGAGCCGCCACCGGAGCCGATCGAGACGACGTCGATCATCGGGAAGCTCACGTGGTACTTGTCGAAGACCGGCTCGCGCGCGTACTCGGGCTGGCCGTCGACGACGAGGCCGACGTCGAAGCTCGTGCCGCCCACGTCCGTGGTGAGGACGTTCTGGTAGCCGAGGATCTGCCCCAGGTTGCGCGCGCCGATGACGCCGCCGGCCGGGCCGGAGGCGAGGAGGTATGCCGCGCGCCGCCGCGCGTCCTCGGCCGGGGTCACGCCGCCGTTGCTCAGCATGACCATGAGCTGGTGCTTGAAGCCGGCCTTCCGCAGGCGGTCGGCGAGCGCGCCGATGTAGCCGTCGACCTTCTTCGTGAGGTACGCGTTCACCATCGTCGAAGCGGTGCGCTCGTACTCCCCGAGCACCGGGCTGATCTCGCAGGAGATGGAGACGGTCACGTTGGGGTACGCCTCGCGCACGATGTCGCGGGCACGCCGCTCGTGCGAGGGATTCAGGAAAGACCACAGCAGGCTGATGGCGATGGCCTCGCAGCCCGCGCCGACGAGCTCGCCGGCGAGGCGGCGCACCTCGTCGTCGTTCATCGCGACGATGACCGCGCCCTTGTGGTCGACGCGCTCGTTCAGCCCCTTGATGAGCTTGCGCGGCACGATGCCGGGCACGGCTTTGTCGTGCAGCAGGAAGTCGTGGATCTGGTCCTCGTCGAGGCCGGCGATCTTCTGCTTGATCCGTCCCATGAAGAGGGCGTCCTCGTGCCCGCGCGTCGTCAGGATGCCGGTGCGCGCGCCGGTGTGCGTGATGAGCGCGTTCGTGGCGACGGTCGTGCCGTGCCCGAAGCGCGTGGTCTGCGCGAGGAGCTGCTCGGCGCTCAGGCCGAGGCGCTGCGCGGCGCGCGCGACGCTGTCCATGACGCCGACGGAGAAGTCCTGCGGCGTCGAGGCCGCCTTCGCCGCGGTGACGTTCCCGTCGTCGTCGACGACGATGCAGTCGGTGAAGGTGCCGCCGGTGTCCACGCCGATGCGATACGTCGTCATGTCGGCATCACCTCCACGTCGTGAAGGATCGGCTCGTCCTTCAGGCAGATCTCGGTCTCGAGGCGACGGAGGCAGCCCGGACAGTAGAACTGGCGGAAGACGAAGCGCTGGGCGACGTCGAACTGGTTCACGTACGGCCCGGCTTCCTTGATCCACCCCTCTTCCATGAGCGTCCCGTCCTTGAAGTTGCGCGAGGCGTCCGTGAGGATCTGACCGCAGGCGCACTGGATCACCGCGGCGCTGCCGTCCTTCACGATGCGAAGGAACTCGTACACCGGCACGCCCGGTGCGACGGGCATGCGCTTCCCCTTCACCGATGCGTTCACCGGCTTCGCGCGCTCGCGGCGGCGCGCGCGGATGGCGTCCCGCTCGCGCGCCGTCCCGGCCTCGTCCACGGCGTCCTTCGCCTCGTCGACGACCACGCCGTACATCGACTTCGCGCCCGCGACCGACACGACGCCGCTGTGCACGTCCTCGAGGACGCGCGAAGGATCGCGGTCCAGCGGATCGCCGTAGCCACCGCCCGACTGCGTGCGCACCTGGTACACGTCGTCGTGGTCGAGGTACGACCACGCGATGACCTTCTGGATGTCCCAGTCGCCCGAGAGCTCCGCGAGCTCCTGTGGGACCTCGCCCTCCGCCATCCGCCGGCGGACGTCGGTCTTGCGCTTGATGATGAACTGGTTCGTCTGGCTCGGACCGCCGCCGGCGATACCCGCCGACTCCGGCCACTCCGACCCCGAGGTGTGCATGATCTTCGTCGGGATGCGCTCGGTGTCGTGGACGATGTACGACAGGGTGCAGCCCGCGCCGCCGCGGAACATGCCGCCGCCGCCCGAGTCGGCCTGGTGCCGGCGGAACAGGTAGAGGAGCGGGTACTGGAACTCGTACGCCTCGGCGTTCGGCGCGACCTCGTAGATCGAGCCGACGTACCCGCCCGTGTCGACGCCGTCCTTCCGCGCGCGCGCGCCGCCGCCACCGAAGTACGTGTCGAGCACGGTCGCGCCGAAAGGCTGCCCGCGCTGGTCGGTGCCGAAGAGCTCCTCGGTGGTGAGGCTTCCCACCCAGTTGGCCATCGCGTGCTCCCGGTGCGTATCCGACGCGGCGAGGAGCTTGCCGAGGGCGTTGTCGGCGAGGTTGATGACGGCCTGCGTGGTGCTCGTGGTCGCCTTGCTCACGCCGCCGGGCCACGCGACGTGCACGATGGTGCCCGGCTGCGACACGATGCGCACCGCACGCGCCACGCCGGCGGGCACCCAGGGCATGTCCCAGCAGAGGTAGGTCATCACGCAGCAGATGACGTCCGAGACCGTCGCGTGGATCGGGTTGTTGATGACGGCGGGCGCCTGCGGTGACGAGCCGGTGAAGTCGAAGGTGAGCGTGTCGTCCTTCTTCGTCATCGCGCAGACGGCGGTGTAGATCTTGTCCTCGTACTCGAGGTACGAGCGGTGCCGCCACGTGCCGTCGGGAAGCTCCCTCAGGCGCTCGCGCATGCGCTGCTCGCTGTAGTCGAGCATGTCCTGCATGACGGCCTTCACCGTCTCGACGCCGTAGGTGCGGCAGAGCTCCTGCACGCGCTGCTTCGCGACGTTGTTCGCCGCGATCATCGCGGTGAGGTCGAGGCGCACGATCTCCGCGACGCGCGACATTCGCAGGTAGAGCCTGACGAGGTCGCTGCGCAGCACGCCGCCCTCGACGATCTTGAACGGCGGGAACAGCGGCTGCTCGCCGTAGATGTCCTTCGCGCCGACCTGCACCTGGCCGGGAACCGGTCCGCCGATGTCGATCTGGTGGATGGTCGAGCCGACCCAGCCGACGAGCTCGCCCTCGTAGTGGATCGCGCCGAGCACGACGACGTCCATCTGATGCTGCGCACCGGCGAACGGGTCGTTGCAGAGGAACATGTCGTCCGGCCGGATGCCCGGGTTCGCCGCGCACGTCGCGACGACGTCCTTGGCCAGCGTCTCCATGGAGATCGCGTGGACGAGCATGTACGGCGCGATGACGAGCGAATCGCCGGCCGCCGTCATCACCGAGGTGTTCATGTCGTGCACCTCGCTCGCGATGAGCGAGCCGGACACGCGCTCGAGCGTGTTCGCGCCCTCCTCGTTGATGCTCCACAGCCGGTGGCGAAGGATCTCGAAGGTGATCGGATCGACGCGCATCTTCGGCCCGGATGCCGCCCTCGCCGCCTTGGTCGCCGCCGTCTTCACCGCCATACGTCCCTCCTTACTCGTCCACCGAGCCGGCCCAGGCGACGCCCATCCGCTTCAGCGCGCGCCGGTACTCGACCTGAGCCGCGTCGGTCCCGCGCAGGTGCAGCTCCGCGGACAGGTCGAGCGGGAGCTCCTCGGGACGCTGCGCCTCGACGATCCGGCGGTCCTGCTCGGTGACATCGGTGTTGCGTTTGGCGAAGATCTCGTCGGGCTGGTCGAGCGCGAAGTTGCGCGAGAGCCCGAAGTAGAACTGCGTCTCGCGCTCTCCGATGGGCCGGGCGACGAAGAAGAGCGAGGTGATGTTCCGCGCGCCGTCGCCCTCGCCGGACCGGCGCGCGACGTGCATGTGCAGCGTGAGCGGCAGCGTCACCGTGTAGGTGCGGATCGCGTTCGTCGCTTCGTCGTCCACCACGTAGCGGATCTGGCTCCCCTCGGTCTTCACGCTGATGTCCGGATAGACCGGCTTGGAGCGGTCGCCGAGGATGCCCGGATGCACCCAGGGAAAGTGCGCGAAGTCCATGACGTTCTCGATCGCGCGCGCCGCGTTCGCCCGCCAGTGGAACTGCGTCCAGATGCGCCGGTACCCCGGCGCCTCGGCCTCCGGCCAGGTGGGGATGGGGTCCTTGGGCTCGTCGAGCGCGATCCAAACGAGTCCGTCCTTCTCCTCGGCGCGATACGCGTCGACCCTGGCCTTGGGCGGGATCGGCCGACCGGGAGCGAGCGACGGGATACGGGTGCAGGCGCCGCTCCTGCCGTACCCCCATCCGTGGTACGCGCACACCAGCTCCTCGCCGTCGATCCAGCCGAGCGAGAGCGGCGTGCCGCGATGGATGCAGAGGTCCTTGAGCGCGGCGACGCGGCCGCCCGCGCGATAGACGACGATGCGCTCGCCGAGGAGCGCCGTCGCGAACGGCTTCCCCGCGGGCACCTCCTCGGTCGTGGCCACCGGATACCAGTACGGCCTCAACGCCTCGAACACGCGGCCCTCCCCTGTCGTTCCTCTCCCGTCACGCTAGCCGAACACCACGACGCCGCGGCCGACGCCGCGCTCGAGCCCGGCAAGCGCGGCGTTGATCTCGTCCAGACGGTAGGTCCGCGCCACGAGCCGATCGAGCGGCAGCCGGCCACGCGCGTACAGGTCGACGTATCGAGGGATGTCGACGCTCGCCCGTACGTTCCCCTGCATGACGCCGTGCAGGTGTTTGTTCCGGATGAATCCGTCGGTCGCGAACGGGAAACGCGTGCCGGGCGCAGCGGCACCGACCACGTACCCATTGGCTCCGGCCGGGACGATCTCGACGAGCTGCTCGAGCGTCTTCGGATTGCCGACGCACTCGAAGGTGTGATGCGGCCCCCCGCCGGTGATCTCGCGCACGCGCGCGACGGCATCCTCGCGCGACGCGTTCACGGTGTGCGTCGCCCCGAGCGAGCGCGCGTATTCGAGCTTGTCGTCCGCGATGTCCACCGCGACGATGGGATACGCGTGCGCGAGATCCGCGCCGGCGATCGCGCTCACACCGACGCCGCCGCACCCGATGACGGCGACGCTCTCGCCGACCTGGACCCGCGCCGCGTTGAACACCGCGCCGAGCCCCGTGCTCACGCCGCATGCGAGGAGCGCGACCTTGTCGAGCGGCACGTCGCGGCGGACCGGGACGACCGAGCCCTCCGGCACGACCACCCGTTCGGCGAACGAGGACTGCGCGAACCAGTGATACACCGGCGCGCCGCGCAGCCGCAGCCGCGTGGTGCCGTCGGGAAGCGTGCCGCTGAAGATCGTCGCGCCGGCCACGGAGCAGAGCCACGGGCGGCCGTCGACGCAGGCCGCGCAGCGTCCGCAGCGGCCGATCGCGGAGAGGACGACGTGATCGCCGGGCGCGACGCCCGTGACGCCGGCTCCGATCGATTCGACGACGCCGGCGCCCTCGTGTCCGAGCACCATGGGAAGCTTGAGCTCGCGCGACCCGCGCAGGCCGTTCAGGTCGCTGTGGCACACGCCCGTCGCGGCGATCCGGACCGCGACCTCGCCGCCGCGCGGCGGGTCGATGTCCAGATCCTCGACGACGAGATCGGCCCCGCGCGCGTGCATGACAGCCGCCTTCACTACGCTGACTCCTGGAGGCGCTCTGCTGTCATGACGATAGAGGGGCCGTCACGCTGGTCGCGCGACGGCCCCCCCGCGATATCGACGCTAGGGATAGATGACCTTGCCGTTGCTCAGGATCTCCTTGATGAGCGAGTCGTCGACGAGGTCGTCGACCTTCGGCGCGCTCTTCAGCAGGCCGAGCTGACCGAGGATGTCGATGTTCTTCTGCCAGGTGTCCTTGTGGATCGTGCCGACGCCGGCGGGGTCCTTCATGTCCGGCGCGGAGATGTCGTAGATGTACTCGTGCTGCGCGCGCGTCGTGGCCGTGCCACCGTACTGGACGGCCATCTGCACCGTCTCCGCCTTGTGGTCGATGAAGTACTCCTGAGCCTTCATCGTC
This sequence comes from Candidatus Limnocylindria bacterium, assembly GCA_035651155.1. Lineage (GTDB taxonomy): Bacteria > Chloroflexota > Limnocylindria > P2-11E > P2-11E > CF-39. Next base: position 74,899 of record DASRGG010000022.1, on the reverse strand, counting down.
GCCTTGAGGAACCGGAGCATCACGTCGCGGTTGTTCTTGATGTAGTCCTTGTTCGCGACCATCGTCGTGCCGACCATCGGCGCGCCGAAGTCCTTCGGGTAGAGGAGGTCGACCGGCGTGTTGAGCTGCGTCTTCAGGACGAACGGCTCGTTGCCGATGAACACCGGGAGCACGTCGACGAGGCCGTCCTTGAGCTCCACCGAGCTGTAGCCGACCGGGACCTCGGTGATCTTCGAGCGATCGACCTTGTCGTACGCGAGCATCGCGAGATACTCGGTCCACGGCGCGCCCGGCTTGAGGCCGACCTTCTTCCCCTCGAAGTCCTTCGGGCGCTTGATCGGCGAGCCCTGCTTCACGGCGAACGCGCGCGCCGAGTTCTGGCCCTGCTGGACGATCGCCACGAGCGGGATGCCCTGCTGGACGAAGTTCGCGACCGTGAGAACGTCGCTCACGCTGCCGGCCTGGTACTGGTTCGACCCGATGAGCCGGATGCTGGTGGAGTCCGTGGTGAAGTCCCAGCTGATCTTGATGTCTTCCGTGTCGTAGTAGCCCAGCTCCTTCGCGACGATCACCGGCATCGACGGGTTCGCCTGCACCGTGAAGCCGAAGAGCCAGTTGAACGGCGCGACCGCGCGCTTCGTCGCGGCCGCCGATCCGGCGGCGGACGCGGCCGGCGACGCCGTGGTCGTTGCGCCCGGCGCGCACGCGACGACCGCCGCGGCGGCCGCGGACATGAGGGCCTCGCGGCGCGTGAGTCGTAGCTTGGCCATCTGTTGTGTCTCCTTCCCTTTCCCTTCGGTCCCCTCTGGCGGGCCCCTCCGGCGGGAGAAGCGCTCTCCCCCAGCGGCGCCGATTGTGGCGTCTCGCCTAGCGAGGCGCCATATTTCGATGCGAGACAGTGCCAGCCGCCCGTTTGCGCGTCAATAGCGGCATCGGGGATGACGGGTACAGGCGCGCTTGACGAACCGCGCGGCGGGCCCGATGGTGCGCGATGCAGTGCGTGGGAACGAGGCGATCGCGCGAATCCTCCGGCGTGAGGGCGTCGAGTACCTCTTTTGCTTCCCGGCGCACGGACTCATCGACGCGTGCGCGGCCGAGGGAATCCGTCCGATCGTCACGCGGACCGAGCGCACGCTCGTGAACATGGCCGACGGCTACACGCGCGTGCACGACGCGCGGCGGTTCGGCGTGTGCGCGGTGCAGGCGGGACCCGGCGCGGAGAACGCCTTCGCGGGCGTGGCGCAGGCGGCGTCCGACGGCATCCCGATCCTCGTGTTCCCCGGCGGCGCGCGCCGCGACCGCCGCGGCGTGCCGTACGTGTTCTCGCCGGCCGACCAGTACCGCGGCATCGCGAAGTGGTCGGACGAGATCAACCTGCCCGAGCGGATTCCGGTCCTGATGCGCCGCGCCTTCCACGCGCTGCGCAACGGCCGGCGCGGTCCCGTCGTGCTCGAGGTGCCGAACGACGTCGGCCCGGCCGAGGTGGACGAGGCCGCGGTCGCGGCGTATATCCCGCCGCGGGCCTACCGGTCGTCGGCGGACCCAGCCGACGTCACCGAGGCGGCCAGGGCGCTCGCGGCCGCGCGGGCGCCGGTCATCGTCGCGGGCCAGGGTGTGCTGTTCGCGCGCGCGACCACGGAGCTGCGCGCCCTCGCCGAGCTTCGCGCGATCCCGGTGATGACGACGATGAACGGCAAGAGCGCGTTCCCCGAGGACCACCCGCTCGCGCTCGGCGCGGCCGGCGCCTCGGGCACGGAGATGGCGGCGCGCTTCCTCGAGGCGGCGGACCTCATCGTCGGCGTCGGAACGAGCTTCACGGTCACGCCCTTCACCCACCCCATGCCGCGCGCGGCGCCGCTCATCCAGATCACCGGCGACGAGCGCGACGTGAACAAGGACTACGCGGTGCGCGGCGCGCTCCTCGGCGACGTGCAGCTCGCGCTCCGTCAGCTGATCGAGGCGCTCGGCGGCGCCGCACCGGCACGACGCGAGGCCGTGACGGCGCAGGTCGCGGAGACCAAGCGCGCGTGGCTCGAGCGCTGGCTGCCGCGCCTCACCGCCGCGGACGAGCCGCTCAGCCCCTACCGCGTGCTGCACGAGCTCGGCCGGACGATCGATCGCGCGAACGCCATCGTCACGCACGACTCCGGCAACCCGCGCGACCAGCTGCTCCCCTTCTACGAGGCGATCGTGCCGCGCGGCTATCTCGGCTGGGGCAAGTCGACGCAGCTGGGATACGGCTACGGCCTCGCGCTCGGCGCGAAGCTCGCCGCGCCACGCAAGCTCGTCGTGAATGTCATGGGTGACGCCGCGTTCGGAATGGTGGGGATGGACGTCGAGACCGCGGCGCGCGAGCGCATCGGCGTGCTCACCATCCTCCTGAACAACTCGGTCATGGGCGGCTACGACCGCTCGATGCCGGTGGCGGCCGAGCGCTACCGGACGCACCGGCTCTCCGGCGACTACGCCGCCGTCGCGTCGGGCCTCGGCGCGCACGCCGAGCGCGTGACGAGCCCCGCGGACGTGGCTGCGGCGATCGCGCGCGCGGCGAAGGTCACGATGAGCGGCACTCCGGCGGTGCTCGAGTTCATCACGCGCGCGGAGCCCGAGGTCCCGCGCTACTTCACGCCCACCTACTGAGGCGCCGCGGGGTCTCGCGAGCCGGGGAGCGCGCTCACCACCTCACGCTGCGTGCGGCAGCGCATCAGCGCCGGGCCAGGATCCCGCGGTCGACGCGCTCGACGCTCGTGACGCCGGCGATCGCCATCGCGACCGACAGCTCGACACGCAAGAGCTCGAGGATCCGCTCGACGCCGGCCTGGCCGCCTGCGGCCAGCGCCCACGCCGCCGGGCGTCCGATGAGCACGGCGCGCGCGCCGAGCGCGAGCGCCTTGAGCACGTCGATGCCCCGGCGCACCCCGCCGTCAAGGATGACCTCCGCCCGCCCCGCGACCGCGTCGACGATCGCGGGCAGCGCGTCGAGCGAGGCGATCGAGTCGTCGAGCTGCCGGCCGCCGTGGTTCGAGACGACGATCGCGCGCGCACCGTGCTCGACGGCGAGCACGGCGTCGTCCGGGCTCAGGATGCCCTTCACCACGAGCGCGAGCGACGTCGCGTCGCGGATGCGATCGACGTCGTCCCACTCCCACGCGTCGCCGCCGGAGAGCCACTTCCCGCTCGGTCGCCGCAGCGGCGGCGGCATGTTCGCCCAGGTCAGGCCGTCGGGCAGGGTGACCGGCACGCGGAGCGCGCCGTCGCGGCGGCCCGAGACCGGGGAGTCGACGGTGAGACAGAGGGCGACGTATCCGGCGCCCTCTGCCCGCTTCGCCAGCTCGCGCAGGTAGGAGTGGTCGTCGAAGAGGTAGGGCTGGAACCACAGCGGGCACGACGCGGCCGACGCGACATCCTCGATGGTCTTGTTCGCGCCCATCGAGAGCGCCATGAATGTGTTCGCGGCGGCGGCGGCGCGCGCCATCGCGGCCTCGCCGTCGGGGTCGAGCAGGCATTGGAGCGCGAACGGCGCGATGCCCACGGGGAGCGCGATGCGGTGCCCGAGGACGCTCGTGGCGAGCGAGCGAGCGCTCGTGTCGATCAGGACGCGTGGCACGAAACGCCAGCGCGCGAAGGCCTCGATGTTGTCCCGCATGGTCCGCTCGTCCCCCGCGCCGCCGGCCACGTACACGTACGCGCCCGGGCTGAGCCGCTCTTTCGCGATCGCTTCGAGCTCGGCGACGGTGAGGACGCGCGACAGGTCGACGGGCTCGCGCACGACGCTCATCGCGGTCGCGTCAGCGCGGCTTCATCCAGTCCAGGAGATGGATGAGATCCTTCCGCGCCGGGCCGAAGACGTCGAGGTTGAGGACCTTCTCGGTCCCCGTTGGCTCGATGTAGTGCGGCTGACCGGCCGGGATGAGGATGAGCGAGCCGGGTCCGACCTCGTGCCCGACGCCGTTCACGTAGTAGATCGCCGTGCCGGAGACGATCGTGGCGATCTGGTCGAAGTCCTCGTGCACGTGCGGGAACACCGTCATCCCCGGCGTGAGCTCGTTCATCACCAGGAGCACGCCGTCGTTGCCGAAGCCGCGACGGCGCACGCCGTCGCGCACGAGCTCGTCGGGGATGTCCTCCCAGCGCGTCGCGATGGCCTGGCGCGCGGGCGACGCGACGGTCGCGGCCGATGCCGGTCTCGCCGCGGCGTCCCGTCTCGCTTCCTGAGGTGCCATATCCAGATGCGAGACAGTAGTCACGAGCGCGGAGAGGGTCAAGTCGCTACCGTATCGAACGTGAAGAGCGCCGATCTCGTCATCGGGAACGCGAGGCTCGTCACGCCGGGCGGCATCGTCGAGGGTGCCGCCGCGGTGCGCGGCGGACGGTTCGTGGCCATCGGAACGGAGGATTCGCTTCCCGCGGCCGACGCGCGCATCGACGCGCGCGGCCGGCTCGTCCTGCCCGGCCTCGTGGACCCGCACGTGCACCTCGGCGGCGCGTCCCCCTACGAGCAGAACCTCGTCACCGAGTGCCAGAGCGCCGCGGCCGGCGGCGTGACCACGCTGCTGCAGTACCGCCGCAGCCCGACGAGCTTCTTCGAAACGTTCCCCGGCGACCTCGCGGCGAACCAGCGGAAGATGGGGCTCGACACCGCGTTCCACTTCATCATCTCGAGCCTCGAGCAGGCCGAGGGCATCCCCGAGTACGCCGAGCGCTGGGGCGTCCGCAGCTACAAGCTGTACATGGGCGGCTACGCGCCCGGGAATCCGATCGGCCTCGTGCCCGTCGACGACGGCGTGCTCTTCCGCGCGATGGAGCTGATCCGCGAGCTCGGCCCCTACGCGCACTGCATGGTGCACGCCGAGAACCAGGGGCTCTATCTGTTCCTGAGCGACCGCGCGCACCGCTCGGGCCGGCTCGACCTCGGCGCGTACGCGATGTCGCATCCCGCCTTCATCGAGGAGGAGGCCGTCGCGCGTATCGCGTGGCTCGGGGAGCTGCAGCGCTGTCCGGTCTACGTGGTCCACACGACGACCGGCGCGGCGATCGAGTCCGCCGCGGCCGCCCGACGGCGCGGCGCGCGCGTGGTCATCGAGACCTGCCCGCACTACCTCGCGCTCACGATCGACGACGCGCGCCTTGCGGGCCAGGGTCCCGCGATCGGGAAGGTGAGCCCGCCGCTGCGCGACGCGCTCGAGCGCGAGCGACTCTGGACCGCGATAGAACGCGGCGACATCGATCTCATCGGCACCGACCACGTCCCGATCCTGAAGACCGGGGCGACGGTCTGGGAGGAGCGGCCGGGATTCGCGGGCCTCGCGACGATGCTGCCCGTGCTCGTGACCTTCGGGCTGCTGCGCGGACGGCTCACGCCCACGCGACTCGCGGAGCTCACGGCGCTGCACCCCGCGCGGATCTTCGGGCTCGCGCCGCGGAAGGGCGCGATCGCCGTGGGCGCGGACGCGGATGCGGTCATCGTGGACCTCGAGCGCGAGGCGCCGGTCGGCCCCGACGTCACGCACAGCCGCTACACGAGCGCGTTCGAGGGACTTCCGCTCCGCGGCTGGCCGGTGATGACGCTCCGGCGCGGCGAGATCGTCTTCGCCGACGGCGAGGTGCGTGTGCGCCCCGGGACGGGCGAGGTCCTGCGCCCCGGCGCGTACGACGACGAACGAGTGGGGAGCGTGGCATGAGCGAAGGGGAGACGCTGCACGTCCTGCGCGCGACGCCCGACACGTGCTTCTGGGGATTCTTCGACCGGTCGCGGCCGCCGGTGCTCACGGTGCGCTCCGGCGACACCGTCCACGTCGAGACGCTCACACATCAGGCCGGCGACGCGCCGGACCTCATGATGGACGAGGGCGTGCGCGCGGTGTACGAGGGCATCCCGGCCGCCCAGCGCGGACCCGGCGTGCACCTGATGACCGGACCCATCGCGGTCGAGGGCGCGCGCGCTGGCGACACGCTCGAGGTGCGCATCCTGGCGATGCGCCCGCGCCTTCCGTACGGCACGAACATCGGGGCCTGGTGGGGCTACCTGTACCCCGAGATGCAGAAGGAGCGCATCACCATCTACGCGGTCGACGCGGCGAGCGGCTACGCGCAGGCCGCGTTCGCCTTCGACTACGAGCACACGCCGAAGTACGACGCGCCCGGCACGATCATCCCGCCGGAGCGCACGCGCCGGACGCCGGCGCTCGACGGCGTGCTCGTGCCGCTGCGCCCGCACTTCGGCGTCATGGGCGTCGCGCCGCGCGAGAGCGGCAAGGTGAACAGCATCCCGCCCGGCGATTTCGGCGGGAACGTCGACGACTGGCGCATCGGTCCCGGAGCGACGATGTACTACCCGGTCCTGAACGACGGCGCGCTCTTCTTCGTCGGCGATCCGCACGCGGCCGAGGGCGACGCGGAGCTGTCGGGCACGGCGATCGAGTCGTCGCACGACGGCTGGATCCAGATCGTCGTGCGCCGCGATCTGCCGACGGATTCGCCACTGCTCGAGACCGCGACGCACTGGTACACCCACGGCTTCGGCGCCGACCTCGACGAGGCCATGCGCGCGGCGGCCCTGCGCATGCTCGCGTTCCTCCAGCGGCGCTTCGGGCTCAGCCGCGACGACGCGTACTCGTTCCTGAGCGTCGCGTGCGACTTCGGCGTCACGCAGGTGGTGGATCAGCGCATGGGCGTGCACGCCGCCGCGCCGAAGGCCGCCTTCCCGCCGCGCGCGACGCGGTAGCGATCGGGGCCGACGTCGCGCGGACGAGCGTTCAGGCTCCGCGCATCAGCTCGGCGAGCCGCGGATAGAGCGCGCGGTACGTGCGGTACGCGGCGGCGTACGCGGGCGCGCTGGCGGGATCGGGCTCGAGGCGCGCCGCCTCGATCATGAAGCGCGACGCGGCGGTCGCGACGTCCGGCGCGCGACGCGCGGCGGCGGCCGCGAGCACGGCCTCGCCGAGGACCGCGCCTTCGGTCACGGCGGGGACCGAGACGGGGACGCCCAGGACGTCGGCCTTGATGCGACACCAGAGGGCCACCTTCGCCTGGCCGCCCGTGACGCGGAGCTCCTCGATCGTCCCGCCGGCCTCACTGAGCGTGTCGGCGATATGGCGCAGCGAGAACGCGACGCCCTCGAGGACGGCCCGCGCGAGGTGCGCACGCGTGTGCCGCTCCGTGAGCCCGAAGAAGACGCCGCGCGCGCGGTCGTCCCAGATCGGCGTGCGCTCGCCCGCGAGGTACGGAAGGAAGACGAGGCCGTCGCTTCCCGGCGGCGCCGTCGAGGCGTCGCGCTCGATCGCCGCGTACTCGTGCGGCGCATAGCCCGTCGCGGACATGACCCAGGGCAGCGCGCGGCCCGCGCTCGCGAGCGGGCCGCCGCACACGTAGAGGCCGGGCGTCGGCGCCGGCCAGGCCGTGAGGCCGTGCTCACCCAGCGGCCGGTCCCACGCGAGCGCGATGCCGCCGGAGGTCCCGCCGAGATCGAGCGCGAGGCCGCGGCGCACCAGACCGGCGCCGAGCACGGTGGCGGTCGAGTCGTTCACGCCGCCCGCAACGACGACGCCCGGCGCCACGCCGAGGTCCCGCGCGACGTCCGGCCGGATCGTGCCGACCGCGTCCCCCATCACGTGCTCGCGCGGGAACTTCGCGCGGTCGCAGCCCGTCGCGTCCACGAGCGCGGGCGGGAAGACCGGGTTGCCCGCGAAGCTCGAGGCGACGGCGACGCCGGTGAGGCGGAACGCGATGTAGTCCCACGACTGCAGGAACCAGCGGGCGCGCGCGTAGACCTCGGGCCGGTGGACGCGCAGCCACATCGCCCTCGGAAGGTTCGAGTAGAGCGAGACGTCCGCCCCGATGCGTTCGGCCATCGCGCGGCGCTCCGGCTCGGTGCGCCGGTCCATCCAGATGATCGCGTTCGCGAGCGGCTCGCCGCGCTCATCGACGGCCACGAGACTCGGACCCTGGCCGCCGACGCATGCGCCGACGACGCGGGTACGCCGCGCCGTCGCGACGGCGTCGCGCATCGCATCGCGCGCCGCGCTCCACCACGCGTTCGCGTCCTGCTCGAACCAGCCGGGCCCGTCGCCCTCGATGAGGGCGTACGGACGGTCGGCGAACGCGGCCATCCGGCCGTCGACGCCGATGACGCCGGCCTTCACGCCGCTCGTGCCGAGATCGACGGCGAGCAGACCGTCGTCCACGCCTAGGACCGTGGGGCCGGGGTGCCCCCTCGCTGCGCCGCGGCGTACTCGGCGTCCGGCTGGACGAACACGCGATACGTGTCCTTCCGGCCGGCCGCGGCGAACGCGTCCGCGAGACGCGACAGCGGGAACGTCATGCTGATGAGCGGCCGCAGGTCGATCTCGCGCCGGCCGATGATGTCGGCGGCCGCGAGGAAGTCGTCGGGATCCTGCGCGATCGATCCGGACAGGGTCACCTCGCGATGGTGGAACGAGTTCGGGTCTACCGTGATCGTCGAACCGCGTGGGTGCACCGACGCGTAGCACGACACGACGCCGCGCTTCGCGGCCGCCGCGACGGCCGCCTCGATCGCCTTCGGCACACCGATGGCCACGTACGTCACGTTCGCGCCGTTCCCGCCGGAGAGCTCGTTCACGCGCGCGACATAGTCCTCGGTCGCGGGGTCGATGAGCGCGTCCGCGCCGAGCTCCTTCGCCTTCGCGCGGCGCTCGGGCTCCGGCTCGCTCACGATGACGAAGCATGGCGTCTTCTTGACGAGCACGAGGTGGAGGAGCCCCATGATCCCGGCGCCCACGATGACCACGACGTCGCCACTGCGCACCGGGTGGCGCTTCATGTCGTGGATCACGCACGACGCGGGCTCGGTGAGCGCGGCCTCGAGCGGCGTCGCGACGGGGCCGACCGGATAGACCTGATACGCCTCGGCGAGGACGTACTCCCCGAACCCGCCCGGCCCCCACGGCGCGTTCGGGACGCGCTTCGAGCGCGCGTTGTCGCAGAGGTTCAGCACGCCGCGGCGGCAGCTGTGGCACTGCCCGCAGCGCTTCAGCCCGGCGAGCGCGACCTGATCACCCACCTTCGCCTTGAGCTCGACGTCCGGGCCGATCGCCTGGATCACGCCGGAGTTCTCGTGCCCGCCAACGAGCGGATAGGAGAAGGTATCGATCCCCGCGAAGGTCCGCTGCTCCCAGGTGCACAGCGCCGACGCGCGCATGCGGACGAGGACCTGGCCCGCACCGGGCGTCTGGATCGGCACGTGCTCCATGACGATCGTGTTCGGGCCGGTGATGACCGCGCGCGCGTAGCTGCCCTGCTTCGTCGCGACCGCGCTCATACGCGCACCGCTTGCGTGGTCCGCGCGGCGCCCGTCCCGTTCCCGTGGATCGCCGCCGCGAGCGCGCGCACCGCCGCCTCGGGATCCGGCGTCGACCAGATGTTGCGTCCGAATGCGATGCCCGCACCGCCCGCGCGGATCGAGTCCGCGACCTGTCCGCTGATCGGCTTCTCCGAACGCGCGCCGCCGAGGATGATCACCGGCACGCCTGCGCCCTCGACGACCTGGCGGAACGAGTCGGGATCGCCCGTGTACTGCACCTTCACGTAGTCCGCGCCGCACTCGGCGCCCACGCGAGCGCCGATCGCGATGTTCTCGGGCGTGTGCTTGTCGGTCGCCCCGAAGCCGAACGGGATGATCTCCGCCTGGAACGGCAAGCCCCACCGGTCGCACAGCACGCCGTAGCGACCGAGGTTGCGCAGGCCGGTCGGGTCGTCGACACCCCAGTACGCGAGCGTCTTGAGCGAATCCGCACCGAGGGCGATCGCGTTCTCGACGACCGCCGCAGGGTCCGGCGCGTGGAGGTCGACGCTGAGGACGAGGCCGCGGCCGTCCAGGGCGGCGATGACACGACGCGCGGAGCCGAGCGTCGTCATGACCGCGTCGGCGCCGCCGGCGACGACCGCGCTGACCGTCGCGGCGGGGTCGATGAGGCCGGGGACCGGCCCCATATACCCGGCGTGATCCATCGCGACGATGAGCGTCCTGCCATCGGGGCCGAACACCCGACGCATCCGATGAGCCTTTGTGTACACGTCTGACCCCCTCTTGACTACCTGCACGCCCATCACGGGCGCCGCGCTACTTTACGGCCGCGCGGCGGTAACTCTACGCTACCGCCATGGCAGAGTCTGTCGCCTCCGTCTCGACGGGCGTGACGCCGTCCCGCAACGCGAGAAGCCATGTCGTCGTCGAGCGCGTCGCGAAGACCTTCGAGACGAGAGACGCCTCGGTCGAGGCGCTGCGCGAGGTCTCGCTCGAGATCCAGGAGCACGAGTTCGTCACGCTCATCGGTCCGAGCGGCTGCGGCAAGTCCACGCTGCTGCGCATCATCGGTGGGCTCATCGAGCCGTCCACCGGCCGCATCGCGCTGCGCGGCCGTTCGCCGCAGGAGGCGCAGCGCACCAAGGACATCGGGTTCGTCTTCCAGCAGCCCGCACTCCTTCCCTGGCGCAGCGTCGCGGCGAACGTCGAGCTGCCCTTCGAGCTGAATCGGGGCGCCGGCGCCGATCGGCTCTGCAGCACCAGCGAGATCCTCGCGCTCGTGGGCCTCGGCGCGTTCGCGACGGCGCACCCGTACCAGCTCTCCGGCGGCATGCAGCAGCGCGTGGCGATCGCGCGCGCGCTCATCTTCGATCCCGCGCTGCTGCTCATGGACGAGCCGTTCGGCGCTCTCGACGAGATCACGCGCGCCGGCATGCGCTACGAGCTGCTCCGTATCTGGGGCGACACGCGCAAGACCGTCCTGTTCGTCACCCACAGCATCCCCGAGGCGATCGTCCTGTCCGACCGCGTCGTCGTCATGTCCCCGCGGCCGGGCGAGGTCCGCGAGATCATCGACATCACGCTGCCGCGGCCACGCACCGAGGAGATGGAATCGACGCCCGACTTCGTTCGGATCGCCGACCGGCTGCGGCATCTGCTCAAGGCGTGACGTCGCTGGGCGACCCGCGATGACCGCCACCGCCGCGACGCGGCCGCTCCCGCGCGCGAGCGGCGGCGCGACGACGCTGTCGCGTCTGCGAGCCCTCGGTCCGGGCATCTTCGGCATCGTCGCGTTCCTCGTCGCCTGGGAAGCCCTCATCCGGGTGACGAACACGCCGGCGTTCGTCGTGCCCGCGCCGAGCCGGATCGCGGTCCGCTTGTGGGAGGAGCTGCCGAGCTACGCCTACGAGTTCTCGTACACGCTCGCCGCGGCCGCGATCGGCCTCGTCATCGGCACGACCATCGGGATCGTCGGCGCGATCCTCATGGCGAACTGGCGGGTCCTCGAAAAGAGCTTGTTCCCGCTCGCGGTCATCCTCAAGCTCGTGCCGTTCGTCGCGATCGCGCCGCTGCTGCGCATCTGGCTCGGCTACGAGCTCCAGCCGAAGATCGTCCTCGCCACGCTCATCACCTTCTTCCCCGTGCTCGTGAACTGCATCGCGGGAATGCGCTCGGTCGATCCGCTCGCTCTCGAGTTCTTCCGCAGCGTCGGCGCGAGCCGCTGGGAGATCCTCCTCCGGCTGCGCTGGACGACCACGCTCCCCTACCTGTACGCGGCGCTGAAGGTGAACGTGAACCTCGCGCTGGCGGGCGCCATCGTCGGCGAGCTCTTCAGCTCGAAGAACGGGATCGGCAAGGTCATCAACGAGACCGCGCTCACACTGGACATCCCGGCGATGTTCGCCGCCATCATGTTCCTCGCGATCACAGGCGTTTCGCTGACGCTCCTCATGAACTGGAGCGAACGGCGCGTGCTGTTCTGGCACGACTCGGTCCGGACGACGGGCGGCCGATGAGCGCGACGGCCGCGCCCCGCGTCGTCAGCCGGCGCCGGCCACGATCCTCGTGGGTGCGCCGGACCGCCGGCGACGCGCTGCCGCCGATCGTCGCACTCGTCATCGCGCTCGGCGCGTGGGAGGCCGTGGTCGACCTGCTGAACATCCCCGTGTACCTGCTCCCCGGTCCATCGGCCATCGCCGGCACGCTCTGGCGGCTCGTGAGCGCGGGCTTCGTGCCGCCCACGTACGTCGGTGCGCCCGCGCAGGGCATCCTCTACGACACCTACATCACGTTCGCCGAGGCGATGGTCGGACTCCTCATCGGGACGACCATCGGTCTGGTCTTCGCGGTCATCATGACGAACTCTCGCTTCGCCGAGCAGGCGCTCTACCCGATCATCATCTCGATCCGCTCGACGCCGACCATCGCGGTCGCACCGGTATTCATCATCTGGTTCGGCTTCACGCTCATGCCGAAGGCGATCGTCGCGGCGCTCGCGACGTTCTACCCGGTCCTCGTGAACTGCATCACCGGCATGCGCGGGGTCGACCCGACGACGCTCGAGTTCTTCCAGAGCGTCCGCGCGTCGAAGCGCGAGATCTTCTGGCACCTGCGCGTGCCGAACACGCTGCCGTACTTCTTCGCCGCGCTCCGACTCAACGTGAGCCTGTCGCTCATCGGCGCGATCGTCGGCGAGCTCGTGGGGGCGCGCGACGGCGTCGGCCACATGATGACCGAGGCGGCGATCACGCTGCGCACCACCGACGTGTTCAGCGGCGTCGTCGTCCTCACGGTCCTCGGCGTGATCCTCACCGAGGTCGTCACGCTCGTCCAGGCACGCGTCCTGTACTGGCACGAGACCGAGCGCGTTTGAACGCGGCGGCGGACAGGTCGGAAGGCCCGACGCGCGGGAGCGCGATCCCATCGAGGGGAGCCGGTCGTCCGGCCTGCGCGCGTCGCAGCCTCGGCGGGGGCCGTCTCACGATGCGAGCAGGCGTTCTTCCATGCGAGAGGGCGCGCCGCACGGGTCGTCAGGGGTAGGTACCATGGCGGACATGGTGCGGGCGGACACCCCGGCGACGTCGACGCCATGACGCGTGTCACCCGCCTCTCGACGATCCCCATCAGCGTCCCGCTCGATCCACCGCGCGGCGGGAGCGGGCACCCGCTGGGGCCGACGTTCCTCACGCACTGCATCGTGAAGGCCGAGACGGACGCCGGCATCACGGGCTACGGCGAGGTCAGCGACGCGTGGGGCTGCGAGTACGCGACGGTCGCGGACGCGATCGTGACCGAGGCCCTCGCGCGCTTCGTCATCGGGCAGGATCCGCGGCAGCCGGATCCGATCGTCGCGCGGGCCCGTGCGTGGCTCCGCCGCCGCCAGGGGCTCGTGTGGCTCGTGTCGCACGCGCTCTCCGGCGTCGAGATGGCGCTCTGGGACATCGCGGGAAAGCTCGCGGACCGTCCCGCGTACGAGCTCCTCGGCGGCGGCGGCGCGCCGCTGCCGGTGTACGCAGGCGGCAACTTCCTGTCGCAGGGGAGCGCCGACGTGCACCGCGAGCACTTCGCGCCGTTCCTCGCGAAGGGCACGCGCGCCGCGAAGGTGAGGCTCGGCGCGCAGTGGCAGGACGAGCTCGAGACGCTCGCGCGCCTGCACGAGCTCTTCGGCCCGAAGATCGCGATCTTCATCGACGGCAACGAGGCGTTCACGCCGAAGACCGCCGCGCGCATCGCGCCACGTCTCGCCGAGTGCGGCGTCGGCTTCTTCGAGGAGCCGTGCCCGCGCGACGACGCCGTCAGCCTCGCGCGGCTCGTCGCCTCGTCGCCCGTCCCCATCGCGTACGGCGAGCACGTGTTCGGCGTGTCGGGCTTCCTGGAGCTCGCCGAGGATCGCGTCGCCGACGTCTGGCAGCCGGACGCGGCCGTGTGCGGCGGCATGTCGGAGCTGCGGCGCATCGCGGCGCTCGCCGCCGCGCGCAACGTGCGCCTCTCGCCGCATTCGGCCGGTACCCCCATCGGGCTCGCGGCCAACCTGCATGCCGCGACCGGGGCGCCGACGCTCACGTGGCTCGAGATGAGCGCGCGCATGGACGATCTCGTCGGCGCGTTCGTGGGTGGCGACAGCGTCTCGACGAAGATGATCGTGGACGGGACGCTCCGTCCGCCGGAGGCGCCGGGCATCGGCGTCGAGCCCGCGCCGGATCTCGCCGAGCGCTATCCGTATCAACCGCCGCCGCCACTCGGGAACGCGCCGGCGCTCTATCAGGGGTCGGTGTGATGGTGAAGAAGGACACACGTTGGATCGAAGCAGGACCGCGTCCGATGCTCATCGGCGGGAAGTGGCGGACCGGCTCGACGGGCAAGGCGTTCCAGGTCATTAGCCCGTTCACGAACGAGCCGCTCACGACGATCGCGGAGGCCTCGGCGGACGACGTCGACGCCGCGGTGCGGGCGGCGCGCGCGGCGTTCGACGAGGGGCCGTGGCCGCGCATGGCGCCGAACCAGCGGGCCGAGATCCTCACGAAGATCGCGCGCCTGTTCGAGCGCGAGCGCGACCGCTTCGCGTACCTCGAGGCGATGGACATGGGCAAACCGATCTCCGGCGGCTACATGCACCTCCAGCAGGGGATCTTCGCCTGGGACTACTTTGCGGGAAAGGCGCGCGACCTGTCCGAAGAGGTCGTGCGCGTGGCCGCGGGCAGCCACTTCAACTACCGGATGCACGAGCCCGTCGGGGTCGTCGCCGAGATCATCCCGTGGAACGGGCCGGCGGTCGCCGCGAGCCAGAAGCTCGCCGCGATCCTCTGCACCGGCAACAGCGCGGTCTTGAAGCCGTCGGTCGAGTCGACGCTCAGCGTCCTCGTCCTGGGCGAGATCCTCCAGGAGGCCGGGCTGCCCGACGGCGTCGTGAACATCGTCACCGGGCCCGGCGGCACGGTGGGCGACGCGCTCCTCACGCATCCGGGCGTGGACATGGTGTCGCTCACCGGAAGCGTCGAGACCGGCAGGCACGTCATGGAGCTGGCCGGCTCGGGCCTCAAGCGCGTCGCGCTCGAGCTCGGCGGGAAGAACCCCAACATCGTGTTCCGCGACGCCGACCTTGCGGCCGCCGCGATGTGGGCGGTCATCGCCGCGTTCAGCAACAACGGACAGGTGTGCGTGTCGGGCTCGCGCCTCCTCCTCGAGACGACCGTCCACGACACGGTGCTCGCGAGCGTGGTCGAGCGCGTGAAGGCGATGAAGCTGGGCGATCCGGTCGACGAGAGCACCGAGCTCGGCCCGCTCGTGTCGCGCGCGCAGCGTCAGCGCGTGCTCGACTACATCAGGATCGGCGCGGCCGAGGGCGCGCGGCTGGTGTACGGCGGCGGCGTCCCGCCGGAACCCGCACTCGCGCGAGGCAACTTCGTCACCCCCGCGGTCTTCGACGGCGTGCGCGCCGAGATGCGCATCGCGCGCGAGGAGATCTTCGGCCCCATCCTCGCGGTGATGCAATTCGCCGACGAGGCCGAGGCGCTCCGGCTCGCGAACGACGTCGAGTTCGGCCTGGCCGGCGCGGTCTGGACGAGCGACATCCAGCGCGCGCTGCGCGTCGCCGGGCGCATCGAGGCGGGCCAGATCTACGTGAACGGCTACTACAGCCCCGCGATGTCCGAGTCACCGGCGGTCGGGCACAAGAAGAGCGGCGTCGGCGAGGCGGGCTACCTCAAGTACACGGTGCCGAAGACGGTGTTCGTCCGCACCGCCTAGGCGCCGACCGCGCTCCCCGCATCCTTTTCCGCGAACGCGCGCGGCAGGCGGCGCGCAAGGAGCGCGCCGAGCACCGAGACCAGGACCATCGTGAAGTACACCGCGTGCAGCCCGCCCGCGAGCGCGCCGCCGAGCGCGGCGGCGTGCGCGGGATCGAGCTCGCGGCGGCTCGCCGGATCGAGGAGCGCCTGCACCGCGGTCGCGTCGGCGCCCATCGACCAGAAGAGAAGGGTGCCGAGCGCCGCGACACCGATCGCCGCACCCATGCTGCGGGCGAAGTTCACGAGACCGGTCACGACGCCACGCTGCGCCCATCCGACCGCGCTTTGGGCCGACACCAGGATCGGGAAGATCGTGAGGCCCATCCCGAGGCCAAGGATCGCGGCGGCGAGGGCGGCGAGCTGCAGCGGGCTCGTCGGACCGAGCAAGACGAGGATGGCGCCGCCCACGGCCCAGCAGAGCGTGCCGGCGAGCGCGCAGAGGCGAGGGCCGAGCCGCACGAGGATGAGGCCCATCGAGAGCGCACCGGATGACCAGCCGAGGCTCGTCACGGTCACGATCGCGCCAGCCTCCACCGGAGTGTGGCCCTGCACGCCCTGGATGAACGGAGGAAGGTACGTGCTCATCGCGAAGGTCATCCCGCCGACCACGGCGTTCAGGGCGATCCCCGGTCCGACGGCAGCGTCGCGCACGAGGTCGAGGTCGATGAGCGGGGATCGCGATCGTCGCTCGACCGAGAGGAAGAGCGGCGCGCACAGGGCGGCGGTCGCGAGCGCGGCGATGGGGATGATGCCGTTCAGCGCGAGCAGCAGGCCGCCGCTGGCGAGCGTGAGGAGCGTCGCCCCGACCCAGTCGATCCGCTCGCCGTGCGGCTCGACGCGCTCGCGGAAGACGATGAGCAGGAGCACGATCGCGGCGACGCCGATCGGCAGGTTGACGAGGAAGGCCCAGCGCCACGAGAACGCTTGGGTGAGGATCCCGCCGATCGCCGGCCCGACGAGGGCCGCGACGATCCACACGGAGCTGAAGAGCGGCTGCACGCGCGCGCGTCCGCGAACATCGAAAAGGTCACCCGCGATCGTCATGCCGACGGGAAGGAGCGCGCCCGCGCCGAACCCCTGCACCGCGCGCGCGACGACGAGCTGGAGCATGTCCGCGGCGAGGCCCGCGCCGACGGACCCGACCACGAAGATCGCCATGCCGCCGATGAACACCGGCGTGCGGCCGAACACGTCGGCGAGCCGGCCGAGGATCGGCGTCGACACGGTGGACACGAGCAGGTAGCCGGAGAAGACGAGCGCGTACCGGTCGATGCCACCGAGCTCGCCGATGACCGTCGGCATGACGGTCGCGACGATGCTCTGATCGAGCGCGGCGACGAAGCTCCCCGCCATCACGACCGCGAGACCCACGAGCTGCTGCCGCGTGAGCGAGCCGAGCCTCATGGATCGGACCGGGCGTGATGAAAGGAGCGCAACGCGGGAATCGTGCCATACGGCGGACCGTGACCGGGTCTCGCCGCGCCGAGTGCCTTCGGCATCGCGGCCGAGGCCGTTCGGCACTACCACGACGGCACGAGGTCGCGCTTCGATGACGGGGACAAGGGAGGTCACATGTCCCTGACACCGCCGGCTCGTATCTGCGTCGACGGGGTCGTGCATTGCCCCGCACGCAGGGGCGACACAAGCATCGAGAGCTGCCTCTCGTGCCCGTGGCTCGACGAGATCACCGCGGGCGCGAAGGGAGGCGACCGGAACACGATCGTTCGATGCGCGCCGCCGCCGAAGCCCCTCGCGACGACCGCGGGCGGGGTCGCGTAGGAGGCGCACATGGACCGGGAGTGGCTCGGAACGCGCCCGACGCGGCCCACGGCCGCGGTCGCCTGCCCCTACGGCGCGAGCGTCAACGTCGAGGACTGCTACGCATGCAGGCTCGGATGCGACGTGGGAAGCGCGAATGTCGGCGCGAATCGCCCGGTGGACGCGGACACGCTCGAGCTCCTGCGGGCGAAGCTTGGGATGCTGCTCAGACCCGTCTGACCGCGGTCCACGCGGTAGCGGATCGGCGGTACGATCTCGCCGCACATCGAGGCCCGCCGGCGGCTGGGTCCGCCGCGCGGACGAGCGGGGCACGCTCGCGGGATCGACATACCGTACTAGGCTTCCGTCGTGCCCGACCCGCGGCAGCGGATCATCCGGATCGGCCTCGGCCCGGAGCCCGATGGCCGGTGGGCGAAGCTGCGACATCGCGTCAACGAGATCCTGTGGGGCTTCTTCGTCTACGAGTTCTGGCACGGGCTCCACGAAGAGCGCTCGCGCTACGCCGACGCCCTGAACGTGCTGATCATGGGCGAGCTTCTGGGCATCCCGCTCATGAACTCGACCGTCACGCTGCACCTCCTCCCATACATGCTTCCCGACCTGAAGAAGTGGAAGGAGCGCCAGCTCGAAGACACCGAGGTCCTCGAGCGCGCGCCGGAGATCCACTGATGGACCAGGGAACGGGCGTCCTCCTCGTCTTCGCGCTCGCGTTCCTGTTCGTCGGCTGGTACATCGTCGGCGGCTTCTGGCAGCGCCGCACGGCGAACGCGTACCTGCGGACGCTCGGGCTCGCCGCACAGCAGCTCTCGGAGAGCACGTCGATGCCGCGGGTGCGCTGGCTCGGACAGGCCGGCTTCCAGCTCACGGTCGACGACGCGGTCGCGCCCTTCACGAAGGTCGCGATCGTCACGCTGCTCATGCCGCGGGAGGCGCTCGCGCTCTGGCTCGCCGCGCTCCTCCGCCGCCGCGGCGACAGCGTCGTGGTGCGCGCCGACCTCCGTGAGAAGCCGCGTGCCGATGCGTCGCCCGCCGCCACCGCGCCGATCCGCGAGGTCTCGCTGTCACGCACGTCGCCGAACGTCATCGCGGCGATCGATCCCGGATGGGTGCGAACGCACGCACCCGCAGACATCGCGGCCGCGATCCGGACGCGGACCGCATCGCGCTAGCGGTCGGCCTCCGCGCGGCTCTCGGTCCAGACGTCGACGAGCGCGTGGTGTTAGGCGTCGGCCCGAGCGTCGACGATCTTGATGCGGGTCCAATCGAGGAGCGGCTCGCGCGAATGCGAGAGGCCCAGCCCGCTGTGCTTCCAGCCCGCGAACGGGAGTCCCGGCGCGCCGCCGCGCTCCGTATTGATGTACACGTAGCCGGCCTCGATCTCGCGGGCGACGTCGTGCGCGCGCACGCCCTCGGACCAGATCGTCGCCGTGAGCCCGTACTCGACGGCGTTCACCGCCTGCAGCATCTCGCGTTCGTCGTGCCACGCGAAGACCGCGAGCACCGGACCGAAGATCTCCTCGCGTGCGATCGTCATGCTCATGTCCGCGCCGTCGAAGACGGTCGGGCGCATGAAGAAGCCGTGGCGCAGCGACTCGTCGGCGGGTGACACGCCGCCCGTGACGAGGCGCGCGCCCTGCGCGCGGCCCGATGCGATGTACGAGCGCACGACCTCGAGCTGGCGCGCTGAGATGAGCGGCCCCATCTCCGTCGTCTCGTCCGAGGCGATGCCGATGCGCACCTTCTCGAGCTTCGCGACGAGACGCTCGATGAACGCGTCGTGGATGTCGCGATGGAGGAAGAGGCGCGTACCCGACTGGCACGACTGCCCGCACACGCTGAGCGACATGCCCGCGACCGCACCGGCGACCGCACGATCCATGTCGGCGTCGGCGAAGACGATGTTCGCGTTCTTCCCACCGAGCTCGAGCACCGCGGGGACGACGTTCTGTGCCGCCGCGGTGAGGATGGCCTGCCCCGTCGCGACGCTGCCGGTGAACTGGATCTTGCCGATGCCGGGGTGCGCCACGAGCGCGTTGCCCGCAGTGTGCCCGCGCCCGGTGATGACGTTGAAGACGCCCGGCGGGAGGGCCTCGGCCATCGCGGCGGCGACCTCGAGCGACGAGAGGGGCGCCTCGGCGGGCGGCTTCACGACGACGGTGTTGCCTGCGGCGAGCGGCGCCGCGGCCTTGCCGAGCGTGAACGCGGCGGGATGGTTGAAGGGATTCACGACGGCGACGACGCCGTACGGCTGCCGAAGCGAGTAGGTGAAGCTACCGCCCTGCACCGGGAACGTCTCGCCCTTCACCTCCTGCGACAGCTCGGCGAAGTACTCGATCTTCTCGGTGCCCTTGGCCACGTCGGCGCGCGCCGCCTTCAGCGGCATGCCGCCGTCGACGGCGTCGAGCATCGCGATGCGCTCGGCCTTCGCGCGCACGCGCTTCGCGGCCTCGATGAGGAGCTGGCCGCGCTTCCGCGCGTTCAGCCGGGCCCAGGCCGGCGCGGCTGCCTGTGCGGCACGCACGGCGCGGTCGACGTCGGCCGCCGTGGCGGACGGGACGCTCGCGAGCGGCGCACCGGTGGAGGGATCGATCGTCTCGAAGCGCTCGCCGCCCCCGGCGTCGACCCACTCTCCCCCGACGAACATGCGCGGCTCAGCGAATACCGAAGCGGTCATGGCACACCCTCCTCAATGGCACTCCGCCAGCGCGAACGCCTCCGCGATCGGCGCGAGGTCCGCGTCGTGCGGGCCGAGCAGCTCGATCTCGAGGGCGCGCTTCGTCCGCTCGCAGGACCACGCGGCGCGAAGGCGCGCCATCGGGCGGCGACGCGGGAAGCCGACCCTGATCTCGTCGACCATGAGCCGGGCATCGTGCTGCGCGACGACGAGCGGGCGGGTGTCGGACGAGCCGAACCACTTCGGGACCGAGCCCTCGCCACGACGCGAAACGACGAGCAGCTCGAGCGACTCACGCGTCTGGCTGTCGCGGAGGTAGTGCGAGCACCGGCCATCGAGGACCCATGCGGCACCCCGCGCGGGATGCGTCCCGGCGACCTCGGCGGGATTGATCGTCTGACCGACGCTGTAGCGGTCGGGCAGCGCGATGACCACGAAGTTGCTCGCGCCGAGGAGGATGTTGGCCGACGCGAGCACGTGCCTGCGGATGCCGTCGGGAACGCGCGTCATCGGACTACAGGCTACTCGCGGCCGGCACGTCCACGGGATCGCGGGGTCTTCGCGCCGTCTCGTGCGTTCGGTCGCTACAGCGTGGCCCAGAAGTCGGGCTCGTAGGAGAAGAGATCGCGCGCGATCGCCCGCATCGCGGCCATCCCGCGCACCTCGTCCTCGTACAGCGGAAGCTGCGCGCGCACGAGCGGGCCGAGGTTCGTCTTGATGCGACGCAGGTAGCCCTGCTGCTCGTCGAACTTGTTCGCGAGGTACGTCTCGTCGCGATGCTGTTCCACGACCTCGCGCGGCAGCACCTGGTTCACGACCACGCCACCCACCGGCACGCCGTAGCTCTTCACGCTCTCGATGAAGCGCTCGACCACCGAGATCGGGAGCGCGAGCGGCAGCGTGACGAAGAAGAACGCGGTGCGCTTCGGATCGAGGAGCACGTCCTTCACCTTGTTGAAGCGCTCGTTCATGTCGATGAGGTCCGCCATGAGCGGGTCCTTCTTGACCTCCTCCATGATCTTCTCCTTGCGGAAGGAGAGCTGGACCCGCAGCGACAGCGCCTCCTTGCGGCTCTCGATCATGCGGCCGAGCCAGAGCCCGTAGATCTTGGAGAGGCCGATGAGCCGGATCGCGTTCGCGACCGCGGCGGTGTCGAAGACGATGACGTCGTAGTCGTGGCCCTCGGTGAGCATGACGTCGGTCATCTTGTCGAACATCGCCGACTCCTCGAAGGCGGGGTTGGTGACGGCGATGTCGACGAACGGCTTCGCGTCGACCGGGATGTCCGACCACTTCAAGAACTCGCGCACGCGCTTGCCGATGTTCTCGCGGTAGCGCTCGACGACGTCCTTCGTCTCGACCTCGATCGCGACGAGGCGCCCGCCGAGGTTCCCGTCCTGCACCGTCTTCGACTTTCCGCCGGAAAGGTCCTGGTCGAAGACGGACGAGAGCGAGTGCACCGGGTTGAGCGAGGCGAGCATGACCTTCTTGCCGTTGCCGGCGAAGTACAGCGCGAGCGCGGCGGCGGTCACGGTCTTCCCCACGCCGCCCTTGCCGCCGGTGAACACGAACTTCAGGTCGGGGTGCGTCTCGAGGAACTGCGCGAGGCGATCCATTACCCGCGCCCTCGGCTGGTCGAGCGACCCATCAGATCCGCACCGGGCTGTTCAGCAGGTCGATCGACGCCTTCGCGATCATGTCCATCCCCTTCGGCTCGCGCTCGTACATGGGCATCGCCGAGACGAGGTACTCGCCGAACTTCTCCCTGATCTCCTTCAGGTAGCGCTGCTGCGTCTCGATGCGGTTCTTCAGGAAGGTCGAGAGGTTCGATTTGTCCAGGAGCTCCGCCGGATACACCTGGTTCACGACGATGCCGCTCATCTCGATCCCGAGCGAGCGGAACATGCCGAGCGCGCGGTCGGTGTCGAGGATCGCCATCTTCTCGGGGATGAGCACCATGAAGAACGCGGTGCGCGTGCGGTCGACGATGAGGTCGGTGAAGGTCTTGATCTTCGTGCGGATCGCGAGGAGCTCGCCCATGACCGCGTCCTCGCTCACCTTCTGGCCCTTGAGCGTCGCGGCGACGGCGTCGTACTCCTGCACCTTGCCGCGCGCCTCGGTGATCTTCTCGACCCACTTCGAGAGGATGTCGGCCATCGCGACCATGCGGACGCCGTGTCCGAAGGGCGGCATGTCGAAGACGTAGTGCTCGAACTCGTGCTTGGCGACGAGCTCGGCCATCGCGTCGTACGTCGCCGACTCGTACATCGCGGGCTCGGCCGAGGTCGAGTCGATGTATTCGTCGATCTCGGCCGGGATCTCGTCGAGCCCGTGGAGGTCCTTGATCTTCTGCTTGACCTCTTTCTGGTACTCGGCGACGCGGCGGTCCGCGTCGATCTCGACCACGTTGAGCCGCGGCTTCAGCTCGGTGACCCCGAGGCCGTAGAAGTTCTGCTCGAAGATGTCCGAGAGGGAGGCCTGGGGGTCGGTGGAGAAGCACAGCGTGCGCTTCCCGAGGTCCTGCGAGAGGTGGTGCGAGAGCGCGGCGGACGACGTCGTCTTTCCGAGGCCGCCCTTGCCGGCGAAGATAACGATCTCCGGGATGCTGCCGCGCTTCTCGAAGAAGCGCGCGAGGCCGAGCTGTCCCGTCGCCACGGTCACCGGGCGACTCGCCGGCCGCGTCTCACGATCACCGGCCGCCTCCCGCTCTCTCTAGTAGATCGCGTCGGTGAAGTCGCGCTCACGGAAGATCCGCTGCTTCCACGACGCGATGTTCGGGACCGCGTACGGGAGGATGCGCAGCGAGTAGTACGGCGGGAGCACGGGGATCCCGAGCATGTCGCCGAGGGTGATGAACATGAAGAGATGCTCGAGGTACATCCGCGTGCGCAGCGTCGCAGTCACGTGACCGTGGCTCGCCATCCCGTAGAGCACACCCTTGAAGACGGTCCCGATGCCGGCCTTCTTCTCGGGCTCGGCAGGCTTGTCCTTCTCAGGCACGTCGGTCCTCCTCGTGGAACGTGATCGGGAGTCTATGTCCGCGGGGCGCGTGCCACAAAAGCGAGGATGGGCGCCGCTCCGGTGAAGGAGACGGCGCCCATCGCTGCGAGACGGGCTAGTCCTCGCCGCCCGTTGCGGCAGGTGCGGGAGACGGTGCGGGCGCGGCGCCGCCGCTGAAGCGGCGGTAGCCGTCCCACACGTACAGGGCCATGCGGATGCCGAGCAGGAACAGCATGAGGCCGACGACCGCGAACACGAGATTGAAGAGATACGCCCACGTCTTCGCCTCGGGCTGGGCGATCCATTGCCCCGCCTGGACGAGCGGGCCGGCCGGCGTGTTCAGGAAGAGCTCGAGACCCTTGTCCGAGATCTTGAACAGCGTCATGCCGAAGAGACCCAGGCCCGCCCTGGCGAAGATGAGCGTCTGGTAGCCGAGCGCGGTGATCGTCGTGATCGTCATGAAGACCGCGGGAATGAGCGTGAAGCGGCTCGGCGCCTTCACGCGCACGAAGTGGATCGAGATGAGCCACAACGCGAGCGCGGCGAGGAGCTGGTTCGCTCCACCGAAGTACAGCCAGAGGTTGATCCACGAGCCCGTGACCGCGAGGACCCACGGGATGGCGAGGCCCGCGATCGTCGCGATCTGCTTGTGGCCGAACCACGCGAGGCTCGTGCCCGAGGAGACCTCCGCCGCGACGAGACGCCAGAAGCGCGTGACGAGCGCCTGCACCGTGATCGCGAAGATCACGAGCGCCATGCCGAAGTACGCCTTGAGGCCCACGTCGCCGAGGAAACCGAGGTAGCCCTGCGTGAATTGCGTGGCTCCGAAGACCCACGCGCCCACGTTGCCCTGCTTGATGACGTCGGGCGACACGATCATGTACGCGGAGAGCGATGCGAGGCCGAGGAGACCCTCGGAGAGCATCGCGCCCGCGCCGACCGGGTGCGCGTCGGTCTCGATGTCGAGCTGCTTGCTCGTTGACGAGCTACCGACGAGCGAGTGCCAGCCGCTGATCGCTCCGCACGCGATGGCCACGAACATCACCGGCCAGAGCGGACCGACCGCGTCGGATGGGAAGAACGTCTTCCATCCGGGCTGCGTGAGGTGGACGTTCGTGACCGGCGAGAGCAGCGCGCCGACGATGATGAGCAGGACCGCGAGGAATGCCGGGAAGAATGCGACGAAGTTCACCGGTTGGATGAAGCTGGGCAGCGGCAGGATCGCGCCCGCGTACAGGAACACGAGGCAGACCGCGGCCCAGAACGGGATCGTCCAGACGCCGAGGAAGTCCTTCGCCGGCCACTGGAGGATGGTCGAGAGGTAGAGCGTGACGGCGACGATGGCGAGCGCGATCGCGCTCACGCCCATGATGTTCATGCGGACCTTGTAGATGAGCCGGCCCGCCACGACGCCCGCGACGAACACGCCGAGCGTCGCCCAGAAGACGCCGGGGAAGATGTTCCAGAACGTCGCGATGAAGAAGATGAACGTCGCCGAGATGATGAGGAGGTACAGGAGCACGAACCACAGCAACGTGTTCCGGCCTGCCGCGCCAGTGAACTCGTAGCTGATCGGGCCGAACGAGCGACCCTGGTTGCGGACGCTGACCATGACCGAGCCGTAGTCCTGGAGCCACCCGATGAAGAAGTTCCCGAACACGATCCAGAGCAGCGCCGGGACCCAGCCGTACTGGATGGCGATGAACGGACCGAGGACGGGTCCGAGCGCCGCGACGCTCTTGAACTGGTAGCCCCAGAGCACGTACTTCGAGACCGGGAAGTACTCGACACCGTCGAGGTACATGTGCGCCGGCGTGGTCTTCGACGCGTCGGACTTCCAGACGTTCCGGTCGAACCACTTGCCGTACCAGAAGTACGCGATGCCGTATGCGACGAGTGCGATGAGAACGAATAGGAACGGGGTATCCAGCACTACGCATCCCTCCTAGAGAAGGTCGCTTTCCGTACCGAATACGTCGTGTGGCCGGGACTCACCCCCTCCCGCGAGCGCGCGAGCACCCTCGCCGCTGGATTATGGCCTCCCCTGGCAAATCCCTACGCGAGCGCCGCGAGCACTCTTTCAGGCTCTGCCGCAGTTTTCCGGCCATTTACGAGGACCTGCGGCCCGCCGCCGAGCCGATGCCGGAGCGTGAGCCACATCCCGCGGGGTGAATCGATGGGCGTGAGCCGGACGCGGACCGCCGCGCCGTGGCGGCCGAAGACCGCGACCGCGATCCGGTACGCGACGTCGGAGTCGGCGCGGGCGGCGTCCGTCGCCTCGGCCGCCTGCTCGCGCTCGAGCTTGCTGCCGAGGTCGCTGATGTCGCACACCGAACAGGGCCGCAAGGTCGCGCCGAAGAGACCGAGGATCTCGATCTCGTTCACGCGTGAGATGGTAGCGCGCGACGTCGCGAACGATCCAGGAAGCCGCCGCGGTGATCGCCAGCTCGCCGAGGGACGAGGACCGCGCGGATAGACAGCGGTGCCCGAGGACGTTGACAAGCGACCGCCGAGGCGCTGCAATCGCACCTGGTCTTTTTGCGCACTGGATGGTCGATATACGAACAGGCCTACCAGCACGGTCCGAGGAGTCGAGACGATACGCAGGTCGCGCACCGGGAGCACTACGAGCGGCCGGACGGCGACGTCCCCCGTCGTGCTCGACACGGTCAACGACGCGCTCCGCGTGCTCGAGCTGCTCGGCGAACACGGCAAGATCGCGGTGAAGGACATCGCCACCGAGCTGCGCTGCTCACGCAGCTCCGCCTATCGGATCGTCCGCACGCTCCAGGACCGCGGATGGATGGTCGAGGCACGATTCGGCACCTACGAGCTCGGACCGCGCGCGACCGCGCTCGGCCTGCTCGCCGCCGCCCGGCCGTCGCTCCGTGACGTCGCGCTCCCGGTCATGCGGAAGCTCGTCGAACGCTTCGACGAGACGGTCACGCTGAGCGTCCTGCTCGGGCGAGAGCGCGTGTGCATCGACCAGATCGAGAGCCCGAAGGAGATCCGGATGACGGTGCGCATCGGCCAGCCGTACCCGCTGTACGCGGGTGGGTCGGGCAAGGCGATCCTCATGGCGCTCGCGGACGATCTGCGTGCGGCATATCTCCGCGACGTGCCGCGCCGGCGACTCACTCCGAACACGCTCGTCGAGCGGCGCGCGCTCGAGCGTTCGCTCGCCGAGAACAGGGCACGCGGTTACGTCGTGTCCGTCGCGGAGCGCGACCCGGAGGCCTTCGCGGTCGCGGCCCCCATCGTCGACCGTAACGGTGTCGTCGGCGCGATCGCTCTCTGCGGACCGGTCAGCCGGTGGCAGGCGGCGTCGGCCGAGAGGTACGGCCCGGCCGTGCGCGACGCGGCGGCACAGATCTCGGCCCAGCTCGGCGCGACCGCCGAGCCGGGCCGTCGTCGGCGCGCTACTTCCCCGTGAACACCACGTCGGCGTACGGAAGCGGCGCCTTGATCACGCCGTAGTCGGTCAGGAGCTTCGAGACGTTCGCGACGGCTTGCTCGGTGAGGGATCCGTCCTGCGACCACGTGTTGAGGAGCGCGTTGACGGACTGCTGGAAGATCGCACGGTCCGTCGTCGGTGAGTCCTTCGCCGCGAGGTCGACGGCGATCGCCGGGTTCGCGCGGATCTCCTTCAGCGCTCGGGCGACCGCGGCCTGCATCGCCTTCATGATCGCGGGGTTCGCCTTGGCGAAGTCGGCCTTGACCTGCAGGCAGGTGGCCTGGAACGGCGTCGGCCAGTACTGCTTGAGCATCGCGGGGTCCTCGAGGTCGAAGAACATCTTCGCCGAGCCTTCGAAGATCGCCTGACGCTGTGATGGCTCGATCCCCGAGACGGCATCCACCTGGCCGCTCTTGATCGCGGCGATCTGCGCCGCGGTGTTCGGGGTGCTCGTGAACTTCACGTCCTTGAGGTCGATGCCGTTCTTCTGCAGGAAGTACTTCGGGACGATCTCCGCCCAGCCGCCCTGGACGACGCCGATGGTCTTCCCCTTCAGCGCGGCCCAGTCGCCCGGCTTGATGTCGGACTTGGCCGGAACGACGATCGACGTTGGCGGCGTGTCCTGGATGGACACCACGCATTGCACCGGCTTGCCGCCCGCGGTGGCGAGCACGGCGCGCTCGAACGCGAGTCCCGCGAAGTCGATCTCGCCCGCCGCGAGCGCATTCGCGGCGTTGGGCGCCGAGTCGATCAGGGTGAACGAGACGTTCGTGAGACCCGCGTCCTTGAAGAAGCCGCGGTCCACGGCGACGCGGAGCGGGAGCCACGTCAGGGACGCGCTCGCGCCGATCTGGATCTTGCGATCCGATACGAGTGACGGCGCCTGCGACGCGGTCTGCGTCGCGCCTTGCGCCTGCGTCGCGGTCGCCGACGGAGCCGGAGCGGTGCCGCCTCCGCACGCGCCGAGCATCAGTCCGATCAGGGCGAGGACCGAAAGAGCACGTTTGATGGGTCGCGTCATGTCAGTTCCCTCCAGCTGTCTTGGTTGGGTCCATTCATCGCAACGTCTCCGGGCGCCAGCGCAGGAAGTGGCGCTCGAACACGCCGACCACCGCGCTCACGAGCACGGCGAACGCGCCGAGCACGAAGAGCCAAGCGAAGATCTCGACGGTGTTGAAGTACACCGCCGCGATCTGCAGTCGGTACCCGAATCCGCCCGTCGATCCGACGAATTCGGCAACGACCGCTGACAGGAACGCGAGGGACACGGCGAGGCGCAGCCCCGAGAAGATCCAGGCGAGCGTTCCCGGGACGAGGACTTTCCACGCGATCTGGCTGTCCGTCGCGCCGAGCGCTCTCGCACCGCGCACGTAGTCGTTGCTCACGCTCCGCGCTCCGGCAACGGTGTTGATGAGGAGCACGAAGAACACGGTGAAGATCACCGTCGCGATCTTCGAGCCGATCCCGAGCCCGAAGGCCACGACGAACATCGGAGCGAGCGCGATACGCGGCAGGCTGTACAGGAAGTACACGAGCGGACCGGTGAGGCGTTCGAGCCGTGGCAGCCGTACGAGGATCAGCCCCACGACGATGCCGGCTCCGCTGCCGACGACGAGCCCGACGAGCATCTCCACCGTCGTCACCCATGCCTCGCGTACGACGTCGCCCCTCACGACCAGATCGCCGAGCGCGGCCGCGATCTTGGAGGGCTCGGGGAAGAAGAACGCGTCGATCACGCCCGCGCGCGTGAGGATCTCCCACAGGACGAGCAGCCCGACGTAGAGAACGGCCCGGCCGGCGGCGAGCGCCAACCCGGAAGCGGGCGTCTTCATCGGACGACCACGTGATCCCGCAGCTGCGCCCAGATCTCCTTCTCGAAGCGGGCGAACCGGTCGGTGTACTGGACGTCGAGCACGTTGCGCGGCCGCGGCAGGTCGATCGCGTGGTCGCCGACGATCCTGCCGGGTCGGGCCGACATGACGACGACGCGGTCCGAGAGCGCGATCGCCTCCTGGAGGTTGTGCGTCACGAAGAGCGCCGTCGAGCCGTACTGCTCGATGAGTCGCAGGAGATCCTGCTCGACCGCCGCCCGGGTGAACGCGTCGAGTGCGCCGAAGGGCTCGTCGAGCAGCACGAGCGGCGGCGCGTGGATGAGCGCCTGGGCGAGCGCCGCGCGCTTGGCCATGCCCCCCGACACCTCGTGCGGGTACGCGTTCGCGAACCCGCCCAGCCCGAGCCGATCGAGAAGGGCGCGCGATTCGGCCGCGCGCTTCGCCGCGCCGACCCCACGGATCTCCAGCGCGAATCCGACATTCGCCTGGAGCGACCGCCACGGCAGGAGCGTGTCGCGCTGGAACAGGTAGCCGATGTCGCGCCGGCCGCCCGGCGGGCGGTCGCCGACGCTCACCTCGCCCCGGTACGGGACGAAGCCCGCAAGGACGTTGAGCAGCGTCGTCTTGCCACAGCCGCTCGGGCCGACGATCGCCACGACCTGCCCGGCCTCGACGGCGAGGTCGACCGCATGCAGCGCGGACACGTCGGTCGCGTCGCGCGCGCGGTACGTCACGTCCAGGCCGTGCATCCGCACGGGGACGCCGCTCACCTGCGTTCCGACGCTACCGCTTGCCCGGCATCGCGGGCTCGCCGACGCGCCACCAATCCCCCATTGCCTCGCCGCCGTGCGTCGCGGACGATGCGATGAACGGGTGATCGCCACCCGCGCCGCCGAACACGGGGAACATGCCGAGACGAATGGTCTCGAGCTCGGCGATCTCGTCGAGCTGGACGTTGCCGACGTTCACGTTCGGGCCGAAGGTCGTGACGAGCCAGTGCTGCAGGATGCGCTTCGAGGCGTACGAGAGGTAGGTGAACGGGACCTCGAAGACGATCTTGTCCTGCCCGACCTTCGTCGCCATCTCGACGATCTGCCAGCCGCGCTCGGGCGCGTGCTCGGCGTTGTCGCCGATGATCGCGCGCAGCAGGTGTCCTTCGAAGTAGACGAAGTCGCACCCGAGGTCGAGGTACAACTGGATCTCCCGGGCCGCGACGTCCACGTCGAGCTCTGTCGGGCTCTTGCGCAGGCGGTCGCCACCCGGGAACTTCTTCCCCACCTCACCATGGATCTTGAAGCCGTAGCTGAGCGCGAGGTCGGCGAAGGCCTTCTCCTCCTCGGCGCTGTGCTGGGTGGGCAGGGCCTCGGCGGAGATCTCGAGCGAGTCGTAGCCCATGTCCTTCATGCGCTCGAACGTCTCCTTCTCCTTGTGCTGGAGACGGGCGAGCTCGAGGATCGGACCGCCGACCTGGACGTCGATGCCCCACTTCTTGTAGAGCGCGATCTTGCGCCGCACGGTCTTGTCGTCCGCGGTGAGCTGTAGCGCGCTCACCTTGACGGTGTCGATGACCTCGTGCCACATCTCGAGGGTCGCCTCGACGCAGCTGTATCCAAGGCCGAAGTCGGCGAGCGTGGTGAGGCCGCTCTTGCGCGGCTTGGTCGTGCGGTCCGCGACCGCGAGGAATTCGAACGTCCTGGTCATGTCCTTCTCCTCCTTGATCTACGCGAGCGCGATGACGCGGGCCTGTGCGGCCTCGACGCCGACGTACTTGAGCGGTAGCGCAATGAGCTCGGCCCGACTCGGGACCTCGTCGATCTCGCCGCCGAGTCCTTCGAGTAGGCAGATGCCCGCGGCGAACAGCGTCTTGTGACCGTACGACGGCGGGAACTTCGCGGCGTCGATCTCGGCCTTGCCGAAGACGTCGGGACGCAGCTCCCGCCACTGACGCGAGCGCATGAAGATGTGCTCCGGCGACGGGCTGTCCGACGCGACAAGACGCACCTTCTTCGCCACGAGCCAATCGACGGCGTCCTTCGTGAGCCCCGGCGCCTTCAGCACGTAGCGCTGCTCGTCGCCGTAGTGGCGATGCCACCCGGTCCGCAGGACCACGATGTCGCCCGCTCCGATCTTCTCGGGCGACCCTTCGAGATCGGCCGGTCCGATCTCCCCCCAATCCTCTTTGCGGACGTCGACGAAGACGGCCGGCCCGCAGAGCTTCTCGAGGGGGATCTCGTCGATGCTCGGTCCACCGGGCTGATAGAGCAGAGGCGCATCGACGTGCGTGCCCACGTGCACGGACATGAACGCCGTGCTCGTGTGTACGCCGTGACGCGAATACCAGCGCACGTTCTCGAAGCGGACTTCCGGATGGTCCGACGATCTCGGCGTCCGCGACGAGAGCGGCTGCGTCAGATCGTAGACACGCCTGCCGGCGATACTTGTTCGCATGATGAACACCTTACGCAGATAATGGAACAGTCTCCACTTGGTATGGCAGACGCCATCCGCGGTGTCAACCCTGGGAGGATCGAGCGACGCCGCCGACCCGCGGCGCCGGGCGGTCTAGCGCTCCGGCGGGGTGGCAGGTGAACGGAAGAACTGCCGCAGGACGTCAGGATCCGGCGACGCGTACGTCCCGGCGCGGCTGACGGGCAGTCCCGCGCGCGCCAGTCGTGCCGCGCTCGCAGCCGCGGCGATCGCCGTGAACACCGGATTGACAACAGGCGCGCCTGCCCCGACGTCCCACCCCGCGGCGTCACCGGCGCGCACGCAGAGGAAGCTCGTCAGCATTCCGGAGGCGGGGACGATGAGCTCCGCACCATCCGCCGCCGCGAGCTTCGCCGTCGCGACGAAGTCATCCCAGATGCGCGCGCCCCGCCGATCGTCGCTGAATGCCTCGAGCAGCCGCGGTAAGGGGATCTCGATCGTGCGCCACGCGCGGACCCTGGCCTCATCCCCGTACTGCCGCACGCGCTCGCGAAGCAGCGGCATCGTGAGTCGCGACGTCGTGATGAGAGCGAGCGACGTTGCGAAGGTGCGGGTCTGAACGAGACCGCTCTCGAGCAGGCCGAGCACGGGGATGGTGAGGACCTGGCGCGACTCGTAGAGCGCGGGATCTTGGATGTTCCCGATCACGGCCGCCGCGTAGCCCTTCGCCTGCGCGTGGTAGAGCTGCTCCAGCAGCTGCGCACCCGCGGCGAGGTGGAAGGCCCGGTGCTGCTTCTGGGTGAGGAGCGTCCCACGGAGAGGCGCGACATCGACCTCGACGTCGAAGAGGCGGCCGCAGACGGCGAGGGTCTGCCCGAGCCGATCCAGATAGTCCCTGTTCTCGGCGGGGCCGAACGACTGGTAGAGCACACGGAGCCGGTCCATTCGATCGGCATCCTATGCCGGGGCTACCAGCCGCGGATCTGCGCCACCTCGTCGTCGCTGATCTTGCCGCGCTCCACGTCGGTGAGCGCCTCGTCGAGGATCGCGAGCGCGCGGTCAAGCTGCGCGTCGGTGATCACGAGCGGTGGGACCATGCGCAGGACGTTGCCGCGCAGGAACGTGATGAGCAGGCCGAGCTGCCAGCTGCGCCAGCACACCTTCGCGGTCTCGAGGTACGCGGGCGCGCGGCTCGCGCGATCGGTCACGAGCTCCGCACCGACCATCAATCCGCGACCGCGGATGTCGCCGATGAGCTCGTGACGGAGCGCGAACGCGCCCAGGCTCTCGACGAGGGTCTCGCCGAGGCGCCGTGATCGCTCGACGAGCTCCTCGTCGCGCATCACGTCGAGCGTCGCGAGGGCGGCCGCGCAGCAGACGTCGACGGGCCGGCGCGGCCGCGGCGAGGTGCGTATCGGCGGCCGTCAGCGCAAGCTGCGGAACCAGGCAGCGACCGACTGTCTCATACTTTGGACGTTAACCGCTCGAATGGCTAATATATGAGACAAATGCCTAGGACCACACGGCCGCTCTTTCCGCGGATCCAGGCCCGGCTCGCCGCTCTCGGCGAACGGCTGCGCGCGGCGCGGCTCCGACGGCGCATCAGCCAGACCGAGATGGCCACGCGGGTCGGCGTGTCGCGCATGACGATCGTCCGACTCGAGCGCGGCTCGCCCGCGGTCGCGCTGGCCGTGCTCGCACGAGCCCTCAGCGTGCTCGGACTCGAGCGAGACCTCGATCGCCTCGCCGCCGACGACCACATCGGTGCGCGCCTTCGCGACCTCGAGCTGCCGCAGCGCCCGCGGAAGCGTCGGCGCGGGCCATGAGTCGCGCGCCCCGCGACGAGGTCCTCGTGCGGATCGACGACGCGCGCGGCCCGCGGGACGTCGGATCGCTGCGCCGCACGGGCGTGGGACAGCGCGCCGACCTCGCGTTCGAGTACGCGGCGGCATGGCTCGAGGACCGCGCCGCGTTCACGATCGAACCCGCGCTGAACCTCATCCCCGGGGAGCAGCGCCGCGCCGGCGGCGGTCTCTTCGGCATCTTCACCGACGCCGCTCCCGACGCCTGGGGTCGCAAGATCCTCCAGCGGCGCGAGGTCGTGCTCGCCCGGGACGAGGGGCGCCGGCCACGCACGCTCGACGGGTGGGACCTCCTCATGGGGGTGAGCGACGGGACGCGCATGGGCGCGCTGCGGATGGTGCGCCCGTCCGACGGCGCCTACCTCGACGACCGGCCGCTCGCGATCCCGCCACAGGCGACCCTGCGGGAGCTCGAGTCGATCGCGACGCGCCTCGACACCGATGCGCCGGCGAGCGACGCCGACGTCCGCACGTGGCTGCAGCGGCTCGTCGCGCCCGGCGCGTCACTGGGTGGCGCACGCCCGAAGGTCTCGTTCGAGCACGCGACCGGCGCGATGTGGCTCGCGAAGTTCCCGGCGGCGAGCGACGCTCGCGACATGGGGGCGTGGGAGTTCGTCCAGACGCGCCTGGCGGAGCGCTCCGGGATCACCGTTCCGCCCATCGCGCTCCTCGACCTCGGCGGCCGGTATCGGACGTTCGCGGCACGACGCTTCGACCGCGACGGCGGCCGCCGGCGCCACTACGCCTCGGCGATGACGCTGCTCGACGAGCGCGACCACGCACCGGACGTGGGCTACCTCGACATCGCGGACGCGATCGAGCGGTACGGCAGTCCGATCGGTCGTGCGATCGACGTCGATCTGGCCGAGCTCTTCCGTCGCGCCGTCTTCAACGCGCTCGCCGGCAACCGGGACGACCACCTGCGCAACCACGGATTCCTGCACGACGGCAGGGGCTGGCGCCTCGCGCCCGCGTTCGACCTGAACCCGATCCCGGACAAGCTGGAGCACGAGCTGTCCTTCGACGGCGCGATGGACCTCCCAGACCTCGACGCCATCCGCACGACAGCCGGGCTCTATCGCCTCGCGGACCGCCGGGCCGCACAGGTGATCGACGAGGTACGTCGAGCGGTCGCGACGTGGCGCGACCTCGCGCGAGAGGTCGGCCTCCCACGGAACGAGATCGCGCTCATGGAGGCGGCGTACGCGAGCTGATCGCGGTCAGGGACCGGGCTTGCGCCCGCGCGTCAGCGCGAACGCACCCACCGCGGCGGCCCGCGTCGCGACCGCGACGCCAAGGACTGCGCGGGCCATGGCGACGGGATCGGTCACGGTCGTGGAGAGGAGCGCGACCTCGATCGCGACGCCGATCGCGAGCAGCAGGCCGACGCGCATCTCGCCCTGCCGATGAAGTACGCGATCCAGAGGTCGAGGAGCGCGTTCGCAGGCGCGGCGATCCCGTAGAGCGGGACGATACGCGCGGTGCGGCGACGGACGCGAGCGCGACGACGCCGCTCGTCACGAGGACGAAGCGGAGGGCGATCGGCGCGAAGCGGACGATCTTCCCCATCGCGATGGCGCCGGCGAGCGCGCCGCCCCGTCGGCGGGCAGGAGCGAGCGCGCGAGGACCGCGTCGATGTTCGTGAGCGCCGCGTACGCGAGGAGCACCACGCCAGAGCGTCGCGGCGGCCGCTCCGGTGAACGCCCCGCGAGCGCCGAGGCCGAGCGCGACGAGGCCGACGCCGATCGCGAGCCGGCTCGCCGCCTGCGCGATGAGCGCGCTCCCATCCACACGAAGCGCGCGAGGCCCTGGAGGAGCGCGAACGTGAAGACGAGCGCGAGGAAGCGCGGCCCCGAGGAGCGCGACCGAGAACGCCGGGAGCGCGAGCGCGCGCGATAGGAGCGGCGGTGAGGATCTGGCGCGACTCGTAGAGCGCGGGATCTTGGAACGACTGGTAGAGCACACGGAGCCTGTCCATTCGATCGGCACCCCATGCCGGAGCTACCGGCCGCGAGCGCGCTACTGTTGGGCACGGATGGTCACGGTCACCGTGAACGGCATCGAGCGCACGCTCGATGTCGACCCGGAGACGCCGCTCCTCTACGTCCTGCGCAACGAGCTCGGTCTCGTGGGCACGCGGTTCGGATGCGGCACCGGTCTCTGCGGCGCGTGCGTGGTCATCGTCGACGGCCGCGCGGTGCGCTCGTGCGACGTCCCGGCGGGCGCGGTCGACGGGCCGGTGACGACGATCGAGGCGCTCGGCGGCGCGCATCCGGTGCAGCGCGCGCTGCTCGAGGAGCAGGCGGGGCAGTGCGGCTACTGCCTCAGCGGGATCGTCATGTCGGCGAAGGCGCTGCTCGACGCGAAGCCGCGGCCGAGCGACGCCGAGATCCGGAGCGCGCTCGACGGCAACATCTGCCGCTGCGGCTCGCATCCGCGGATCCTGCGCGCGGTGCGGCGCGTCGCGGGCGCCGGCGCATGAGCGGGACGGGCGAGCCGATCGGCCAGCGCCTGCGCATCGAGCGCGACGGAACGGTCCGCGTCTTCAGCGGGAAGGCCGAGATCGGGCAAGGCATCACCACCGCGCTCGCGCAGATCGTCGCCGACGAGCTCGACGTCCCGGTCGCGCGGGTCCGCGTCGAGTCGCCCGACACGACGACGAGCCCGGACGAGGGCGTCACCTCCGGGAGCAGGTCCGTGAGCGAGAGCGGCGAGGCGCTCCGCCGCAGCGCCGCTTCGGCGCGCGCGCTCTTGCTCGAGCGCGCCGCGGCGCGCCTGCGCGCGGATGCCGGAAGGCTCACCCTCGCCGAGGGGGTCGTGCGCGCGCCGACGGGCGGCTCGGTCGCGTACGCCGAGCTCGTCGACGACGCCTTCTACGGGTCCGACGCGACGCGCGGGACGCCGAAGGCGCCGGCGTCGCGGCGCGTCATCGGCACGCGCGTCGCACGCGTCGACCTCGCGTCGAAGATCGCGGGCCGGCCCTCGTACGTGCAGGACCTCGCGCTGCCGGGGATGCTCCACGGACGCGTCGTGCGTCCGTCGAGTCAGGCGCAGCGCCTCGTCTCGGTCGACGAGACGGAGCTGCGCGCGCTGCCCGGCGTCGTCGCGGTCGTGCGCGACGGGTCGTTCCTCGGCGTCGTCGCGGAGGGCGAGTTCCAGGCCGTCCGCGCGCTCGCGCGCGCGCGCCGCCTCGCGGTCTGGGAAGGCGCACCCACGCGCCCGGAGGATCCGCTCGAGCTCGTGAACGCCAAGACCGAGGACGCGGTGCACGCGGAGAAGCACGAGCCCGCCGCGCTCGCGCGCGGCGGGCGCACCTTCTCGTCGCGGTACACGCGGCCGTTCATCGCGCACGGCGCGATCGCGCCGTCGTGCGCGGTGGCGCGCTTCGCGGACGGCCGCTTCACGGTGTGGACGCATTCGCAGGGCGTGTACCCGCTGCGCTTCGAGCTCGCGAAGGTGCTGGGCGTGGCGGAGGACGCGATCGGCGTCACCCACATGGAGGGTGCGGGCTGCTACGGCCACAACGCCGCGGACGACGTCGCGCTCGACGCGGCGCTCCTCGCGCGCGCCGTGCCCGGCAGGCCGGTGCGCGTGCAGTGGATGCGCGACGACGAGTTCGCGTGGGAGCCGTACGGGACGGGCGCGGTCGTCCGCATCTCCGCCGCGCTCGACGGCGCGGGCCGCATCGTCGACTGGACGCACGAGATCTGGGGACACGGACACGGCAACCGTCCCGGCCGCGCACGCGCGGCCGACGCCGCGAGCCTCCTCGCCGCGCGCCATCTCGCGAAGCCACTCCATCCGAGCGTCTCACCGCGCGCCAAGGATCTCGCGAGCGGCGAGCTGCGCAACGCCGCCCCCGCGTACACCTTCCCGAACCAGCGCGTCATCGACCACTACATCGCGATCTCGCCGGTGCGCACCTCGGCGCTGCGATCGCTCGGCGCGCACGCCAACGTCTTCGCCATCGAGTCGTTCATGGATGAGCTCGCGGAGGCCGCCGGGAAGGGTCCGCTCGCCTTCCGCCTCGCGCACCTCGACGATCCGCGCGCGCGCGCGGTCCTCGAGACCGTCGCCGAGCGCTCCGGCTGGCGCGACGACGAGACGGGCGACGGCACCCGCGGCCGCGGCATCGCGTTCGCGCGGTACAAGAACCTCGCGGCGTACTTCGCGGTCGTGGCCGAGGTCGAGCTCGATCGCGACATCCGGGTCAGCCGGGTGTGGGCCGCGATCGACGCGGGCATGGCCGTGAGCCCCGACGGCGTCGTGAACCAGGCCGAGGGCGAGATCGTGCAGGCGACGAGCTGGACGTTGAAGGAGTACGTGCGCCACGACGGCGAGCGCGTCACGTCGCTCGGGTGGGACGGCTACCCGGTGCTGCGCTTCAGCGAGGTGCCGGAGGTCGAGGTGGCGCTCATCGATCGGCCCGACCAGCCACCGCTCGGGACGGGCGAGGCGTTCGCGGGCCCGGTGTCCGGCGCGATCGGCAACGCGCTCTATCGCGCGAGCGGCGTGCGCCTGCGCGACCTGCCGCTCACGCGCGAGCGGCTCATGCGCGCCTGACATCGCGCGTCTCGCCGCCGGCGCGGTCCGCCTAAACTGCGGACTGGAATGAGCGTTCCGATCGGCTCCGCCGTGCGCGACCCGCGGCTGCGCGCCGCCGGCGAGACCGACCCCATCCACGCGAGCCGCTACCACGGCGTCGCGCCGGTCGACGGGCGCGGCGGCATGAACATCAGCGGCCCGTACGAGCCGGTGCTCGGGTGGCCCGTGCCCGCGCACCCCGGCGAGTGGCGGACCGGCTCGGGCCGCGGCGTCATCGCGCTCTCTCCCGATCGGGTCATCGCCGTGTACGGCGGCGAGGTGCCCGAGCACGGGAACCCGAACGTGTGGGGCGTCGACACCTTCCGCGACCTGCGCTTCACCGAGGTGAACGCGAAGCGGCTGCCGGCGCACCGCCACTGCCACGAGATCGTCGTGTACGACCGCGCCGGACGGATCGTGGGCTCGTGGGACCGCTGGCTCGACGCGCTGCACGAGGAGGACGTGCGGCACGGGCGGACGCCCAAGTCCGGGCACGTGAACCGCGTCCGCGTCGATCCGAACGACCCGGCGCGCCATGTGTGGATCGTCGGGCTCGGCAACACCGGCGTTTTCAAGTTCACGAGCGACGGGAGCGAGCTCGTGATGAAGCTCGATGCGCGGAACGTGCCCGAGGAGTACCACCCCTTCGTGTACGCGCAGGACGTCGCGTTCCTGCCCGACGGCGACATCGTGGTCGCGCACCTCCACCACCTCATGCGCTTCACGCACGACGGCCGCTTCGTCTCGGCGATCGGCGGCCAGGGGCGCGGGCCGCTCGAGTTCGACGGCATCCACGACGTGCAGGTCCACCCGCGCACGCACCGTCTGTTCGTGAACGACCGCGTGAACCAGCGCATCCAGATCCTCGAGCCGGACGGCACGTTCGTCGACGAGTGGGGCGGCTTCCAGGGCGTCTACGCGATCCGCTTCACCGCCGACGGCCGCTACCTGTGGGCCGGCAACGGCTTCGCGCACAAGTTCCTCAAGTACGACATGGAGGGACGGCTCGTGCGCGCCGCCACCTGGGGCACGTTCGGGATCGCGCCGGGCGCGCTCTGGGGTCCGCACTACTTCGACACCGATCGCGACGGGAATCTCTACGTGGCCGAGGACTACTCGGGACGCGTCCAGAAACTGCGTCCGATGGCCGACGCCGAGGCCGACGATCCGCAGCTCGTCGGAAGGCTCGCGCCCTGATCCGCGCCCTCCGCAATCGCAACTTCCGCCTGTACCTCATCGGTCAGGCGATCTCGCAGACGGGCAACTGGTTCCAGCAGACGGCGGAGATCTGGCTCATCCTTCAGCTCACCGGCAGCGGCACCGCGGTCGGCGTGTACACGGCGGTGCGCTTCGGCCCGCTGCTGCTCTTCGGGGTCCACGCCGGCCTGCTCACCGACCGATACGACCACCTGAAGCTCCTCATGGTCACGCAGTCCGTGTACATCGTGTCCGTCGGCGCGCTCGCGATCAGCGCGTTCTCCGCGTCGCCGAGCCTCGCGCTGCTGTACGGCACGGTGCTGGTGCGCGGCATCACCCTCGCGATCGACAACCCACTAAGGCGCAGCGTCGTGCGCGACCTCGTCCCGGACGCGGAGCTCACCAACGCCATCAGCATCAACTCGACGATGCACACCGTCGCGCGGTTCATCGGCCCGGCGCTCGCGGGCCTGGTGCTCGTCACGCTCGGCGCGGCGTGGTGCTTCGCGCTCAACGCCACGAGCTACGTCGCGGTGATCGTCTCCCTCCTGCTCATGGACCGGCGCCTGCTGCGCTTCGTGCCGCGGGTCGAGGCCGGGCCCGGCCAGGTGATCGAGGGCTTCCGGTACGCGTGGCGCAACCGCCGCATCCGCAGGACGCTGATCATGGTCACCGTCCTCGGCGTCTTCGTGCTGAACACCTGGGACGTCATCCTCCCCGTCTACGCGCAGAAGACCTTCGCCGGCGACGCCAGGCTCTACGGCTTCCTCGTGAGCCTCATGGGGTTCGGCGCCTTCGCCGGCGGCGTCGCGGGAATGCGCCTGACCGTGATCCGCGGATCGTTCTTCCGCTGGGCGAACGCGCTCCTCGCGGTGTCGTTCGCGATCGTCGCGTTCGCGCCGGTGCTCCCCGCCGCGTTCGTCGGCCTCGGCATGCTCGGCGCCGGCGCGACCGCGTTCCAGATCGCGGCGCAGAGCCGCCTGCAGCTCGAGGCCGAGGACGTGATGAGCGGCCGCATCCTCGCGCTCTACAGCGTCGCGCTCGTCGGCGTCCGCCCGGTGGGCGGCATGATCAGCGGCTGGCTCGTCGACTTCGCCGATCCGCGCGCCGCGTTCCTCGTCCCCGGCGTCGTGTGCGCCGTGGTCGCGCTGTCGCTGCTGCTGACGCGGCCGGCTCCCGCGCGACGCGCGGAGGTCCCCGAGGTCCTCGCCGCCACGGCCACCGCCGGCGATCGCGCGGATACGGAGGCCGCGGCCTCGGCTATCGTTCGCGGCGAGGCCACCAGGGCGGGCGGGACCACCAGGAGGGGCATGTGAAGATCCGGAAGGACGGGCTGCAGCTCACGCGACTTTTCAGCGGCGACGACGGCGAGTCGCACGTGGAGGAGGTCGAGTACGCGCTCGAGCCGTCGGGCGAAGGCGCGAAGGCCGAGCACATCCCCGTGTCGGGGATCACCTTCCGCCTGTGGGACGGCGCGCCGCCGGTGCACGACCTGCACAACACCTCGAAGCCGCAGCTCGTCATCCACCTCGTGGGCAGCGTGGAGGTCGAGACGACCGACGGTGCCAAGCGCGTGCTCCGGCCCGGCGACATCATGGTTTCGGAGAACACGACCGGGAAGGGCCACTACAGCAACGAGCTCGAGCAGCCGCGCCTGCAGCTCCTCATCCCCTACCTGAACGGCACGTTCCTCCCGCGCGCGACCGGACGCGACCCCGAGCGCGACTGATCGCTACCGCGGAGCCGCCGCGTTAGAAGAGCGCGAGCGGATTCATCGCGGAGCCGGTCGCGCCGGCGAACGGCAGCGGCGCCAGCACGAGGCCGAACTCCCAGGTGCCGAGCTCGGCACAAGTCGCCGCGAGCGGCTCGAGGTTGGCGTTGTCGACGAGCCAGAGCCCGATCGCCGCGATGCCGATGCCGTGGATCGGGCCGCGGAAGCCCTTGTAGCCGGACGGATGCGTCTCGCCCGAGGTGTCGCAGCCGATCACCGCGACGTCCCGCTCCCTGAAGAAGGGCAGGCAGGAGGCGCCCCAGCCGGACTGCTTGCCCTCCCACTTCGGCCCCTCCTCAATGCGCGAGCGCCCGTAGCCGGTGCGGAGGAAGAGCGCGTCGCCCTTGCGGACCTCGATCTTCTCCGCCGCGAGGATCGCCTCGAGCTCGGCGCGATGCACCGGCTCTCCGGGCTCGAGCCACTTCACGTTGCGGTGGCGCGGCGCGTCCACGAGCACGCCGCGCGTGACGATGCCGTCGCGCGCGACCGTGACCGAGTTCTTCATCGCGCCGTGCTCGCTGTTGACGAGCCAGCTCGGGTGGCCGTTGTACATGCGGCCGTTCCAGTGCAGGTGCGCGGGAGCGTCGAGGTGCGTGATGCGACGGCCGTGGAAGACGAAGCCGAGGTACTCGGCCGCCGCGACCTGCCGCTCGGGATGCTCGCCCTCCTGCGTGCCCTGGCCGGTGCGGAGCATGTAACGCTGCGGCGGCGCCTTCTGGTCCTTGCCCGGCGGATCCGCGCTGATGTCCCACGCGAGCGAGATCACGCGACCGCGGCGCGCGAGGGCGAGCGCGGACGCTCGCTCGGCGTCGCCGATGAGGTTCAGCGTGCCGCGCTCGTCTTCGGCGCCCCAGCGGCCCCAGTTCGAGAGCGTCGTCGCGTAGCCGAGGACCTCGTCTTCGCTCGGGAGGTCCGCCACGTCCTAGCTCCTCCGACCGCTCACCGCAGGCTCGCCAATGACCTCGAGGGCCGCGTTCACGATGTCTTCCTCCTGGATCAGGATCGCGTTCGCGAGCCCGCGGTTCTGCGGGATCGGAGAGTCGAGCGACGCCACGCGCTTGATCGGCGCCTTGAGCGAGCGGAAGCCCTTCTCCGCGACGACCGCCGCGATCTCGCCGCCGAAGCCGCCGGTCTTGCAGGCCTCGTGCGCGATGACGAGGCGTCCGGTCTTCTCGACGGAGCGCAGGATGGCAGCCTCGTCGAGCGGGACGAGCGTCCGGAGGTCGACGACCTCGGCGCTGACGCCGCGCCGCTCGAGCGTCGCGGCCGCCGACAGCGCGAGACGCACGTCGCGCGACCAGGCGACGACGGTGACGTCGGTGCCTTCGCGCTTCACCGCGGCCTTGCCGATGGGGACGGTGTAGTCGCCCTCCGGGACGACGCCCTTCTCCCACGCAAGGAGACGGTGCTCGATGAAGAAGACCGGATCGTCGCCGCGGATCGCCGCCTTCAGCAGGCCCTTCGCGTCGTACGCGTCGGACGGCATGACGACCTTGAGGCCGGGCATGTGCGTGAACCACGCCTCGAGCGACTGCTCGTGGTGCGGGCCCTGCGCGAGGGCGCCGGCGTTGCCGGTCTGCGTCCTGATCACGATAGGGAGGCTGAGATCGCCACGACCGGTCGCATACCGGTACTTCGAGATGTGATTGGCGATCGGATCGACGCACACGGTGACGAAGTTGATGCTCGCGATCTCCGCGACCGGCCGCATGCCGGTGACGGCCGAGCCGAACGCGGTGGCGAGGATGGCCGTCTCCGCGATCGGAGCATCGATGACGCGCGCGCGGCCGAACTCGTCCGCGAGCCCGAGGCGCGCGCGCTCGAGCTGCTTCACCGTGACGTCCTCGGCGATGAGGTACACGGATGGATCGCGGCGCATCTCTTCCTGCAGGGCCTCGTGGATCGCATCGACGAATGCCAGCTCTCGATCAGGCACGTGGCGCCCCCTCGTAGTAGATGTTGCGCAGCGCGCCGCTCGGGTCCGGCTCCGGACTCGCGTTCGCGAACTTCCCGGCCGCTTCGGCCTCGCGCTTGGCGGCGGCGCGGATCTCGTCTGCCGACCCCTCGGTCAGGACGCCGTCCTTCAGGAGGCGCGCGCGCATCCGCTCGACGGGATCGCGGCGCAGCCACTCGGCCATCTCCTCGTCCGTACGCCACTTGCGACCCTCGTTCGACACGGTGCCGCCGCCCATGACGAGCGTCACCGCCTCGATGATGGTCGGGCCGTTGCCCGAACGCGCGCGCTCGATCGCGACGGCGGTGGCTTCCGCGACGGCGACCACATCCGTGCCATCGACCGTCACGCCGGGGATGCCGTAGCCCTTGGCACGGTCGGAGAGGCGCTCGAGCTTCGTTTGCCCGGCGAGCGGGATATAGCCGGCGTACTGGTTGTTCTCGATGACGTAGACAACGGGAAGGTCCCAGAGCGCCGCGAGGCCCACGCCTTCGTGGAACGCGCCGGTCGTGCTCGCGCCGTCGCCGAAGATGCACACCGCGACGCGGCCCGGGTACTTCATCTTGCAGGTGAGCGCGACGCCGCAGGCGATCGGGACGTTCGCGCCGACGACGCCCGTTCCACCGACGAAGCCAAGCTCGAGGCTCGCCAGGTGCTGCCGTCCGCCGCGCCCGCCGCAATAGCCGGTGGCCTTGTAGAGGATCTCGGCGAGCATCTTGTTCTCGTCGATGCCCTTCGCGATCGCGTGCGCCTGCGTGCGGTGGGTGCTCAGGAGGTAGTCGTCCTTCCGCATCGCGGCGCAAACGCCGGTGGCGATCGCCTCCATGCCGCTGGTCATGACGAAGACCTGTCCGTAGCGCGGGCCCTGCGCGCTGAGGACCGCCTCGAACGCGCGGATCCGCTCCATCGTGCGGTACATCTCGGTGAGCTTCGCGTTGTCGAGCTGCACGCTCGACTCCTTTCCCACCGCCGTGCTCACACGAGCTCCGACGGCGCGCATGCCTTGTTCACCACTCACGTGAGCGCGTGCGGCGGGCGCGCGCCATCCCGCCAATGATTCGGAATGAGCGTTCCGCGCCAGCCGTAGCATTTTCCATCGCGGGCACTCCGTCAAGCACGTGTGGCCGAGCGCCCTCGCCGAGGCTCAGGCCGGCAGGACGACTACCTCGTCCCCCTCGACGACGAAGCGGTGCGGGACGCCCGCGGACGCCCATTCCATATAGCCCACCGCCTCGGCGAACCGCGGATCTGGCGCGCGCACGACCTCGGGTCGGAGTTGCGTGTCGATGATCACCGGGAGGAACGACACGCGCTTCACCCCGCTCCGCGTGAGCACCGCCTTCGCGATGAGGCTGCGCTTCGCCGCCATACCGAAGGGAAGGCGCGGGTATTCGGGATCGTGTTCGACGCCGTAGCGGTTCCCGCCCACGTGGGCGGGGAGATGCTTGTCCAGCTCGCGCTGCGAGAAGATGAAATGGCTCAGGCCGTGAAAACACACCTTGTTTCCGAAGACCTGAATGGCTTTGGGAATGTGCTGGTGGTGGCCCAGGAGCAGGTCGGCGCCGTGCTCGAACGCCGCGCGCGCGACGATATGCTCGTAGTCGGCCAGCTCACGCGGGATGATGTGGATGCCCCAGTGCAGTGACACGATCACGACGTCGACGCGCGCGCGGAGCGCCGCGATATCCCGGCAGAAGAGCTCGATATCCTCCTCGACGGGTACGGTCACGACACGCGGCGGCGTTCCAGCCTGGTACTCCTGCGGCTGGTAGTAGGTGTGCGCCCTCATGGGCGCCACGCCCGAGCGGTGCGCGGTTGCCTCGTAGCCCTCGCGCAAGACGGACGAATAGCCCAGGATGCCGACGCGCACGCCGCGGATCTCGAAGAGCGCGGGCTTTCGCGCCTCGTCGATGTTCGCTCCTCCACCGACCGTCTGGATGCCCATGCCTCGCATGATCTCGATCGTGTCGAGCAGCGCCTCGCCACCCCAATCCATGCTGTGGTTGCCGGCGACCGACACGACGTTGAAGCCGCAATCGGCAAAGACCGACGCGAGCCTCGGAGGCTGGCGCGTGTAGTGGCCGTTGCTGTGCACCTGCATGGCGCCGCGCTCCGAATAGACCTTCTCGCACTGGGCGAACCGGATGTCCGCCGTCGCGAGCGTCGATCGCACCAGCGTCGAGTAGGCATCCACCGGCTCGTGGAGGGGACCGACGTCACCACAGCCCATGAGGACGATCTCGCCCGGCGATGCGTCTCCCATCACCACGCGATCTGACGGACCTGGCGATCCCCGAAGGACCAGTGGTACACGGCGCGGCAAGCATTCGTTGGCGCGGTCGAGCTTGTCAAGGTCGCCTCAGACCCCTTGACCGCGCGGCGCGGGCGATACAGGATGCCGGAACGCTCATTCCACAAACGCGACCGAGCGATCAAGGAGGGTAGGCGCCATGACCGTGAAGCGGGTTGTTTGCGCGATGCTCGGTGCCGTCGCGGTGGTCATCGCGGCGTGCGGAGGATCGGCGCCGGCCACGTCCGGCAGCG
The DNA here is from genome assembly GCA_035651155.1 of Candidatus Limnocylindria bacterium. Classification (GTDB taxonomy): domain Bacteria; phylum Chloroflexota; class Limnocylindria; order P2-11E; family P2-11E; genus CF-39. The sequence continues at coordinate 30,251 of DASRGG010000022.1, read as the reverse complement.
ACACGCCGGCGCAGGAGAGCGCATCCGCCGCGGCCAAGCCGCTCAGCATGTCGACGGTGATCCTGACGGCCAACTTCAACTCGACGCTCGAGTTGTATTACATCGCCGACGCCGAAGGCTTCTTCAAGCAGCAGGGCCTGACGGATATGCGCCAGGAGGGATTCGGCACCCAGGGTGCGGATCAGATCGCCCTCCTGCTCGGCGGGCACGCGCAGTTCATCAATATCGGCACGAGCCTCCTCATGAACGCCGCGGCGTCGGGCTCGCCGATCGTGTCGGTCATGAACGTTGCCCACTCCGGATCGGTCGCGGTCGTCCTCAATCCCAAGATAGCCGCGGACAAGCACATCCCAACCGCGAACAAGAGCGCGGCCGACGCGATCGCGCAGGTCAAGGCCCTCAAGGGCACCAAGCTGAAGATCGGCACGCCGAGCGCGACCGGTGACAACTTCAGCGACGCGGCGACGGTCTTCAAGGCGAACGGCCTCACCCTCGGACCCGACGGGGACGTCGATCTCCAGGCGCTCGGCGGGACAAGCAACATGCTCGCGGGCTACAAAGCGGGCAAGATCGATGGATACGTCCTCACCGCGCCACAGACGTTCGTCGCCGACGCGGTGACGATCCCGCTGTATCTGGTCCCGCCGCTCGCGGGGACAGCCTTCGTGCAGCTGGCCACGACGAAGGACATGATCCAGAACCACGCGGACGTCGTGCAGGCGGTGGTGAACAGCTACCTGCGTGCCGCGCAATTCGCGACGAAGAACCCGGCGAAGAGTCTCGCCGACGTCAAGCCGTTGTACGAGGCGGCGGGCGTGAAGGACGAGGCGACCCAGAAACAGGTGTTCGATCAGACGGCATCGGAGCTGGGCACGCCGGCGAACACGCGCGCGATGTTCGACGAGGCGCTCGCGCTCGCGGGGTACACCGCGAAGTCACCGCTCAAGCTCGACTTCACTGCCTTCGTCGACAACCGCTTCGTCAACGCCGGGATCAAGAGCCTCGGTCTGCCGTACGCGCCAGGCCCGGAGAAGTAGCACACCGCCACGCGCGGGGATGGGCGACCTGCGTTCATCCCCGCGCCGGTGGCACCGAACCCGACCTGCTCACGGCCTGGAACAGGCGGATGTACAGGCTCGAGATCACGGTCGCGGCGAAGAGCGCCGCGAGCACGCTCGCCGTGTCGAAGGTGAGCCCTGCCCGGTACATCGTGCCCCCAAGTCCATCCGCTGAGCCAAAGAGGATCTCGGCCCCGACCGCCGACGCGACCGAGTTGTGCGAGGCGATCGTGAGGCTCGTCCCGAGGTATCCAAGTCCGTGCGGCAGGAGGAGCTTCGACGCGACCTGCCGCTGGCTCGCGCCGAACAGTCGCAGCATCTGCACGCGCAGCGGATCGACGGTCCGCAGGCCGGTGAGCATCCCGAGGAACACGATGGGCAGGACCGTGAGCGCCACGAAGATCACGATCGGCACGAAGCCGTTGCCGAGCCAGACGTACAGCAGCGGGATGAACGCGAACTTCGGCATCGCGTAGAGCGACGCGATCGCCGGCTCGACGAGCTCGCCCACCATCTGCGGCCCGAGGCCGCACGCGAAGGCGAGCACGATCGCGATCAGGGAGCCCGCGACGAACCCGGCGACGGACTCCGACAGCGTCGTCACGACGAGGCTCAGCAAGGTACCGTCGCCGATCCACAGCTGGAGCCGGTGCAGCACCGCATCCGGATCCGAGACGAACACGCGCGGCACGCTCGGTGCGAGGAGCCAGCGCCACGCCGCGTATGCGAGCGCGGCGACGACGAGCCAGCGCCCGGCGGTCGACGCGGCGGCACGGGGATCGACACGGCGGCCGGACCGCGTCATACCGCCGGGATCCCCGTCCCGGTCCGTTGGGCGTAGGCCCGGAGCGGCCGGCTGATGGCGACGTCGAGGATGTACGCGACGACACCCATGATCAGCATGATCGCGACGGTGTTGTCCCCGTCGAGCGCGAGGGCGTAGCGGCTCAGCAGGGCGCCGAGGTTCACGCCGACGGGCACGCGAAGCTCGGCGAACACGGTCGCGCCGAACGCGATCGGGAACGCGAGCCGCGTGACGCCGAGGAGGTTCGGCGTCATCGATCGGATGACAAGCGATCGCGCGATCTTCAGCCGCCCAGCACCCATGAGCCGGAAGGCGATGACCGTGTTCGGATCGACCTCGCTGAGGCCCTGTCGCGCGGCGTAGTAGAAGACCGGTCCGACGGTCATGAGAACGAGCGCGAAGTGTCCGCGCGTGCTGAGGCCGAACCACAGGATGAACAGCGATATGAGACCGACCTTCGGCGTCGCGTAGAGGACTGTGGTCACGGGCTCGATGACCCAGGCGCCGACGGCTGCGGCGGCGGCGAACGCCACGAGGATCCCGATCGGTGCGGCGACGAGGATGCCGAGCAGCGTCGTCCGCAGCGTCTCGGCCGTGGCGATGAACGCGGTACCGGACGAGATGAGCGAGACCAGCGCCGCGAGCACGCCCGCCGGCCGCCCGAAGGCATAGTCCGGAAGGACGGACTGCGGCAGCAGCTGCCAGACGGCGAACACGAGCGCGAGCACGGCGAGCCGCGCGCCGAGCACCCTGACGCGGCGAGGGCGACGCGCCGGCCCAGCCATCAGCCCTGCAGCTCGCCCTCGAGGATCTTCCACAGCTCCCAGTACATCGCCTGCGCGCGCTCGGTGGTGCGGATCTGCGCGACGTCGCGCGGGTGCGGCAGGTCGACGTCGCGGACAGCGAGGATGCGCGCCGGGCGGTGCGACAGGACGACGATGCGGTGCGCAAGCGAGATCGCCTCGTTGAGGTCGTGGGTCACATAGACTATCGTCCTTCGCGTCTCGCTCCAGACGTCCACGAGGAGCTGCTGCAGCCGCAGGCGCAGGAGCGCGTCGATCGCGGCGAAGGGCTCGTCCATGAGGAAGATCTGCGCGTCGGCCAGGAGCGCGCGAGCGAGCGAGAGCCGGCTGCGCATGCCGCCGGAGAGCTGGTGCGGGCGGAAGGCGCCGAACTCGCCTACGCCCAGCCGCGCCAGCTCCGCGCGCGCCCGCTCGTAGCGCTCGCGTCTACCCACACCGGCGATCTCGAGCGGCAGCGCGGCGTTGTCGAGCGCGCTGCGCCAGGGCAGCAGGGTGTCACGCTGGGTCATGTAGCTCACCCTGCGGTTGAGCCCGCGCACCGGCTGACCGAAGCATTCCACGCTGCCGCTCGTCGGCGCGAGCGCGCCGGCGATGAGATTGAGGATCGTCGACTTGCCGCAGCCCGAGGGTCCGATGAGCGCGAGGATCTCGCCCTCACGGACGCCGAGGTCGATGCCGTCCAGCACCTGCAGACCGTCGCCGAAGGCGAGGCTGACCGCTCGCAGCTCGACCGCGCTCCCACCGCCGCTCACGCCGCGACTCTACTTCGCCGCGCGCGCGGGAACGCGGAGCGCGTCGTGGATCAGGTCGCGGTCACCACAGGAGACCCGACGGCGCGCGCTTCTTGTCGAGCAGTGGCGCGAACAAGGTCAGCCGGGGATGCTCGAGCTCGCGGATCCGGTGGCCCGCACCGGTCGTGTCCTCGGCGAGGAGGATCGTGCCGACCTCGAGCACGCGCTTCGTACCGTCGCTCGCCTCGACCTCGGCGCGCCCCGCGAGCGGGATCACGAGCTGGCGGCACGGCGAGACGGTGAAGCCGCCCTCCCGCGACGGACGCTCGGTCGACGACTCAAGACCGATCTCCGAGACGGCGATGTCCTGGGCGATGAGGCCGTGCTTGGTCGTGGCCATGCTGTAGCCGACGTCCTCGAGGTGGGTCTCCCCGTCAGGCCCGGCGTAGAGCCGGAAGAGGTTCAGTCCGGTCTTGGTCACGAGCGCGGAGGCGGTCACCGCGCCTCCGAATCCCGGAATGAGCGTTCCATTGGCGCGTAGCATCGCGACGACCACGTTCGCCGTCAAACCGAGTGCTTGACCAGCCGCTCCCGAAGGTGGAGCATCCGGAACAGTCATTCCGGTATACAAGCGCGAATCCGGGGTTGGGGGGTTGACACCGAAATGGGCACGAAACGACCTCTCCTGGCGATCCTGAGCGCGGGCATCCTCGTCACGGCGTGCGGCGGTACGCCCGCGGCGAGCACCGCGCCGACCGCGTCGACGGCCGCGAGCGCTGCCGCCACACCGGACGCGGCGACGAAGGCGTGGGACGATCTCGTCGCCGCGGCGAAGAAGGAAGGCGAGCTCTCCATCGTCGGCGGTCCTGAAGGCTCGCAGCAGGACGGCCCGTGGTACGACCAGTTCGCGAAGCAGTACGGCATCAAGGTCACGCTGACCGGTGGATCGGCGAGCGACGTCGCCACGCGCATGCTCGCCGAGCGCGCGCAGAACGTGTACACGATCGATATCGCCGGCCTCGGCGGCAGCGGCACCACGCGCTTCCTGCAGGCAAAGGTGCTCGACCCGCTCGCGCCGCTGCTCATCAATCCCGAGGTGACCGATCGCTCGAAGAACTTCGGCGTCAAGGAGCCGATGTGGGCCGATCCCGAGCAGAAGTACTGCCAGTACGTCGCCATCCAGGGCCTCCCGAACATCGGCGACTTCTACTACAACTCGCAGAAGGTCAGCCAGGCCGAGCTCGACACCATCAAGTCGTACAAGGATCTCCTCGATCCCAGATGGAAGGGTCGAATCGTGATCGGGGACATCTCCACCGGCGAGGCCTCGCGCGATACGACCGTCGCCTGGATGGTGCTCGGTCAGTCGTGGTTCGACACGCTCTTGAGGACGCAGGCCCCGCACGTCGCCGTGAACGGCGATGAGCGCTGGTACGCCGACGGCGTCGCTCGCGGCGACTTCGCCATCGCGCTCTTTCCGCCCGGCACCGCCTCGCTCCAGCAGGCCGGAGCGCAGGGCCTTCCCGTCAAGGAGATGACGCGCACGCTCGCCGAGGGCGCCGCCGTCCAGGGCATCCAGCGCGTCTGCGTCATGAACAAGGCCCCGCATCCGAACGCCGCGAAGCTGTTCCTCAACTGGTCGCTCATGAAGGACGGCCAGGCCGCGCTGAACGCGTTCACCAACCGCACCGACCGCGCCTCGGTACGCACGGACGTCCCGCAGGGCAAGGTCGCGAACGACGTCTGGCAGCGCGCCCGCAGCAATGGCCGCTTCTTCTCGGACAGCGCGCCCGAGTACCTCAAGGCGCAGACCGACGCACCCAAATTCCTGAAGAGCCTCTTCGCCGAGCTCAAGATCGTGCCGGGGAAGTAGCAGCGAACCCGACGGCGAAATGACGACGCCGAACCTGGCGGTCCCGGCAGCCCGGCCACTGGCCGGACTGCCGCGGACCGGCTTCAAGACCTTCCTGATGGCGGCCGGCCTTCTCGTGCTCGGCGCCTACCTCGTGTACCCGCTCCTCCTGCTGCTCGTCATGAGCTTCAACACGGCGCCGGATGTCGTCGTGCCGCCCTATCAGTTCGGGCTGACGAACTGGACCCAGGCGTGGTCGACGCCCGGCATCTTCGAGTCGCTGCGCAACTCGTTCATCATCTGGGCCTCCGTCCTTTCCATCAGTTTCCCGACCGCGGTCGCGATCAGCCTGGTGCTGGCCCGGACCAACATCCCGCACACCCACAAGCTCGAGTTCATGTTCTGGATCGCGTACATCTTCCCGAGCGTCGCGACGACGCTCGGCTGGATCATGCTCATGGCCCCCGAATGGGGCTTCCTCAACAAGCTCGCCGAGATGGTCCCCTTCGTGGAGAAGGGACCGTTCAACATCTACAGCGTCCCGGGGATCGTGTGGGCGAAGCTCATGGGCGACGGCATCGCCTTCAAGGTGATCCTGCTGACGCCGGCCTTCCGCAACATGGATGGGGCGCTCGAGGAGGCGAGCCGCGTCTCGGGGTCGTCGAATCTCCGCACGATGCTGCGCGTGACGATCCCGATGATGATCTCGCCGATCGTCCTCATCCTCTCGCTCCAGCTGGTCCGCATGTTCCAGGGCTTCGACACCGAGTACATCCTCGGGGCCAAGTTCGGCTTCTTCGTGTACTCGACGCAGATCTACCGTCTCGTGCGCCTCGAGGTCATCCCGCAGTACCAGCAGGCGGTGGTGCTCGCGAGCGTCACGCTCCTGCTCATCGCGATCGTCATCCCGCTCCAGCAATGGATCGTGGGCCGGCGGCGCTACACGACGGTCGACAGCGCGTTCCGCCCCGGACTCATCGACCTCGGGCGCTTCCGCGGGCCGATCTTCGCGGTCATCGTCGTCCTCACGATCCTCCTCACCGTCGCGCCCGCGTTCGTCATCTTCGTCGGCAGCTTCATGGCGCGGGTCGGCTTCTTCAACACCACGCCGCTGTTCACGCCGATCCACTGGCAGAAGGTGCTCGGCGACCGGCAGTTCCAGACCGCACTCGCGACGACGCTCACGCTCGCGACCACCGCCGGGGTGCTGAGCCCGATCCTGTTCTCGCTCCTCGCGTACGTCATCGTGCGGACGCGGATGGCGGGCCGGTCGATCCTCGACGGCCTCATCTGGCTGTCCGCCGCGATGCCGGGCATCCTCGTGGGCCTCGGTCTGCTCCTCATGTACCTCACCACGCCCGGACTCAAGGTCATGTTCGGCACGATCTGGATCCTGCTCATCGTCGTGGTGATCTCGGGGGTCACCACGGGCACGAACGTGTTCAAGGGCGTCCTCGTGCAGATCGGCGCGAGCCTGGAGGAGGCCGGCCGCGTGTCCGGCGCGGGTTGGATCCGGACCTACTTCCGGATCGTCATCCCGGTCCTCATGCCGACGATGGTGCTCGTCGGGATGCTGAACTTCGTCGCGGCCGCGAGCATGACCTCGAACGTCATCCTGCTCGCGTCGCGCGAGACGAACACCCTGTCGATCCTGGCGCTGCAGTTCAGCGCGTCGGGCGCGAACCTCGAGGAGGCCGGGATCATCAGCCTCATCATCATGCTGCTCACGATGGGCGTCGCGCTGCCGATGCGGGCGCTCGCGCTCCGGCTAGGCGTGCGCCACGATCCGGCCGGCGGGCACCTCTCGTGACGCGGACAGCTTCGCGACGATCTCGTGCGACGACAGCACCCACGCGATCGTCCGCGACATGAGCTCGAGCGCCATCCAGCCGTGATCCGCGCCCCGATGCGTCCCCACGCAATCCGACGCCACGACCGGCCGCAGTCCGCGGATCGACGTGGCGAATGCCGTGGCGTACACGCAGGTCTCGGTGTTGATGCCGAGCAGGATCGCCGTCGTGGGACGCAGCGCGCGCGCGAGGAGCAGGTCCAGGTCGGTGCCGTAGAAGCAGTCAGAGGTCTTCTTCGTGCGCACGTGGATGTCGCCGTCGCGCACGAGCACGCTCGGGAGCTCCGCCTGCGGCGAGCCCTCGAGGCGGTCGGGCACGTCGCGATGGCCGGTCGGACCGGCCGCGACGCGGCTCGCGACCGAGAAGCTGCCGTTGCCGATCCGCGCGGCGATCTCCTCCGGACGGCGGTTCACGTACGCGTGCACCACCGGGACGCCGAGAGCGCGGACGGCGTCGAGAAAGCTCGCCGAGGCGGCCAGCACCGCGTGAGCCTCGTCGGTGGGTAGGAGCTTGGCGCCGACCGCGGGATCGAGGTACATGCGCTGCATGTCGATGGTGAGCGCGACGCATTCGCTTGGATCGAGCCGCAGCGCCGCGTTCATACGCTCGCGGTGCGCGCTCATGTCGCGGATCTCCGGACGCGTCATGTCCGCACGATGCGCCGCGGATGGAGCGCGGTCAAGGTGAGCAGGGTCCGCAGCAGCGATCCGCCGACGCGGCCACAGTATCCCTTCGACGCCGCGCCGGCCGCGCGCGAGGGCTCGAAGCCGATCTACACGATCGATGCCGATACGCAGGTGCGCATCCCGATGCGCGACGGCGTTCACCTCGCGGCGGACGTCTTCCGGCCCGCGGCCCCCGGTCGCACGTTCCCCGCGCTCATCGCGGTCTCTCCGTACAGCCGTCAGCTGCAGCGGACCGAGCTGCCCGACGGGCAGAACGAGGCCGGCATCACCGAGTTCTGGACGCCGCACGGCTACGCCCACGTCGTCGTCGACGTGCGCGGGACCAACGAGTCCGAGGGCGAGTGGGACCACATGGGCCCGCTCGAGCGGCGCGATCTCGTCGACATCATCGAGTGGGTCGCGTCGCAGCCATGGTGCGACGGCAGGGTCGGCATGACCGGCGAGTCGTACTTCGCGTGGAGCCAGCTCATGGCCGCGGCCGAGCGGCCGCCGCACCTGGCGGCGGTATTCGCGCAGTGCGCGTCGGTCGACCTCTATCGCGACCGCTACTACCACGGCGGCATCCTGAAGCGCGGCGTCGCGAGCTGGTTCTCGGTGCTGCGCGAGCTGAACGGCCTCCGCGACGACCTCTCCGGCCTGCGCCGCCATCAAGACGCGATCCTGCGGATGGAGCATCCCTTCGACGGCCCGTACTACCAGGAGCGCCTCTCGTGGATGCGCCTCGATCGCGTGAAGATCCCGACGTACGTGGGCGGCACGTGGAAGCACGTGAGCACGCACCTGCGCGGCGCGTTCGAGGCGTGGGCGGGCATCACCGGCGTGCCGAAGCGCATGTTCGTGGGGCCGGGCCCGCGTCCGCGCAAGCCGATGGCCGCGTATCACCGCGAGGCCCTGCGCTGGTACGACCATCACCTCAAGGGCATGGACACAGGCGTGATGGAGGGACCGCCGATCCAGCTCTTCATCCAGGGAGCGGAGCGCTGGCGGAGCGAGCGCGAGTGGCCCATCGCGCGCACGCGATGGCGCGAGCTGTTCCTCGGCGGACGGCCGGGCGCGGCGGCGCGCGACCTCGCCGATACCGCGGGGCCCGACGGCGAGGCCGTGCTCCGGTACGAGCCCGCGTCGCGCGAGGCGTACCTCGGCGGACCGGCGCTCGTGTACCGCACCGAGCCGTTCGAACACGACCTCGAGGTGACCGGTCCGCTCGCGCTCACGCTCTGGCTCGCGTCGACCGCGACCGACACCGACGTCTTCGCCACGATCCGCGACGAGGCGCCCGACGGCGGCACGCGCGAGATCACGAAGGGCTGGCTGCGCGCGTCGCACCGCGCGCTCGACGCGTCGCGCTCGAAGCCCTGGCGGCCGTTCCATCCGCACACCGCGAGCGAGCCGCTCGTGCCGAACGAGGCCTACGAGCTCGCCGTCGAGATCTGGCCGATGAGCAACCTGTTCCGCGCGGGGCATCGCCTGCGTCTGGAGATCGCCGCGTGCGACGACCAGTCGGACACGAGCGACGCGCATCAGGCGGTGCTGCTCCCGGCCACGAACCGCATCCTCGAAGGCCGCGCGCATCCCTCGCGGCTGCTCGTCCCGACGATCCCGGCCTAGACGGCTCCCGCGCGCGCTTTGCGGTGCGCGACGCCGGACCACGTCCGCCCGCCGCCAGCGACCTGCCGCGTGACCTCCTGCGCCGCCGCGAGGAGCGGTGGACGGAGTCTCGCCATCACCTCGTCGGTGAGGCGCGTGTCCGGTCCGATGATCCCGATCGCGGCGAGGATGCGACCGTCCGCCGCGAAGATCGGCGCGCTCATCGACGCGACGCCGGCCGCGCGCTCGCCGCGGCTCGTGGCGTATCCGCGGCGCCGGATCTGCGCGAGCTCGTCCTCGAGCCGCGCACGATCGGTGATCGTCGCCTTCGTGAGCGCCTGGAGCGGCAGGCGGTCGAGGAGCTCTCGCAGCTCCGCGTCGCCGCCGTACGCGAGCAGGAGCTTGCCCATCGACCCCGCGTGCAGCGGATACGCCGCGCCGACGTGCGCGGTGTAGCGCACCGGCTGCGTGCTCGGCACCTGTCCGATGCAGATGCGCTCGAGTCCGGCGCGCACGTAGACCGCGACGGTCTCGCCGGTGACGTCGCCGAGATGGTCGAGCACCGGGCCGAGGAAGACACCGAGTCCCGCGACGCCACGCATGACCGCGTCGGCGATGCCGAGGCTTCCCGGCCCGAGCATGTAATCACCGGTCGCGGCGTTCTGGATGACCATCTGCCGATGCGCGAGGCTCGCGAGCAGCCGGTGCACCGTGGGCTTCGAGAGGCCGGCGCGCTGCGCGACGCGGCCGAGGCTTTGCGGCCCCTGCTCGAGCGCCCGCAGGACGGCGATCGCGCGCACGACGGAGCGCACCGGCGCCGGCGGCTTCAGGCCGACCGTCGCCGCGCTCCCGACGAGACTCGCGTGCCGATGTCGCGCGCCGCGGCGAGCAGCGCGGGACGGATCTTCGCGAGCACCTTGTCCGGCAGGCGCTCGCTCGGACCGAGGACGCTGAGCGCGGCGAGGATGCGCCCGTCCGCGCCGAAGACGGGCGCGCTCATGGACGCGACGCCCGGCGACCGCTCGCCGCGGCTCTCCGCGTAGCCGCGGCGGCGGACCTTCTGCAGCTCTCGCTCGAGATCGCCGCGATCGGTGATCGTCGCGCTCGTGAACGCGACGAGGTCGAGATGATCGAGGATGTCCTCGCGTTCGAGCGCGTCGCTGAAGGCGAGCAGCACCTTCCCCATCGAGCCGGTGTGGATCGGGTTCTCCATGCCCAGCCGCGCGGTATACCGGATCGGCTGCGGGCTCGGCACCTGCGCGGCGCAGATGCGGCGAGGCCCGGCACGTACGTAGAGCGCGACGGTCTCCTTCGTCGCGGCGCCGAGGCGCGCGAGTACCGGCGCGGCGATGACGTCCAGGCCGCCGCCGCCGCGCGCGACCGCGTCGAGGATCCCGAAGCAGCCCGGTCCGAGCATGTACGCGTCGGTGGTCGGGTCGTGGACCACGAGGTCCCCGGAGCCGAGGCTCGCGAGCAGGCGACGCACCATCACCGCCGAGAGTCCGGTGGAACGCGAGATGTCGGCGATCGTCCGCCGTCCGTGCTCGAGGGCGAAGAGGACGTCGAGCGCCCGATCGACGGAGCGGACCTCGCCGTCGCGCGGAGGGGTCCGTCGATGGGGCGGAGCGGCACGTCGTCGCGTCCGGCCCGCGGCGCGCGGGCGTTGCGCCTTCACGGACACAGAACGGAACATTCGTTCCGAATTAGGGCATCGGCGGCGGCGCGCGTCAAGTGGGGGCTTCGCCCGCGGCGCACGTGCCATGGTACCGCGGGCGCGGCCGCTCCCTCAGGCGCCGCGCAGGCCGGTATCCCTCACGGCGAAGAGCTGGCCAGCCCCGGTGGTCACGAAGAGCACGCCCCGGTCCGGGCCGCCAAAGGCGCAGTTGGTGGGGTCGTCGGCCGGGACGGCGTGCGTCCCGATCACCCGCCCGGTCGGCGCGAACTCGTAGATGAGCGGCCCCGGCCCGCCGCGGCGCGACCCGGCCGCGACGAGGATCGTCCCGGCGGCGTCGACCGCGAGGCCGGCCGGGCCGCGGTGCTCGGCGGCGAAGGTGTGAAGCCGCCTCACGGGGCCGAGCGTGCCGTCGCCGGCGACGGGATAGGCGCGGAGCTCGCGCGGCACGCCCGGGAGCTCGCAGCCGTCGGCGACGTAGAGCGTGCGCTCGTCGGGTGAGAAGGCGAGGCCGTGCGGCTCCAGCGTGTCGAAGGTCATGCGCCGCACGACCCAAGCCTCCGCGTCGCGCTCGAGCCGGAGGATCGAGCAGTGGTCGGGCGGCGGAAAGCCCACCGGACCCGGGATCGTCTCGGCGTCGTGACGGTCGCTGAACCAGACGCGGCCGGCGCGATCGACGACGAGGTCGTGCGGGTCGCCGTGGCGCCGTCCGTCGAGCATCGCGTTCAGGTAGTAGGCGGCGCCGTCGCGCGTGTACTCGACGACGCGCCGCGCGCGGCTCTGCGCGCCGAAGAGCCGGCCGTCCGCCGCGAGCGCGAGGCCGGTCGTCCGTACCGAATTCGCGCGCGCGACGCGCACCGACCCGTCGGCGGGATCCCAGCGCAGGATCTCGTTCTTCGCCGGGCGGCAGAAGAGCAGGCCGTCGCCGTCCCAGACCGGGCCGTCGAGCGGATCGGGATACGCGGGGCCGATCGCCTCGAAGGTCCAGCTCACCCGACGGGCACTCCCTCGGTGGCGACGCGGATCCGGAAGACGCCGGGGCCGCCGGTCACGAACAGCGTGCGCCAGTCGTCCTCGCCCCAGGCGAGGTTGCTCGTCTTCGCGGGCACGTTGATCCTGCCGAGCAGCGTCCCCGAGGCGTCGAGCACGTGGACGCCCGCGGCGCCGGTGCAGAACACGTTGCCGTGCCGATCGACCTTCGTCGCGCTGCCGGTGTTCTCCGCGAACACGCGGCCGCCCGTCACCGTCCCGTCGGCGGCGACGTCGAACGCCCTGATGGTGCGGGCCGAGCTGTCGTTCACGTAGAGGATCCGCTCGTCGTGCGAGAAGGCGATCCCGTTGCAGCTGCCGGCCTGATCGGTCACCAGCGTGACCTCGTTCGTGTCGGGATGCCAGCGCAGCACGACGCTCTCGCGCCGGTAGATCTGGAGGTCCTCGCTCGTCTCGAAGCCGGGATGCCGCGCGCCCGAGGTGCCGTCGGTCCAGTAGATCGAGCCGTCGGATCGGACGACGATGTCGTTCGGCGTCCCGATCTTCACGCCGCGGTAGTGGGTCGCGAGCGTAACGATGCGGCCGTCCGGCTCCATGCGCCAGACGCGCCGGCTGGTCCAGCCTGCGGCCACGAGGCGTCCCTGCCGGTCGAGCGTGAGTCCGTTCGCCTTGCCCGAGGGATGCAGGAAGACGGCGCGGCCGCCGCCGGGCGTCCACTTCCAGATCGTGTCGCCAGCGATGTCGGACCAGAGCAGCGCGCCTTCGCGCGCGACCCACACCGGGCCTTCGGTGAAGAGATGCCCCGAGGAGATCTGCTCGACGACGGCGTCCTCGGGCACGAGCTCGCGGAAGCGCGGCGTCAGCGCTTCGGTGTGCGGGACCGCTGTCACGCCGCGCTCATCCCCCGCCGCCGGACGCCTTCTTGCCCCACAGGCCCGACACGATGTGCGGGGCGCGGGACGTGACGAACTCGACGACCGAGGTGCGCCCGCCCTGCACGGTGCGGACCGCGCGCTCGAGCGCGGGCCGGATCTGCTCCGGATCGTCGACGCGCGTCGCGTCCGCGCCGAGCGCGCGCGCGACCGCGCAGAGATCGCCGCCGCCACCCCAGCGGAGCGGCCCGAGCGTCGGATTGAATCCGCGCTCTCCCGACATGCGCTCGAGCATCGCAAGCGACGCCGCGCGGTTGTTGAGCAGCACGACGAGGATCGGCGTCTCCGACGCGACCGAGGACTCGATGTCCATCGCCGTCTCGCAGAAGGCCTCGTCGCCGATGAACGCGACCACGAGCCTGTCCGGGCGCGCGGCCTTCACGCCCATCGCCGCGCCGAGCGACCAGCCCATCGCGCTCTGCACGCCGTAGCCGACGAAGCCGCCGGGCGTCGTCGCCTCGTAGTGCTGGCAGATGTAGCCGCGCGTGCCGCCGGCGTCGTGCAGGACGACGGTCCGGTCGTGGTCGACGAGACGCGAGAACTCCCACGTCACCCGGAACGGATCGATCGGGCGCTTGGTCGAGGTGAGCATCGGGCGCGAGAGGTCCCACCATCGCGCGCGCAGCTCCGCGAGGCGCGCCGCGACCTCCGGCTTCGGGCGCAGGCGCGACGCGGGGAGGCTGCTCCTCGCGGCGTCGATCATCTGCCGCAGGACGGTCTTCGCGTCCCCGAGCACGGTGAGGTCGGCCGGGTAGACGCTGTTCAGCGCGCCGGGATCGACGTCCACCTGGATGAGCTTCGTGCTCGCGGCCACGGGCTCCTTCGTCGCGTCGCGCTTGAAGCCGCACGCGATCGCGAGCACGACGTCGGCCTCCTGCGCGACCTGGTCCGCCTGCAGCGTGCTGTACGTCGCGTGCGCGTAGCCGCCGATCCCGAGCGCGAGCGGGTGCGTCTCGGGAAAGACGCTCTTCGCGTTCAGCGTCGTCGCGACCGGAAGGCTGAGCAGCTCCGCGAGCTCGCGCAGCTCCTCGCTCGCGCCCGAGGTGAGGACGCCGGCGCCGACGTAGAGGAACGGGCGCGCGGCCGCGCCGAGCATCTTCACGGCGGCCTCGACGTCGGACTCCGCGCCGCCGGCGCGCGGACGCCTCGGGACCGGGCGGTACGCCGACGGCGCCGCGGGCATCTTCGCGAGGTCGCGCGGCAGTCCGATCACCACCGGGCCCGAGCGCGGCGCGCGGAGCGCGGTGAAGGCGTTGCGCATCACCGTTTCTACCTGGCTCGGGTCGTACAGCTTCGCGGTCCACTTCGAGACCGGGCCGAACACGTCGGTCACCGGCAGCTCCTTCGTGAAGCGCTGCGCGAACACCTCGAAGCGGAAGTGGATCGGCGCGAAGAGCAGCACCGGCACGGAGTCGCCCCAGCTGTTCACGATGCCGCACATCGCGTTCGCGGCGCCCGGGCCCGCGTCGGTGAACGCGACGCCGGGATCGCCGGTGATGCGCGCGTATCCGTCGCAGGCGTCGATCGCGACGCGCTCCTGCCGCATGTAGATCGCCTTCCGGCCGGGGATCGCGTCGAGCGCGCGCACGATGTTCGTTGCCGAGCCGCCCATGACCCCGGAGACGAGGCGGACGCCCTCGCGATGGCAGATGTCGGCGATCTGCTCGGCGACGTTCACGCGAGCGGCACCACGACCTCGTCGCCCTCGACGGAGTAGGGAGTGTGGATGCCCTGCCCCTCGGTGACGCGGCGCACGTACGCGACCACGTCGTCGAAGCGCGCGTCGCCGTGCGACAGGATCTCCGGCTGCGCGCGCTTGTTGATGAGCACGGGAAGGAACGACGCGCGGGCGATCTTCTTCCCGGCGATCTGGATCTTCACCAGCATCGACTTCCGGTTCTCCGGCGGGACCGCGTACCACTCCTCGTACTCGGGGTCGTACGTCCAGCCCTGACGGTCCATGTGCGCCGCGTGCTCGGGGCTCTGCGCGCGGCCCTGGTCGAGCGCCCAGCGCGGCTGGTCGAAGCAGAAGTTGCCCATGCTGTAGAAGATCGGGCGTCCGCGGTAGACCTCGATCGCCTTCAGACGATGCGGCGAGTGGCCGAGGATGACGTCCGCGCCCGCGTCGATCGCGGCATAGGCGACGTCGCGCTGGTACATCGCGAGCTCGTCGGTCCCGTTGAGGCCCCAGTGCATCGACACCGCGAGCACGTCGGCCCTCACCTTGGCCGCGCGCACGTCGGCGAGCAGCGCGGCGAGGTCGTCCTTGTACGGGAAGGTGAGGATCTGGGGACGGGTGCCGGGCTTGTAGTCGACCTGCTGGTAGTGCGTGTACGCGCGCATCGGCGCCGCGCCGGGCGACGTCGGACCCGCTTCGTAGTTCGGCCGCAGCACGGAGCAGTACGCGAGGAAGCCGATGGTCGTGCCGCGGCGCTCGACGAAGGCCGGCCTGCGCGCCTCCGCGATGTTCGCGCCCGCGCCGATGACCGCGAAGCCGAGGTCGCGGAGGACGCCGATGGTCTCGAGGAGGACCTCCGGTCCGAGGTCGAGGAGGTGATTGCTCGCGAACGACAGCACGTGGTAGTTGCCGAGGCGGAGCGCCTTCGCGTTCTCGGGATCGGTCCGTTCGGTGAAGCCGCCGATGGGGAAGATGTCGCGGCGCTTCGTGTAGTGCCGCTCGTTCTGCGCGAACACCACGTCCATCTCGCGCATCACCGGGCCGACCAGTTCGTAGCCGGACTCCGGGTCCTTGTGGAACGCGGTGATGTCCCCGACCGCGGCGAGCGTCACGTATCCGTCCTTCGCCATGCTCCTCACGACCTCCGAATGTCTACCAGCGCCAGGGATAGTCGGCCGGGAACGGGCTCGTGTACGGTCCGTCGCCGCCCTCACGCACGTAGACCGTGCGCCGGAGGTCCGGATCGCCGCGGCCCGCGAGCCGATCGACGAGCCAGTCGGCCTCGAACATCTCGATCTGCGCGCCGACCAGGTCGCCGTCGTTCCGCGGCTTGTGGAAGTTGTTCTCGCGCACCCAGAGCTCCTTCGGACCGGCGAGCTCGTCGTACACCTCCTTCGCGTACTCGACCGGGCTCAGCGGGTCGAACTCTCCGGACACGAGGAGCGTCGGACAGGTGATCTTCGATGCGTACCCGGTGAGCACCATGCGATCGGCCATCCTGTCGAACGCGTCCTCGTCCTCGGTGAGTCCGGCCATGTACATGAAGATCTGCTTGAAGCGCGGCGAGGCCTGGTCGAAGATGTACGTCTTCGGCGCGTAGCACGCCGACGTCGCGACGAGCGCGGCGACTCGGTGATCGAACGCCGCGATCCGCGGCGCCCAGAACGATCCCATGCTCCGGCCCATCAGCCCGATGCGGTCGGCCATGATCTCGGGGCGCGCCGCGAGATGGTCGATGACGGCCTTGCCGGCGCGCTCGTAATTGTCGTCGGTGATCCGGATCTTGCGGATGTTGCTCATCCCCTGCCCCGGACCGTCCATGGCCGCGTAGTGGACGCCGCGCTGGAGGAAGTAGGAGCGCGGGCTGCCCGCGGACTCCTTCGTCTCGTCCATCCCCGGGATGTACAGGACGAGCGGCGCCCGGCGGCGGTCGGGGAGCAGGTGCAGGACGACCTGGATCTGGCTGCCCTCGAACGGCACCTCGATGCGTTCGATCGGGCTCGACGACAGCGCGATGACGTGATCGAAGCAGCGCTGGAGCCCCGCGTAGAGCGCCAGCTTCACCGGATGGTCGTCCTCGAAGATCGCGTGCTGGCTGAGCCGGTACTTCTCGACCGCGATCCAGTACATCGCTTCCGCAGTCCGGCGATGGCCGCGCTCTTCGGCGTTCCGCGCGATCGCCTCCGCGCGCCGCGCGTCCTCGCCCATGAGCTTGGCGATCATCCGGTAGTTCTTCACGCCCTCCGGGAATCGCCGCACGCCGTGCTCGAAGTTCTGGGCCTCCCCCGACTCCTTCACGACGTAGTCGAGGATCCATTGCTGCGAATCTCGTCGCCGCATCGGCGGTCGGCTCATGCGGTGCGGCACTCCGGATGCACGCCGGCCTCGCGGAACGGCGGCGCGAGCTCCGAGTCGCACTCGCGGCAGCGCGGGATCTTCGGCAGCGGACCGCGCTGCGCGAGCACACGGTCGCGGCGGCGCAGCTTGTTCGGCAGCGCCTCGGCGATCACCGCGGTCAGTGGAAGCGTCACCTCGCGGAGCCCGGCGGCGATCGCGGCCTCCTCGAGGTCGCGCCCCATGCGCTCGTACCACGAGACCCCCTGCGCGGCCCGCTCGGCGCGCTTGCGATCGTGGCGGCCCCAGGTGCGCATGCCGCGGTTGTCGCCCTGGCTGAACGAGACCACCGTGGCGACGGTGTCCTCGTCCATGCCGTACGCGGCCGCGAGCTCCACCGCCTCGAGCTGGAGCGCGTAGCTCCCGATGGCGATGAGGTTGTTCACGAGCTTGCCCACCAGCCCGCTCCCGATTGGCCCGACGTGGAAGATGTGCGACCCGAAGGTCTGGAGCAGCGGCATCGCGTAGCGGATCGGCTCGGCCTCGCCGCCGACCATCAAGGTGAGCTTGCCGAGGTTGGCCTTCTCGTTGCCGCCGTTCACCGCGACGTCGACGACCACGACGTCCCTGCGCGCCCCGCGCTCCGCGAGCGCGGCGACCGTCGTCGGCCGCACGGTGCTGTGGACCGCGACGATCGTTCCCGGCGTCGCGAGGTCGACGACGGTGCCGCCGACGCTCCGCACCTGGTCGTCGCTCACCACCACGACCGAGACCCACTTCACCGCGGCGACGAGCGCCTCGAGCGACGGCGCGGCCTTCGCGCCGAGCTCCACGAGCGGGCGCACCGCCTCCTCGCGGATGTCGTACACGAGGACGTCGAAGCCGCCGCGCACCATCGAGCGCGCCACCGCGCTACCCATGTTCCCGACGCCGACGACGCCGACGCGCTGTCCCGTGATCGTGCCTGCCATCTTCCGCTCCTCGGTCTGCTCCTGGATCATTCGAACCACCGTCGCTTTCTCGGAACCGCGGGATCGTTGGGTCCCTTTCCGCCGGCCTCGAGGTAGAGCGTCTCGCCCGGATGGGCCGGCGCCTTTCCGGCGAGCCGATCGACGAGCCAATCGAGCATCAGTGCGTACACCGTGTCGCCGCCGCCCGCGAGGCGCAGCTTGTGGAACTGGTCGGAAAAGACCCAGAGCTCGCCCGGCGCCTCGAGCGCGTCGAAGAGGCGATAGACCTCGTCGAGCGGGTCGCGCAGGTCGTACTCGCCGACCGCCATCAGCACCGGGCACGCGATCTTCTCCATGAAGCCGTCCATCGTCATCTCGGCCATCACCGCGTCGAGCTCCTCCTCGGAGCGCGACTGCGTGAGGAACGCGAAGAGCTGCTTGTAGCGCGGCGAGTCCTGGTCCATGAGGCGGTCCTTGCTGCCGTACGACGACTTCGACGCGATCGCCTTTACGCGATGGTCGTGCGCGGCGAAGCGCATCGCCCAGAACGACCCCATCCCGCCGCCGTACGCCACCACGCGGTCGGCATCGATCTCGGGCCGCTCGAGCAGCGCGTCGAGCGCCGCGCTCGCCGCGCGCTCGAAGTTGTCGGCGGTGAGGCGGATCCCGCGCATGTTGCTCGCGCCGAGGCCGGGCCCGTCGAACGAGAACACGTGCATGCCGCGCTGCTGCGGCAGGTTCTCGAGCGGGCTCGGCGCGCTCTCGCAGGTCGTGTCGCATCCGGGCACATAGAAGAGCAGCGGCGCCTTCCCGCCACCCGGCCGGAGGTGCAGGTAGCCCGAGACGACGGTCCCCTCCCACGGGATCTCGAGTGCCTCGATGCGGTAGGGGCTGAGCGCGCGCACCTGCTCGTAGCAGCGGCGGAGCCCGGCGTACAGGAAGCGCTTCTCGTCGTTCAGCTCGAGCACGGCGTGCTGCGCCCCGAGGTAGCTCTTCGCCGCCCCGAAGTAGAGATCGAGCGCGGTGCGATCGTGACCGGCGGCGCGTTCGACGTCGGCGAGCGCCTCGATGCGCTGCGCCTGCCGTCCCAGCTGCTTCGGGATCATCGCGTGACTGCGCACGCTCTTGGGCAGCGTGCCGGCGCCGTCGGACCACCAGTGGTAGACGGCGCCCGTCTCCTTCACGACGTAGTCGAAGATCCACTGCTGATCGTCGCGCCGCAGGCGCGGCCGCGACCGCGCGCGCGATCGGGCCGTGTCGCCCTCGCCCGCGCTCACGCCCGCCACACGCTGTGGCCGTCGGGCCGCGGACGCAGCCACACGACCGTGTCGGCCGGGATCGCGTGATGCCGGTCGCCGTAGAGGACGATCGTGCTCTGCTCGTGGACGTTCACCTGATACTCCACGCGCTCGCCCACGAACAGCGCGGCCTGCGTATCCGCGATGAGCACGCCCTCCGGCGGCTCGCTCGACGTGGCCGGAAGGATCTCGAGGTCCTCAGGCCGGATCGCGACGTTCACCGCGTCGCCGACCTTGACGCCTTCGATCGACGGCGCGCGCCCGAAGATCACGCCGCCGCGCGCTCCGTCGACCAGCACGCCGACGCGCCCGGACGGGTCGAGGACCCGCACCGTCGCCCTGAACAGCAGGGTCTTGCCGACGAAGTCGCGCACGAACTCGTTGGCCGGCTCTTCGTAGAGCTGGCGCGCCGTGCCCTGCTGCTGCACGAGGCCGTCGCGCATGACCACGATCCTGTCGGAGAGGCCGAGGGCCTCGGTCTGATCGTGGGTCACGAACAGCACGGCGAGGTTGAGACGCTTCTGCAGCAGCTTCACCTCGATGCGCATCTGCTCGCGCAGCTTCGCGTCGAGGTTGCTGAACGGCTCGTCGAGGAGCAGCACGCGCGGCTCGGTCACGAGCGCGCGCGCGAGCGCGACACGCTGCTGCTGTCCGCCGGAGAGCAGCGGTGCGGGCCGCTTCTCGAAGCCTGCCATGCCGACAAGCGCGAGGGCGCGCGACACGCGGTCGTTGATCTCTCGCTTCGGGAAATGCCGCGAACGCAGCGGGAAGGCCACGTTCTGCTCGACGCTCATGTGCGGCCAGATCGCGTACGACTGGAAGACCATCCCCACTCCGCGCTTGTCGGGCGGGAGGCAGAGGCGCCGCTCGCTGATCACCATGGGCCGGTCGCCGAAGTAGATGGAACCCGCGTCGGGAACCTCGAGGCCGGCGACCATCCGCAGCGTCGTCGTCTTGCCGCAGCCGCTCGGTCCGAGGAGCGTAACGACCTCGCCGTCGTGCACGTCCAGCGAGAGGCCGCGGACCGCCGCGGTGCTCGCGCCGGGGTACGTCTTCGTGAGGTCCTCGAGCCGCACCGCGACCCTGTCACGGGTGGCATCGGCGACCACCTGGTCCTGCACCGCTGTCATCGGCGCGCCCCCTTCGCATTCCCTCGAACGCGGAACGGTCGTTCCGTTACCGCGCTAACTAAGCGTACGAGGTGCAGCCTGTCATCGTCGACGCCCTCGGTCAAGCAGCCGCCCACGGTGGCCGCGACGCGTCAGACGGCCGCTACGATCCGGTTGCGGAGGACGCCGATGCGCGGCGACGAGATCTCCACGACGTCGCCGGCGGAGAGGTATTCCGTGGCGGCGTCCGTCGCCGTGCCGGGGCCGCTTCCGCCCGCGATGAGATCGCCGGGGAGAAGCGTGAGGTCGCGGCTCAGGAATTCGATGTACTCCGCGTGGGTGAAGATCATGTCGCCGGAGTTGAACCGCTGGCGAAGGGCGCCGTTCACGCGCGTCTCGATGTCGATGTCGGCGGGATCGAGCTCGCCCACGACGACGCATGGCCCGAGCGCCGCCGAGCCGTCGAAGTTCTTCGAGAGATTGAAGCTCAGCGAATCGCGGACCTTCTCGCCGCGGATGCTGAGATCGTTGAAGAGCGTGACTCCCCAGATGTGCTCGGCGCCCCGACCCGCCGGAACGTCGCGCGCCGGGGTCCCGAGCACGACCGCGACCTCGCCCTCGTAGTCGAGCGCCTCGGCGCGCTTCGGATAGGCGATGTCGTCGTCGGGACCGGTCGGGAGCGCGAAGTCCTTCCAGAATCCGCGCAGCCGCGCGCGCTCGCGCGTCCGCGCGGCGACCTCCCGCGCATCGAGCTGCTCTCCCGACGCGACGATGCCCTCGAGCGCGGCCGACGCCCCGAACCCTTTGCGCCGCGCGGATCCGAGTGCGTGCTCGGCGTAGTTGCCCGCCGCGCATCCGATCCGCGGACGATGAACGCAGGGTGCGTGCAGCCGGGTGCCGTCGCGCGCCACCACCGCGTCGTCCTGCCCCGAACGGAGCGCCTTCTCGACCGCGGCGCGCGCGGCTTCGATCCCGGCGGGGCCGCGCGCGATGAGCTCGGCAAGACGCGACGGCAGCCGCGGATCCGCGCGATTGAGATCGACGATCCGATCCCCTTCCCAGACCCCGACCCGCCGCTCCGGGCCAAAGACGACGACACGCACGGGATCGCCGCTAGTACCGCTGCAGCTGGCCGATCAGGCGCGGGTCATCGCGCGGCACGTCCCTGCGCGGCCGGAACTTCTGGATCCGTTCGCCGTAGACCTCGCACACGTAGAGATTCCCCTCGCTGTCGGTGTCGAACCAGTGCACGCCCCAGGTCGCGCCCGGCGCGATGCCCCACTGTCCCCACGACGTCACGAGGCGGCCGTCGGGGTCGTACTTCAGGAACTTCGACGTGAGGCCGTCGCCGACCCACACGTGTCCGTCCTTCTCGAGGCGCATCGCGTACGGCGCGAGGATGTTCGGCCACTCATCGAGGAAGTTCCACTCCTCGTCGAAGACTTGGATGCGGGCGTTCCCGCGATCCGAGACGTAGAAGCGGTGCCGCGCCGTGTCGTGGCACAAGCCGTGGATATCCTGGAACTCGCCGGGGCCGTGGCCGCGGCGCATGAGCGACCACACCAGCTCGCCATCCTTGGTGAAGCGGTCGATGCGGCTGAGCCCGGCCGCGTAGAAGTCGCCGTTCGGGAGCCAGACGATGTCCTGCGCCTTCCACGGGAACTCCGGCGTGCTGCCCGCCTCGACCTCGCCGATGGACTGGACGAGCCGCTTTCCGTCGTTGGAGAACTTGAACAGCTTCTGTCGCTTGCTGTCCGCGATCCACACGTGCTGTTCGGGATCCCCCGGATCCACGAACACGCGGTTGATCTTGCCGAACAGATGGTCGTTCCACGTCCACGAATCGATGAGCTTGCCCTGACGGTCGTAGGTCGTGACGTGGTCGACGTGCTTGCCCTCGAGGGTCCCGTACGTGCGGTATGGCGATCCTTCCATCGAGAACAGGTTGCGACCCCACACCAGCGGCGTGAGCCGATCGCGCACGCGGCCGAAGTGCGTGACCACCATGACCCGATCCGGCGAGAACACGTGCGCGGCCGATGGGCCCGAGAGGCGCCACCCGGGCTCGATCGTCTCGGGCCAGCCCTCGACGGGCTCGTAAGGACCCGCAAGGTCCTCGCCACCCTTGCCGTTCACCGGAAGGAACGCGTGCGGGAGCATGTGCGGCGACACGCGGCCGGTCTTGTCCGCGATCTTCGTATCGCTGTAGAGGAGATCGGATTTCGTCGGCCGCTGCTCATCGGGAACGACCTGTCCCTTCGCGCGTGACGATCGTGCGCTCGTGTCGCCTTCCATCACCAAGCCCCCAGTCCTCGCAGTGCGGATGAACCGCCGATGCGCGGAGCATCCCATGCGCGTGACGCACGGGCAACTCTGAGGCGGCGGTGGGTTGGTATGCTCCGCGACCGATGGCATCCACGGCGAATGCGCGCGACGGACGCCTGGTGGTCCTCGGAGTCGGCGACGTCGGTCCGTACTACGAGCCCGTCCCCGATTACCTGTCGCTCGCGAAGGCGACGCTCGAGAGCGGCGACATCCGCTTCGCCCACTGCGAGAAGGTCTTCTCGACGCGCGGCACGATGCAGGTGCACAGCGACGGTCACTACTCGCGGCAGGATCCGTCGCGCGCGCGCATCTTCGCGGAGTGCGGCTTCGACGTCGTCTCGCTCGCCGGCAACAAGGCGATGGACTGGGGCCCCGAGGCGATGCTCGACACGTTCGAGCTCTTCGAGAAGATGGGCATCCGCGCCATCGGAGGCGGCCGCGATCTCGCCGAGGCGCGCCGGCCCGCGATCGTCGAGCGCAACGGGGTGCGCGTCGCATTCCTCGCGTACAGCTGCGTGCTGCGCGAGGGCTACGCGGCGACGCCCGCGTCACCCGGCACCGCTCCGGTGCGCGTCCACACGTACTACCGTCCGCACGACTGGCAGCCCGGGACGCCGCCCGAGATCGTCACCATCCCGTACGAGGACGACCTGCGCGGACTCCGCGAGGACGTCGCCGCGGCGAAGAAGCGGGCGCACGCGGTGATCGTGTCGCTGCACTGGGGCATCCACAACATCCCGCGCGTGCTGGCCGACTACCAGCGCACCGTCGCGAAGGCGGCGTTCGAGAGCGGCGCGGACGTCATCTTCGGCCACCACCCGCACATCCCGAAGGGCGTCGAGGTCTTCGACGGCAAGGTCTGCTTCTACAGCCTCAGCCACTTCCTGTGGTCGCAGCGCGAGATCGGCGATCACGTTCCCGGACACATCGGCGGCGTGCGCCACGGCGTCCAGAACGACCCGGCCTACCCGCGCCTGCCGATGGGACCGGACGCGATGAAGAGCCTCATCGGGCGCGTCGTCGTGACGCCGCAGGGCGTGGAGCGCGTGTCCTTCCACCCCGTGCGCATCGACACGCAGCTTCGTCCGGAGGTGCTGTTCGCGCGCGACCCGCGCTTCGCGGCGGCCGTCGAGCACATGGAATGGGCGTCCGAGGGGCTGCGGCACCGCTTTACCGTCGAGGGCGACGAGGTCGTCGTATCAGGGGAGTAGCCCGCGCCGCCGGCCGTGGCCGCGACGTCCTTCACGCCCGGCACGCACCGCGCGGCGGGCGGCAGATCCGCGACGGTGAAGCTCGCGCCGGCGGGACCGGTGCTCATTGTCCGCAGGGGCTCCGCGCCTCGAGCGACGTCGCGATCCTCGGACGTACCGGCGACCTCGCTCAGCCACTCGTCGCGCGGCAGGCGCCCACGCTCCCCGCCGCCTTCGCGGAGCGCCTTCGCGCGACGGTCGCCGCAGGGTGAGCCGAATGGATGCCCTTCGCGAGCCGGAGCGCCGGATCGAGGGGCGCGCCAAGACGACGGGGCAGGCGCGCTTCGCGGCCGACGTCCGCGTCGCGGGCGCGCTCTCGGTCGCGTTCGCGCGCAGCCCGTTCCCGCACGCGCGGCTCGTCCGCGTCGACGCGTCCGCCGCGCGCGCGATGCCCGGCGTGGCCGCCGTGATCACCGGTGCGGACGTCCGCCCGGCGCGGCTCGGACGGCGTCTCCAGGACTGGCCGGTCCTCGCGTGGGACCGCGTGCGCTTCGTCGGCGACCGGGTCGCGGCGGTCGCGGCCCAGACGCCCGCGCAGGCCGAGGCCGCGGCCGCCTCGATCGAGGTCGAATACGACGAGCTTCCGAGCGTCTTCGACCCGGACGAGGCGCTCAGGCCCGGCGCCCCGGTGCTCCATCCCGACGCGGCGGAATACCACTACCTGAACGGGACGCGCGAAGCCGTTCCACACCCGAACGTGCAGGGGGTCTCGCGGCACGAGCACGGAGACGTGGACGCCGGATTCGCGCGCGCGGCGCGCGTCTTCGAGCACAGCTTCGAGATCGCGCGCGTGTTCCCGGGCGCGCTGGAGCCGCGCGCGAGCGTCGTCTGGCTCGAGGGCGACGTGTTCCACGTCGTCTCGACGAACAAGTCGCCCTTCGGCCTGCGCGACCAGATGGCGCGAGCGCTCGGCGTCGCGCACGAGCGCATCGTCATCGACTCAGGCTTCATCGGCGGCGACTTCGGCGGGAAGGGCCTCTCGATCGACGAGTACGCGCTGACGTTCCTCGCGCGGCTGACGCGGCGGCCCGTGCGCACGGTCACGCGGTACGTCGACGAGATGCGCGCGACGACGACCCGCAACAGCGGCCGGCTCACGCTCCGCACCGGCGTGGACGCGGACGGCAGGATCCTCGCCCACGAGGCGCGCGTCGTGCTGAACGGCGGCGCCTACGCCGCGGGCCAGCCCAACGTCAAGCTCGTCCCCGCCGAATCGATCATGACGCTGGCGCCGTACCACGTGCCGAGCGCGCGGCTCGAAGCCATGACCGTGTACACGAACATCGTGCCCGGCGGCAACGCGCGCGCTCCGGGGCAGCCGCAGGCATCGTTCGCGGGAGAATCGCACCTCGATCTCATCGCGCGCGAGCTCGGGATCGATCCGCTCGAGCTGCGCCGGCGGAACGCGATCCAGGCGGGCCAGCAGGACGTGCGCGGCCACGTCTGGCGCACGTCGATGATCGGGACGGTGATCGACCGGCTCGGCCTCGAGGCACGGTGGTCCGAACCGCGTCCGCCGGGCCGCGGCCGCGGCGTGGCGCTGGGGTGCCGTCAGTCTCCCGGCGGCGTGCTGTCCTCGACGGTGATCGTCTCGGTGACGCCGGACGCGTCAGTCGAGGTCTTCACCGCGATCCCCGACCAGGGCGGTGGCGCGCGCACCATGCTCCAGCGCGCCGTCGCGGCGGAGCTCGGGATCCCGGTCGATCGCGTCACCGTCCGCCGCGGCACCACCGCGGATACCCCGCTCGAGGCCGGCGTCGGCGGCAGCCGCGTCACCCCGGTCGTCGGCGGCGCCGCGGCGGCCGGCGCCAGGGCGCTCCTCGGCCGGCTCGGCGTGGATGCAGGTGCCGAGGTCGTCGGCGCGCTCGAGCGCGCGGCGCGTTCGGGCGGGGTCCGGGTGGAAGGCACCCACCAGCACACGCCCGGCTACCACAGTACGTACGGGTACGCCGTGGAGGTCGAGGTCGACCGCGAGACCGGCGCGCTCACGGTCGTCGACTGCGTGCTCGTGGCGGATGTCGGGACGGTCATCAATCCCACCGCGCTGCGGGGGCAGCTTCTGGGCGCGTTCGCGCAGGGCTTCGGTCAGGCGGTGATGGAGCAGCTGCGCATCGAGGACGGGGTCGTCGCGAACGCGGGGCTCGGCGACTACAAGATGCCCACGATCGCGGACGTCCCGCCGCTGCGCATCGTGCTCATCACCGAGGACAGGGGTGACGGGCCGTTCGGCGCGAAATCGGTGGGCGAGCTCGCGAACCCTGGCGTCGCGCCCGCGATCGCGAACGCGCTGCACGACGCCGCCGGCATCAGGATCACCTCGCTCCCGCTGCGCGCGGAGAAGATCCACGCCGCGCTCCGGAAAGGCGCCGGCTGACTAGCTCTCGCCCTCGCCCCTCAGGATCATCTCGTCCCACTCGTTCAGCAGCTTCATGACGCCGCGGTAGCGCTCGAGCGCACGTCCCGATCGCGCGAGGACGAGGCCGTTCAGCAGCGCGTTGGCCACGGCCATCGCGCCCACGAGCGAGTTGTGCGTGCTCACGCCGGACACGACCGCCGGGAGCGCGACGTCGACGAGCCGCCCGACCGGCGAGACCGGCGTGTCGGTGACCGCGATCAGCGATGCCTTGCGCGCCTTCGCGTGCTGCGCGAGACGCAGCGCGCTGCGCACGTAGGGCGCGAAGGTGAACACGACGAGCGCGTCGCGCTCGGAGATGTCGGCAAGCCGCGTCGCGTTCAGCGCGTCGTTCCCGTCGAGGACGTGCGACGCGCCGCGGAGGCGGTCGAGCGCGAGCCCGGCGAAGTATGCGACCGCGTAGGAGCCGAGACCGCCGAACACGAACACGCGCTCGGCGCGGTCGAGCACGGTCACGGCGCGCTCCAAGTCCGGCACGGAGAGGCCGACGATCGTGCGCCGCAGGTCGTCGAGGTCGTGCGCCAGCGAGCGCGCGAAGATCGAGTCGCCGGCCCGCTCCACCGCCGGGGTCTCGTCGCCGGGGACCGCCGCGCCGCGCCGCATCTGCGCCCGCACGAGGGTGCGGACCCGGTCCTGGAGATCGGGGTAGCCGTCGAGGCCCATCCGGTACGCGAAGCGCACGACCGTCGACGGGCTGACGCCCAGCTTCGTCGCGACCTTCTCGACCGTGGCGAAGGCGATGAACTCCGGGTCCTCGACGATCGCTTCGGCGATGCGCTTCTGAGACTGCGTGAGCTCGTCGTACCGGCGGCGCAGCTCGGTGACGACGTCCTCGCGCGGCGCGGTCCCGCTCGCCATCAGGAGATCCGGACCATCGCGCGGATGATAGGCCGCCGCCTCACACGATCCGCGGCGTGCCCTCGACCAGGCCGCGCGCGCGCCGGCCGCCGAAGTGCTGCAGCGCGAAGATGCCGGCGGCCATGGCCATGCCGATGATGGTCATGAGCAGGCCGATGACCGCCGCGTCCTCCGCGGTGCCGCTCTTCCAGTGCGCGTAGAAGACGACGGAGAGCATGGCCGACGCCGGTCCGTAGATCAGGATGACGGTGGAAAGGTCGCGGATCACCGTGACCATGAACATGAGCCAGCCGATGCCGAGCGCCGGGCTCAGGATCGGAAGGACGATCTTGCGGAAGGTCGACGTCCAGCCGGCGCCCGAGATGCGCGCGGCCTCCTCGAGCTCGGTGGAGAGCTGCACCATCGTGCCGTTCATGAGGCGCGTGCCGAGCGGCAGCACGCGCACGACGAACGCGATGATCAGCAGCGCGATCGATCCATAGAGCACGAACGGGAACTGGATCCCCTTCAGCGCGGCCCACAGGAAGCCGACGCCGAGCACGAAGCTCGGGACCATGTAGGGGACCCAGGTGAGCACGTCGAGCGCGCCGCGCAGACGGAATTGGGTCCGCACGATCACGTAGCTGATGACGCTCATCAGCAGGATCGCGATGGTCGAGGACGCGACCCCGACGATGAGCGTGTTCTTCACCGCATTCCACACGTCGGCGCTGAAGAGGACCTTCCAATGGTCGAGCGTGAAGGCGTCCATGCTGAACTGCACGGTCGTCCTCTGGAGCGATCCGAGCAGGAGCATGCCCAGCGGCAGCACGAGGTGGACGACGCTGTAGAAGACGAGCAGCGCGAAGACGAGCCAGCGCCAGAGGCCGAGGTCGGCGGGCTCGCGCTTGTAGCCCTTGCCGCCGATGGTGACGAAGCTGCGGTTCCCGAGGATGCGCCGCTGGATCAGGATCAGACCGAAGGTGAGCAGCACGAACACGGTCGAGAGCGCGATGGCGGGCGGGTAGCGCGGCGTGAGCTCCTGCGCGATGTACGCGTAGATCTGCGTCGTGAAGACGTAGATGTGCGCCGGCGCGCCGAGGAACAGCTCGGTCTCGAACGACTCGAACATCCGGATGAACGCGAGGCCGAACGCGCCGAGCACCGCCGGCATGAGCAGCGGAGCGGACACGCGGATGATCGTCCGCAGGCTCGTGGCGCCGGACATGCGCGCTGCCTCCTCGAGCGACGAATCGATGGCATCGAACGCGGGCTGGATGAAGAGATACAGGAAGCCGGACCAGCCCAGGACGCCGAGGAAGATGATCCCCTCGTACGAGTAGATGTTGAACGGCCCGGACAGCGCGTCGGAGCCGACGAGCGCTCGGATCCACACGTTGAGCGTGCCGGTCCGCGGCGACAGCAGAAGGGACCACGCCACGAGCTGCGGCAGCAGCGGCAGGAAGAAGCTGATCAGCATGACGCCGTGGAACAGCCGGCGGGCGGGAACGTTCGTCCGTGAGATCGCCCACGCGAGGAGCAGCGCGAGCGCGACCCCGAGCACAGCGCGGACGAGCGAGAGCCAGAGCGTGGTGACGATGGCCTTCTGCGCGTCGGCGTCGCTGAGCGCGGTCCGATAGCCGTCGAGCGAGAAGGTCACGTCCGTGACGCCGCGCGGCGGAGCGAAGCTGCCCAGCACCAGCATCACCAGCGGGTAGAGCACGAGGAATCCGATGACGATGACGAGTGCGAGGACGAGGAGCGACGGAAGGCGTCGCTTCCAGGCGCTCTCGGCCACGCCGCGGGCGGCGATCGGGGGGAGCGGCTGCGCGATCTGGCTCAACGCGGACGCCCCCGGTCTAGGCCTTCGTCGCGTCGCGCCACGCGCGTATCGCGTTTGGCGCGATCGCGAGCGCGACGGTCGAGCCGACCGGCGCCTCCGTGTCCGGCGGAGCGGCGACCCGGATCGACGCGTCGCCGACCCGGACGAGGTACTCCATCTGGCCGCCGGTATACGTCGCCGCGGTCACGACGCCGCGCAGCGGTCCGCGAGGGTCGAGTGTGATCGCCTGCGCGCGGAACGCGAGCACCGCCTGCTCGCCGTCGGCGAGCCCCGCGGCGTCCGGCAGCGCGATCTCCGCGCCGTCGACCGCCGCCCGCGCGGTCCCTCCGACGATGCGGATGCGCGCGGGCAGGTGGTTGACCTGGCCCAGGAAGTCCATGACGTACCGGCTCGACGGGCGCTCGTAGACCTCGCGCGGCGAGCCGATCTGCTCGATCCTCCCGGTGTTCATGACGATGACGCTGTCCGAGAGCGTCATCGCCTCGAGCTGATCGTGGGTCACGAAGATCGTCGTGATGCCGAGCCGCACCTGCATGTTGCGGATCTCGAAGCGCATCTGCTCGCGGAGGCGCGCGTCCAGATTCGAGAGTGGCTCGTCGAGGAGCAGCACCTGCGGATTGCCGACGAGAGCGCGCGCGAGCGCGACGCGCTGCTGCTGCCCGCCCGAGAGGAGTGGAGCCGGTCGCTGCGCGAAGTCGGTGAGCGACACGAGCGCGAGCGCGCTCATCACGCGATCGCGGATCTCCTTCTGCGGGACGCGCCGCTCCCGGAGTGGGAAGGCGACGTTCTCGAAGACGGTCATGTGCGGCCAGATCGCGTAGCTCTGGAAGACCATGCCCATCTCGCGCTTCTCGGGCGGCACGAAGACGCCCTTGCTGCCGGAGCTCAGCACGCGATCGCCGACGCGGATCTCACCGGCATCGGGACGCGCGAGCCCGGCGATCAGGCGCAGCGTCGTCGTCTTGCCGCAGCCGCTCGGACCGAGGAGCGTGACGAACGTGCCCGAGCGCACCTCGAAGGTGATGCCGTCGACCGCGGCGCTCGATGCGCCGAAACGCTTGGTGAGTCCCGTGACCGCGACCGAGGTCATCGCGCTCCGAGCCTAGATCTCACACAGCACGACATCGTTCATGGCCGCGAGGGTAGATCTGCCAGCAGGACATCGTTCAGCCCTCGAGGCGGAAGGGCAGGGTTTTGACGTGCCGGCCGAGATGAAGGACGTCGAGCTTCTCGCGACCGACGTCGAGC
>DASRGG010000021.1:0-417041 GCA_035651155.1 Candidatus Limnocylindria bacterium | reverse complement strand
GCGACTCGTCGTGTCACACTGCGTTGCGCGTCATCAAGGAAGAAGGAGGTGAATCTCGGGGGCTAATCCGACCCTCACGTCGGCCGCTCGGCGGCCTCCGACCGAGGGTGTTCGAAAACTCCGGACTGGGTGTTCGGATTCGCCGGAATGCGCAGTACGTGCTCTGCGCCGACGAGAAGACCAGCGTCCAGGCCCGCATCCGCTGCCACGCGAGCCTGCCCGCCGCGCCCGGCCGAGCGGTGCGGGTCGAGCACGAGTACGAGCGGGGCGGGGCGCTCGCGTACCTCGCCGCCTGGGACGTCCACCGCGCCAAGCTCTTCGGCCGCTGCGAGCCGACCACCGGGATCGCGCCCTTCGGCCGCCTCGTCGACCAGGTCATGTCCAAGGAGCCGTACCGCTCGGCCGAGCGGGTGTTCCTCGTCGTCGACAACGGCTCCTCGCACCGCGGGAAGAAGGCCGCGAGCCGCCTGGCCGCGCTCTATCCGAACCTGGTCCTGGTCCACCTGCCGGTGCATGCGAGCTGGCTCGACCAGATCGAGATCTACTTCTCTGTCGTCCAGCGCAAGGTCCTCACGCCCAATGACTCGCGCTCGCTCGATGAACTCGAGCGCCGCATCCTGGACTACCAGGCTCGTTACGAGGAGAGCGCGACGCCCTTCGAGTGGAGGTTCACGCGGCGCGACCTGGACAAGCTGCTGCGCCGCATCGCCGCACACGAGCAGCTCCCGGCGGCAGCCTGAGGGCGATACGAAACTTATGGAATGGAGCACTAAGCGCCGGCTTGGACTCCAGGGTCGGCCGGTGCCCTCGACTTCTTCACGCGTTATGTCGACTCCAGCGAGAAGACGTAGACGGCCCGCGGCAGGCACCTGATGGAGCATTTGCTCGAGCAGGCGCGACAACTCGTCGTTCATCGGCTCCACTGTCGATCCGCCCGCGGGATACCGGACGGCCCGAGGGTCCTGTCCGAGCTGTTCCTTGAGGCAGCGCTCCCAGAACTCAGGGTTCTCTTCTGCGCTGGCCTCGACGAGCTCCGCGACACGCTTCGCCGCGGGACTGTTGTCAATCTCAAACAGCGCGGTCTGATGAAGCTCTGCTAGAAGGCGACCCATCGGGTGCTGTAGGTCGAGAGCATCGAGATCCGGGGGCCGATCGTCCGACCTGCGCGACTCATGCAGCGATTGCTCAAGCGCGACTTGTTCATCAAGGGGCACCCTATTGGAGAGTGGTCGGCCGCGAGCGTCGCAGAGCCAAACGAGAACAGCTTCATCGGACGCTGGGAACGCCTCGGTCGTCCGCGCTCCTGTCAGTGAAATTCGCGTCGATCCGTCGGTGATCGCCGCGCGGGTTGGAAGGTTGTCCGCCGTGACGGTGACGATTCCGTCTCCTGACCGGACGGCAGTTTGCAGCCGCACCCCTTGAAGAGCTTCAGCCTGCATGGGTTGCAGGCGGAACCTATTCAGCGCAGCCTCGGTGAGGACGACCTTATTGAGTCCAACCGGCTCGAACAGCGCCTTCGCCGCGTCCGCCGACATGTCGTGTACCACGCCGACCTCCGCGTTGCCGTTGCTGGTGACGGATTCGAGTAAGGCCGGACCGGAGAGGTTGGCAGAACCTGATAGGACTCGAGCTTGCTGGCCTCGAATGAGTGCGATGAGCTTCGCGTGCACGTACGTGCTCGGTTCAAGCGCGTACGCGACCAGGTCCTGCCCCTTCACACGGCCGAACTCTGCGAGCAACTTCCCGTCGACGCTCGCATCCTTCCCGAGATACAAGACGATGCGACTCGCGCGAGTACGACGTACTACTTCCTTTAGTGCTCGCAGCTCTGCGTCAAAGAACGGCGCCGTGATATGTATCTCGCTCCATCGCCCGGCGCAGAGTCCATCGATTAGCGGCGCGCGCCAATTCGTGATGAATTGGCTGCGCGCTGGCGATCCCGCGAGCCACTCAGCCTGGCCGAGAAGGTTGGCGAAGCGCGAGCGAAGCGCGCCATCGTTGATGCTTGCGACAACGTCGTTCATCCAGACGCGCCACGCGCGAAATGCGGGCAGATGACGTTCGTTCGTCGAGTCGAATCGCGTGAATACTTCCCGTCCTTGTTCCACGCCGAGGAGACCGAGGTTGCCGGAGCCGACGAAGAGAGTGCCCTGGTCCTTGCGCCCGAGGAGAATCGTCTTCGCGTGGAACGCGCCGGCGATGGAAGCTCCGCGAATGAGATAGCGGCGATTCGCTGCCCGGAGGCGCGAACCACGCGGCTCGAGTTGCTGCCATAGCGCTGACAGCCGCGTGAAATCGCCAATCACAACTGCATTGAGCGGCGGGTCGCCGAGTCGTCTTAGGAGAAATGACTCGAAGAACCCTGGCTCGAACGTATACGTCGTTGCCCAGCAGATGCTGATGCGAGGGTTGAAAGCTTCGGCGATCCGCAACTAGCCCAGCACCTCTCGTACGAAGGCCTTACCGGGCTGAGTCAGGCGCCGGCCGTCCTTGCCGGGTTCGCAGAACCCCAGATCTTCGCTGAGACTCGACAGGGAACTACTTCGGATATCGCCCAGTGCGGGGATCTCGTAGTGCAACTCGGGGGAGGGGTAGAAGCGAAGCCGTCCACCTTCCCAGCGGAAGCGGAAGGTGAATTCGGGAAACTTCGTTTGGGCCACTTCCTCATGCGGAGACAGGACGAACGTACGCACCGCCCAGTTCAGCGTCGCTGCGATCGATGGTTGCTCATTTAGGTGCTGGCTGATGAGCAGTGCCATGTGAAGCAACCCCGGCTGGTGCTCTCCGTTGACGCTACCGATCTCCGTCCAGCCTTGTTCGACCGAGTCCGTCTTCGGAAGACGCGTATA
Source organism: Candidatus Limnocylindria bacterium (assembly GCA_035651155.1). GTDB lineage: Bacteria > Chloroflexota > Limnocylindria > P2-11E > P2-11E > CF-39. Next base: position 414,192 of record DASRGG010000021.1, on the reverse strand, counting down.
TGTCGCAAGCATGAGGGTGAGCGCCCGGGCGGCGTCGTCGTTTTCACGAGCCCACTCAACGAAATCGGGAAGCTGCGCCTTGTCGCCTGCGACAGCCGTCAACAGGTCCGCCGTCGGGCGCGACGCACTGAAGCGAAAACTACGATTCGGCAGCCGGACCTGGCCCGCATCCGCCAACGTGGCGACCGCCTTCTCAAGACCATCGCGCGAAAGGCCGTCGCCCTTGTCGGCGTCGCGCAACAGGGGACCGACGCTTGTCCACAGCATGTGAATCGATCTGTAGAAGCCATGCGTGGCCGCTAGTGCTGACCACCGCGCGAGCACGCTACGGAATTCCGAACTGAAACGATCGCGCTTCTCGAATGTCCTCCAAACCGCGGCCCGAAGGTCGTGGTCCGAGTCGCCCGCGCTCGAATTGTTGGTGAGAAGTTGAAGGAAGAACGCGAATGCCTCGCGCCGTGTATCTACATCACGCTGCTCGCGACCGCTGCCAGGAAAGAGAAGGGCGCGCTTCAGCGCGTCTCGTTCGTTGGGACGCGAGTCGAGTTGGCACAGGCACGCGTTGGTGGCGTATTCCTGCAGGACTTCACGCGGGATGCTCTTCGCAGCGTCCGCGTAGCGACGAACGTAGGTGGTGTCGTCCACCGATGTCCCAAACAGGTCGGCAAGGTGCAGAGCCTCCGGACTGTCTGGTCGTACGAGGTCCACAGGGGTGAGGTCGTCCCCGAGTTCGGTGCCGGCGCCCGCGACGAGCCCGAGCGCACGAAGAGTTGTGCGGTAGTACAGACCGTAGCCACCGAGCGGACTCTTCACGGACTCACCTCGGTCGAAGACCGCGGGATTCCTACGCACGATCGGACGCGTCACCTGGCTGCCGAGAGGGCTCGAGCCACATTCACGCGGACACATCAGCACCGCCAACGCGAAGTCGTATTCATATCGCTTGATGAAGTCGGAGAGCGCCCTGTTCGTCGGGGTTCGCCGCTGTTCCGCAAAGCGACGCAGAACCCACAGGAAGAAAGAGAGGTACCGAGCCCTTCTCGTGTTCGCCAGGATTCCGGGTACGAGACGAGGAAGGATCCGAAAGATCGTGATCGTCCCGAGGGCGAGAGGGTCATCGCCTGATGTGATTTGGAAGGTGGGCTGCAGCCACTCGGGCGCGGGCGATTCCGCGAGGGCAGTCATTCGCAAGCTGGCCGGTGCTCGCATCCGCTGACGAAGTAGCGTTCCGCGGTCCTCGTCAAGGTTCCCAGTTCCAGCCAGGCAAGCCTCGGCCTGAAGCTCACGCCATGGATGCTACCTGTCCGAATGAAGGAAACGAGTCCGAGACAAACTTTCAGCCGCGGCGCATCGCCGTGGTCCTGTACGAGGCGACCGCAAAATTCGCCCGTCCTGGGCCATCACCGACGAGGCCCTCGATGCACTGGAGGTCATCATGACGGGGTCAGCCTCGGATCCAGCGGAGTGCAGGAGATCGGGGCACCTCGCGAAGCGCGCGGCGCAGGAGAGACGGCGAACATGCCGCGGCGCGCGAGGGCCGAATCTCGATGCTGCGCGCCGAGGCGAACGGGGTCGTCTGCAGCGCGGCCTTGACCGTCATCCCGTGGCGGTCGCTTCGCATTTACGGAAGCGCGAGGACTCGGAATAGCGACCGCGCGGCGGCCTCCAAATCCGCCGCCATCCGATCGTGGCGCGTTGCTGCTACACCTCACTACTCATGGGACGAATTCGGAATCGGATACCGGTGCCCCGCGACGAGCGTCTCGTCGCGCGTTTTGCCACGCGCCTTCGTGAGCTGCGTCTCCGAGAAGGTGTCTCTCAGACGGAGCTCGGGTCTCCCTACCTAACACGCGCGGCGATCTCGAGCCTCGAGCGTGGCGTTACGGCGCCCTCGCTACACGTTCTCGCGTTCCTCGCACAGAAGTTAGGCGTCCGCCCCGGCACGCTGCTTGACGATTCCCATGCCCGAGTTCGCGACCGCCCGGCTCTCGGGCCCGCTAACCGAGGTGCGGGAACTCGCCGTGGAACAGGATGACGACGAGTCGGATGAGAACGATGATGTAGGCGGAGTAGAGAGTAAGCGTCCCCGATTCAGTCCCGAGGACTCGGCGAGCGCGCTCCTCGCGCATTGCCTTACGTCTCGCGTTCGCTGCCTTTCGCTTCGCCACTGCGCCCTCCACGGTGCTGCGTTTGAAATCAGAGCAGGCGCACGTCGATCGCAACGAAAATCGATCGGAGCGGCTAGCGGTCACGCGGCATCCGGAAGCGGGTAAGCGTCGCCGTCTCGATCATTCTGCTTTCGCTTCCCCCTCCATGGCACCTCCGGCGTCTTAGGGGCGGCCCGCAGCTTGCGCCCACGACCATCGACCCGCATCAGCCGATCCTGAAAGTCGATGACCTCACCAGACGGTCGGCCACGGCGCCAATGGAGGTGCGGTGTCGGCGAGACTGCAGGATCCGCGCGCCGCGACAGATATTCGGCGAGGGCGGCTGCGAGCACGATGCGTAGTGGAAGATGGTGCTCGCGCGCGTAATCGCGTGCGGTGTCGGCGAGGGCCGACGGGTAGCGACTACTGAGTTGTGTGAGCTCGTCGCCACCCGCCGGCTTCGCCATCAGCGCGCCTTGTTGAGCTTGCGCGGTTCGACAGCCTGTCTCGTCGCGAGCGTCGTCCTGAGGTAGTTGATCCTCGTAGGCACACGAGGCTCGCGCGCGGCAGCACCCTTCGCGCGTGATCGCAGACGTTGCTCAGCGGAGAAGTCGCGCCCGAGTACTTCGTCGAGCCCGCCCAGGACACCGAGCACGACGAAGCGCTCGTGCATCGTCTCGATCTCCCCCGGGCGGAACGGACTCGGTGTCACCGCCGCCCAGGCCACGCCGCTCTGTGCAGCGATCGACTGCTCGATACGTTCGGCGCACCGCCTCACGGTCGCGACTTCCGCGTGCGCGACGACGGCGTCGTTTGGCCGCTCGAGGAGTCTGGTAAGCGCGGCGATTGCCTCTGACGCCGTCTGTCCGCGCTCGCTCGTCACTGCGCTCGGTACGGTTCCGGGTTCGACAGGCACGTATTTCCCGATGAGGCGGAGTCGGTCGGTGTTACGGATTTTGGCGTAGCTCTCGCGCAGCTCGCTCGGTGATGTCCAGAGGCCAAGCTGCATCACGAACTCCTCCGGCATGCCGCGCACGAACGTCCAGTAGATCGCTCCGGTCGCGCGGAACGTGTGTGGGTTCGTGGCGCCGAAGTGAAGGTCCATGAGCAAGTCCTGGAGGACACGGCGAATTCGCTCGCGGCAGAGCGGCTGCGGACGATTCGGATCTGCGCGGAAGAGCGGCACGACGAGGAGCTCGCCGCTCGGGATTCGCGTTCCGCCCCACTTGTCGCCGACTCTGAGCCGGACGGGCAGCTCGCCGGCACGCAACGGCTCATCCAGAGAGCGCCCCTCGATTGCGAGCAGCTTCTCGATGTACGGCAACAGGTTCGCCGTCAGGGTGAACTCCGGCACGAATGGAAACCACTGCTTGTTCTTCGTCTTGGCTCGGACGATGTCCGCGACGATTGCCGACCCACCGAACCGGAGGATCGCGCCCGTCTCGGGGTCGCGGCGGATGTGCGAGAGAGAGATTGTGGAAACGCTATCAACGCGCGCCATCGTGAAGAGCGTGACGAGGCCGAGCGTGGCGTTCCGGACGACCGTCCAGTACTGCAGGAACGTCAGCGTGCCCGCAGCACGTTTGGCGTCCGCCTGTCGGATCATCTCCTCGAGGCCCGCGATCGCCAGCTCGACCTGCTCGAGTGTCGGGAACCACTTGTATCGGCCTTTGTTGCTCTCGCTTGCCGGTCGCACGTTGTGTAGGTGCGTTCGCGTCATCTCGAGTTTGATGCGCGCGTCAATCTCAGCGAGGCGCTCCTCGGTCACGAAGGCGACGGGCTTGGAGTGCGTCCGCGTGCGGTACAGATAGTCGCGCAGGAGATATGCGAGCTTCTCGTTGCAGCCCACCGCGCGCGCGGACCCGTCGTAGTTCTGTCCGTAGAAGAGAAAGTCGCACACGCGTTCGGCGGTGAGGAGATGCTCGAAGTCGAACGGCTGCCAGTCCTTCCGGTGTGCGTGCTGCAGGAACGCGCGCATCGCACGTTGCTCGTTGAAGGCCGTCGACGGGGCAACCGTGGGATGCCGCATCTTCCCATCCGCGCAACGCGTTGCATCGCCGCTGCGCTGCTCCCATTGCAGGCGCGCGAGTAGGTCCAAGATCTGGTCGCCTTCGGCGAGCCGCCGCTGATCCTCGCGCGGCAGGGCGCCCCGAACCACATCGTGTGAGACGGCGAACGCCCTCCTCTGCTTGACTGCAATCGGCGGAACCGGCCGGCTTCTCAGCCCGTCGCGATGCGCCTGCACGTACACCTGCAGCGCATCACGAAGGCCCTCAATGTCGCGCAGCCGGCGCCTCACGGCCGAGGCGTAGCCGGCTTCACGCAGCGCGGTCTCGAGATGGTCTGACATCGGCTGCGCAGCGAAATCAGCGTCGAGGTCCGTCGGCAGACCAGCATCGAGCAGACCTCGGAACCAATCGCGGGCTGCGGTGACCTCGGCACTATCGAGACGGCGTTCATGTGCCATCCGCCGGACAAACGCGAACGTGTTCTCGTCGACCCCTTTCCAGTCACTTGCCTGTCGCCGGACGGTCCAGACAACGCTTCTCAATTCCCGGCCTCCTTGGCTGCATTCGAGCCACTGCTGTACTCGGCCTTAGGGAGCCGACGCGCGGGCGAGAACGCCGGCAGGTCGCTCTCGAGGACGGTCCAGTCCGCGACGAACCTCGATGCCCTGATGACCCACGCCTTACCCGGCTTACAGCCGTGGAGCTGGCCGGTACGGAACCAGCGCACGATCGTGCCTCGGGCTACCACCCCATCAAGTACCCGGCAGATGTCGTCGACGGTCAGCAGCGCGGGTAGCTCGTATCCCTCGAACCGCACGGCACCGCTCGTCGCTGAGTCGCTTGGGTCGGCCATGTTTGCCACCTCCTGTTGGTAGAGATGGCGAGCCCGGATATCGGGTGAAAGCGATTGGATGCGTTCAGCGCCGTTCAGGAACGTGTGCGGCAGATGACTGTGTTTCGACGAGCTTCACGCTCGTTCACCGCGTACCCCGCGACCAGGTCTTCTGCGAAACCATTCACTTGAAGAACCGCCGATTGCATCTAATCCGGCTGCGGCTAATCCGGAATTGGCCGCGACCGTTCCGCTGACTCCGGGCTCGCCACCGGGGACGAAGGCTGCTCTACGGCGAGGGATGCGTACAGAACACTTTGTGTCGACTTTCCATTAGCTGCGCCGGCTCACGGCGACGTTCAGTTCAGTGACTTCGTAGGGCGTGAGCTGACACCCGCAGGCCTGGAAGCCGCTGATGATTGCGACGAGGTCTTGCGGAGCCGTCGAGCGCGTCCCTTGCTCTATCCGCTGATACTTCCACAGGGCCATTTCGGCGCCCTCAGCGAGCTTCTCTTGCGTTAGCGCGTACTTGTGGCGCAACAGGACCAGAAGATCCATGAACGTCGGCAGGAGTCCCTGCCGCAGGCCTGCGACGGCGAACTCGTACGCACAGTTCGGACACTCGGGTTGTTTGTGCCCAACCGTGTTCACGCGCCTGAGTCAAGCGTGCAGAGGCCCGCCGCGTAAGCGGTCGGTGCGGAAGGGTAGCCCCGACGATCCGGCAGATCAGAAGCACGCAAGCCGTCGCCCACTTCGCGGAGCGCAGGCGTGAGGTCGAAGCCGCGTTGCGTCGAAGTCGGGCTCTCGATGTAGACGCGGGCGGCGCCTTGGGGACAGTCCTCTGCACCGATCAGTTGCGTTGCGGATCGCAACGTGCATTGATGTCACTAAGTTAGTGACACCGAATCTGATCACGGTCGTCCGTGAACAGAACGGCGCAGAGGAGTGAACGGCAGTGTCTGCCGGAACTGGCGTGGAAGCCTTCAGTCTCGTAAGGCGCAGCGGCCACCAGCCAAACCTCGAGCTCGACCAAGAGCGCATCGTCGCTGAGATCGTCCAGGTCTCACGCTCAGCATCCCCGAACCTCCGCTTCGCGGTCATCCCGGTGGAAGTTCTCCAGGGTCTCGAGCCGGGCGAGTGTCTCGCACTCACGTGGCAGCGGGCCCAGCACTACCTCGGTCGTGTGCAGCGCTCGTGGTCCGCGAGGACGCACCGACGCGCTGAGCTCGTGGAGCGCGTGGGAGCGCTCGCCGATGAGCTTCGCTCAATCGAAGCCTTCGAGCTCGAAGGCGAAGCACGCGCGCTCGTCAACGCAAGCGACGAGGCGCTCATCCTGGGAGCTCTGCGCCTTCAGCGTCGTCTCATCCGAGCGGCGCGCGCGGGCGCGGCGGCAACCGCCTTCAGCGAGATCGTCGAGCTGGTCCTCTCGGAGCTCGCGCTCGCGATCCCACCGACACAGCTCGAACGTCTCGATGTCGAGGCTGCCCGACTCGTAGCGCGCGACTTCCTCATCCGCTGCGCGCTTCCGCTCGTCAAGCTACGCGCGTCTGTCGTGCGCGGGCACAGCGCGCTTCCCTTCGACGACCTGATCCAGATCGGCTCGGTCGCGCTGATCCAGGCGGTCGATCGCTTCAGCCCGACGTTCGGTGCGCCCTTCGCGGCGTACGCCTATCCGTGGATCAAGCAAGCCATGCGTCGAGCGGAGTGGCAGGCTGAGGTGATCTCGCTGCCTATGCGCGTCCGGACCGCGCTCTACAAGGTGCGCGCGGCGCGGGCTGACCCAGCCTGGGCGACCGCTTCGGCCGACCAACTCGCGAGTCATCTCGGCCTTTCGCCGCTCCTCGTGCAGCGCGCACTCGACGAGTCGTCCGTCGCCTCGCTCGACGGGAATGCCGAAGGGGAAGGCTCCCTCGCCGCGACGTGCGCGGAGGACGCGCCGCCGCTCGACGAACACGTCCGCGTCCGCGAGCGGCGTACGGCGGTCGCGCGCGCTCTCGAGCAGTGCGCGACGCGCGAGCAGGACATCCTGCGTCGGCTCTACGGGATCGGCTGCGACGATGAGCCGGTCGCCGCGGTCGCGCGGCGCCACGGGCTCACCCCGCAGCGCATCTATCAGATCAGAGATGCCGAGCTTCGGCGCCTACGTCACCCGCGCATCGCGGGCGAACTCGCGCGATATCTCTAGCGAACGAGGAGACCAGAAGTGGACGCGGTGCTCCCGGCGAACGTCGTCCTGCGCGGCGGCCCGGCGAGGCAGACGCTGCCGGCCCGGGTGCGCGTGTCGAGTTCCGTCGCCCCCGCCGCACCGGTGCGGCTTCCCCGCGTCATCGGACGGCTTCCCTTCGGGTATCGGCACGGCCCCAACGGCGGGCTCGCCGTCGACATCCCGCAGGCGCTCGTCGTGGCCGAGGCCTTTCGTGCATTCCTCCGGACGCAATCGGTCGACGCAGTTCTGCACCTTCTCTTGTCCGGTCGGCTGCCGCAATCGGGGACGCGGACGTGGTCGCGTACGAGTGTTCGCCGAATGCTCACGAACGGCGCCTACGTCGGTCTTCACCGGCAAGGACACCTTCCACGAGCTGTCGGCGTGCCGATATGGATCCCTGTTCCGGCAATCGTGCCGCTTTCCACGTTCATGACCGCCGATCGTCTGCTGCACGCGTCTCGGGCCAAGAGCCGCCGTCGCCGCCCGCGCCCGCGCCGACGCCAGCAACGGACCACGCCCTAGCGGCCGGAGCTTTCAATTCAGCGCAGCCGCGCTAGTAGTCCAGTCATGAAGACGACCAGCGACCCACTCTTCGACCTCTACTTCGAACCCGCGCAGTCGTGCGGTCACGCCGTCCGCGTCCACCTTTACGAGCGAAGGAAGAGCCCGAGCGGCGACGAGCGCGGGTACGCAGGCGCCGTCGTGTTGTCGGTGGCCAACCTCAAGCGGCTCTTCCTCGTCCTCCACGAGGCTGGCGTTCTCGGCACGGCCGACGGCGACTTCGGCGAGCCGCACGTCCCGAAGGAGCAGGCGTGAGCACCGAACGGGACGCAGATGCCGTTCAGTTCGAGCTCTCGGATCGTGAGAGCCCGGACCGCGGGCAGGTCTGGGTCGCGCTCGGCGAGGCGGTCGCGATCGTTCGCGAATGGGTCGCGAAAGACGGCGAAGTCCTCCTCGAGCGTCTAGTGCTCACGTGCGTCGACGGTGGAGTCCGCCTGGTCATCGCCGACACGACCCGCGATTGGCGCGTCCTGTTCGATGCGTTCAGGTACGCCCCTTCGTACGAGCTGTGGTTCGAGCGCGACATGCTCCGGCCCTTTGACTCCTTCAGCGAGGCCCTCGACGCCGTCGCGGACGTGGGCGGAGGTCTCGACGGCTACCGCATCGAAGAAGTCGGTCGTCGGAACGGCGTGATCGCGGGACGGCCCGGGACTCTTCGCGCGTTGCTCTCGGAGCGCCAGCGTTGAGTCTCACCCGTACGCGGAGCGCGACCGCCGCGCGTCGCGCCGCAACCGCGGAGCTCGCTCGCGACCTGGCCGAGTTGCATGCCGCGAACAACGGGCTGGGCGAGCTCGTTCGTGACCTGAAGCGGGCTGGCCACCGCCTCGATGGTAGGAACGCTCAGCTCCTCAACGTCGTGCGGATGGCCGTGATCGCGCTGATTGCGCTCGATGCGCGCGACGAACGTGCGCGCCGCGTGCTGCGGTTCGCGTCAGCGCTGGACGGGGTGTCGCGCCGGATCGTCGATGACGCGCGGAAGGGGATCCGGTGATGGCGCGCGCTTCGGTTCCGCGGCCGCTGTTGCCGAGTGTCTCAGCGCATGCGATCGCGGTACCGACAGCAGGGTGGCTCAAGCCCGGGCACCTTTACAAGGGCGCTCGCGTGAGCAGCGTCCCTGTTGTGTGCGTGGTCGCTGGACCGGTCCGAGCCGACAAGTCGCAGGCGCTTCAGTGGTTCAACTGGCACCGCACCGCGCGCGAGCACGTGGCTCGCGTCTGTACCGGGGTCCTCGGCGCCAATGGCTCGGTCAGCCTGAGCAACGGGGCGGTGAGTCCCAGCCTTCCCGCCCTCGCGGATAGCGGCATCGCGACGCAATGCGACGACTGCGGCACGATCCAGTGTCCTTACTGCGTGATCGGCTCCCACCGCTTCTGCCCCGGATCTTCGACGGGGACGCCATGAGCCCCTCGGTTCCAGGGTCGGCGCGCATAGCCGGGAAAGGGCGCTGCCGCACCGAATGCCGCGCGCCAGCAGTTGGGTACGCCGAGAGTGCGGTCAGGTATCGGATCGGTGGCGCGTGTCGCGCGTTCGGTCGTGGCAGCGAGCTGAGCGCTCTTGGCGAGCCACGGTGCCTGCATGCCGAGCGCAGCAGCCATCGCCAGGAATCAGCGCCGGAACAGACTCGTGCACGCCTCGCTCGTGCAGGAAGCGGGGGAGCGCGGGATGCGTAGCCGCCGGCCGCGCGTGCCCTCAACGATGCCGGCGAAACCGATGCTCGCTCCGTCGACCCCGCTCGACCTCGTCTTCGCGGACTACCTCGCAGACGTGGAAGGGACCCTCCGGGCGTTGACGTTCCAGCCGCGGAAGTCACATCTCCACGTGCTCCACGATCTGCTCGACGCGAAACTTCACGAGGAAGCGCGGAAAGAACACCGAATGTGGCGAGGTCCGCTGACGCTCACAGATTTCACGACAGACAACGTCAATTTGGTCATCAAGGATCTCAAGAAGGCGCATATCTACGACGCGCGCGGAAAGGCAATCGCGGCGCGCGCTGTAGGAACGTGGCTCGCGACGAAGCGGAAGTGGTACTTCGGCGACGAGCGTTTCCCCGTCTCGGTGCTGTTCGAGCTTCCGATCCCGCCGATGAAGGCGAAGGGCCGGCCCGTATACCGGGACGACGAGCTGGCTTCTATCCGCGCGGCCGCGTCCTCGCATCCGACGCGGCCGCACTTCCACAACGCAGCGCACATGATCGATGAGCTCGGCGTGCGTGCGGGGTTCGAGGTGATGACGCTCCGCCTGCGCGATGTGCATCTTCCCAAGCGTCCTGGCGACGTGGGCTACATCGAGATCGGCGAGGAGAACACCAAGACCGACGCCGGCGCACGGCAGGTACCGCTCGAGGCTCGACAGGTCATCGCTCTGCGAACCTATCTCGAGATGGAGCGTCCGCGGTATGCCGGCGACGATTCCGACAACGAGCCACTCTTCCTCACGCGCGACGGCAGCGCCTACCAATACTCGGGCTGGGCCTCGATGCGTCGCCGCTTCAAAGAGCATGTCGCCCGCGTCGACCCGACGATCAAGTACCAGGCGAGCCGAAACCGCGGTACCCGGACCGCTCGGCTGCGCGAGAAGCTCCAGGACTCCGAGATCAAGCAGATCATGGGCTGGAGTACGGACGGCATGATCAATCGATACGCCGGCGAGGTCCCGCTCGAGACGATCGCGAAGAAGCTCAGTCATCCGAGCCCTCGTGCCCCTCGCCTTCGCCGAGCGGGCTAACAGCTTCGCCACCGCCGACCGCTTGCAGGTGGACGAAGGCGACCACTTACGGCGCCGGTGTCTCCTCGATGTGCGCGAGTTCGACGGCAAAGCCCATCGTGCGCAGGATGCGGGACGCATGCGTCAGGTTGACCTGGCTGAAGAAAGGAAGAGTCTCCCCGAGGGGCCCGTTGCCTCGCGCGATCACGGCGTACGTCACCGTGTATTCGCCCGCGATGGGCTGGTCCTCGGGAAAGATCGCGGCGGCATCCCACGCCGCGGGTAGTTCGTCACGTGCTGCCAGGCGGAACCCCCGATCCCCGATGAACGCCGTCGCCGAAGTCGTGCCTTGAGCGAAGAGGTGGCTAAGCGTGGCTGACGCCGTCCTGCGCTTCACGTGGATGAATTGCTTGAGCTCGTTGAGCAGATCACACACCTCGATCCGCGAGGGGGCGCCGGTGCACGCGACCAGCTTCTGGTCCATCAGCGCGTAACCGATACCCTCGCCCGCCTCGAGCAGCGGCACGGCCCGTGTGAGGTATTGGGCCTCTACCTCACCCTTCGGTGAACTAGGAAAGGCGATCGCCGAGGTGGGCAGCGCGTTGACTGCCGCTGCAGTTTGCTCGGCGAAGGTCGCACTGACTTCGAACCAGTCACCGCCGCTGAGCACGTAGCGTTGATCGCCGACGGCGAACTCCGTCACCATCGTGTCGTAGAGAGACCAGTGATGCGCCGGCTGACCGGTTGCGGCCGAGAGGCTCACCACGCGCACGCGCTTCCTCAGATCGTCCAGCTCCAGCGAACGCTTGCGCGCTTCCTCGAAGGTCTCGACCAGTTCGACCACGTCGAGGTCGCCACGTGGCGGAGCATCCTTGTCGATCGGCTCGTAGCGGTACCCGCCGAAGTCTTCCCAGTCGATCGGCTCTGGCGGAGCCATGTGAAGCGTGGCGTCTTCGGGTTCTTCAAGCGCCTGAACCAGCCGCTCGTCGAGCGACGCGAGCAAATCGGGTTCAGTGACGCGTCGCATTTGATCGATGAAGCCGAAGGCGTCCTTGTAGACATTCGAGCCGTAGAGCTCTTGGAGACGCTCGCATAGCGTGGCCAGGTCGGTCAGCCTGACACGCGCACGCAGCGCTAGCCGGTCGGAACCCGCGAGGAGCTGCGCGAGACTCGGGTCCTTGGGTTGACCGACGACGCCGCGGAGCATGTCGCGGATCTCGTCGAGTTGGAAGACCTCGAGGCCGGAGCTGCGCGATGCCTGTCGCTGCGTGAAGAGGGTGAGTTCCTCAACGGTCTGCATGTCGATACTGCGCAGCGCCCGCGGGTCAACGGCATTGAGGGTCACGCGCAGTCCGAAGTCACGCTCGTAACTCGACGGGTCCAGGGCGAAGCGGCCGGTGCCAAAGGTGAACGCGAACAACTGCTTCGCAACCGTGACGAAGAGGATCGCGCCAGCGGTCGATGCCTTGACGACCAGCGGTTCGCGCGTCACGCTCGCGAAAAACGACTCCCACCACGGGTGGCGGACGACGCTGCGACGCACGAATAGGCGGGCGTCGATCGGCAGCCGTCGGAGCTCGACTTCCCCAAACTCCTCGGCGATACGTCCGCCAAGTGCCTGCCTCGCGTCTTCGATCTCGCGGCGGAGGAGGAAGACCGTGAGCGCCGCGATGCGCGGGGATCGTCCAGGCGACGCGGTTGGCTTCTTAGTCCGCGACGCTGGCATCGAAAGAACTGGAGAGGCTCACGCGGGCTGGAGTCTAGCGGTAAGCTCAATTATCGCTTGACAGTCTCTTTACTCGGATGACCCGACCGACCTACGATAGAACGTAAGTTCGACCGTCGACGGAGGGGACGTGGGCGAGGCCCTGGAGCGCGACCACCTGTTCATCAACTACGCGATCGAGGATGCCGCGCTCGCGGAGTGGCTCACGCTAAAGCTCTCGGGCGAGGGCTACAGCGTGTGGTGCGATCGCGTGAAGCTCCTCGGTGGAGAGTCGTACCCCAGGGATATCGAGCGCGCGCTCCACGAGCGCACCTTCCGGATGCTCTCGCTCATTTCGCGGGCGTCCAAGGAGAAGGACAACCCGCTCAAGGAACGCACGATCGCCCTCAACATCGGTCGGGCCAGGAAGCAGGAGTTCATCATCCCGCTCAACGTCGAGGCACTCCCCTCGCACGAGCTGCCGTGGCAGCTTTCGGATCTCACATACATCCCGTTCCACACGAGCTGGGCTCACGGCCTCGTTCAGCTCCTGAAGAAACTAACCTCAGTCGACGCGCCGCGCACGTTCATGCCGGCGCGCGACTCCGTTCGTGAGTACATGCACGAACGCGAGCGGCTGTCGGGCCGGCCCGAGCGCCTCTGGACGAACCTGCTTCCCATCACCGACATACCCGGCAGCGTCCTCCGCATCACGCTGCATGAGAAGCTCTCACCGGAGATCGCCTCGAGCTGGACGTACTGGGCCGAGAACGACTACGTGGTCGGCGCGTTCGAGGGCCCGCCCGAGGGCGTCGAGGTCGACAAGGTCGAAGAGATCCCCTGGCTCGAGAACGACGATCGCGAGCAGCGGACGATCGCGCGCGACATCGTTACCGTCCTTCTAAAGGAGGGCATGCGCAGCCACTGCGTTCAGAAGGGCCTCAGAGAGTCGGCCAACGAGGAGTATGTCTATTTCCCGAGCGGCCTCGTCCCCGGCGACCGACTGCGCTTCACGAGATGGGACGGGGAAAAGACGCACGTGAAGGCCGTCGGCGAGCGCGCCGCGCGGACCACGAACGGGGTCGAGCGCTTCCGCTATCACCTCGCCGTCGAGTTCCGACCGGCGCTCTTCCGCTACGGGACGCCGATGATCCAGCTCCGCAACCGCGTATACCTCGCGGACCTCAATGGCACTCCGCTCCAGGGCGTGAAGCTCGTCCGCCGGCGGAAGCGCCTGTGCAAGGACTGGTGGAACTACGAGTGGCTGAGCCGCCAGCTCGGAAGCTGCGCCTTCCTCGCCGACGCTCAAGGCGAGATCGTGCTCACCTCGCGTGCGCAGAGTCGCCTGGCCATCCGCGCGATCCCGCTTACGGTCACCGCGCCCGACGGCATCAATGAGGAAGAAGCCGGTCCCCTTCCCGTCGAGAACGACGAGGAGGAGCTCGACGAGACGGACGTGACGCCTGGCGTGGGGGACGAGGAGCTGGAGGAGACCACGTGATCGATCTTCGGATGCTCCCAGAGCCACCCCTGGAGTTCCGCTACACGCAGCCGGTCTCGGATCCGCGCGACGGCCTGAGCATCTTCGGCGCGTTCGACGCGGACATGCCGGGGCATCGACGCAACGTCTCGTGGGGCCTCGTCGGCACGCCACGCGGCACGGATGCGTTCAAGGCGCTGACCAAGCGGCTGCAAAGTGCCGCGATGCCGCCCGAGGGTCGGAGCGCCGCGCTCTGGCCGATGTTCCCCGGCTTCGAGCCCGCCTTCGGCTGCGTCCTTCCCGAAGAGCCGACGCTCGAGCGCATCGTCGATGAGGACGCGCTCCTCGCCGAGGCCATCCAGAAGGACGAGCACAAGCGCGCCGCGGCGGTCGTGGAGCGCTACCTGGACGCGATCGCCGCCTTCGAGCGTCACGACGACCCCGTCGATGTGATCGTGTGCGTCGTTCCCGACCTCGTGTACAAGAACTGCCGCCCGCTCTCGCGCGTGCCGTTCGGTTCCGGTGAGCGCATGGCGGCCAAGGACGTTCGCGTCCGCAAGGCGGGCCAGACGGGACTGTTCGATGACACGAGCCCCGACGTGTTCCTGTACTCCGTCGACTTCAGACGGCAGATCAAGGCGCGTGCGATGAAGTACGGCATTCCGATCCAGATCGTGCGCGAGTCCACTCTGCGACTGTCAGACGAGTACAAGTTCGGCGAGCGCAGCCTGACGCCGCTGTGCGACCGCGCGTGGAACCTCGGTGTCGCGCTCTACTACAAGGCCGGCGGGAAGCCATGGCGCTTGAGCACGGCGCGCCCGGGTGTTTGCTACCTCGGACTGGCCTACCGCCGGCGTGATCCGAGTTCAGATAGCCCTGTGGCCGCGTGCGCCGCTCAGATGTTCCTCGACAGTGGCGACGGCATCGTCTTCATGGGCGAGTTCGGGCCCTGGTACTCGCCCGAGCGCAACCAGTACCACCTGAGCTACGACGGCGCGCGCGATCTCCTGACCGGCGCGCTGGACACCTACAAGGAGCTCGGTGGCCAGCCGCTCACGGAGCTGTTCCTGCACGCGAGGTCGGGCCTGAACGCCGACGAGTTCGCGGGCTTCCAGGAGGCCTGCCCGGAGGGCGTGCGCCTCATCGGCGTTCGTGTCCGTCAGGAACGTTTCGACGTGCGTCTCTTCCGCGAGGGTCATCTTCCCGTGGTCCGCGGTACGTACTGGCGCGTCTCGGACCGAACCGCGTTCCTCTGGACGACGGGTTACAAGCCGCGCCTCGGAACGTACGACGGGTGGGAGACGCCACTGCCGCTCCAGATCGATGTGCAGCACGGCGAGGCTGACCTCGATCAGGTGGTATCGGACATCTTTGGTCTGACCAAGCTGAACTACAACGCGTGTCGCCTGGGCGAGGTCGAGCCCGTCACCGTCGGATTCTCAGACGCGGTGGGGGAGATCCTCGTCGCCAACCCGAACGTCAAGGACCGCAAGGCCAAGTTCAAGTTCTACATCTGATCTTGCGAAGATGGACATTGCAGCGCTGATCTCGACGGTCACGGGGTGGATCGCTTCCGCGTGGCCGCTCATCGGTCCAGCGCTCGGCGCGCTCGCGGGCTTCTGGCTCGCGGCCTACTTCGAGGAGCGGCGCGACACTCGCCGCGACCGGCGTTTGGTGCGCGATGGCAAGCTCGCGCGCATGCGCGCTGCACTGCAGCCACTCCTCCTCGGCTCGTGGTCGATGCAGTCCGTCTCCGTCGGCATGGTCTTCGGCTATGGCGGCGAGACCGACGACGCGAAGAACAAGCGCCTCACGGCCATGCTCCAGGAGGGGTCGAAGGGTGTGAACGAGGCGCGCGCCCAGCTCGCGCTCGAGACCGACTCGCAGCAGTTCGTCGACCAGTACCAGAAGGTCTTTGTTGCCTTCAACCAATACGCGCTCGCGTTCAACGACGCCAAGGCGGGCGACACGACTGCGAAGCCAACCGAGAAGCGCCAGGCACTCGAAGAGGCGGTGGACACGTTGAACGAGATGGCGAAGAACGCGATCGCGCAGATCGAGAAATCAGGCTGACAAGGCGGCATGGAGCGCGCGACGCTCGTCGGACAATTCGTTGCTGGACAATGCGTCGTCGTGCGCCCCGTCGTCGATTTGCTAGCGTTCTGGCCGAATCCGAGACGCATGGTCTGAAGAACCATGTGTCGCCAGTTCGATCCTGGCCCTCGGCACAGTGTCGTTTCGGTGACGCTCCCGTGACACGAGCGGGCCCGGTCGACGCGCTGATCGCGAAGACGCCCGGTCGGCGCGGCGCGACGCTGGCGAGGCTCCGAAAGATCGTCCACGACGCGGACCCCGACATTGCGGAGGACGTGAAGTGGAAGCGACCCAGCGATCCGCTCGGCTCCGCCGTCTGGTCGCACGACGGGATAGTGTGCATCGGGGTCGTCCTCAAGGAGCGAGTGCGGCTCTCGTTCCCGGCGGGCTCGAGCCTTCCGGACCCGAAGAAGCTCTTCAATGCCCAGCTCTTGGGCAAGTCGCGGGCGATCGACGTCTCTGAGAACGAGAAGCTCGATGAGCGGGCGCTCAAGGTGATCGTGAAGGCCGCCGTCGCGCACAACGTCGCGAAGACGCGTTCTAGGACCGCACCGCCTTCTTCACGAGCGCCGCGATCTTCGCCTCGGTCGCCGCGTTCATCTCCTTGAGCGCGAACGACGTCGGCCACATCTCTCCGTCGTCCAGCGTCGCGATGTCGTTGAAGCCCAGCGTCGCGTAGCGCGCTTTGAACTTGGCAGCGTCCTGGAAGAAGAGGACGGCCTTGCCGTTCTTCGAATACGCCGGCATCCCGTACCAGGTAGTTGGCGTGAGGCTCGGAGCATTCGCCTTCACGATCGCGTGGATGCGCTTTGCCATGCCGCGGTCGGGCTCCTTCATCGCGGCGATCTTCTGGAGAAGCAGCTTCTCGCCCTCGACGCCCTTCGCTCTCGCCTTCTCGTCCGCGAGCGTCTCCCGCATGGCGGCCTTCTCCTCGGCGGTGAGGCCCGACCCGCGCTCGCGCTTGGCACCGGTCTTTGTCGCGGTCTTCTTCGCGGGCATCGTCACACCGTCGCTTTCTGCCGGGACTTCGGCGGCTGGAGGACCCGGATCGCGTTGCCGAAGGGATCGCGGAGTCCCATGTCGGTCCCGTAGGCGTGCTCGATCGGCTCCTGGGTGAAGTCGCTCACGCCGCGCGCCTGCAGCGTCTCGTAAAGACCCCGTACGTCGTCCGAGTAGAAAACGAGCGAGCTCATGGCGCCCTTGGCGATGAGCTCCCGCAGCTGCGCGGCGGTCGCCTCGTCGTGAAGAGGCGGTCCTGGCTCCTCGAGGAAGATCTCGACCTCGTCGCCCGGGAACCGCACCGTCAGCCAGCGGAAGGGCCCCTGCCTGATGTCCTGGGCCTTCTCGAGGCCGAGCTTGTTCACGTAGAAGTCGAGCGCCTCGTGCTGGTCGAGGACCTTGACCGAGGTGACGTTCAGCTTGGTGGTCATCGCTCTTGCTCTCCTGTTCGACGTGCCATGCGATGAGGCTAAGTGGTACCCGCCATTGTGCCCGCTGACGCTGTAGAGGCGGAATACGACGCAACCGTTCCGCAAGACGCCAGTCTTGCACTGGACGCGCGTGCACCTGCCATCCTCGTGATCGATCAGGAGGTCGTAGCGAGTGGCTGACGAGAGCGGACGAAGCAATTTGTGGCCCTGGCGCATGAGCGCCGCCGCGACCTGCCACTCCGTGACATCGCCCTGGGCCGTCGTGTTCTTCAGTAGATTCTCCGATTCGCTATCGGTTGCCGCTTGCACCGCGAAGACGGAAAATGGCTAGAGGTTTCGACTGAGACAACATGATACAACGTGATACAAGGAATTGGCTCACGGTCAGGGCCGCGCTGCGGCAGTTCGGCCTGTCGCGGGCAACGCTCTATCGCCTGATAGCCGCGGGCAAAGTGGCGCGGGCCAGGCGGGCGGGTGACCCCGAGGCATACGTCAGCATCCGGGATCTCAAACGTGTGACTGCTTTGCGCGTCCGTTCGCCGAAGCGATACGCGGCGCGCGTCGGTCGTCCCAAGGTTTTATGATTGGGGTCGCGTCGCGTCTCGCCTGCATGCGGAAGTAGTTCAGTTGGTAGAACGCGTCCTTGCCAAGGACGAGGTCGCGGGTTCGAGACCCGTCTTCCGCTCAGCGCACTGAACGCCGGCCGGTTGCCGGCGTTCTGATGTCTCGGAGGTAATCATGTGGCCGATGTCGTGTTCGTCGTCACCGCGTGGGACGAGCGCGCCAACGAGGACACCGTCGTCGTGTACGCGGACAAGACGAAGGCCGACGCGGCGTGGGCGAGGCTCGACGGTCCGACCGTGTACGGCGGCGTCGCGCGGCGCACCGTCAAGAAGTAGGGCGCTGGGCCCGACGCCCTAGGCTGGCCGCGTGCCGGACCGCGCACGCGCGCTCGCCGCGATCTGCGACACCTTCGTACCCGGCGGCGATGGCCTTCCCTCCGCATCCGCGCTCGGCGTGCCCGAGCTGCTCCGGGCCGAGGTCACCGCGCTCGGGCGGCCCGCGCTCCTCGCCGAGCTCGATCAGCTCCTCGACACCATCGAATCGCCGCCGCTCAATCTCATCCTCACCGGCCGTCCGTCGCGCTTCTCCTCGCTCGCGCACCACGAGCGCGAGGCGTATCTCAAGCGGTGGGCGACCAGTCCGCTCGCGCTGAAGCGCCGCGCGTTCCAGGTCATGAAGCGCCTCACCCTGCTCTATGCGTATGGCGTCGACGGCTCGCCCTACGCCGCGGCGATGGGCTACGCGCGTCCGCCGCTGCCGCCCATGTCGCCATCGACGCTCCGCGTGCGCGTGCCGCGCGCCGGCGAGGTCATCGAGGCTGACGTCTGCGTCATCGGCTCGGGCGCGGGCGGGGCCGTCGCCGCCGCTACGCTCGCGGGCGCCGGCAAGCGCGTGGTCATCCTCGAGCGCGCTCGGCCGCGGTTCGAGGACTCCTTTGACTCGCGCGAGCTCGCGGGCTACGCGGCGCTCTTCGTCGATCGCGGCATCGCCGCGACGCAGGATCGCGCCATCGCCCTGCTCGCGGGATCGGCGGTCGGCGGCGGTACCGTCGTCAACTGGAACACCTCGCTGCGCATCAGCCCGGCGGTCGCCGAGGAGTGGCGGCGCGCGGGCGTCGACGATCTCGCGGCGTGCTACGCGGCGGTCGAGGCGCGGTCCGACGTCGACACCGACGAGAGCGCGCGCAACGGCGCGAACGCCGCCCTCGAGCGGGGCGCGAGCGCGCTCGGACTCGAGCCGGCGACGATCGCGCGCAACGTGAAGGGCTGCGGCGACTGCGGGCACTGCACGCTCGGCTGCCGTCGCGGCGCGAAGCAGTCGGCGCCGCGCACGTTCCTCGCCGATGCCTCGGCCGCGGGCGCCGAGATCCTCGCCGGCACCGACGCGCGCCGCATCGAGTCCGCGCGCGGAGCCGTGACCGGCGTGACCGCACGGGTCGAGGGCGGTGAGCTGAGAGTGCGCGCGCCGCTCATCGCCCTCGGGGGCGGGTCGATCCACTCACCGGCGCTGCTGCTGCGATCGGGGATCGCGTCCGGACAGGCCGGTCGCGGCCTGCACCTGCACCCGGTGTCCGTCACCTCCGGCGTGTACGACGAGGACCTCGGCGGTGTGTGGTCGGGCGTGCCGCAGTCGGTCGTCGTGAGCGCGTTCGCCGAGATCGACGGCGCGCACGGCTTCCGCCTCGAGGTCCCGCAGGCGTATCCGGGCATCCTGGCGGCCTCGTTCCCCTGGTGGGGCGCGGCGGCGCACCAGGGTCGCGCGACCGAAGCGCGCCACGTCGCGCCGTTCATCGCGATCGTGCGCGATCGCGATGCAGGGCGCGTGACGGTCGACCGCGACGGGGAGCCGCTCGTCAGCTACGTGAATGGCGCGAGCGAGCGCGCACTCCTCGAGCGCGGGATGGTCGAGGCCGCGCGGATCCACGCCGCCGCCGGCGCGCGGCGCATCTTCACTCTGCACACACCGCCGCTCGACCTCGAGGCGACGCGGGTCGACGATCTCGTGGCGGAGATCGGCCGGCGCGGTATCGCCGCCAACCGGGTGACGCTCTTCTCGGCACATCAGATGTCGAGCTGCCGCATCGGGCGGGATCGCGCGTCCTCGGTCGCCGACCCCGACGGCCGGGTCTGGGGCGTGCGCGGTCTTTACGTGACCGACGCGAGCGCGTTCCCGAGCGCCTCGGGCGTGAATCCGATGACGACCGTGATGGCGCTGGCGATGCGCACGGCAGAGCGCATGCGCGGCGTGCGGTCAGCGAAATAGACTCCGTCCACCGGGGAGGCGCACGAATGGAGCTCAAGCCCGGCGACACCGCGCCCGCGTTCTCGCTCCCGGATGAGAACGGCAAGACCGTCTCGAGCGAGTCGCTCAAGGGGAAGACCTACTTCCTCTACTTCTACCCCAAGGACGACACGCCGGGCTGCACGACCGAGGCGTGCCAGCTGAACGACAACCTCGCGCAGTTCCGCTCGCTCGGCGTCCCGGTGATCGGCATCTCTCAGGACGACGCCAACTCGCACCAGGCCTTCCAGAAGAAGTACGGGCTGCGGTTCGACCTGCTCACCGACGCCGATCGCTCGGTGCACAAGGCGTACGGCGCGTGGGGTGACCGGCCCGGCCGCGGCGAGGGCGTCATCCGCTCGTCCTTCCTCGTCGGGCCCGACGGGAAGATCACGAAAGCCTGGTACGCGGTGAAGCCCGACGGTCACGCGGTCGAGGTGCTGCGAGCGCTCACGGCGTAGGCGCTCCGCGCCACGTGCTGCGATCTGCCCAAAAGGGCGATCCCGCCGGCCGCCCAGCCGGTACGCTGTGACGTGGTGAAGACGTACCGCCCACCGACGACGAACGACTCCGTCCTCCGGCGCGGCGACTTCATCGCGCCGGTGCTGCACGAGGTCCGCAAGGTCATCGTCGGGCAGGACTACCTGGTGAACCGGCTGCTCCTCGCGCTCCTGTGCAACGGCCACCTCCTCATCGAGGGCGTTCCCGGGCTCGCGAAGACGCTCGCGGTGAAGACGCTCTCGGACACCATCGAGGCGAGCTTCAAGCGCATCCAGTTCACGCCGGACCTGCTCCCCGCCGACCTGAACGGCACGATGATCTACAACCCGGCCGACCAGACCTTCCGGCCGCGGCTCGGGCCGATCTTCACCGACATCCTCCTCGCGGACGAGGTGAACCGCGCGCCGCCCAAGGTGCAGAGCGCGCTCCTCGAGGCGATGCAGGAGAAACAGGTCTCCATCGGCGGGACGACCCATCCGCTGGGAGAGCTGTTCATGGTCCTCGCGACGCAGAACCCGATCGAGCACGAGGGCACGTACCGCCTGCCCGAGGCGCAGGTCGACCGCTTCATGATGAAGGTGGTCATCGGCTACCCCTCGCAGCAGGAAGAGCGGGAGATCATGGACCGGCAGACCTCCGGCGTCGTGCCGGAGATCCGGCGCGTCGCGACGCCGAAGGCCGTGCTCGACGCGCGCGCCGCGGTCCGCCAGGTCCACATGGACGAGTCGCTCAAGGACTACATCGTGCGCATCGTCTTCGCCACGCGCGAGCCCGCGCAGTTCGGCCTCGACGAGCTGCGGCAGCTCATCTCGTTCGGCGTCTCGCCGCGCGCCTCCATCTTCATCTCGCTCGCCGCGCGCGCGAACGCTTTCCTCGAGGGCCGTGACTACGTCCTGCCCGACGACGTGAAGGCCGTCGCGCTTGACGTCATGCGTCACCGGCTCATCGTCACTTACCAGGCCGAGGCCGAAGAGGTCACGCCCGAAGTGATCATCACGCAGGTGCTCGACAAGGTCGCCCTGCCCTAGCCATGACGCTCGCTCGCGCGGTCGACCGCGAGGGATCGGAGCCGGGACTCCCGGGCACGGTCGTGCGGCGGATCCGAGCGGTGGAGATCAAGGCGCGCATCCTCGCCGACGAGGCGCTCCTCGGCACGTACCGCAGCGTCTTCCGCGGGTCCGGGCTCGAATTCGAGGAGGTCCGCGAATACGAGCCCGGCGACGACATCCGCAGCATCGACTGGAACGTGACCGCGCGCATGGGCACGCCCTTCATCAAGAAGTTCCGCGAGGATCGCGACCTCAACATCTTCCTCGCCGTCGACGTCTCAGCGTCGTCGTGGTTCGGGAGCGTGCCGCAGAGCAAGCGGGAGCTCGGCGCGGAAGTCGCCGCGCTGCTCGCCTTGACGGCGATGGAGAACAGCGATCGCGTCGGCCTGTTGCGCTTCGCGTCCGGGATGCAGGAGTGGCTGCCGTCGCGACGGGGACGCGACCACCTTCTCCGCGTGATCCGCGAGCTCCTCTACGCCGAGCCGCGCCGGACGCGGACCGAGCTCGCCGCCGCCGCGCGCTTCCTGACGAACGTGACGAAGAAGCGCAGCGTGGTCTTCCTCGTCTCCGACTTCATCGACGTTGACCTGGACGCGTCGCTGCGCATGCTCGGCCGCAAGCACGACGTCATCGCGGTGCTCCTCAACGACCCGCGCGAGCTCGAGCTGCCCGACGTCGGCGTCGTCGCGCTCGAGGACGCGGAGACGGGCCGCATCGCGTACGTGGACACCTCCGACGAGCGGCTCCGCGCGGACTACGCCGACGCCGCGCGGCGGCGGCGCGTCGAACGCCGGCGCGCGCTCGGGCGCCTCAAGATCGACAGCGTCGAGCTCTTCACCGACCGGCCGTTCGTACCCGCGCTCATGGCGTTCTTCAACGCGAGGACGAAGCGCGCATGACAGCCACCGGGGGGCTCTGCCCCCCGAGGATCCCCCGGCTCGCGTTGGCGCTCGCGGTCGCGCTGTCGCTCTCGCTCGTCGGCACGCCCGCACGCGCGGCCGATCCGGTGAACGCCGCGGCCACGGTCGACCGCACGAGCATCACGGTGGGGGACCGCATCGCCCTGTCGGTGCTCGTCGACGCGGCGCCCGGATACGCGGTGAGCGATCCGACGATCGCGCGACAGCTCGGCGAGTTCGAGGTGGTGCAGACCCAGGCGAGCCAGAAGACCGCGCGCGGCTCACAGATCCGCTTCACATACCGGTACGTCGTCACCGCGTGGCGCGTCGGCGACCTCGTGCTCCCGGCCATCGACGTCTCCTGGCTCGGACCCGACGGCGCCGCCGGCACGGCGCGGACCGCGGACATCCCGATCGCGGTCACGAGCGTCGTCGCCGCGGGCGAGGACACCTCGGACATCAAGCCGCTCAAGCCGCAGCTCGGTGTGCCCGAGGCCGTCTGGGGGCGGCTGGCGCGCGTCGCGATCGGGATCGTCTCGGCGGCGGCGCTCGCCGGGGTCGTCGCGCTCGCGCTCTGGCTCTTCCTGAGGCGCCGGAGCGTCGGCATCCCCGCGGAGCGTCTGACGCCCGCACAGCGCGCCCTCCGCGCGCTGGACGAGCTCTCGGCGCTCCGGCTCCCGGAGCAGGGACGGACCGCGGAGCACTACGAGCGCCTCACCGCGTGCCTGCGCCGCTACGCCGTCGAGCGCTTCGGCGTCGCGCCGGGCCGCACGAGCCGCGAGCTGCGCGACGCGCTCGAGCGGGCCGGCCTGGAGCGCGCGCAGGCCGCCGCGATCTACGAGATCCTCCGCGAGGGCGACGAGGTCCGCTTCCGCGGCGCGACGCCGTACCCCGCGCACGCGCTGAACGCGGTGCGTGCGGCGCTCGAGGTGGTCCGGCGTGCCGCGAGCGCGGACGAATACGAGATCGCCGCGCTGCAGCCGCAATGAGCGCGCGTCTCCTCGGGCGCGACATCAGCTTCGAGTCGCCGTGGGCCTTCGCGCTGCTCGCGATCGTCCTCGTCGCGGCCGTGCTGGAGTTCAGGCGCGAGCGCGCGCGGCCCGCGAGCATGCTGTTCTCGTCGCTCGCGCTCCTCCCGCCGGCGCGGCCGAGCTGGCGGGTCCGTCTGCGCTGGCTCCTGCTTCCGCTCCGCGTCGTCGCCGCGACCGTGCTCGTCACCGCGCTCGCGGCGCCGTCGCTGGTGCAGGCGGCGTTCGACGTTCCGGCCGAGGGCATCGACATCGTCATCGCGCTCGACGTCTCGTCGTCGATGACGAACCGAGACTTCAGCGGCGAGACGAGGATCGACGCGGCGAAGAAGGTCATCCACGAGTTCCTCGGCGGGCTGAAGAACGATCGCGCGGGCGTCGTCATCTTCAGCGCGGAGGGCATGGTGCTGAGCCCGCTCACACTCGACTACGCGGCGGCGCAGCGTCTCGTCCAACCGGTCGAGCCGGGCAAGATCCTGAGGGACGGCACCGCGATCGGGACCGGTCTCGCGACCGCGCTGAACGCGCTGCGCGCGTCCACGTCGCGCTCGAAGGTCGTCGTCCTGGCGACCGACGGCGAGAACAATACCGGCGAGATCCAGCCGCTCGACGCCGCGCAGATGGCGAAGGCGCTCGGCATCCGCGTGTACACCGTCGGCGTCGCGCCGACCGGCAAGGGCGCGGGGGACGTCGACGAGGCGCTCATGAAGAAGATGGCGAACCTCGCGGGCGGCCAGTACTACCGCGCGAACGACGAGGCCGCGCTCCGCAACATCTACGCGGAGGTCTCCGCGCTCGAGAAGGCGCGCGTCGGCAGCCGCGGCTTCGTCGAGAGTACCGACGCGACGCTGCCGTTCGTCGCGCTCGGCGCCGCCCTCCTCGCCCTCGAGCTCATGCTCGGCGCGACCGTCTTTCGGAGGACGCCGTGACGCTTCCGCCTATCGGCCTCGCGCGTCCGGAGCTCCTCGCGCTGCTGCTGCTCGCGCCGCTGCTCGGCGCGCTCGTCGTCCTGTCGGCGAACGCGCGCGCTCGCTCGCTCGCGAGGTTCGCGGGTACGGCCGCGCTGTCCGCGCGCAGCGACGCGCGCATGCGGCTGCGGAGCGCTCTCGTGCTGCTCGCGTTCGTGTCGCTGGTCATCGCGCTCGCCGGACCGTACGTGGACCTCCGCGCGCGCGGGGCGCGCAGGCTCGGCGTGGACGTCGTCCTCGCGGTCGACGTCTCGCAGTCGATGGCCACCCGCGACGTCGAGCCCGACCGCCTGCGCGCCGCGCGGCACTTCGCGGAGGAGCTGGGCGGGCGGATGATCGGGAGCCGCGTCTCCCTCGTGCTCTTCGCCGGGCAGGGGACGACGCGCTACCCCGCGACGACCGATCCGCGCATCCTCGGCGAGGTCCTGGACAACTCCGGCAAGGGCGTGCGGCTCCAGCAGGGCAGCTCGCTCGCGGCAGCGATCTCGTCCTCGCTCGCGGCCTTCCCGACCGGCGTCGATCCGGGACGCGGACGCGCGATCGTCGTGCTCTCCGACGGCGAGGTGACCCTCGGCGGCGCTGCCGACGCCGGGACCCTGGCCGACCGTGCGATCACGCTCTACACGATCGGCATCGGGACGCCGAAAGGCGGGCAGATCCCCACCTACGACGCGGCGACCGGCAACTTCACCGGATACCTGCGCGGTCCCGACGGCGTCGCGATCACGAGCAGGCTCGACGAATCCGGCCTGCGGCGGCTCGCGAGCGCGACCGGCGGCCGCTACTGGCGGTACACCGGGGACGACGCCGTCGTCGGCGAGCTCGCGGCGCAGCTGCGCACGCTCGAGGCGATCGAGCCGATCGAGAACGCCGGCGCTGTCCCCGACGAGCGCTCGCAGCCCTTCGTGGCCTTCGCCGTCGCCGCGGTGCTCGTCGAGCGCCTGCTCTCGGATCGCCGGCGCATGCCCGCCCCGCGTCACGAGCGCCTCGCAAGGCCGAGGCGCCGACGGCGGGTGCTCGGCGTCGCCATCGGGTCGACCCTGCTCTGGTCCGTCGCGTGCGGCGACGCCGCGTCGACGATCGAGGACGCGAGCGGCCTCTTCGCCGCCGGGAACTATCAGGGCGCGCTCGCGAAGTACCGCGATCTGCAGGCGGCGCAGCCGGACTCGCCGGCGCTCGCCATCGACGCCGGCAACGCGCTGCACATGATCGGCGAGCACGCCCGCGCGCTCCCGGAGTACGCGCACGCGATCGATCTCGCGCCCGTCGACGTGCGCGCGATCGCGCAGTACGACCGCGGGAACACGCTGTTCCGGCTCGGTCGCCTCGAGGACGCGCGCGACGCGTACCGCGAAGCGCTCCGCCTCGAGCCGGCGGATCGCGACGCGAAGTTCAACCTCGAGCTCGTGCAGCGTCTGCTGGACGGCCGCCGGGGCACGCAGCAGCAGCCGGGCCGGAGCGGGAGGCCGAGCGCGTCGCCGGGCGCGTCCGGCGGCGCGGGTGCGAGCGGAGCGTCGCCGAGCGCATCCCCCGGCACCGGCGACCTGCAGGCCGCCGGGCTCGACGAGAAGCCGGATCCCACGAGCGACCGTCCGCCGGGCGCGCGGCCGCCCGAGGACCTCCGCGGCGCGCTGTCGGACTTCCGCGCCGGTCTCACGCTCGACGACGCGCTGCGCGTGCTCGACGCATTGCGGGGTCAGCAGCGCGGCGTCGAGCAGCTCATCGAGGGGCCGCGCAACGCGAAGGGGCCGGATCCGGAGTACTGACGCTCGCGGTCCCGCTCCTCGCGGCGCCGACGCTCGTCCCCTACGCCCTAGATCTCGATCTCTCGACCGACGCCGCGTTCGCGCGCGAGCTTCAGCACGAGCGCGGCGGCGGCGGCGTCTTCGACGGCGACGCCGACGGACTTGTAGAGGGTGATCTCGCGGTCGTTCGCTCGCCCGGGGCGAGCCCCGCTCACGATCTCGCCGAGCTCGGCGTGGATGTGCGCCGCGGTGATCTTCCCGTCGCGGATCGGCCACGCGATGTCGTTCGAGCCGCCGGGCGGCGGCGCGAGCACGGCCGCGCGCGATTCGACGACGACGCGCGCGTCGACGACGGTGCGCTCGTCGACCTCGCGGCCCGCGGTGTTGTAGCCGACGGAGTTCACGTGCGTCCCGTCGCGCAGCCACTCGCGACGGACGACCGGCTCCGCGGCGTGCGTGCACGCGCACACGACGTCCGCCTCGCGCACCGCCTGCTCGACGTGCTCGAGCGCGGCGACCGGCGCGCCTGGCGCGCTCTCCTGCAGCGCCAGACGCTCGGCCTTCGCGCGATCGCGCCCCGCGACGACGACGCGCGTGAAGGGACGCACGCGCCGCACCGCGCGCAGATGCGCGCGCGCCTGCACACCCGTGCCGACGATCGCGAGCGTCTTCGCGTCGCGACGCGCGAGGAGGTCGGTCGCGAGCGCCGAGGCCGCCGCCGTCCGCGCGGCGGTGATGGACTCGCCGTCGATGAGCGCGGCGGGCGTCCCCGTCGCCGGATCGAAGGCGACGATGACCGCCTGATGCGTCGGACGGTCGGTGTTCCGTGGGAAGAGCGACACGAGCTTCGTGGTGAGCGCACCCGCCGCGGGCAGGTACGCCGGCATCGCGGCGAGCATGGCGTCGCGTTCGGCGACCTGGGCGGCGATCCGGGTCGGCATCGACGCGTGCCCCGCCGAGAGGTCGGCGAGCGCGCGCCCGACGGCCTCGCGGAGCAGATCGGTATCGAGGAGACCCTCGACCTCGGCTTCGGTCAGGACGAGCACCCAGACATGGTGTCAGACGGCATGCTCGGCGGCTACCCTACCCCGGGATGAGGGCTCAGTGGCGCGCGTCCTGATCGTCGAGGACGATCCGGCGAGCATGGACCTCGCGCTCCGGATCGTCCGGCTCGAGAAGCACGAGCCGATCACGACCGCCGACGGCGAGACGGCCCTCGCCGTGGCGCGCGCCGTCCGGCCCGATCTCGTCCTGCTCGACCTGCACATCCCCAAGCTGGACGGCTGGGGGTTCGTAAAGAAGCTGCGCGAGGAGGAGTGGGGGAAGCGGGTGCCGGTGGTGGCGGTCTCCGCGTCGGCCACGCCGCCGGAGCGCGACCGCGCGCTCCGCACCGGCTGCGACGACTTCCTTCCGAAGCCGTATTACCCCGAGCAGATGCGCGACATGCTGCGGAAGCACCTGAAGCCGAGGGCGCACGCCGGGACCCCCCGATAGGTTCCACCGTCGGGGGATGGCCACGGGCACCGCCCGGGCCGCACGATGCCGCGGATGATCGGTTCGACGGTCCGCGGGCTCGTCCTCGGCCTCGCCCTGGTGGGCGCCATCGGCTTCGTCGATTTCGTGACCGGGCCCGACTACGGCTTCGCCTTCTTCTACTTCACCCCGATCATCCCTGTGGCGTGGCGCCTGGGGCTCGGCCCCGGCCTCATCGTGGCCGTCGCGTCCGCCGCGATGTGGTTCGGCGCCGACGCGGCGCAGCGACCCGAGCAGGCGCTCGCGCCGATCGTGTGGAACGCGCTCAGCCGCCTTGCGATCTTCGTCGGCGGCGCGCTGCTCATCGATCGCGTGAGGACGGATCGCGGCCGCATGGCGCGGATCGACGCGGAGCGCGATCAATTCCTGCGCGTGCTCGAGCACGAGCTCCCCGTCCCCGCTCAGGAGATGGTGACCGTGTTGAACGAGGCGCAGGCAAGCGGAGCGCTCGAGGCCGGCGCCATCGACGCGCTGCGGCATCGCGCCGAATCGCTGCTCTTCCTGACCCGCGACTTCGTCGCGCTGGGCCGGGCGCAGGCCAGCCGGCTGCCGCTGCGCTCGGTCCCCGTGGACATCGCGCAGCTCGTCGCCGAGATCTCTCGCGAGCGGCCCGACCGCGGCTCGTTGCCCGTCACCGTCCCGGGCGACGGCCTCGTGGTGATGGCCGATCCCGACCGCCTGCGCCAGGCGCTGGCGAACACCATCGCGCACGTGGTGAGCGACGCCGGCGCGATCGACTACGTCTCCATCAACGTACGCGCGCGAGCGGACGAGGCGCTCGTGTCGGTGTCTGCCGCGATGCCCGCGGGCGCGACGCGCTCCATCCGGGGAGCGGACCTGCGGGTCGGCATGCAGCTCGCGCGACTGCTCGTGGAGGCGATGGGCGGGAGCGTCGACGTCGAGCGCGTGGCCATCGGCCGGGGCAGCCGCGTGACGCTGCGCCTTCCGAATATGCCGGCCGCGGCCGCCGCCGCGATGCGTCCCGCGGACGGCCCGAATGGGCGCTAGCACAGCCGGGAGCGCTACCGAGGTTCACGAAAGAAGCGGTATGTTCCTGCCTGTGTGTAGGAGCATCCACACCCTGCGCGGTCCGGTCCCGGCGACGGAAGACGAGATCCGGGCGGCGGCGCGCCAGTTCGTACGCAAGGTGTCCGGTTTCCGGGAGCCCTCGGCGAAGAACGCGGACGCGTTCGAGGCCGCCGTGGCCGCGGTCGAGGCCGCCACGACGCGCCTCCTGGGGCGGCTCCCGCGTTCCAAGGCGACCGGCCGTGCCGTGCCGCGTCCGCCAAATGGAGTAGGGCGGCCTACTCCCCGTTAGGGGGATGGCGGCCACATCCGGATGGACAAGACTGGCGCGACTTCATCGCGTGCCAGGGGAGGCGAATGGTGGAAACCGCCATACGGCTGTTCGTCTGCGGTACGGTCCTGGGCCTGCTGGCGGCCAGCTGCGGCGGCGCCGGGCCGCTCCAGGCGAAGCCCACCGACGATCCCATCGCCGGTACCTACGTGCTCAAGGGCGGCGGCGGCGCGACCGACGCCGTGAAGGCGCTCACCGCTGGGTTCTCGAAGGTCCACCCGGGCGTCATCTGGCAGGGGTTCGATGACGTCGGCTCCGACGCCGGGGTGAGGCTCGCGATCGACGGCTCTGTCGACATCGGCTACATCAGCCGCGACCTCAAGGCCGCCGAGAAGGGCACCGTCGAGACGCTGAGCATCGGCGCCTCCGGCACCGGCGTGGGCGTCAACGCGGGCAACGCCGTGAAGGCGCTCACGAAGGACCAGGTCTCCAAGATCTTCTCCGGCCAGCTCACGGACTGGAAGGACGTCGGGGGCACGCCCGGCAAGATCCGCGTGCTGCTGCGCGAGCCCGAGTCCGCCACGCGCTCCGCCTTCGAGGCGTACTTCTTCGGCACAGCGAAGCCGGTCTACGCCAAGGACGCGATCGAGGTCTTCCAGATCGACGAGACGCAGAAGGCGATCGCGTCGTTCAAGGACGCGATCGGCATGATGACGATCAACGCGCAGACGCTGACCAACAACGAGGTCCGGCTGCTCACGATCGACAGCATCGCGGCGTCGCGCGAGAACCTCGCGAACGGGACATATCCCATCCGCCGTCCGCTGTACTTCGTCTACAACGTGGACGCGGAGAAGCTGAAGCCGGCGATGCGCGCGTTCATCGATTGGGTCAAGGGCCCCGACGGACAGAAGGTCCTCGCGAGCCTCTAGGCCGGATAACGATGCGCCTCATCTCGCAGCTCTTCGCGCCGAGCTTGCTGCGCGCGCTCGTCGGACGCACGGTCGGCGCCGCCGTCGTCGCGCTCATCGTGCTCGCGGCCGTGGCGCCGTACGAATCGAACGCTCTCGTCGGGAAACAATTCGAGGACGAGGCGAACGTTGTGGCGCAGACGGCTCGCAACCAGATCGACGACCAGGCGACCCTCATGGTGCGTGCCGCGTCGCTCATCGCCGGTCTGCCCACGACGCGCCAGCTCACCGAGGCTCGCGACACGGCCGGGCTGCAGAGCTTCCTGATCCCGCAGAAGTCTCGTCTTGGCGTGGACGTCATGAACGTCGCCGACACGAACGGCGTCTACCTCGCGGGCGCGCAAGACGTGAAGCGGGGAGAGACGCTCCGGCCCGAGCTCCTCGCGCTCACGCGGGCCGGCGCGCAGCAGTCGTGGGTCCTCTACGACGAGGCCGAGGGTCTGGTGATCCGCGCGATCTTCGTCGTGCGCGGCGCGGAACAGGATCCCGTCGGCGTCGTGGAGGTCGGCTCCATCCTCAGCGACGACTTCCTCAAGAGCATCAACCCAAAGAGCGACGCGCAGATCGCGCTCGTCTGGAACGGCAAGGTCCGCGGGTCGACGTTCACCGGGCCGGACGGAAGGGCGCTCGCGATCGACGGCGCGATCTTCCCAACGGTCGGCGCCGTCGACAAGGGCGAGCGCGACACGCTCTTCCAGAACGTCACGGTCGACGGTACGGACTACTACGGCACCTTCCGCGTCATGCGCAACTTCAACCAGAACCCCGGCGTCCTGGCGGTCCTCGTCCCGACGAGCGCGGTGCTGAGCGCGCAGCGCACGCTGCTCGCGATCATGGTGGCCCTCGCGGCCGGACTCATCATCCTCGTCACCTTCTTCGCGTACCGCTCGGCGACCGCGATGACGAAGCCCCTCGCGAACCTCGCCGCGGCGGCGCAGCGGATCGAGTCGGGCGACCTGCAGGTGACCGTCGAGAAGCGCTCGAGCCACGAGATCGGCACCCTCGAGCGCGCCTTCGACACGATGGCGCGCTCGCTCCACGACCGCGAGCGCGCGCAGCAGGAGTACCTCGCCGAGGTACGCACGGTCAACGAGGTCGCGGACGCGGTCGTCGGCGTCACCGATCGCGAGCGCATCTTCGCGGAGTCGCTCTCGCGCATGGTGGCTCTCTTCCGGGCGGATGGGGCGTCGATCGTCATCCGCGAGGACCCGCCCGGCGCGCCCTTGGGCTCCGGTGGCCGACTGGTGCCGGCGACGGTCATGAACATCGAGCCGGACGTCGCGGTCGCCACCGCGACGCGCGTGCTCGTGTCGAGCGCCCACGACCCGAACCGCATCCAGCACGCGCAGGTGGAGGGCTCGCCGCTCCCGTACGTCGCGCACATCCCGCTCTCAGCGCGCGGCCGCGCGGTGGGCCTCCTGTCGGCGTACTTCAAGGCGCCGCGCGAGATCAGCGAGACCGAAGCACGCGCCATGCGGACCATCGCCCGGCTGGTCTCGGTGGCGAAGGAGAACGCCGACCTGGTGTCCGAGCTGCGGGACAACAACCTGCAGCTCGAGCGTGCGAACCGCCTCAAGAGCGAGTTCCTCGCGTCCGTGAGCCACGAGCTCCGCACGCCGATGAACGCGATCATCGGCTACACGAAGCTCATGCTCGACGGGCTCGATGGCGATCTGACCGAGCAGCAGGTCGCGGACCTGCAGCGCGTCGCGCAGGCCGGCGACAACCTCCTCGGGCTGATCAACGGCCTGCTCGACCTGGCGAAGATCGAGGCCGGCAAGATGGAGCTGGACGCCGAGGAGATCGACATCCAGGCCGTCGTCGAAGAGGTCATCGAGCTCGTCCGGCCGCAGGCCGAGGGCAAGGGGCTCGCGCTCGAGATGGACGTGCCGCGCGGCCTGCCCGCGGCGTTCGCCGACCGGGCGCGCATCCGGCAGATCCTCGTGAACCTCGCCGCGAACGCGGTGAAATTCACCGAGCACGGCAGCGTCACCATCGCGGCGGCGTCGGCCGACGGCTGGATCACGCTCGCGGTCACGGACACGGGCGTGGGCATCCCGCAGGACGCGCTCGCGTACATCTTCGACGAGTTCCGGCAGGCCGATAGCTCGACGACCCGCAAGTACGGCGGCACCGGCCTCGGCCTCGCCATCTCGAAGCGCCTGGTCGGGCTGCACGGCGGGCGCATTTGGGTGGACAGCACCGTGGGCGTCGGCAGCACGTTCCGCTTCACGCTTCCGGTCCGCATGCGCGCCGCGCAGGTCGAGCAGGCGTCGCTCGGCGCGAGGTCCTGACGGTGGCACGTGTGCTCGTCATCGAGGACGACGCGAACAACCTCGACGTCGCGCAGCGCATCATCCGCGCGGCCGGCCACGAGCCGCTCGCCGCGACCGATGGCGCGGCCGGGCTGGAGACCGCCCGTGCCCAGCATCCGGACGTCATCCTCGTCGACCTGCTCCTCCCGCGCATCGACGGGTGGACCGTGACCAAGACGCTCCGCGAGGAGGAGTGGGCGCGGACGACCCCGATCATCGCGGTGTCGGCCCTGGCGATGCCGCAGGACCGGGCGCGCGCCATCGAGGCAGGGTGCGACGACTTCGTGTCGAAGCCGTACGCGCCCTCGGAGCTGCGCGCGGTGCTCGCGCGCTTCCTCGATGACGGCGGTCCCGCGAAGGCGCGGGCGGGGACGCGCGCGCGCGCCGCGAAGGCGCCGGCGGAGCGCCTCGGTCGCGTGCTCGTCGTCGACGACGAGCCCGCGAACGTCGAGCTCCTCGTCCGCCGGCTCGAGTCCCTCGGCGCCGACAGCCTGCGCGCCACGAATGGCGAGGACGCGCTCGTCGTGGCGGAGCGCGAGCTGCCGGACTTGATCCTGCTCGACGTCATGATGCCGGGGATCGACGGGTACGACACCTGCCGGCGGCTCAAGGTGAACGATCGCACCGCGCCGATCCCGGTCATCTTCGTCACCGCGAAGGACCGTGCCGACGACCTGTCCAAGGGCTTCGAGGCCGGCGGGGTGGACTACGTCACCAAGCCGATCGATCCGGTCGAGCTCGCGGCGCGCGTCCGCAGCGCGATCTTCACGAAGCGTCTCCAGGACGAGCTACGCGCGCGCAACGCCCAGCTGCACACGCTCGAGCGCTCGCGGCAGGAGCTCATCGGCATGCTCGGCCACGACATCCGCAACCTGGCGAACAGCCTCGTTGCCTTCCTGCAGCTCGTCCGGCTTGGCCAGCTGGACGCGTCGCGCCCGGAGTTCGGCGAGCTCCTCGGACTGTCGGAGTCGAACGTCACCGAGCTGCTGCGGATGGTCAACGCGCTACTCGACGTCTACAAGATGGAAGAGGGCCGCCTCGAAGCGGACCAGCACATGATCCGGCTCGACGAGCTCGCGAAGAAGAGCGTGGCGCAGCTCGCCGCCGAGGCGCGCGCCCGCGGCGTCGCGCTGTCGGTCGAGACCGGCGACGCGGCGGTGTTCGTGGACGAGACGCTCATGGTGCGCGTGCTCACGAACCTGCTCGCCAACGCCGTGAAGAACACGCCGAGCGGCGGCAGCGCGCGCGTGACCGCGCGCGCCGCAGCCGATCCGCGGTGGATCGTCGTGCGCGTATCCGACACCGGACCGGGCATCCCGGCGGTCGAAGCGGCCAACGTGTTCGACCGCTTCTATCAGACCGCGGGCGGCCGCAGCCGCGGCGGCACCGGCCTGGGACTCGCCTTCTGCAAGCTCGCCGTGGAGCTCCACGGCGGCACGATCGCGGTCGCGAACCCGGGCGAAGCGGGCGCGATCATCGAGCTGACCATGCCCACGCGTGACGCGCGAGCGTGATCGTGCGGCTGCGGACGGTCCTCGTCGACGTCGTGCCGCTGCGCCGCGGCGAGTGGAAGCTCGGCCTCTTCCTGTACGGCGTCCTGACGCTCATGGTGGCCGCGGACTGGGTGGGAAAGCTCGGCGCGGACGCGCTCTTCGTGAAGCGCTACGGCGTCAACGAGATCCCGAAGATGTACATCGTCACGCCGATCGTGATGCTCGCGGTCTCCGGCCTGATCTTCTATTTCGTCGACCGCGTCCGCCGGCGCACGATGCTCATCTGGTACGTCGCGTCCGTGACGGTCTCCTCGCTGCTCATCCAGTGGGCCATCTCGTCCGGCGCGACGGGAGCCATACAGCCTATTTCCTACATCTTCGCGCACGGCGTGAAGGAGACGATCTACATCCTCTTCTGGGTGTACGCGGGGAACCTCTACGACGTCGAGCAGTCGAAGCGCCTCTTCCCGTTCTTCGCGGGCTCGGTGCTGGTGGGGAAGATCCTCGGCGGCGCCGTCGGCGCGGGGATCGCGCCGCTGGTGCACGCGGAGAACTTCATCGGCGCCCAGGCGGTCGGCTTCGCGGTGTGCCTCATCGCGATCGTGCTGTACCGCGATCTGCCCGAGGGTGAGGGCCTCCACGCGAAGATCGCCCGCCGTCCCAGCGGCCTGCGCGAGAGCCTCCGCGACTCCGTCGACGGCTATCGCACGGTCGGCGCCGATCGGCTGCTGCGCGTCTTCGGCCTGGGCGTCTTCTTCTGGTACTTCCTGATGCAGTTCGCGAACTTCCTGTACCTCGTGGGCCTCGACCAGTCCTCCGCGTCCGCGACGACGCAGGTGGGGCAGGAGGACGTCTTCAGCATCCTGTACGCGTCCGTGTACACGAGCTCGTCGCTCGTCGCCCTCGGGATCCAGTCGTTCATCACGACGCCGCTGGTGCGCCGCTTCGGCGTCGCCCGCGTGCTGTTCGCGCTGCCCCTCTGGTACGTCGGCGCGTACGGCGTCGCGTCGTACGCCTACGGTGGGAACGTCGCATGGCTCGTGCTGCCTGCCGTGATCGCGCTGCAGATCGGCGAGCGCATCGTCATCCCGGCGATCCATCGGCCCGCGACCGAGCTCGTGTACAGCCAGATCGCGGCCGCGATCCGACCGCGCGCCCGCGCGTTCCTGTCGGGCGGCGTCAACGCGATCGGCAACATGGCCGCGGCGATCGCGCTCATCCTGGGCATCGCGAACCTCTCGACGACCGCGCTGCTCGCGGCAGGAGCGGGCTCCTCGGCGGTCTACGTGGCCACCACGTGGCAGACGCGCCGCGTGTTCGGCCGGCGCATCGCGCAGAACCTCGCGTCGGAGGACGCCGCGATGCGGCGGAGCGCCGTCGAGATGCTGCGTGCCGATGGCGCCGCGGTGCCCACCGAGCTGCTACGCGCCGTGGCCGAGGAGGGGACCGACGAGGTGGCGCACGGCGCCCGTCTCGCGCTCACCCGGCGCGGGGTCCTCGCCGTGGCCGTGGATTCGGCGGAGTGATGAGATGACGACGCTCTCGACGACACGCGTGTCGACGGCGAACGAGCCGCGCAAGGAGCACCGCTTCCTCGTGAACGAAGCGGTCGCCCGTCTCGCGCTGCGCACCGCCGGCGCCTACCTGCCGCTCGACCGCGAGGACCGGCCGTACCAGTGGTCGACCACGACGTATTGCGACACGTACGACTTCCGCGTGCTGGGCGCGGAGAAGGAAGGGCACGCGGTCCAGCTCCGGCTGCGCGAATACCACCGCACCCGTCCGAACGACGCGTTCAGCGGCGAGTCGATCTTCCTGGAGATGAAGGACGACTCGCCGGGCGCGTCGACGAAGGAGCGCTATCGCGTTCCCACGAAGGAGGTGCCCGCGTACCTCCGCGGCGAGCGGTCCGTGGAGACGCAGCCCGGGCCGCTCGCGGCGAACGTCGCGGCGCTGGTGCAGGCGGGCGTGCGTCCCGTCGTGGCGACGCAGTACAACCGCATCGCGTATTCGGCGCCGGACGGTACGGTGCGCATCACCGCCGACCACAACCTCATGTACCTCGCGCTGCCCTGGGAGGCGAACTCGGACGAGGCGATCCCGTGCAAGCTCGGGCCGGTCATCGGCCGCGAGCCTGGCGTGGTGATCGAGGTCAAGTGGTTCGACCAGCTACCGCACTGGGCGGACGAGCTGTACGGCTACATCCACGAGCGCATGGTGAACGA
Organism: Candidatus Limnocylindria bacterium; assembly: GCA_035651155.1. Lineage (GTDB taxonomy): Bacteria > Chloroflexota > Limnocylindria > P2-11E > P2-11E > CF-39. The sequence goes on along the minus strand of DASRGG010000021.1, from coordinate 378,154 downwards.
GCGACCGTCGAAGTACGTCATCGCGATGCGTCATCTGCTCGGCGACGGGGAGGCGACGGCATGACCATCGCGAAGGACGCCAGGCCCGCCAGGAGCGTCGTGGTCGTCGAGGACGACCCCGCGTCGGCCGACGTGCTGCAGCGCCGTCTCGAGGCGAATGGGATGACGGTGGCGGTCGGTCGCGACGGCGGCGAGGGCCTCGCGCTCGTGAAGAAGGTGCTGCCCGACCTGGTGCTGCTCGACGTGATGCTCCCGGACACCGATGGCTACGACGTGTGCCTCCGCATCAAGAGCGACGGCAACACGGCGCACATCCCGGTGATCTTCCTCTCCGCGCGCGGCGAGGTGGTCGACAAGGTCCGCGGTCTATCGTGCGGCGCCGCGGACTACGTCACGAAGCCCTGGAACGCGGCGGAGCTCCTGGCGCGCATCGACGTGGTCCTGCAGCAGACGCGCAGCGCACGCCCGCCGCGTCTCGAGCCTCCCTCGACGCGTCCCGGGCGCGCCCGTCCGATCGCGGCGATCGCGCTCTCGGACGCCGCGCGGCGGCGCCGTGCCCAGTCGCTGCTCGCTCGGACCTTCGACGTGGCGGAGGAGGGCGGCCGGACGGCGGATCTGGTGCTCCTGGACGCGGGTGGGGTGGTGCCGGCCGATCTCGCGGACGAGGAGACGGTCGTCCTCGAGATCGTCGGCGACGGGGTCGCGCCGGGCGCGGATGCGGCCCGTCTCGACGACGAGCTCCCGCGTGTCGCCGGTCTCCTGGTGCGCGAGCGGCGCGTCGATCGGGACCTCGACGCCGCGGCCGACGCGCTCATCACGCTCGCGACCGCGCTCGAGAGCCGCGACCGCTCGACGGTGGGCCACTCGGACCGTGTCGCGGCGCGTGCCGTCGCCGCTGCGCAGGTCCTCGGGCTCGACGAGCAGGCGATCCGCACGATCCGTCTCGGCGCGCTGCTGCGCGATATCGGGAACGCGAAACTGCCGCCGGCCCTCGTCCAGAAGCAGGGCGAGCTGACGTCCGGCGAGCGCGAGCTCGTCGAGCGTCATCCGATCCTGGGCGAGGAGATCCTCGAGGGCGTCGCGCCGCTGCGCGCGATCCTCCCGATCGTGCGCTGGCATCACGAGCGGCTCGACGGCGGCGGCTATCCGGACCACAAGCGGGCGGACGGGTTGCCGCTCGAGGTGCGCGTCGTCACCGTGGCGGATCGCTTCGAGGCCCTGCTCGTCGACCGTCCCGACCGCGCGAAGGTCTCGGAGCAGGAGGCCGTACGCATCCTCCAGGGCGCCGTCACGAAGGGCGAGCTCGACCCCGCGGTCGTCGCAGCGCTCGCCGCCCAGGTGCGGTCGGCGGAGGGGATGCGATGACCCAGGGGGAGGGGCCCCTGTCGAGGGAGCGAAGCGAGCGTAGGCTCCGCGTCCTCGTCGTGGACGACGAGCGCCTCTTCGCCGAGCTCATGCGCGTCGCGCTGTCGAACGCGCCGGACATCGAGGTCGCGGGCGTCGTGCAAGACGTCGCGAGCGCGCTCGAGGCGGCACCGCGCCTTCGGCCGGCGGTCGCGCTCACGGATTACCACCTGCCGGACGGCACCGGCGCCGACGTCGCGCGCACGCTCCGCCGCACCGCACCCGGCGTCGCCGTCCTCGTCCTCACCGGCGATCCGTCGGGCGCAACGCTCGCCGACGTCGCGCGCTCGGGCGCGGTCGGCCACCTCACGAAGGACCGCGGGCTGGACGAGGTCGTGGCGGCCGTGCGCGCGGCCGCGGCGGGGGAGATCCTCTTCACGCCGGGCGAGCTGCAGCGGTTGCTCGTGATGGACGGCGCCGAGCGGCCGCTCGACGAGCCGCTCACGGCGCGCGAGCTGGACGTCCTTCGCGTCCTCGCCGGGGGCGCGAGCACGAGCATCGGAGCGCAGCTGCTCGGGATCTCGACCGCCACGCTGCGAGCGCACGTGCAGGCCGTCCTCCGGAAGCTCGGCGCGCACTCGCGGCTCGAGGCCGTCGCCGAGGCGGCGAGGCTCGGGCTCATCACGCTGGAAACGCCGTCGCGGGATCGCTCACCCGCGAGGGGGAAGGCGCTCGTCTAGGCTCGAACCCCCCTTGCAGGGGGTCGGACCGATGACCGGAGCGCCTACCATCCCTCTCCATGGCAACACTTCTCGTCGCCGACGACCTCGTGCCGATCCGTCAGATGGTGCGGATCACGCTGTCCACGCAGGGCTGGACCATCCTCGAGGCCAAGAACGGGACCGAGGCCCTCGACACCGCGCGTAGCTCGAAGCCCGACCTCATCCTGCTCGACGTCGACATGGGCCCCGGACCCAACGGATTCGAGGTCTGCAAGACGTTGAAGGCCGAGGAGGCGACGAAGGACATTCCCGTCGTCATGCTCACGGCGCACGAATCGGAGAGCGACCGTGCGTTCGGGTTCGCGGCCGGCGCGACGCAGTACCTCACGAAGCCGTTCGGCCCGCTCGAGCTCATCGATACGATCCGCGGGATCCTCACGCACTCATAAGAGACGCATGCCTGATGACGAGGAGCGCATGACCATAGAGGTCGTGGAGGTCTCTCCCAACGTCGCGCTCCCGCCGGAGGGGCAGACCGTCGCGGGCGAGGTGTTCCGCCAGCTCCTCCAGCAGGCCATCCGCGTCGCCGACCAGGCGAACGCGCAGTCCGTCCGCATGGCCGCGGACTTCGCCGAGGTCTATCACCGCGAGCAGCGGATCCGCGCCGAGTACGAGGCGAAGCTCAAGGAGCTGCGCCTCATGGAGCGCCAGACGACGCGCTACGCGGAGGACCTCGCGGAGATGCTCCGCACCGAGCGCCAGCGTGCCGCGCAGCTCGAGCACGCGCTCGAGCAGGAGCGGATCGCGAACGAGGAGCTGCGCCGCACGGGCCTGCAAGGCATCAGCCATCTCCTGCTCGCGGCGACGCTCAAGGACCAGACCACCGGCGCGCACCTGCTGCGCGTCCGCCGCTACGTCGAGGCGATCGCGCAGCGGCTCGGACTTCGCCAAGAGCTCATCGAGGAGTTCGGCTACTCGAGCGTCATGCACGACGTGGGCAAGATCCACACGCCCGACCACATCCTCCAGAGCGAGCACCACCTCTCGACGGAGGAGTTCGAGGTCATCAAGCAGCACTGCATCGACGGCGAGGTCATGCTCGGCGACGCGCGCTTCTTCGAGACCGCGCGCGCCATCGCGCGCGAGCACCACGAGCGCTGGGACGGCACGGGCTACCCCGACGGGAAGAAGGGGAGCGAGATCAGCCTCGCCGCGCGCATCGTGTCGGTGGCGGACGTGTTCGACGCGCTCACCTCGAAGCGCCCGTACAAGGACGCGTGGAGCCTCGAGGAGGGCATGGCGGCCATCGCCTCCGGCGCCGGCGCGCAGTTCGATCCCGAGGTCGTGCGCGCGTTCGAGAGCCTGCAGCGGGACGGCACCGTCGCGCGCATCAGGCAGGAGGTCGGCGCCGCGCGGCTCGACTGAGCCCTGACGCCGGCGAACGCGAGGTCAGCCCCGCGCCGGACGGAGCAAGACGTTGCGAGCGTGCGGCCTCCGCGAGCCGCCGCGCGCTCTCGCGCCTCAGGGGAGGTCCTCCTCGCCGCGCATGACGAACGTCGCGCCGCCCGCGAGCGCGGCGACGCCGCCGACCACGGCCCACGCGGCGGAGAAGCCGAAGGTCTGGACCGCGAGGCCCATGATCGGCGCGCCGATCATCACGCCGGCCGTGCCGCCGATCGCCGCGAGCCCCTGCGCCGCGGCGGGCGCCGAGCGCAGCGACGCGGCCGCGGTGTTGAAGACCGCCGCGTACGGGACGCCGACGCCCACGCCGACGAGGACCGCGCCGGCGAGGGCGACGGCGAGCGGCCGTCCGGGTAGCGCGAGGAGCGCCACTCCGGCGATGATCGACGCGTCACCCGCGCGCATCACCAGGCGCGAGGGCGCGTGCTCGCGGGCCACGAGCCAGCCGCCCAGCGTCCGCGCGACGACCGCCACGTCCAGCAGCAGCGAGCCGAGCACGCCGGAGAGCGCCAGCGGCAGCTGGAACTCGCGCAGCAGGTAGACGGTGATCCACGTTCCCGAGGCGAGCGCGAGCCCGAAGCCGGCGGCGTGCTGCAGGCTCGTCCACCAGCAGTTCGCGCAGCGAAGCGCGTCGCGCATGTCGCCGGGCGCGGGCGTCCATGGAACGCGTGGGCTCCACGTCCACGCGAGCGTCGCGCCGCCCACGAGGATCGCCTCCGCCGCGAAGGCCTCGCGCCATCCGCCGAGCGTCACCGCGAGCGTCGGCATCACCGCGAGCGCGAGCGCGCTGCCCAGCGGGAACCCCGCGCCGTACAGGCCGAGCGCGAAGTGGCTGCGGCGCTCGCCGTAAAGACCGGCGATGTACCGCGTCGCCGACACGAACGCGAGCGCGGAGCCGATCCCCTGGACGGCTTTCCCCGCGAGCGCGACGCCGTACACCGGCGCGACGGCGAGGAGCGCCGTTCCCGTCGTGGCGAGCGCCAATCCGACGAACACCGAGCGGCGTGGCCCAAGCCGCGCCGCCGGCGCGATGCCGAGGAGCGTGGTGACGAGGTAGGACAGGAAGAGCGCCGTCGACAGCAGCCCGGCCCGCAGGTCATCGAGGCCGAGGTCCGCGGCGACGAGCGGGATGAGCGGCGCGTGGTCGGCGTACGCGAGCCCGAAGGCCACCGCGACCGCGCAGACCAGGGCGACGCCGGTGCGGCCGCTGCATCTATTTTCGATATCAGTAATCTTGTATGTCAGTAATCGTACGGCGTAGAGAACGAGGAGGACGAGGCGTGAGCGAGCGTGAAGAGATCGTCGGATGGTTCGCGGGACGCATCCCGCAGGGCTGGTTCACCGGCACCCCCGAGGTGCGCGCGGACCGCGAGGAGATCTGGGTCATCGGGACGTTGCCGGATGTCGATCTCGGCACGGGCGCGACGAAGGAGGCGCTCGCGGCGGCGCGCGGCGGGCGCATCAAGCGGTTCCGCGAGGAGACGCGCGACCAGCGCATCGTCATCTCCGGCGAGGCGAGGAACCGCTTCGGCCGCGAGACCGCGTGGGGCGTCCGCATCGGTGACACGCAGGAGATGTTCACGCATCTGGCGATGCCCGTGATGACGCGGCTGCGCCTGCCCGAGCGCGAGGTGCTCGACACCCTCATCCACGCCGGCGTCGCGCGGAACCGCGCGCACGCGCTCGCGTGGTGCGTGCGTCTGGTCGAGCGCAACCAGAAGGAGTGGCTCGGCGAGCTGCGCGAGGCGATCGCGAAGGTCGGGCAGGTCAGGCAGCAGGGTCCGCTGAATTGACCGCACCCGCGATCGTCACGCTCGCGCGGCGTGGCGAGCGCATCTCCATCACGGTGACGCCGGCCGAAGCCGCATAGTCCGCGGTCCCGCCCCGCGGTGTATGGTCGCCGCGGTGCGCCTCGTCTTCCTCCTCGACGTCGACAACACCCTCATCGACAACGATCTGGCGCGCGAGCGCCTCGCGGAGGCGAGCGCGCGGGTCCTCGGCGCCGAGCCCTCGCGCGCGTACTGGGACGTGTACGAGGAGGTGCGTGGCGAGCTGGGCTACGTCGACTCGCTCGAGACGCTCTCGCGCTTCCACGAGCGCTACCCGGACGCGCCGGCGGACGCGCTGGACCGCGCGATCCTCGATTTCCCCTACGCCGAGGTCCGCTATCCGGCGACCGTCGAGGTGCTCGGCGCGCTCTGGCTCGCGGGCACGCCGGTGGTGCTATCGGACGGCGATCCGGTCTTCCAGCCGCTGAAGATCGCGCGCTCCGGCGTGACCGCCGCGGTGCGCGGCAACGTCCTCGTGTTCGCGCACAAGGAGGAGCACCTGCGGGATGTCGCGCGGCTCTTTCCGGCGGATCACTACGTCGCCGTCGATGACAAGGCGGCGATCCTCGGACGCGTCAAGTCGCACTGGGCCGAGCGGGTCACCACGGTGCACGTGCTGCAGGGCAAATACGCCGACGACGCGTACGACGGCCCCCCGCCGGACGTCGTCGCCCGACGCATCGGTGACGTGCCGCGCCTCTTGGGAAGAGGCGACGGCCTCTTCGTGTTCGAGGAGAGTGCCGGCACCGCGCAGAGACGGAGGATGAGATGAGCATGGATCGGGCGCGCTTCGAGACAGGCCTGAGGTACGACGCGTTCAAGGCCGCCATGACCCGGAACCGCGAGCGGCTCGAGGAGAACGAGCGGCGCGTGACGCTGGATGCCGAGACGGTGCGCTTCTTCCGCTCGCTCGCGCGCCCCCTGAACGTCGTCGTGCTGGCGGAGGACTGGTGCGGCGACGTGATCGCCAACCTCCCGGTCCTCGGACGGCTCGCGAAGGAGGTCGGGACGCTCGACGTCCGGATCTTCTACCGGGACCAGAACGAGGACCTGATGGAGCGATGGCTGAATCAGGGGAAGTACAAGTCCATCCCGGTCATCGCCTTCTTCGACGACCGTTTCCGCGAGCTCGGCCATTGGATCGAGCGCCCCGCCTCGGTGAGCGAGCTGCGCGCGCGCAAGCGACGCGAGATCTTCGCCGCGCATCCGGAGTTCGGCTCGCCGGATGCGCCCGTCGACCAGCTCGCGGACGACGTTCGCGCGCGGCTGCAGGCCGAGCTCCAGAAGATGCGCGAGGAGACGACGGCGTTCGCGAACGCCGAGGTACAGCGCGAGCTGCGCGAGCTCGTCGCGGCGCAACCGGTGCGATGAGCCCGGTCAAGATCAAGATCACGTACTGCGCCGAGTGCGGGTACGAGCCGCAGACGCTCGACCTCGCGAAGGCCCTCATGTACGAATTCGGCGGCCAGCTTTCGTCGATCGAGCTCATCCCGTGGGAGGGCGGCACCTTCGACGTTCGCGTCGCGGACAAGCTCGTTCACTCGATGACCCGCGACGGCGGCTTTCCTGAACCGAAGGCCGTCGCCGACGCCGTGCGAAGCGCACTGGCGGGCGTCTAACCACACTCACCGCGCCCTCGCTCCCCTTTACGGCCTAGATACCTTCCGCCACACTCTCCGCCGTCCGCGCACGCAGGCCCGGACGGAGAGAGGGGCCACGCTCATGTCGCGCTCATTCCGTGCGCTCGGCGCCACGCTGGCTCTTGCGTTCCTCGCGACCGTCGCCATCGTCGGTGCGTCGCCGACCACCGCCGACGACGGTCAGTCCTCGCGTTTCACGATCGATGAGCTCGAGGGCGTCACGCCCGCGACGCTTCCGATCGGCGCGGATCCCGACGCGAAGGTCATCGTGATGCTCAGGCTCGCCGGCGATCCCGTCGCGCTCGTGAAGGCGTCCAAGCCCGGAAAGCAGATCTCGGACGCCGAGCGCGACAGCGTCAAGGCCAGCCTCAGGGCGAAGCAGGATCCGCTGCTCCCGAGCATCGGCGCCGCGGGCGGCCGGGTCCTCGGCCAATACCAGTCGGCCTACAACGGCATCAAGGTCGAGATCGCGCGCCGGTCGCTCGGCGCCCTCGCCTCGCTCCCGAACGTCGAGGCGGTCGTGCCGGTCCAGCGGATGGAGCGCGACAACTCGACGAGCGTTCCCTACATCGGCGCGCCGCAGGTCTGGGAAGGCAAGAAGGGCCTGCGCGGCGAGCGCATCAAGGTCGGCGTCATCGACACGGGCATCGACTACACGCACGCGAACTTCGGCGGCCCCGGCACACCCGCGGCCTACGTCGACGCGCACGCGAACGAGGCGCTGCCCGCGGATCCCGCGCTCTTCGGCAAGCACGCGCCGAAGGTGAAGGGCGGCATCGACCTCGTCGGCGACGCCTACAACCCGAGCTCGCCCGACCCGAACATCGCGACCCCGAAGCCCGACCCGAACCCGCTCGACTGCAACGGCCACGGCAGCCACGTCGCCGGGACCGTCGCGGGATTCGGCGTGACCGCATCGGGCCAGACCTACCGGGGCACGTATGACACGTCGCTCCCGTTCAGCACCTTCCGCATCGGACCCGGCGTCGCGCCCCTCGCCGACCTCTACGCGATCCGCGTCTTCGGCTGCAACGGCGCGACCGACGTCACCGTCGACGCCATCGACTGGGCCGTCGATCACGACATGGACGTCATCAACATGTCGCTCGGCTCGTCCTTCGGTCGCCCGGACGACCCCTCGGCCGTCGCGTCCGACAACGCCGCCCGCTCGGGCGTCGTCGTCGTGGCCTCGGCCGGCAACTCCGGCCCTGCGCCGTACATCACGGGATCGCCCTCCACGGCGACCCGCACGATCAGCGTCGCGGCGAACGACGCGACGAAGACTTTCCCCGGCGCTTCCCTCGCGTTCTCCGGTGGGACCGCCCTCGGGACCACGACGCTCGCGTCGATCAACGCCAACGGCGCGACGTTCGCCGACGGCCTGACGCTGCCGGTGAAGGTCCTCTGGTCCGACGCCGCGCACACCGCGATCAGCCTCGGCTGCGATCCGAACGAGTACGCCGGCACCGCCGGCATGCTCGTCGTGACGCAGCGCGGCACCTGCGCGCGCGTCGCGCGCGCCGTCTTCGGCCAGCAGCACGGCGCCGCGGCCGTGCTCATGGTCAACAACGCGACGAGCTACCCGCCCTTCGAGGGTCCGATCACCGGGAACCCGGACACGGGCGAGGTCTACGCCGTCACGATCCCGTTCCTGGGCGTCCGCTCCACCGACGGAGCCGCGATCAAGACCCGCGACGGCGGGACCGTCACGCTGACGAACAGTCCCCTCACGAACACCGCCTTCAGCGCGATCGCGAGCTTCTCCTCGGGCGGCCCGCGCTTGCGCGACAGCAGCCTGAAGCCCGACGTCGCAGCCCCCGGCGTCTCGACCCTTTCGACCGCGGTCGGCACCGGCAACCAGGGCGAGCGTCTCTCCGGTACGTCCATGGCGGCGCCGCACGTGAGCGGCGTCGCGGCCCTCGTCGTCCAGGCCCAGAAGCAGGGGCGTCGCGATGACGACGAGGACGGCAACGGCGTGGCCGAGCGGGTCAAGGCCGCGATCATGAACACGGCCTCCGCCACGGCGATCGCCGGATACAGGACACGGACCAGCGGCGCGGGACTCGTCCAGGCCTACGCGGCCACGCACACCCGCGCGATCGCGACGGGCGACCGCGGCACGGCCAGCCTGTCCTTCGGGTACAACGAGTTCCTCGGGACCTACACCGCGACGAAGCGGATCAGGGTGCAGGCGCTCCGCGGCGAGGACGGGGAGGACGCGGGCGATCCGCGCTTCACCGCCGCGGCGACCATGCAGAGCGGCGCGCCGCACACGGTCAGCCTGTCCCGCAGCTCGATCCGTCTTTCAGGCGAGCGGTCCGCGTCCATCGACGTGACCCTCACCGTGCCCGGCGCCACGACCGGGAACGCGAACGCGTTCCGCGAGGCTTCGGGCTTCATCGAGCTCACGCCCGTGAACGGGGCCAACAACGGCATCGCCCTTCGCGTCCCCTATTACCTCGTTCCGCGCGGCCTCTCGAACACCGCGGCGACGCTCTCGTCGCCATTCGGCCCGTCGAACCCGAGCGGCACGGTCCACCTCACCAACGCGGGCGGCGCCTTTACCGGCACCGCCGACTTCTACGCGTGGGGCATCAGCTCGCCGAACGACGGACACGGCCAGACCGACCTGCGCGCGGCCGGCGCCCAGTCGTTCCCGTCCGGTACCCGTCGCCTGATCGTCTTCGCGGTCAATACCTGGGAGCGGTTCTCCAACGCCGCGGTGAACGAGTACGACATCCTCGTCGACACCAACGGCGACGGCGTCGACGACTTCCTGGTGTTCGGCGCGGACAACGGCCTCGTGCGGACCGGCTCGCGCGACGGCGTGTTCCTTTCCGGCGTCGTCAACCTCACGACCGGCTCGCTCGTGCTGACGAGCACCGCCATCGCGACCGACAACAGCACGGTGTTCATCCCGGTCTTCAGCAACCGGCTCGGCCTCAGCGCGGCCAGCCCGCGGTTCAGCTACCACATCGACGTCTTCGCGGGCCGCGACGGCACCGACGACATCGGCACCACGTCGGCCACGTTCAACGCCTTCACCCCGGCCATCAGCACCGGCGCCTTCGACGCGGTGGCGCCGGGCGCCGCGGTCGACCAGCCTGTCTCGATCGACGCGGCCGAATGGGCGCGGACGCCCGCGCTCGGCCTGCTCGTGGTCGGCATCGACAACGCCGCCGGCGCGAGCGAGGGCATCCTGCTCGGCGTCCCGACCCCGTAATCCACGATCACGACCAGGCGCTGAGGCCCGGACCGCTAGGTTCGGGCCTCATACTTTTGATATGACCGAGGACGTCTTCCGCCGGCCGCTCCACGACCTGCGGGTCTCCGTCACCGACCGCTGCAACTTCCGCTGCGTCTACTGCATGCCGAAGGAGATCTTCGGCAAGGACTACGCCTTCCTGCCGCATTCGCAGGTGCTCACGTTCGAGGAGATCGCGCGCCTCGTCGGCATCTTCGTCGGGCTCGGCGTCCGCAAGGTCCGTCTCACCGGCGGCGAGCCCCTCGTCCGCCGGGACGTCGAGCGTCTCGTCGGCATGCTCGCGAGGCTCGGCGACCTCGACCTCACGCTCACGACCAACGGCTCGCTCCTCGTCGCGAAGGCGAAGGCCCTCGCGGACGCGGGACTGAAGCGCATCACCGTGAGCCTCGACTCGCTCGACGACGCGACCTTCCGCCGGATGAACGACGTCGACTTCCCCGTCCGGAAGGTGCTCGACGGCATCGCCGCGGCGGAAGCGAACGGCCTCGCGCCGATCAAGGTGAACATGGTCGTGCGGCGCGGCCTGAACGAGGACAGCGTCCTGCCGATGGCGCGACACTTCCGCGGCACCGGCCACGTGCTGCGCTTCATCGAGTACATGGACGTCGGCACGTCGAACGGGTGGCGGCTCGACGACGTCGTTCCGGCGCGCGAGATCATCGCGGCGATCGACCGCGAGTTCCCGATCGAACCGGTGGAGCCCGCCTATCGCGGCGAGGTCGCCGGGCGCTATCGGTACCGCGACGGCGCGGGTGAGATCGGCGTCATCTCGTCGGTGACGCAGCCCTTCTGCGCGGACTGCACGCGCGCGCGGCTCTCGGCCGACGGGTCGATGTACACCTGCCTCTTCGCGACGCAGGGTCACGACCTGCGGGCGCTCCTCAGGAGCGGCGCGGGCGACGACGACATCCGCGCCGCCATCCAGGCCGTGTGGGCCGCGCGCGAGGACCGCTACTCGGAGCTGCGCTCCGCCGACACCACCGGCCTCAAGAAGATCGAAATGAGCTTCATCGGCGGGTAGACCCTAGCGGCGCGCCGGCGCGGCGAGCGCCTCCTCGAGCTCCTTGGCGAGCCGCTCGGCGGCCTCGGTGTTGATGCGCAGCCGCTCGACGCTCTGCTTCACGGCCTCGGCGATGTCCGACGTGCGCTTCGATTCGATGAAGCGCGTCACCTCGTCGCGGTACTCGGGCAGCGCGAGCTGGCTCACCGCGTTGACGAACCGCTGCTTGAGGAGCGGCTCGGCCGTCGCGACGTCCGTGTCCCAGCGATCGCGGATGGTCTGCCAGCCGGCCTTCCGGGTGCGGCGGCCCTGGAGGAACGGGATGACCATGAGGCCCCGGTCCTGCGTGCGGATGAGCGGCGAGAAGATCGCGTCGGCGGTGCGCTGCGCGAGCGCCTCGTCCTCGAACGACGTGAGCGCCTGCCGGAAGCGGGCCTCCTCCTGCGCGTCGGTCGATTGCGCGGCCCGCATCCGCTTCACGTAGCGGTCCCAGAGCGCGCCGTCCCCGTCGGTGGCCGCGACCCCGAGGATCACGCCGGCCCCGTCCGGATGCAGCGGCTCGACGCCGTCGAGGTGACGGAGCGCGCGGTCGCGCGCGTCGCGGCGGACGTCGGCCGCGCGCGCGTGGTAGCCGAGCATGCCGATGACGCGGGCGCGCTTCTCGCGCGTGTCCGCGTCCTCGCCGTCGCGCGGACGCCAGCCGAGCCTCTGGAAGATCGGGCGGTAGAACGCGTCGATGAAGCGCGTGAACGCCGCCTCGGTGTGATCGCGCACCGCGTAGCCGGAGAGCCAGGTGAGCGCGTCCGAGATCGCGGCGAGGACCGCGCGGTCCTCCTCGCCGGCGAGCGTGTCGAGACGGCGGAGGAACGACGCGAGCGTCGCGCGCCCGGTGCGCGTCAGCGCCCACATGTTGTCGACGAGGGAGAGCCGCTCCTCCGGCGCGAGCCGCCGCACGCCGGCGTCGAGCAGGCGGTCACCGGTCTGGTCGAGCTGCCAGCGGTAGAAGCCGCGGCCGCCGGCGTTCGGATAGAGCCACTCCGCACCCTCGAGACGCACCGTCGCGCGCTCCTCGCGCAGCAGCACGCGCTCCTCCCTGATGCCGTCGTTCGTGCCGTAGCGAAGGACGAGCGGCACCGGCCAGCGCTGTGGGGACGGCGTCGCCTCGCGGTCGCTGTAGCAGCGCGTCTGCGCGAGCTCGAAGATCCCGGCCTGCGCGTCCCGCACGGCGATCGAGACGAGCGGATGCCCGGGCTCCGTGATCCACGCGTTCATGATCGTGGTCACGTCCTGGCCCGATGCCTCGTCGAGCGCGTGCCAGAAGTCGTCGGCCGACGCGTTCGATTCCCGGTGTCGATTCAGGTAGATGCGCACGCCCGTCCGGAAGGCGTCCTCGCCGAGATAGCCCTCGATCATGCGCAGCACGGCCGCGCCCTTCGTGTACGTGATCGCGTCGAACCGCTCGGATGCCTCCTCCGCGTTCTTGGCCTCGATGGAGATCGGGTGGGTCGACGCGAGTGCGTCGAGGTTGAACGCGGCGGTGTTGTCGGCGACGAAGTCGCGCCAGTAGCTCCACTGCGGATTGAGCGACGCGGTGCATTTCTCGCCGACGAAGGACGCGAACGATTCGTTCAGCCAGAGGTCGGTCCACCAGCGCATCGTCACGAGGTCGCCCCACCACATGTGCGTGAGCTCGTGTGCCGCAGTGCTGAAAACCCCCTTGAGCGTGACGATGGACGCGTTCTTCTCGTCGGCCGCGAGGAGGCGCGTGCGGTAGGTGATCGCGCCGGGGTTCTCCATCGCGCCGGCCTCGAAGTCGGGGATGCCGATCGCGTCGAGCTTGATGAACGGGTAGGGGATGGCCGTGTACTGCTGGAGCCAGTCGACGGACCGCACGTGGGCGTCGCGCGCGAAGAGCGCCTGCCGCGCGAGCCCCGGCGGGAGCCAGACGCGCACGGGGATCTTCGTCGGCGTCGTCGCCTCGGGCGTGGACTCGTACGGCCCGACGGTGAACGCGACGAGGTACGTCGAGATGCGCACCGGCGTCTCGCGGAAGCGGGTGCGCGTGCGCGTGCGGTTCTCGCCGAGCTCCTCGGTCGACTCCACGGGCATGTTCGCGATGGCGGTGTTGCCGGACGGGTAGACGAGCTCGACGGCGAACTTCGCCTTGAACTCGGGCTCGTCGAAGCACGGGAAGGCGCGCCGCGCGTCGGCCGCCTCGAACTGCGTCGCGGCGTAGCGCTCCTCGCCGCGGACCGAGCGGTACAGGCCGCGCAGCGACTCGCGGATCCCGCCGGTCCACGAGATCTCGAGCCGGTGCTCGCCCGCGGGGATCTCGCCGGCGAAGCGCAGCACGGCGACCTGCGCCTCCGCCTCGATCGACGCGCCCTCCATGGGGTTCGTGCCGTCGATCGTCGCGGACGCGATCTCGATCTCGACGGCGTGCAGGACGATCTCGCGCGACGGCCTGGCCGTCCGGAGCGTGATCTCCTCGCGGCCCCGTGAGGTCCAGGTGTCCAGGTCGAGGTCGAAATGGAGCTCGTATCGGGAAGGCAGGACGTCCTTGGACAGACGGAAGTTACGGTCGTACCGGCTCACGGCGCCCTCCCCTGCGTGTTGGAGGCAAGCGTATCGAATCCTCTATGACGGGGGACACCGAAGAGCTGTCGCGGCGCCGCCTGCGGTACGGTGTTGGTATGGCGCCGCAATTCATCTACACGATGTACCAGCTCAAGAAGGTCGTTCCGCCGCAGCGGGAGGTGCTGCGCGGTATCAGCCTTTCCTTCTACCCGGACGCGAAGATCGGCGTGCTCGGCGCCAACGGAGCGGGCAAGTCGACGCTCCTTCGGATCATGGCCGGCATCGACACCGAGTACATCGGCGACGCCCGCATCGCCGATGGGTACCGCGCGGGCCTCCTCGCGCAGGAGCCGCAGCTCGATCCGAAGAAGGACGTCCGCGGGAACGTGGAGGAGGGCGTCGCGGCGCAGCGCGCCGTGCTCAAGCGCTACGAGGAGCTCTCCGCGAAATTCGCCGAGGAGCTCTCGCCCGAGGAGATGGAGAAGGTCGGCGACGAGTTCCAGAAGACGCAGGACGAGATCGAGGCGAAGGGCTTGTGGGAGCTCGACAGCCACGTCGAGCACGCCATGGACGCCCTCCGCCTCCCGCCGGGCGATCAGGACGTGACCACGCTCTCCGGCGGCGAGCGCCGCCGCGTCGCGCTCTGCCGGCTGCTCCTCTCGCACCCCGACCTGCTGCTCCTCGACGAGCCGACGAACCATCTCGACGCGGAGTCGGTCGCGTGGCTCGAGCGGTTCCTCAAGGACTACACCGGCTGCGTCGTCGCGGTCACGCACGATCGTTACTTCCTCGACAACGTCGCGGGCTGGATCCTCGAGCTCGATCGCGGCGCGGGCATCCCCTGGGAGGGCAACTACTCCTCATGGCTCGATCAGAAACGGAAGCGCCTTGCCGACGAGGAGAAGCAGGAGTCCGCGCGCCAGCGCACCCTCGCGCGCGAGCTCGAGTGGGTGCGCGCCTCACCCCGCGCGCGGCAGGCGAAGAGCAAGGCGCGCATCGAGGCGTACGAGCGGCTCCTCGCGGAGACGCCCGAGGAGCGCGAGCGCGAGCTCGAGATCGCGATCCCCGCGGGCCCGCGTCTGGGCGACGTCGTCATCGAGGCGGACAAGCTGCGCAAGGGCTACGGCGACCGGCTGCTCTTCGACGACCTCACCTTCAAGCTACCGCGCGGCGGCATCGTCGGCGTCATCGGCCCGAACGGCGCCGGCAAGACCACGCTCTTCCGGCTGATCACCGGCGAGGAGAAGCCCGACGCCGGCACGCTCCGCGTCGGCGAGACGGTGAAGCTCGCGTACGTGTCGCAGTCGCGCGACACGCTCACGCCCACGAAGACGGTGTGGGAGGAGATCGCCGACGGCCGGGAGCAGATCGACGTCGGCGGGCGGCTGCGCAACAGCCGGTCGTACGTCGCGTCCTTCAACTTCCGCGGGCCCGACCAGAACAAGAAGGTGGGGGACCTCTCCGGCGGCGAGCGGAACCGCGTGCACCTCGCGAAGCTGCTCCGGTCGGGCGGCAACGTGCTGCTGCTCGACGAGCCCACCAATGACCTCGACGTGGACACGCTGCGCGCGCTCGAGGAGGCGCTCCTCGACTTCGCCGGATGCGTCGTGGTCATCAGCCACGACCGCTGGTTCCTCGACCGCATCGCCACGCACCTGCTCGTGTTCGAGGGCGACAGCCGCGTGCGGTGGCTCGAGGGGAACTACCAGGCCTACGAGGAGCAGATGCGCAAGGAGAAGGGCGCGGACTGGGAGCCGCATCGCATCAAGTACCGTCCGCTCATGCGCGCCTGACATGTTCCGTCGGCTCGTCCGGCCGGGGGTCGCGCGGCCCAAGCTGATATCATGATGCCGTGCGCCGTTTCATCGTTCAAGCCGACGACGATCTCATCCGAAGGGTGAAGAAGCGCGCCGCGCAGCGCGGCGTCTCCGTCGCGCAGGTCGTCCGCGACGCGCTCGAGGCCGCGCTCGGGGACCGGGGCCGCGCGCATCCGATTCCCTCCTTCATCGGAAAGTACGCGTCCGGGCGGCGCGACGACTCGGAACGGTCGAGCAACGACGAGTACGTCGCAGAGCCGTACGCGAGTGAACCGTAGCGGGAGGTGGCGCTCGTCATAGACACCGGCCCACTGCTCGCTTCATTGGATCGCAGTGACATCCACCACAACGAGTGCGCGGAGCTGCTTCGCGCACGGGAGGAGCGCGTCATTCCCGCGCCGGTCCTCGGCGAGCTCGACTACTGGTGTGCGGTAAAGGGGCTTCCCGGTGCGTTCGACGAGGTGCTTCGGAGCGGTCTACGCGGGACCACGCGGATCGAGGAGCTCGACGCGGATGACTACGAGCGCATCCTCGAGATACGTTCCGACTACCGCGATCTGCGCGTCGGTTTCGTGGACGCCGCGGTCCTCGCGATCGTCGAGCGCCTCGGTGAGCGAAAGCTCGCCACGCTGGACCGCCGCCACTTCGGGGTGATGCGCCCGCGGCACGTCGTGGCGCTGGAGCTCCTCCCCGGCGCGTAGCATCCCCGGCGTTCGCATTCGGATCGTGAGCCCCGGCACTCGCTGAAGATCCGCCAGAGGCACGGGAGCGCGCAGGTCTTCCGGTCGGAGGGGCCGAGCTAGCTGCTGCGTGGCTCCGGCTTTGCGGGGTCGATACCGAGGTCGGCGATGGCCTTCGCGACGTCGGCCGCGCCGAGCAGCTCGCAGAGCTGGAGGCCCTGGAGCGACGCGACGGCGATGCTCTCCGCGTCCACCTCGAAGTGGCGGCGCAGCGCGTCGCGCGTGTCGCTCCGGCCGAAGCCGTCGGTGCCGAGCGGGATGAACGGCTGCGGCGCCCAGCGCGCGATCTGGTCGGCGACGGCCTTCATGTAGTCGGTCGCCGCGACGATGGGGAGCTTGCCGCCGAGCACCTGCGATACGTACGGGACGCGCGGCCGCTCCGCCGGATGCAGGCGGTTCCACCGCTCGATCTCGAGCGCGTCGTTCCGCAGCAGCTGGTAGCTCGTGACGCTGTATACGTCCGCCGCGACGCCGTACCGCTCCTGCAGGAGGTCCTGCGCGCGCAGCGCCTGCAGGAGGATCGGACCGGACCCGAGCAGCGTCACGCGCCGGCGTCCCCCCGCGCCCTTCTTGAACAGGTAGATGCCGCGGAGGATGCCCTCCTCGACGCCCTCGGGCATCGGCGGCATCGGGTAGTTCTCGTTGTAGAGCGTGAGGTAGTAGAAGATGTCCTCGTTGCCGACGAGCATCCTCGCGATGCCGTCGCGCACGATCACCGCGGTCTCGTACGCGAACGCGGGGTCGTACGCGCGCACGTTGGGGATGGCGGTCGCGAGGAGCTGGCTGTGCCCGTCCTCGTGCTGCAGGCCCTCGCCGTTCAGCGTCGTGCGTCCGGCGGTCGCGCCCATGAGGAACCCGCGGCCGCGCGCGTCGCCGAACGCCCAGATCTGGTCCATCGTCCGCTGGAAGCCGAACATCGAATAGAAGATGTAGAAGGGCACCATCGGCTCGCCGTGCGTCGCGTAGCTCGTGCCGGCGGCCGTGAAGCTCGCCATCGAGCCCGCCTCGGTGATGCCCTCCTCGAGCACCTGTCCGTCCGTCGCCTCGCGATAGGGAAGGAGCGTCTCGGCGTCGACCGGCTCGTAGCGCTGGCCGAGCGGCGAGTAGATGCCCACCTCTTTGAAGAGCGGATCCATGCCGAAGGTGCGTGCCTCGTCCGGGATGATCGGCACGACGCGGCTGCCGATGTTCGGGTCGCGCAGCAGGTTCCGGAGCAGGCGCGTGAACGCCATCGTCGTCGAGGCCGCGGCCTTCCCCGATCCCTTCGGGAACTCGGCGAACGCGTCGTCCTTCGGGGCGAGGCGCACCGGGAACGCGATGCGGCGCGGGACCGGTCCGCCCAGCGCGCGACGGCGCTCGAGCATGTAGCGCACCTCCGCGCTCTCAGGGCCGGGGTGGAAGTACGGCGGGTCTTCCATGAGCCGATCGTCGGGGATCGGGAGGTCGAGGCGGTCGCGGAAGACCTTGAGCTCCTCGAACGACAGCTTCTTCGCCTGATGCGTGATGTTGCGGCCCTCGACCGATGGTCCGAGCGCCCAGCCCTTCACGGTCTGCGCGAGGATCACCGTCGGCGCGCCGCGGTGCTCGGTCGCGGCCTTGTACGCGGCGTACACCTTGCGGTAGTCGTGGCCGCCGCGTCGCAGCTTGCGGAGGTCGTCGTCGGAAAGGTGCGCGACGAGCTGCTGCAGGCGCGCGTCGCCGCCGAAAAAGTGCTCGCGGATGTACTTGCCGTCGGCGACGACCATCCGCTGCGACTCGCCGTCGGTCGTCTCGTTCATGCGGTTTACGAGCACGCCGTCGACGTCGCGGGCGAGCAGGTCGTCCCACTCGCGGCCCCAGATCACCTTGATGACGTTCCAGCCGGAGCCGCGGAAGACCGCCTCGAGCTCCTGGATGATCTTGCCGTTGCCGCGGACCGGTCCGTCGAGGCGCTGCAGGTTGCAGTTCACGACGAAGGTGAGGTTGTCGAGACCCTCGCGCGCCGCGACGTGCAGCGCGCCGAGCGCCTCGGGCTCGTCGCACTCGCCGTCGCCGAGGAAAGCCCACACGCGCTGCGCGCTGGTGTCCTTCAGGCCGCGCATCGCGAGGTAGCGGTTGAAGCGCGCCTGGTAGATCGCGGCCAGCGGGCCGAGACCCATCGAGACGGTGGGGAACTCCCAGAACTCGGGCATGAGGCGCGGGTGCGGGTACGACGAGAGGCCCTCGCCGCGCTTCACCTCGCGGCGGAAGTGGTCGAGCTGCGATTCCGTGAGCCGGCCCTCGAGGAACGCGCGCGCGTAGATGCCGGGCGAGGCGTGCCCCTGGAAGAAGATCTGGTCGCCGCCGCCGGGGTCGTCCTTGCCGCGGAAGAAGTGGTTGAAGCCGACCTCGTAGAGCGTGGCCGACGACGCGTAGGTCGCGAGGTGCCCGCCGATGCCCTCGTAGTGGTGGTTCGCCCGCACGACCATCGCGACCGCGTTCCAGCGGATGAACTGGCGGATGCGGTGCTCCATCTCCTCGTCGCCGGGGAACTCGGGCTCCTGCTCGGGGGAGATCGTGTTGATGTACCGGGTCTGGGTGAGCGGTGGCAGGCCGATCTGCAGCATGCGCGCACGCTTGAGCAGCTTGTAGAGGACGAAGCGGGCGCGCTCGGGCCCAGCCTGCTCGACCAGCGCGTCGAGCGACTCGATCCACTCCTGCGTCTCATCGGGATCGACGTCCGGCAGCTGCCGCTTGAACTCGTCGAAGACCTCGTGCATGCCCACGTCCCTCGCCCCTATCGACGACGAGTGTACCGGCGCGGAGGACACGGCGATCGCTCCTCGCGCGCATCGATGGCGGCGCGTTTCGCGACGTGCATGAACGTGGTCACGCGGGCGACCGCCATCGCGCTCGACGTGAACGGCGTGCGATCCGAAGAGGGCCGGCTCGATGAGCTGACCGCGGGCATGCCAGACTGATGGCGTGACCGACGAGCCGCGGCCGCCGCGACGACGCCCGCGGGGACGCCGGCGTGGCGGCGCGCCACGTCCGCAGCAGGCGCGGGGGGAGGCGCCCCCGTCCAGCGAGCGGAGCGAGCGTACCGAGCCGCGGCGTCCATCCGCCGCGCATGACCGCGGTCCGGCACGGGACCGCGGCGGCGCGCGCGAGCGCGGACGCGGCGGCGCCCCGCGACCGGATCGCGCGCCGCGACCGGACCGCGCGCTCGCGCCGCGCGACACCTTCGCGCGCGAGCGGCGATCCCGACGCGGTGGCCGCGGCCGCGGCACGCGGTCTCCCGACGACGTTCGCGCCGGCACGGCGTGCCTCATCCTCCTCGACGCCCGCGAGGGTGAGCCGGACCGCACCGGATCGCCCGCCGTGTTCGAGGGCTTCTTCGATTTCGAGACCGGCGAGCCGCGCCGCCCCGGCGCCGGGATCCCGCGGCTCCGCGTGGGCGACGAGCGCCTCTGGGGCTTCGAGTGCTGGTGGCGCGTCGATCCCGAGCGCACCGGCCTGACCGAGGCCGACCGCGAGGACGTCGAGTCTTCGAAGCGCCTCCTTCGCGGGCTGCTGCGCGACGCCAGGCGCGGCGCGCGCGCCATACGCTGACCGGGGAGTACTAGTCCTCTTCCGGTACGAGTGGCACCCGTGCGCCTGACTGTTGCGCCCCCTTTCATGTTCCGAAAGTTGCCGCGCGCGCCGCTGAGGGGCGGCGTGCGGAGGGGCGAACGTGCTTCGACCACGTTTTTGGCAGAAGGTCCTGGCGGCCTTGCTCGTCGTCGGCGTCGTGCCGATCGCGCTCGTGTCCGCCGTCTCGATCAACAACACGCGCAGCGACCTGACGACGCTCGGCGTCACGAACATCCAGCAGCGATCCACGTCCACCGCGAGCGCGATCGACGCGTACCTGCAGAGCAGGCTCGGCGACATCGTGCTCGTCGGCAAGCTCCCCGACATCGTCCGCTTCGGACAGAACCTGACCGACAGCAGCGCGAAGATCGCGGCGCGCCAGGCGCTCGCGGCGGCCGCCGCGCGCTCGGCCGAATACGAATCGGTCGCGGTCGTCGACCCGAACGGGACGATCGTCGCCGCCTCGATCCAGAGCGACGAAGGCACCAGCGTGAAGTTCCGCGAGTACTTCACCACCGCCCTCAAGGGCCAGCCGTACATCAGCGACCCGTCGTACTCGGTCATCACGAACAAGCCCGCGCTCTTCTTCTCCGCTCCCGTGACGGACGGTCGCGTCGTCTACGCGGTCGTGCGCACGCGCGTGAACCTCGCCGCGGTCTGGGACATCGTCGAGACCGACCAGGGCTCGGTCGGCGTGGGCGCGCACGGATTCCTCGTGGACGACTACGGCATCCGCCTCGCCGTCTCCGAGACGAAGGGCCACCGCGATCAGGCCGAGTCGCTCATCTACAAGCCCATCGCGCCGATCGACAAGGAGACGGCGACGAAGCTCGCCGCCGACAAGCGCTTCGGGCAGAAGACGCCCGACCAGCTCGTGGTCGATCCGCTCCCGACGCTGAAGAGCGCGCTCGAGGACCTGCCGAAGGGCAAGGCCGTGAGCGGACAGTTCTCGTACGGCGCCGGTGCGGCGGAGCAGCGCGGCGTCGTCACGCGGCTCGTCGCGAAGCCGTGGGCCTACATCCTCGCCGTCCCGCTCACGACCTACACGAAGGCCGCCGACGACGCGACCTTCAACGCGCTGTCGGTCGTGGCGATCGGCCTGCTGCTGTCCCTGATCATCGGCATCGCGCTCACGCGGTCGCTCGTCGGTCCGCTCCGCCGTCTCGTCGGCGAGGCGACCGCGGTGTCGACCGGCGACGTCGACCTGCGCGTCGCGCGGTTCGACACGCGCGAGGGCGACGACATCACCCGCGAGGTCGCGTCGGCCTTCGACCGGATGCTCAACGCATTGCGGTTCTACGCGCTGTCGGACGAGCCTGCCGGAGGCGAGGACTGAACGCGCTCGCGCAGTCCCTCCTCGGCGTCGCGAAGGGCTACCTCGGCCCGGCAGCGCAGTCCTTCCTGTCCAACGAGCTGCACGCGCTCGGCGTCAACGCGAACACCGTCCGGCCATCGGATATCGGTCCTCTCGCCGAGCGGGTCCGCGAGCACGCCGCGCGCGTCATGGGCGCGCAGAAGGCGAGCCAGCTCGCCGAGGCGCTCGCGCGGTGCGAGGCGGGGCGGCAGGGCGAGCGGTCCGGCGGAGGTCATCGCCTCGCCGCCGATGCGGCGGCGAAGCTCCTCGAGAGCGGCAAGCTGCGGCAGGCCGAGAAGGCCTACCTCGAGCTCGTCGAGAAGCACGGCGACATGTCCGCGCTCATCGGCCTCGCGCGCACGCAGGCCGCGCTCGACGACACGGAGGCCGCGCTCACGACGCTGCGCGAAGGCGCCGCCCGCTTCGCGAAGGCGAACGACCGCGCGACCGCGGTCTCGCTCCTCGCGGAAGCGGTGGCGCTCGCGCCGAGCGACCTCTCCGCGCATCGCCGCCTCGCTGCGGCGCTCGCGAACCAGGGCGACCTGCCCGGCGCGGTCGAGGAATACGCGCGCTTCGTCGACGCCGCGCTCGCGTCCCACGACTCGCGCCGCGCCCTGCTCGAGATCGAGTACGGACGCGAGACCCTCGGCGACCTGCCGGGTCTCGTCGCGCTCGTCGATCGCGTGACCGGCGCCCCGGCGCAGGGTCGCGTCGACGGGCCGCGACCGGCCTCGCGGCAGGCGCCGCTCCCGCACTACGCGCCCGCGTCCACCGCGCCCACCACCACCGCCCAGCCCGCGAAGGCGCCTCGTCCGCCCGAGCCGCCCGCCGCGAGACGGCTAGAGCTAGACGCGACGCCGTCGACCTCGCTCGCGGCGCGGACGCGGGGATCGTCGCCGGACGCGAAGGTCGTGCACGACGGCGCGCGCACGCTCACCCGCACGGAGCCGGATGGCGGCGCCGCGATCGACGTCCTGTCGCGCGCGGGCGTCATCAAGCGCATGCAGCCGCAACGGCCGCCCGTGGACATCGAATCGCAGCTCGCCGCGCTCATGACGACCGGGACCGGCATCGAGGCCGCCACGGTCGCCGCGTCGCGGGCCGCGCTCCTCACCGGCGCGCACGACCCGCGCGCGAGCGACGCCGTGCTCGACGCCGCGCGCCGGCTGCTCGCGCTCGGGAAGCTCCAGTCGGCGAGCGACGTGCTCCTCGACTTCATCGGTCACGGCTTTACCGATCGCGAGGCGCAGCGCCTGCTCATCGAGGTCGACTGCGCCCTCGGGCGTCGCGACGTCGCCAAGGAGAAGTGCACGCTCCTGTCGCAGGCCTATCGCCTTGATGGCAGGGCCGACGTCGCGGACGACGTGGAGCGGCTCGCCCGCATCCTGTGACCCGGGCCGCTAGACGTTCTCACTCGGGCCGCTAGACGGCGAAGCGCGGCGTCGGCCCTCGGCCGACGAACGAACGCAGCAGGAGCGCCAGCAGCAGCCCCGCCGCGAATCCGCCGATGTGCGCCCAGTACGCGACGCCCCCGGTCTGCTCGCTCAGCGCGATCGCGCCCAGCCCGTTCACGAACTGGATGACGATCCAGAGACCGATCATCACGAACGCCGGCACCATCGTGATGCGGACGAAATACCCGAAGCTGAGGAGCACGCGCACCGGGTTCTGCGGGAAGAAGAGCACGTACGCCGCGAGCACCCCGCTGATGGCGCCCGAGGCCCCGAGGCTCGGGATCACCGAGTCGGGGTTCGACGCGATCTGGGCGAGATCCGCCGCGATCCCGCAGATGAGGTAGAAGACCAGGTACCTGAGGGATCCGAAGAGGCGCTCGACGTTGTCGCCGAAGATGAAGAGGAACAGCATGTTGCCGCCGATGTGCGTCCACCCTCCGTGCATGAACAGCGACGTGAACAGGGTGAGCCAGATCGGACTCGGGCCGGGCGCCTCGTTGATCACGTCGGTGGTCCCGTCGGGGAGCATGACCGGCTGAGGCCCGACGAGGTCGATGCCGTGCGTGATCTCCTTCGGGATGACGCTGAAGCCCATCGTGAAGGCGTCGCTGGGGAGCTGAAGCAGCACGAACACGAGGACGTTGATCGCGATGATCGTGATGTTGACGATGGGGAGCCCGGCTCGCTGGTCGTCGTCGCCGATGGGCAGCACGGGGAGGCAGTATGCAGGCGGATGACCAAAGGCGCGTCAGTTCCGTAGACTTGGGTGACCGGCGGGCGCCGTCGGTCGCTCCACGACCTCGGTCCGGCGCGGCTCCTAGGCGACGTAGCCAAGTGGTTAAGGCAGGGGTCTGCAAAACCCCGACCGCGGGTTCGATTCCCGCCGTCGCCTCAGCTGTGATGTCTCAGGACATCCCGGATGCCTGTCTCGCGTCATTGTGGACGCGCGGCGAATTGCCGAAGTAGAGGCGATCGCGCTCCAGCGTTAGCGCCGGCAGAAGCGTGCCGTCCTCGCGAACGCGATGCGCGCGCGGTCCCGCGAGGAGCAGGCGGATGCGTTCGCGGGTGTGCCGGCGACCGACGTGGATGTGGCGCAGCACGCTCAGATAACGCACGGTGACGTGTCCCCACTGATCGACGGTGTCCTGCCAGACGCGGAAGTGGACGGGCTCACTCGCCGGCGTCTGCGGTCTCGCTTTGATGCGCGCGTTCCAGGCGAGAAGCGGCGTCCTGCCGGAGAGCGCGCGGTGCGGACGGCGCTGGTTGTGGTAGGCGCGGAAGGCGGAACACCTCGACCGCGTCGGTGCCCTTCACCGTCGGGAGTCGACTGCGGCCTCGCGGCCATGCGCGAACGCTGGCATGTCGCCTGCTGTTGACGGCGGTCAACGGCTTAGGCTACCCTGCTCGTGAAGCACCCGAAGAAGGAGGTCCGCGAGGCCCTCGAGGAGATTCTTAAAGACCCCTGGTGGCGTCTTGAGCCCGGCGGCCACTGGGGCGTGCTGCTCTGCGGTCACCGGCAACGCGGCGGTTGCAGCCTTCCCGTGAACGGAACGCCGGAGAATCCCGGCGGGCACGCGCGCTGGCTGCTTCGTGAGGTGCTCAAGTGCCCGCACCGAGGATCGAGCAAGGAGGAAGCGCGATGAGTCGAGATGAATTCAGTTTCACGCTGCTGCTCGGCGCGCCGGAGCTTAGCGACGCGCAAGTCAAGCTGATCTACGACCACTTGCCAGACGCGAACCTGAGCCAGCGCGACGGCCGCGTGTACATCGGCTTTGATCGCGAGGCGCCGAGCTTCGCCGAGGCGGTCGTAAGCGCGATCCTCGACCTCGAGCGGGTCCTACCCGAGGTCCCCGTCATCGAGCTCGAGCCAGATGATCTTGTGTTCATGGCGGACATCGCGACGCGTCGGGGTCGCAGCAAGGAGAGCGTGAGCCTGCTCGTCGAGGGCAGGCGTGGTCCCGGCGGTTTTCCGGCGGCGGCACACGTCACCGCTGGACACAGGCTCTGGCGCTGGAGCGAGGTCGAGCGATGGTTCGACAGCTACGAGGGCCGCGCGGAGCAGGATCACTACGACGCCTTTGTCGCGGCTGTTAACGCTGTGCTCGCCGAACGTCGTTCGCTACCGAAGCTGCAGTCGAACGAACGCGACAGCCTGCGCAAGCTCGTCGGGGAGCGGGCGCTCGTCGCAAACTAGACACCGGACAGGGCAAGACGCCGCTGTCCCACGATTTCTGTTCTGACAACAATTCGACAACAACGGCCACGAACGCGCTGGAGCACAACGAGACGCAACGGCACAAGTCGGCCCCAAACAGACGCGTCGGAACGCACCGAGACGCAAAGGGCGAGGCTGCAAGACCCCGACCGCGGGTCCGATTCCCGCCGTCGCCTCAGCGGATTCGTGGCGTTTCGCGCGCAACGCGACCTCGCACGACCGGCCTGAGGGCAACGAGCGGTTCTGTCTGGCACGAACATCTGGAACACTGCGCCGCACCCTGACCGCGGCGGCCAGAGCGCGTACGAGCTGTGGCGCCGAGGCGCCAGGTGGGAGCGGCGAGAGGTGGGGCGAGTCGCCAGCTTCGCCGCGCTCGTCGTCCCGGTGATCATCCTTTGATCACCGCGAGCGGCCGGAATCGGGCGACCCGTTTGGCGATGCCGGCGCCCTCGCACACCGCGACGACGTCGGCGACGTCCTTGTAGGCCTCGGATGCCTCCTCGGCGAGCAGGCCGGGCTGCGTCACGCGGATCGTTATGCCCTGCGCGCGCATGCGCTCGGCGATGTCGATCCCGCACAGCTGGCGCTTCGCCGCGCCGCGACTCTCGAGACGACCGGCGCCGTGACACGCGGAGCCGAAGGTCTCGCGCATGCCGCGTTCGGTGCCGACGAGAAGATAGGAGTAGCGTCCCATGTCCCCTGGGATGAGCACGGGCTGGCCGATCGCGCGGTAGCGCACCGGCACGTCGGTGTGCCCCGGCGGGAACGCGCGCGTCGCACCCTTGCGGTGCACCACGAGCCTTCGCGGACGGCCCTCCACCTCGTGCACCTCGGTCTTGGCGATGTTGTGCGCCACGTCGTACACGAGGCGCATGCCGAGTGACTCCGGCGTCCGCTGGAACACGTGCTCGAAGGCGCGCCGGATCGCGTGCGTGATGAATTGCCGGTTCGCCCACGCGAAGTTCGCCGCCGCAGCCATCGCCGCGAGGTAGGCGCGGCCTTCGGGCGACCCGATCGGGGCGCACGCGAGCTGCCGGTCGGCGAGGGCGATGCGATGGGCCTCGGCCGCTCTCGCCATGCCCCGCAGGTGGTCGGTGCACACCTGGTGGCCGAGGCCGCGCGAGCCGCAGTGGAAGAAGACGACGACCTGGTCGATCGCGTCGATGCCCATGACGCGAGCGGCGGCCGCGTCGAGGATCTCGCTGACGGTCTCGACCTCGAGGAAGTGGTTGCCCGAGCCGAGCGATCCGATCTGGGTCCTTCCACGGTCCTTCGCCGGCCGCGACACCGCGGCCGGATCGGCGCCGGGCATCGCGCCCCCCTCTTCGGTGAGCGTGAGGTCCTCGTCCCAGCCGCGGCCGAGCTCCACGGCCCAGCGCGCTCCATCGCGGAGCGCGCGTTCGAGCGCGGCGTCGGTCTCACGCGTTCCGCGGGATCCGAGTCCCGCGGGAACGTCGCCGTAGAGGGCGTCGGCCAGGCGATCGATGACCGGCCGGACGTCCGCCGCGGTGAGGTCGGTGCGGACGATCCGCGTGCCGCAGTTGATGTCGTACCCGACGCCACCCGCCGCCACGACGCCCTCTTCTTCGTCGAACGCCGCGACCCCGCCGATCGGGAAGCCGTAGCCCCAGTGGATGTCGGGCATCGCGAGGGACGCGCGGACGATCCCCGGAAGCGTCGCGACGTTCGCGACTTGCTCGAGCGATCGGTCGTCGACGATGCGTCGCGCCATCGAAGCGTCCGCGTACACGATCCCGGGAACGCGCATCCCCGGACGGAATGTCGCGGGGAGACGCCATCGGAAGTCGTCGATCCGCTCGAGCGGCCCGATGCGATCGCTCATAGGTCGAGGATCACGGTCACGCGCGCCGGCGGACCGGCGTCGACCGCGAGCGCGTGGTACGTGGCGGCCTTGACCGCCGTGCGCGGGTGATGGCGCGCGGGATCGATCCGCTCGCCCCAGGCGCGTGCCTCGAGACGCCGACCGTCGAGCACGTCGATCGCGAAGCGCCGGAAGGCGCACCCGGCGCTGTCGACGAGCGCGATGAGCTCCGAGAGCCAGCGCACGAGCAGCTCGCCAGGGTCGCCGCCGTCGATCGCGATGCGCCACTCCTCGCGGTCCTCCACGGTGGCGGGATCGACCATCAGCGCCGCGAGCGCCATCGCCGACTCCTCGAACGCCGCGCGCAGATCCGGTCCCCACGCCTCGATCCCGACGTCCGCGGTGTGCTCGAGGTAGCGATAGCCGCGCGCTCTCGTGACGGCCCCGGCGTCCACGGCACTACGATGACAGGCCGGGCCGGCCGCTTCGTCCGAGACGTGGCGCCGCTCTCGCGCTGTCGTGCCCTACACGAGCGCGACCAGCGGACGAGAGGCCCTCCGCCGCTCGGCACTTCTCCACCGCCGGAACGCCCGTCAGCGTTCGCATGGGCGGACACGATCATGGAGGGGCTGGACGAGATAGAGCGTGACGGTCGCGGCACCAAGTCGGGCACCCAGCGCCGCGCCGATGACCAGGACCGCGAGCGTCTGCGCGGTGACCGGGACGGGACTGAACGGCAGCGGGATCTCGAGACGCGCGGACAGCGCGAGGAGGGCCGAACCGGCCAGGACGAGGCCGGCACGCGAGAGCACCCCGTCGGGCGCGAGAGCGATCGCGATCGGTCGCGTCCTCGTACCGCAACGTGGAGCGTTCGCTTCGAGCCGCGTGAACCGCGCGATCCCTGTCCGCAATCACGTTCGTAGCGCTCGAAGCGCTCGCGGTTCTGCGTCATTCGCTGCTTCTACTCGTCGCACGTCAGTCCGGTCCCGAAGCGCTCAGCCGTCATGGCCGTCGCCTGCGCCTTACGGCCTCCGTACGTCCAGGCCCATCCCACGGAGAATGTCAGCGAGCTCGGCTCGCTGCACCGGCGCAAGCGGCACGAGCGGCGCTCGCACGGTCCCGCAGCGCCGACCGAGGAGCTCGACGGCGGCCTTCGCGGCGGCCGGTTGCCCCGCGCGGCGGGCGAATCGGCGGAACGGGCCCCACTTGTTGAACAGCTCGCGCGCCGTCCCGAGGTCACCGCGGGTCATCGCGCGGTACGTGTCGCGGATGATCTCGGGAATGAAGTTCGACTGCGTCGAGCTGAGGCCGACGGCGCCGAGTGCGAGCGAGCCGACCATCGATTGGTCCGAGCCGCAGAAGATGCGGAGGCGATCGCCGGCGAGGGCGATGAGCTCGGCGTGCTCGGCGAAGGTCGTCGCGCCCTGCTTGATGCCGACGTAACCGTCGATGTCGGCGAGCCGCGCGAGAAGCTCCGGTGCGAGGGTGGGGTGGATGTTGGGGTTGTTGTAGAGAAGGAGCGCGCTGTTCGTCGCGCGCGCCACCGCTTCGAAGTGGCCAACGATCGCGCCCTCGGTCGGCTCGATCATGCCGTACGGCGGCGTGATCATGGCGCCGTCCGCACCGGCCTCCTCGGCGTCACGCGTATAGTCGATGACCTCCGCGGTGCTGCCGCCCGCGGTGCACGCGACGATCGGGACCCGTCCGGCGGCGGCCCGTACCACGGCTCGGAGCAGCGTCCGCCGCTCCCGCAGCGTGAGCGTCACGTACTCGCCGTACGTGCCGGCGACGACGATCCCGTTCAGGCCGGCCTTGATGAGGTAGTCCACGTTCTCCGCAGCAGCGTCGAGGTCGACCTCGCCGCCCGCGGTGAACGGTGTGAGGAAGATCGTGAACACACCACTCATCCGCTCGTACAGTGCGGCGCCTCGCTTTGCGGTCACGGCAGAGACCTCACCATGCCGCCGTCGACGAGAATGCTCTGGCCGGTGATGTAGGCGGCGTCCTCGGAGGCGAGGAACGCGACGAGCGCCGCGACCTCGCTCGGCTTCGCGTACCGCCCGATCGGGATCTGCTGCTCGGCCAACGCCCGGTAGTCCGCGTACGAAAGTCCGCGCGCCTTCGCTCGACCTTCGTCGAGCTGGCGCACGCGCTCCGTGTCGGCGCGGCCCGCGGAAACGACGTTCACGGTGATGCCCTCCGCCGCGATCTCAGGTGCGAGGCTCTTCACGACGCCGACGACGGCCGGCCGCATCGCGTTCGACAGCACGAGGTTCTCGAGCGGCTGACGCACCGACGACGAGCCGATGGCGACGATACGGCCGTAGCCGTTCTTCTTCATGCGCGGGATCGCGAGCCGGATGGCGCGCACCGCGCTCATGAGCGTGAGCTCGAACGCCGCCTGCCACTGCTCGTCGGTGACCGAAAGGAGCGCGCCGGGCGGCGGGCCGCCGGCATTCGTCACGAGGACGTCGAGGCGACCGAAGCGCGCGTCGGCGACGGCCAAGACGCCCTCGAGATCCGTGGGCTTCGTGACGTCAGCGACGACCCCGACGGCCTCGCCACCCGACCCGCGCAGCGATTCTTCCGTCGCGCTCACGCGGTCCGGTCGCCGCGCGCAGAACACCACTGCGTGCCCGGAGCGGACGAGCGCCTCCGCCGCAGCGCGGCCGAGGCCGTCGCTCGCGGCCATCACGATGGCGACGCGCCTCACAGCCGGCTTCGCAGGCAGTCGAAGAACTGCCCCATGAGGCTCCTCGCCACGCCGGTGAGCATGCGCTGGCCCACCGCCGCGACGGTGCCACCGACCTGCCCGTCCGCGACGACGTCGACCCGCGTCCCGACGCCGTCGGGGACGAGAGTGACCTGCGCGCTTCCCTTCACGAAGCCGGGGCTGCCGCGGCCCTCGACCTCGAGCGTGTACGACATCGGCTCGCGCTTGCCCGTGATCGCGACGGCGCCGGTGTACGTGCCGCGGATGGGGCCGGCGCCGACGCTCAGCCGTGCGTTCCAACGGTCCGGGCCGATCGACTCCAGCGCTTCGCATCCTGGGATACAGGCGCGGAGTGACTCGGGGTCGAGGAGCCTCGCCCAGACCTGCGCGGGCGCGGCCGGGTAGGTGTAGCTCGCGTCGATCCTCACGCGGTCACGGTCCCGAGGAGCTCCTGCATCCTGCGGACCCCCTCGGCAAGCTCGGCCGGCGCCGCGGCGAACGAAAGGCGCAGGTGCATGGGGCTGCCGAACGCGGCCCCGGGCATGACCGCGACGCGCGCGCGCTCGAGCAGCAGCGCGGCGAGATCTCCCGCGTCGCGGATCTTCCGGCCTGCGAGCTCGCGGCCACTCCACCACGAGGTGTCCGCCCACACGTAGAACGCGCCGTCGGGCAGCTCCGCGGTGAGACCCCGCGTCGCGCGCACGCCGCGCACGAGCTCCTCGCGGCGGCGTGCGTAGTCCGCGCGCACTCCGTCGAGCCACGCGTGCGGTCCGCCGATCGCCGCGAGCGCCGCGCGCTGTGCGATGGTGTTCACGTTGCTCGTGACGTGTGATTGCAGCGTGACCATCGTGCCAGCGGCCGCCGCCGGAGCGGCCGCGTACCCGACGCGCCAGCCGGTCATGCCGAACGTCTTCGACGCGGCGTTCACGACGACGGTCCGCTCGCGCATGCCCGGCAGCGCCGCGATGCTGCGGTGACCCTCCGCCGTGTAGACGAAGGTGGAATACACCTCGTCGCTCACGACCCAGAGATCGCGGCGGCGGCATACCTCGGCGATGGCCGCGAGCTCGGCCGAGGCGTACACGGCCCCCGACGGGTTGTTCGGGCTGTTGAGGA
Source organism: Candidatus Limnocylindria bacterium (assembly GCA_035651155.1). Classification (GTDB taxonomy): domain Bacteria; phylum Chloroflexota; class Limnocylindria; order P2-11E; family P2-11E; genus CF-39. The sequence goes on along the minus strand of DASRGG010000021.1, from coordinate 347,494 downwards.
TGAGGACGCGCGTGCTCGGCGTGACGTGCCGCTCGATGTCCGCGGCGGTCGCCCGGTACCCGGACTCGCGCCCCGTCTCGACGAAGACCGGCGTCGCGCCGAGGAAGCGGACCATCTCCGGGAACGAGACCCAGTAGGGGACCAGGATGAGCACCTCGTCCCCAGGCGCGACGAGCGCGCCGAGCGCGTTGAAGATCGCCTGCTTCCCGCCGGTGGACACGATGACCTCCGACGGCTCGTAGGCGACGCCGATCTCCTCCTCGAGGCGCGCGGCGATCGCGGTGCGGAGGGGGAGAATGCCGGCGGTGCTCGTGTAATGGCTGAAGTTCTCGCGGATCGCGGCGATGGCCGCCTCCTGCACGTGCGCGGGCACGACCGTGTCGGGCTCGCCGAGCCCGAGGCGGCAGACGTCTACGCCCTCGGAGAGGAGGCGCTCCACCGCGGCCTCGAGGTCCGCGGTCGAGGAGCGGTTCAGTCCGCGGGCGAGCGGCGCCGGTCGCGCGACCTGCACCTCGCTACCGGAACGCGGGGACGACGCGCTCCGCGATGAGCTTCATCGCCTCCGCAGGACGGCGGCCGAGCGGGCCGCCGATAGAGATGTGGTCGAAGCCCGCGTCGATGACCGGCTGCAGCTGGCGAACGCAGTCCTCGGGCGTGCCGTAGATTCCGGTTTTCAGGTGCTGCGGCGTCAGCGCACGCCGCGCGCCCTCGGTGTCGCGCGCCATCGCACGCTCGTAGGCGAGCTGGTAGTCGGCCACGGTGAGGCCGATGACCGCGAGCGCGCGCGGGTCGAGGTACGTGCCGAAATAGGCGACGACGTCGGCTAGGAGCTCTCGCGCCTCGTCGCGGTCATCCGAGATCGACATCCAGACGAAGGCGCACTTGTCGAACTTCCGGCCCGGATCCGCCGACCGCTTCAGGCCGCGCAGCACGGGCTCCATGATCAGCTTCGCGGACTCGGGGGGTGTGACCATGGGAAGCGTACCGTCGCCGATCTCGCCCGAGAGCTCGAGGAAGTCCTCGCCGACCGGGCAGATCATGATCGGGACGTTCGCGCGGTATGGCTTCACGCGTAGGTACGCCTTCTCGGTCCAGCCCTTGAAGATCCGCCCGTCGTATTTCACGACCTCGCCGCGCAGGAGACGGCGCACGATGTCGGCCGCCTCGCGGATGCGCTGGAACACGTCACCTTTCTCCATGCCGAGCCAGGTGATGGTGTCGAAGTTGTGCAGCCCGATCGTGATCGCCGTCCGGCCCTGCGCGATGTCGTCGAGCGTGGCGACGAACGTCGCGATCTCCGCGGGGCTCATCGTGTAGACGTTCGAGCGGATGTGGAGCTCGATCTTCTTCGTCGCCTGCGCGACCGCAGCGTGCAGTGCCCACGAGTTCAACCGAAACATGTCGTGGGGGAAGAGGAGCGTGTCGAACTTCAGTTGCTCCGCGAGGATCGCGAGCTCGACGAGCTGTCGCGGACCGCCCAGATCGTCGATGAGACGCATGCCGAATCTCACGTGCTGCTGGCCCAACCCCAGGTCCCCCAATCTTCAGGCTCTGCCGGCGAAGTCTTCGTTTCGCGCGGCGGTGCGGCAATGTCCGCTGGCGACAGAAATGCTGGACCGCGTGTGCAGCGGGCACAGGCTCTAGGCGCGTGCCACGAGCCGCTCCACGAGCGCGGCGATCCGCTCGTGGGCCGCGAGCGCGGTCCGCCATTCCGCCGGCACGCCGCCGACCCCGAGCGACGCGCCGAGCCATGCACCGATCATGGCCCCCCGGCCCGCGCTGTCGCCACCGGCGCGGGCCGTAGCGAGGACCGCGGCGCGCAGGTCGGTCGGGTACGAAAGCGCGGCGTGTATGGCCGCCGGCAGGCTCTGATCGAGCCGGCAGTGCTGACCGAGCGTCCTCGTCGCGTCGGTCACGTCCGCGCCGGCGAGCGGCCCCCGTACGCGCGCGAGTGACACGCGCAGCTCCTCGCCGAATCCGTCCGTCGGGAGCGCGCTCGTGGCGAGAGCGAAGGCGTCGGCGAGCGCGTGACCGTCAACGAGCGCGCAGAGCACGCGCGCGTGGTACCGCGCGTAGATGAGCGCCCGGGGGTGATCCTGCGTCACGCGCGTGTGCCGGTCGACGACGTTCTCGTCCGACAGGCCTGCGACGACCAGTGGAGCGAGCCGCGACACCGTGGCGGGTTCGAAGTCCTCGGCCCCCTGCTGGTGGTCGAAGGTGGCCGGACCGTGTGTCGCGACGTAGGCCTCGTAGCGCGCGAGCGTGCCCTTCATCGCTTTGTCGCGGTAGCCCATGTACTCGGGCGACGCGACCGCCTCGATGAATCGACGACCGAAGTCGGCGGCATCGAAGCCGTTCCGCTCCACGAGTGATTCGAGGAGGAGGAGCGCCATGTCGCCGTAGTGCGTCAGGTCCCCGGAGCGGCGCCGCGCGTGATGGTGACCGGGCCACGGCGTTTCGAACCCGCGTAGGCCCCCCGGCCACCGGCGCGCGATCTCTTCGGGGTCGTAGATCCAGTGCGCGCCCACGCACGCCGCGTCGCCGACGAACTGTCCCCAGATCGTGCCACGCATGCGATCCGCGCGCGATGGCACGCTGCGGCTCGTCGAGGCGACGGCGGTCATGTCGTCCGGCGCACGCGGATCACTTCGCGCGTTTGCTGAGCGGGGGGGGGGTCGCGCTACTCCCGCTCGAGGAGCGGGCCGTACGTGAGCGGCTGGCGGTCGCGCATGAACGGGAGGCGGCGTCGTGCTTCGGCGATCTCGTCGAGGTCGCACTCGACGACCAGCACGTCGTCCGTCGCGGCCTCGGTGCGCGCGATGACCTCGCCGTCCGTCGGTCGCGCCACGAGCGAATCGCCCACGTAGTCGAGGTCCCACTCCCTCCCGGCCTTGTTGACGCCGACGACGAAGATGCCGTTTTCGTAGGCGCGGGCGCGCAGTACGAGTTCCCAGGTGCCCGAGTGCCAGACGCTCCCGATGCGCATGAGGTTCGTGGGTGTGAAGACGATCTCCGCGCCGCGCATCGCGAGGATGCGGTACCCCTCGGGGAAGTTGCGCTCATAACAGATCTGCACGCCGATCCGTGCGAAGCCGAGGTCGAACACCGGGTATCCGAGGTTGCCCGGCGTGAAGTAGAGCTTCTCGAATACCAGGGCGCCGCGGTCCTGGAACGGGAAGGCGCCGGGGATGTGGATCTTGCGGTAGCGGCCGACGAGCCGGCCGGTCGCGTCGGAGACGGCGCAGGAGTTGAACAGCTGGATCCCGTCGCGCTCGGCGAACGGGATGACGGTCGCCACGCCGAGCTGTCCCGCGCGGCGCGCCACGGACCTGAGGTGCTCGTTGTCGACGGGCTCGAAGTACTGCTCATAACCGCGCTCGTTCCTGATGCAGAAGTAGGGCGTGAGGCTGAGCTCCGGGAAGGCCACGATCTGCGCGCCTTGCTTCGCAGCTCGCTCGAGGAGGCCGATCATGCGCTCGGCGTTCTCGCTCTTCGTGCCCGAGGGACCGAGCTGCGCGGCGGCGACGCGGACGATGCGGCTCATGGGGGGAGCATCGCATAGGCGCGGATGGGGAACGAGGCGACACCCTCCAACGGGATCGACGCGACATGGAGGCGCGCGCCGGTCCGCGGAAGGGCGCCGAGCCCACGGAGGTTCTCGATGATGGGGATCCCCGCCCGCAGGAGTCCGGTGTGGACGGGACGCCGCGGGTCGCCGGTGTTGTCGACGTTCAGGAAGTCCGCCCCGAGGACGGCGATGCGCGCGGCGACGAGCCGGTCGGCGGCCGCCGCGGTGAGGAAGGGACCATCGGTCCAGTAGCGGTCGGTCTCCCAGTCGGCGTCCATTCCGCTGCGTAGGAGGAGCGCACCAGCCTGGGGCAGATCGGAGCCGAGCAGGTCACTGTCGATGGCACGTCCCGAGCGGTGCGTGATGTCGACGACGACCGTCGGGAGATCGACGAGCCTGTCGAGAGCAAGCGTGGCGTGGTCGGGGAGGCCGGCCTGGCGGTGGTAAGGGCTGTCGAGGTACGTCCCGACACCTGCGACGATCGACACGCGAGAGAAGGTCAGCTCGCACTGGCCCTGGTAGCGCGCGCGCGACTGCTCGTGGGTGAGGAATGCGTCGATGGCGGGCGCGGGGATGCCGGGGTACGCGCGCATCCCGTTGCGGATCGTGTGGCTCAGGTCCACGACGCGTGCGGCCATCAGCCCCCATATTCGACGGTGCGAGCGAGAGCCGCGGCAATGGCCGTCCGACACACTGCTGCGGTGCACTGCGAGGCGCAGCGCACATTGCACCCCGCGACCGCCGCGACGCGATAATCCGATCGTGGTCACGGCCACCCACCCGATCGTCGCGGACGCCGGCTCCGTGACCGGCCGCGCGGTCCGCCGCCTCGAGGATCCACGGTTTGTCACGGGGGCGGCTCGTTATGTCGGCGACCTCAACCTCCCGCGACAGGTACACCTCGCCTTCGTCCGCAGCCCGTACGCCCACGCGCGACTGCTCCGCATCGACGTCGCGGCGGCGAGCGCGGTACAGGGCGTGGTCGGCGTCTTCACCGGTGACGATCTCGCGCAGTGGGTGCGGCCGATCCGCACGCCGTATGCGGGCACGGGCTACCTGGAGTCCGACTGGCCGGTCGTCGCCGTCGGGAAGGTGCGCTTCGTCGGCGAGGCCGTGGCCGTCGTCGCGGCGATCGACCGCTACGTGGCCGAGGACGCGGCGGATCTCGTCGAGGTCGAGTACGAGCCGCTCCGGGCGGTCGTCACGATCGAGGACGGGCTCTCGCCCGAGGCGCCGCGCATCCACGACGAGCTGCCGGACAACCTCTTTGTCCGGGAGCAAAAGTCGTTCGGCGACGTCGACGCGCAGCTCGCGCGCGCGGCGCACGTCGTGGAGGCGACGTTCCGCACCCAGCGAAGCGCGGCGGCGCCGATCGAGTGCCGCGGCTCGCTCGCGGACCACGACGCGGGGACCGGCCGGACGACGCTCTGGACGAGCACGCAGCTCCCGCACGTGCTCCGCTATGGCCTCGCCGACTGCCTCGGAGTTGCCGAGAGCGAGCTCCGCGTCGTCGGCCCCGACGTCGGCGGCGGATTCGGGAACAAGGCGAACATGGATCCTGAGCAGGTCGTCGTGTGCGCGCTCGCGCGGCGGCTCGGGCGACCGGTGAAGTGGATCGAGGACCGGCGCGAGAACTTCCTCGCGAGCACTCATGGCCAGGAGGAGCGCATCTGGCTGCGCCTCTCGGCCGACCCGGAGGGGCGCTTCCTCAGCCTCGAATCGGACATCGTGCTCAACGGCGGCGCGTACTCCATCTTCCCGGACACACCGTGCAACGAGCTTCTCAACAGCGCGTCGTGCATCGTCGGCCCGTACGCGCTCGCGCACTACCGCTACAACGCGCGCGCGGTCGTCACGACCACATGCCCGCACGGTCCGATCCGTGGCGTCGCGCGATCACAGGCGAACTTCGCTATGGAGCGGCTCGTCGACATGCTCGCGCGGAAGATGGGTATCGACGGCGTAGAGCTGCGCAGGCGCAACCTGCTGCGCCCGGAGCAGATGCCCTTCCGCACCGTGACCGGTCTCGAGCGCGACAGCGGCGATTACGTGCGCACGCTCGAGATGGCGATCGAGGGGCTCGGGTGGGACGCCCTGCGCGCGCGCCAGCGCACGATGCGCGGCACGACCCGGATCGGACTCGGGGTCGCGAGCTTCGCCGAGGAGTGCGCGGTCGGCACGGTGCGGCGCATGCCACGCAAGCTCTACTCGATCGCCGGGTACGATGGCGCGCTCATCCGCTTCGACGTCCGCGGCCACGTCACCGTCCTCAGCAGCGCGGCGGGCATGGGCCAGGGCATCGAGACCTCGCTCGCGCAGCTGGCCGCGGACGAGCTCGGCGTCGAGGTCGCGGACATCACGGTTCGGCACAACGACACCGACCTCGTGCCGTACGGGATGGGGTCGACCGGCAGCCGGACCGCGGTGTCGAGCGGAGGCGCGGTCCTCCTCGCCGCGCGCAAGCTGCGCGAGAAGCTCCTCCAGCTCGCCGCGCACCTCCTCGACGAGCGGGTCGAGGGCGTCGGCCTGCGCACGGGCGAAGCGTACGTGCTTGCGGACCCGTCCCACACGGTGAGCGTGAAGAAGCTCGCCTGGGTCGCGTACCGGCGCGAGGGCTCGGTGCCCGCTGGTTTCGAGCCCGGCCTCGAGGCGACCGCGTTCTACGACCCGCCCTCGAACGGTGTGTCCTCGAACGCGTCGCACGCCGCCGCGGTCGAGGTGGACACGGTCACCGGGAAGGTCCGCGTCATCGGCTACGTGGTCGCCGAGGACGCCGGCCGCATGCTGAACCCGCTCATCGTCGAAGGGCAGATCCGCGGTGGCGCGACGCAGGGCATCGCGAAGGCGCTCTTCGAGCAGGTGCAGTACGACGGCGACGGCCAGCTCGCGAACGCGAGCTTCATGGACTTCCTCATTCCGACGATGGGTGAGATCTGCCCCATCGACGTGCTGCACATGGAGACACCCTCGCCGCTCACCGTGGGCGGCATGAAGGGCTGTGGCGAGAGCGGCATCATCGGGGCGCCCGCCGCGATCGGGAACGCCATCGTCGATGCCCTCGACGGCGTCGGCGAGCTGTACGAGCTCCCGTTCACGCCCGAGCGAGTGCGCGCGCTCGCGCGGGGTGTCACGTGAAGCCCCCGCGCTTCGAGTACCGCGCGCCGGCGACGCAGGCAGAGGCGCTCGCCCTCCTCGCGGCGCACGGATACGACGCGAAGGTCCTCGCGGGCGGCCAGAGCCTCGTCCCGCTCCTGAACTTCCGGCTCGCGCGGCCGAAGCTGATCATCGACATCAACAACGTCGCCGGCCTCGCCGCCATCGCCGAGGATCCCGCGACCCGCGAGCTCTGCTTCGGCGCGCTCGTCCGCCAGAGCGACGCGGAGCGCTCGCCGCTTGTGGCGCGCCACTGCCCGCTCCTCATTAACGCCATCCGCAACGTCGGGCACCGCACCATCCGCAACCGCGGCACCGTCGGCGGGAGCATCGCGCACGCCGATCCGTCGGCGGAGCTGCCGCTGGCGCTGGCCGCCCTCGGCGGCCGCGTGCGTCTGGCGAGCGCGACCGGGGAGCGCTGGGTGAGCGCGTCGGACCTCTTCGTGTCGTACCTCCAGACCGCCCTCGGTCCTGCGGAGCTCCTCGTCGAGGTGCGGTTCCCGTGGCTGCGCGAGGACGAGCGATGGGCCTTCACCGAGTTCACGCGGCGCAGCGGCGACTTCGCGCTCGCGGCCGTGTGCGTCGTCCTCGGCGTCGGGTCGGGTGCAGTGACCTCGGCCCGCATCGCCATCGCCGGTGGCGGTCCGACGCCGGTGCGCGCGACCCAGGCCGAGGTCGCGCTCGTGGCGGCCGGCGGCGCGGCGGGGATCGCCGAAGCGGCGCGGCTCGCGGCCGCGGGCGCGGACGTCGAATCGGACATCCACGCATCGGCCGATTACCGGCGCGAGCTCATCGCGACGCTCGTCACGCGGGCGATCGGGGACGCGCTGGGGGTCTAGTGCTGCGCTACGCCCTGCGACGGCTCGTACAGCTCGTGCCGGTGCTCGTCGGCGTGTCGCTCATGACGTTCGCGATCCTGCACGCCATCCCCGGCGACCCGATCGCCGTGCTCGCACCGCAGGATGCGACCGAGCAGGACATCGACGCGCTGCGCACCGAGTTCGGCCTCAACCAACCCCTCCCGGTGCAGTACCTCGTTTACGTCGGCCACGTCCTGCAGGGGAACCTCGGCCGCTCCATCCGCACCCGCGATCCGGTGGCGGAGACGCTGTGGCGCCGTCTCCAATTCACGCTGCAGCTCACCCTCCTGTCCGTCCTCGTCGGAGTGCTCCTCGGCGTCCTTGCGGGGGTCGTCGCCGCGACGCACCAGAACACCTGGATCGACAACGCCATCATGGTCACCGCGCTCACGCTGCTCTCGATCCCGGGCTTCTGGCTGAGCCTGATGCTCCTCCTCGTGTTCGCCGGCGTGCTGCACTGGCTGCCCTCCGGCGGCGTGGGGGGTCCGCAGCATCTGGTCCTCCCGGTGTTCGTCATCAGCCACGGTGCTGCGGCGGTCATCGCGCGGTTCACACGCGCGTCGATGCTCGAGGTCATCCGCCAGGACTACATCCGCACCGTGCGCGCGAACGGCATCCCCGAGCGCTTCGTGGTGTACAAGCACGCCCTCCGGAACGCGCTCAACCCGGTCATCACCATCGTCGGGCTGCAGTTCGGCTTCCTGCTCGGCGGCTCCGCGATCGTCGAGACGATCTTCGCGCTGCCTGGCATCGGCCGGCTGATGGTGAGCGCCATCAACACGCGCGACTACCCCGTCATCCAGGGCGGGATCTTGCTCATCGCCGTCACGTTCGTGCTCGTGAACCTGCTCACAGACCTCGTGTACGCGCTCGTGAACCCGAGGATCCGCTACTCGTGAGCGCCGACAGCCGTGCGGACGCGGCGGGGGTCGGCGTGGTCCCCGAGGCCGACGCGCGGCTCACGGCGCGTGGGGAGTGGCTGCGCCGGCTCGTGCGCAACCGCGCGGCCGCGGTGGGTCTGGTCATCGTCGTCCTCTTCGTCCTCATCGCCGTGTTCGCCGACGTCCTCGCGCCCTACGACGCGGGCAGCGGCAGGCTCGAGGAGCGCCTGCTGCCGCCGAGCGGCGCGCACTGGCTTGGGACCGACGCGCTCGGCCGCGACATGCTGTCGCGCCTCATGCTCGGCGCGCGGACGTCGCTGGAGATCCAGCTCGCCACCATCGGTATCGCCGTCGTCGTCGGGACCGTCTGGGGGCTCGTCGCGGGGTACTTCAGCGGGTGGGTCGACGACGTGTCGATGCGGCTCATCGACGTGCTCCTCGCGTTCCCGGGGATCCTCCTCGCGATCACGATCGTCGCGGTCCTCGGGGCGGGCTTCGGGAACATCATCATCGCCATCGGTATCGCCTCGCTCCCGGGGCTCGCGCGCCTCGTGCGCGGCGTGGTCCTGGGGCTGCGCGAGCTCGAGTACGTCGAAGCCGCACGCGCGGTGGGCGAATCGCACGTCTCGATCATGTACCGGTACGTCCTCCCCGGAACGATCGCACCCCTCACCGTCGCGACGAGCCTGCGCATGGCGTCGGTGCTGCTCTCCGCGAGCGCGCTCTCGTTCCTCGGCCTCGGCGTACTCCCGCCGACGCCGGAGTGGGGCGCGATGCTCTCGGACGCGCGCGACTACATGATCTCCGCGCCGCACGCCGCGGCGATCCCGGGCATCGCGATCACGGTGGTCGTCGTGGGCTTCAATCTCCTCGGTGACGGACTGCGCGACGCGCTTGACCCGAAGATGCGCACGTAGCGTGACGCAGCCCGTCCTCTCGGTCCGCTCACTCGCGATCGAGTTCACCTCGCTCGGACGGACGAGCCGCGCGGTCGACGGGATCGACCTCGATGTGCACCCCGGCGAGACCGTCGGACTGGTCGGCGAGACCGGCTGCGGCAAGTCGGCCACCGCGCTTTCGATCCTCGGCCTCATCCCGTCGCCACCGGGTCGCGTACATGCGCAGACGATGCGTTTCGGCGACGTGGAGCTCCTCGCGCTCGAGCCGGAGGAGCTGCGGCAGATCCGCGGCGCGGGAATCTCGATGGTCTTCCAGGAGCCGATGACCTCGCTCGATCCGTCGTTCACCGTCGGGAGCCAGCTCGCCGAGGTGCTGCGCACGCACCGCGGCCTCGAAGGCTCCGCGCTGCGGCAGGAGTCCCTGGAGGTGCTCGCGCGCATGCGCATGCCGCATCCGGAACGCGTGCTCAGGCAGTACCCGTTCGAGCTGTCCGGCGGGATGCGGCAGCGCGTCATGATCGGCGCGGCGATGGCGTGCGGTCCACGGCTCCTCATTGCCGACGAGCCGACGACGGCGCTCGACGTCACCGTACAGGCGCAGATCCTCGCCCTCCTTCGCGACGTCCAGCGGCACAGCGGCACGTCGGTGCTGCTCATCACGCACGACCTCGGCGTGGTCGCCGAGAACTGCGATCGTGTCTACGTCATGTACGCGGGACGCATCGTCGAGTCCGCGTCCACGCGCGACCTGTTCGCCGAGCCACTGCATCCGTACACGCAAGCGTTGCTGCGCGCGATCCCTGACGTTTCCGGTGACCGGTCCGAGCTCGCCGTCATCCCAGGCGAGGTGCCGTCGCCCGCGTCACCGCCGTCGGGCTGTCGCTTCAACCCGCGGTGCGCGCGCGTCATGGCCGGGTGCCGGCAGCTCGTCCCAGCTCTCGTCGAGCGGCGACCGGGACATTTCGTGGCGTGTCACCTGTACGAGGCCGCATGAGCACGTACCTCCTCGAGGCGCGCTCGCTCGTGAAGCATTTCCCGGTCAAGTCCGGTCTGTTCCGGTCGCGGCCGCTCCGCGCGGTCGACGGGGTCGACCTGGCCCTGGAGCCGGGCGAGACGCTCGCCGTCGTCGGTGAATCGGGTTGCGGCAAGTCCACCCTCGCGCGGCTCCTCGTCGGACTGCTCCGCCCGACGAGCGGCGACGTCATCTTCGGCGGGCGGAGCGTCGCGGACGCACGGGCCGGCGCGGCGCGCATCCTGCGCCGCGACCTTCAGATCGTGTTCCAGGATCCGTACGGCTCGCTCAACCCGCGCATGACCGTCGGGACCATCGTCGAGCGGCCGCTCGTCATCCACCACATGGGCGACGCGAGCGCGCGGCGCGAGAACGTGGCCGAGCTCTTCCGCGCCGTCGGCCTGCCTCCCGCGTTCATGGCGCGCTACCCGCACGAGCTCTCCGGAGGGCAGCGGCAGCGCGTCGCCATCGCGCGCGCGCTGGCGACGCGACCGAAGCTCGTCGTCGCCGACGAGCCGACCTCGGGCCTCGACGTGTCGGTCCAGGCGAAGATTCTCAACCTCCTGCGGTCGCTGCAGCGCTCGTACGGCCTGACCTACGTATTCATCTCTCACGACATGCGTGTCGTGAGGCACATGGCCGACCGCGTCGCGGTCATGTACCTCGGACGCATCGTCGAGCTCACGACGACGACCGCGCTGTTCGACGCGCCGGGACACCCGTACACCCGTGCGCTCCTCGCCGCCGTGCCGCAGACCGACCCTCGGTTCGCAGGGCGCCGCATCACGGTGCAGGGCGACCCACCGAGCCCGCTTACGCCACCGGGAGCGTGCCGTTTCCATCCTCGCTGTCCGTTCGCGCGCGACATCTGCCGTCGCGTCGAACCGCCGCTCGAGCGTCGCGCACCGGATCACGAGATCGCTTGCCACCTCGTGGACGAGATCACGTCCGGCCGCGTCGCCGCGGACCTCTCGGTCTAGGCCGGCCGCCGTGTGCTGCCTGACCAGCCAGCCTCCGCGGCCGTATGCCCTGCGCACATTGCGAGCGTCCGCCCGGCCGCCGAAAGTCGCGGTATGACCGAGACCCGCCGGGCGCGGCGTCCGGCGGCACAAGCGAGCCGTGCGCACACAGTGGAGCGGCTCATGGACGCGATCGAGTGGCGCCACGTCGGTCCGTATCGGGGCGGCCGCGTCGTCGCGGTCGCGGGCGACCCCGTCGAGCGGCACGTGTACTACTTCGGCTCGACCGGCGGCGGTGTGTGGAAGACGACAGACGCCGGCTCGTACTGGGTGAACGTCTCGGACGGCTTCTTCGCGCGGGCGTCGGTGGGCGCCATCGCGGTCGCGCCCTCCGACCGGAACGTCATCTACGCCGGCATGGGGGAGTCGTGCATCCGCAACTCGGTCTCCCACGGGGACGGCGTGTACCGCTCGCTCGATGGCGGACGCACCTGGACGCACCTCGGTCTGCGGGACAGCCGCACCATCGGGAAGCTGCGCGTCGATCCGCGCGACCCCGACAGCGTCTTCGTCGCGGCGGTCGGACACATGAGCGGTCCGAACGCCGAGCGCGGCCTTTACCGCACGCGCGACGGCGGGAAGACGTGGACAAGGGTCCTCTCACAGGGCCGTACCGCGGGCGCGGTCGACGTGAGCATCGATCCCGCGAACCCGCGCGTCGTGTACGCCACGACGTGGGAGTGTCTCCGCCTGCCGTGGATCGTCACCAGCGGCGGCGCCGGGAGCGGCATCTTCCGCTCGACCGACGGCGGCGACACATGGACCGACATCACGCGCGCACCGGGTCTGCCGCGCGGCGTCCTCGGCCGCATTGGCATCGCCGCGTCGCCCGCTCGCGACGGTCGCGTGTACGCGATCGTGGAGGCGGCCGAAGGCGGCGTGTACCGGTCGGACGACCTCGGTGCGACGTGGCAGCTGTGCAGCGGCGATCGAAGCCTCTGGTACCGCGGCTACTACTACGAGCACATCGTCGCGGACCCCCGTGACCCGGACACGGTCTGGGTGCTGAATCAGGACGCCTGGCGCTCTACCGACGCGGGCGCGACGTTCCAGCGCGTCTCGACACCGCACGGGGACAACCACGATCTGTGGATCGACCCGGTGGACACGCGCCGCATGATCGTCGGCTGCGACATGGGCGCGGCCGTTTCATTCAACAGCGGCGAGAGCTGGTCCACGCTCTACAACCAGCCCACCGCGGAGCTCTACCACGTCACTACGGACATGCAGAGGCCGTATCGGATCTACGCGTCGCAGCAGGACTGCGGCACGGTGTCGCTCCCGAGCCGGTCGATGCTTTCCGCGATCACGAACGCCGACGCGCAGGACGTCGGCGGTGGCGAGTCGGGCTACGTGGCTGTGCGTCCGGATGATCCGAACATCGTGTACGCGGGCCAGTTCAACGGATACATGACGCGCTACGACCTGCGGACCGGTCAGGCGCGGAACATCGAAGTGTGGCCCGAGCAGCAGGGTTGGGGCACCGGTGCGAGTACGGTACGGCACCGGTTCGCGTGGTCGCACCCCATCGTGCTGTCGCCGCACGACCCGAACGTGCTCTACACGACGGGCGAGCGCGTATTCCGCTCTACGGACGAGGGGTCATCGTGGCGTGCCATCAGCCCCGACCTGACGCGTGCCGACGCCACGCGCATGGATCCCTCCGGTGGCCCGATCACGGTTGACCGGCCGGGATCCGAGCGCGAGCGCGTCTGCACGATCGTCACGTTCGCCGAATCTCGTGCGCGGAAGGGCCTGCTCTGGGCAGGCTCGGACGACGGGCTCGTGCACGTCTCGCGCGACGGCGGCAGGACCTGGACGAACGTGACGCCACGTGCGCTCCCGGCGTGGACGCTCGTGAGCACGGTGGAGCCGTCGCCGCACGACCCCGCGGTGGCGTATGTCGCGGCTACGCGCTACTTGCACGACGACTTCCGTCCGATGCTCTTTCGCACGCGGGACTACGGCCGGACGTGGACGAGCATCGTTCGGGGGATCCGGGATGACGACTTCACCCGCGTCGTCCGCGAAGACACCGTCCGCCACGGGCTCCTGTTCGCGGGCACCGAGACGGGTGTGTACATCTCCTTCGACGACGGCGGCCACTGGACGCGGTGGCAGGCGAACCTCCCGGCGGTCCCGGTGCACGACCTCGTGGTGAAGGACGACGACCTCGTTGCCGCGACGCACGGCCGGGGCTTCTGGATCGCCGACGGCATCGGAGCGCTGCGACAGGGTTTCCCGCCCGCGGCGACTGCGACGCTGTTCACGCCGGACCCGTACACCCGCTACCAGCGCGGCGGCCGATACCGCAAGTCGCCGATCTCGGGCCACAACTACTCGATGGAGGGCTTCGGCTCCATCGCATGGGCGCCGGTCGTCGCGCCGGGCCTCCGCGCCGAGCGGTTCTTCGACGCCGCGCGCAACCCCGTGGACGGTGTCGTCGTGCGATATGCGCTGCCGCGCGATGCGCAGCGGGTCACGATCTCGTTCCACGACGAGACGGGCGCGCCGGTCTCGCGCGCGACCTCGGAGGAGCGGGACGAGCCAAAGCCGGCGCGGTCCGCCGGGCTCCAGCGCTTCGTATGGGACACGCGTCACGAGGGGCCGCCACCCATCGAGGGTGGCACCGGCGAACGCCGCGCACGACCGGTGCGCGGCCCGCTCGTCGCTCCCGGACGGTACGAGGTGCGCCTCGACGTCGACGGGGTCGTCCGCAGCGCTCCCTTCGAGATCCGGCCGGACCCGCGCACCGGCGCGACCGGCGCGGACCTCGCCGCGCAGCACGCGATGCTCGTGCGCCTGCGCGACCGCATCGCCGCGGCGAACACAGCGGTCAACGACATCCGGCGTGCGATCGCGCGGCTCGAAGCCGCGGCCACCATCGCCGGCGCGCGTCCGTCGGCGTCGCTCGCGGCGGCCCGCAGGCGTCTCACCGCGCTCGAGGCAGAGCTCGTCCCGCTCCGCACGCAGTCGGCGGGCGACGCGTTCGTGACCCCGCCGGCGCTCGTCGCGAAGCTCGTCGGTCTCGCCGATCGCGTCGCGAGCGCGGACGCCGCCCCGACCGCCGCGAGCGTCCAGCTCGAGCGGATCCTCCAACGTCGCCTCGACCGCATCCGCCGCCAGGTAGCGAACGCGGTGACGGCCGCGGCGCACGCCGAGGCGGACGGGCGCGCCGCGGGGCGGTCCCCGGCGAAGAGGAGGAAGGCATGACGCGGACGCTGCTCTGCAAGGCGCGCCTCATCGACGGCACCGGGCGGGCGCCGCTCGTCGACCACGACATCCTCATCGAGGACGGGAAGATCGCGCGAGTCGCGCCGTGCGGTGACGTGAGCGCCGACGGCGCGAGCGTCGTCGAGCTCGAGGGCGCGACGGTGATCCCGGGTCTCGTGAACATGCACGTTCACCTGCGTGGCGGCGGGACCCGCGGCGTCGAGGAGCCCGACGACATCGCTCTCCTCCGTGCCTCGCGCAACGTCCGCGCCTCGCTCTCGTGGGGCGTGACGACGCTGCGCGACGCCGGCTCCACCGAACGGCTCAGCCAGACCATTCGCGATGCCGTCGCGGCGGGCCTCATCGCCGGATCTCGCGTGGTGAGCGCTGGTCGGATCATCACGACCTCGGCTGGTCACGGCTGGCGTCGTGGGGTCCGTGCGGACGACGCCGCGGAGCTACGGAAGGCCGTGCGCTTCAACGTCGAGGAGGGCGTCGATACGATCAAGATCGCAGCGACCGGAGGTGGCGGGACGCCCGGATCGAACGTGGGCGCACCGCAGTACACCGCCGAGGAGCTCGAGGTCGCGGTGTACGAAGCGCACCGTCTCGGGAAACGCGTGCTCGTGCACTGCAACGGCGCCGCCGGGACGCGCAACGCGGTGGCCGCGGGCGTCGACACCATCGAGCACATCGGCTGGATGGGCGCGGACGGCCGCCTCGAGGTGGACGAGGCGGTCATCGCCGGGATGATCGCGAAGGACATCACCGTGGTACCGACGATGTCGGTGTGGTACCGGCAGGGCTACGACGACTGGGCGTCGCTGTCCGCTGATCAGAAGAAGATGCGCGCCGTGCGGCACGAGCGGACCGCCGCGTGGGCGGCGATGCATCGCGCCGGCGTCCGCTTCGCGACGGGCACCGATACCTGGGACCCGATCGGCCGTGAATTGGAGCTCTTCGTCAGCGAGATGAAGCTCACGCCGATGGATGCGATCGTCGCGGCAACCCGCGACTCCGCCATCGGGTTGGGCCTCGCGGACGAGATCGGCACGATCGCGGTCGGAAAGGCCGCGGACATCGTGGAGCTGGACGCCGACCCGCTCGCGGACATCGCGAACGTGCGGCGCGTGCGGCGCGTATGGAAAGCAGGTGTGCTCGCGGTCGACGGCGGCGTCGTGCTCAATTGACGCCGGGAACGGGAGGAGACAACGGACATGGCTGGTCGGCAGAAGCAGCGCGGATCGGAAGCGGACCTGGCGCTCTCGCGTCGTGACTTCCTGGCGTGGGCCGGCGCGGCCTCGGGGGTAGCGCTCCTCGCGGCATGCGCGCCGGGCGCGACCGGTGGTGGCGGTGGCAGCGCGACGCCGCGAAAGGGCGGCACGGTCACGTACGCCGCCTCCGCGGACATCGTGTCGCTGGACCCGACGAACATCGGCGACGCCGTATCGGCGAACGCCGCGCGCATGATCTACGAGGGCCTCACGCGCCAGAAGGAGGACCTCGACTACGGCCCGGGCCTCGCCGAGAGCTGGGAGGCGAGCGGGACGACGTGGACGTTCAAGCTCCGCAAGGGCGTGAAGTTCCACGACGGGACCGACTTCGACGCGAGCGCCGTGAAGTTCGTCTTCGACCGGATCCTCGGGCCGGAGAACACCCTGCGGAAGGGCACCTGGCAGGGCATCGTCGCAAGCGTCGACGTCGTGGATCCCCTCACGGTGCGTTTCACGACCAAGTACGTCGACCCCTTCTTCCCCTCGCGCGTGTCCGACGGGAGCACGGCGAGCGTCTTCAGCCCGGCCGCGTTCAAGAAGTACGGCAAGGACATCGCCAAGAACCCGGTGGGCACCGGCCCGTTCAAGTTCGGCGAGTGGGTGAAGGACGATCACCTCGCCGTCGAGGGCTTCGACGGATACTGGGGCGGCGCGCCGTATCTCGACAAGGTCCTCGTGAAGCCGATGCCCGAGGCGGAGACGCGTGTCATCGGCCTCGAGGCGGGCGACGTGCAGCTCGCCATCCGGCTCAACCCCGAGCATCGTTCGCGGATCGAGGGGAACAAGAGCCTGCGGCTCCAGATCACGGACACGTCGCGGCACTACTACACCGGGCTCGCGAATCTGAAGAAGCCGTATAGCGACGTGAGGGTGAGGCAGGCGCTCAACTACGCCATCGACAAGCAGTCGCTCGTGAAGAACGTGCTTTCCGGTCTCGGCCAGGTTCAGGGCGGTCTGCTCCCGAAGGGCGCGCCGTCGTTCGTGGACGTGCCTGGCTTCCCCTTCGACCCCACGAAGGCCAAGCAGCTGCTCTCCGAGGCAGGCTACCCGAACGGCTTCAGCGCGAACTTCATCGGAACGAAGGGGATCTACCTGAAGGATTTCGAGATCGAGCAGGCGATGCTCGAGATGTGGAAGGCCGTCGGCGTGCGGATCGAGCTGAGTATCGTCGAGAACGCGAAGTACCTCGAGCTGCTGCGCGCCGACCCGAAGACGAGCTCGCTCGAGATGTGGTGGGACACGTTCAGCGGTGCCGGCGCCGGGAGCGCGGACTACATGCTCCAGCGCTTCGGGTGTAAGAACTTCCGCCCGGTCGGCACGAACACCGCTGGCTCGTGCTTCCCGGATATCGACAGCCTCGCGCAGCAGGCGAGCGTGGAGCTCGATGCGAAGAAGCGCGACGCGCTCCTGAAGACGGCGCAGGAGCAGATGTCGGTGCAAGCGCCTGCGGTATGGCTTTTCTCGATCAAGCAGATCACCGGCTCGAGCGCGAAGCTTCACGAGCCGGTCATCCGGAACGAGGCGCTCTGGGTGGACGAGAAGACCTGGCTCGAGGCCTGAGCTACGGCGCGGTGCGCGGCGGCCGAAGCGCGGCCGCCGCGCAGACCGCGAGCACCAGGGCGGCGGCGAGGTACACGACGGTCAGCCCGCCGAGGACCAGGGCCGACGCGACGATCGGTCCGGCGATCCCCGCGAGGTAGAGCGGCAGGTAGACGAGGTTCAGCGTCGCGCTGCGCTGCGCGGCGGGCACCTCCACCGAGAGGAGCGCGAGGATCATCGCGCGGGAGCCGTTGTTCGCGAGGGCGTACGCCGTCGCCACGGCCGCCAGGACCGGCACGGTGGGCGCGGCGCTCAGCGTGGCCGTCGCGGCAGCCGAGGCCGCGAGACCGCCGGCGAGCACGCGCCGGAAGCCGACCTTGTCGCCGAGCGCGCCGGTGAGCGGTGTGGCGACGCTGCCGAACAGCGCCGACCCGCCGACGACGAGGCCGATCGCGCTCACGAGCCCGGGCCCGGTGCCGATCGCGTGCTCCACGACGAGGGGAAGGTAGGTTCCGATCATCTGACCCGCGAGCAGCGTGCCGCCGAAGAGCAGGAAGAGCGCGCGCGTGGTCGGGTCGAGGATCGTGCCGCGGAGCGCGCGGACCGCGAGACGCAGCGCGCCGTCCGTCGGGACGACGGTCGGGCGGACCTCGGTCACGCCGATGGCGAGCATCGTCGTCGAGGCGGCCGTGAGGGCGGCTGATAGAAGGAAGACGTCTCGCAGCGGGCGGCCGAGGACGTCGACGAGCACCGCCGCCAATGCCGGACCGAGCGCGAATCCGATCGGCCCCACCGCGCTCATGGTCGCGACCACGAGGCCGAGCCTGGCGCGCGGCGCCGTCTCACGAAGCATCGCGAGCATGACGCCGGTGTTCCCGAGCGCGAGCCCCATGAGGCCGACGCTGATGGCGAGCTGCCAGGGCGCTCCGCTCAGCGCGGTACCGACGAGCACGATCGTCTCGACGGCCGCGCTGCGGACGACTACGGCCTTGCGGCTGTACTTGTCGGCCCAGACACCCCAGAACGGCACGAAGGGAAGGCCGACCGCAAAAATGAGCGGCACGAAGAGTCCCACGAACCGCGGCACGTCCGCCGCATCGATGCCCGCGCCGCGGAGGAGCAGCGGGAGCAGCGCCAGGACCTGCCCGGTACCCATCGGCTCGATCAACGACGTGATCGCGAAGAGGACGAGGAGCCGGAGCCAGGGCGTGCTCAGGGTGTCTGTCGGGGCGTCGTCGCGGATGACGGGAGCCGCGACAGCCGGGCGGCCTTGATCGCGAGCTGCAGACCCAGCCAGCGGCTCGGCACCGCGAGGTCGATGTCCAACAGCGTCGCGATGCGGTCGAGGCGTTGGCGCAGGGTGTTGCGATGCAAGTAGAGCTGCTTCGCCGCGAGCGCCGTGTTGCCACCGCTGTCGAGGTATGCCTCGAGCGTGCGGAGGAGCTCGTCGGTGAGACGTGACACCTGCTCGTACTCCGGCTCGCCCCGCAGACCGCCGGCGAGGAGCGCGGGTACGAAGCGATAGCTGCCGAGCTCGTCGAAGCGCACGATGCGGCCGGGCGTGAAGAGGCGTGTGCCGAGCTCGAGCGTGTCCTGCGCCTGCCGGTACGCGACCGGGTAACGCGCAAGCTCGGTGCACGGGAGGCTCACGCCGATCGACCACCTGCCCGCGGGAAGCCGCCCCGGCGTGGACGGGCTCACGATCGCCACGACGCGGTCGCCACCGACGTCGACGATCGCGCCCCGCTCGATGCCCGCGATGGCGGCGCGCAGACGCTCCGGGCGCTCGTCGCCGACCGCGGTCGCGACGATGACGACGTGCGCCTCGGTCAGCGCGCACCCCATGCGCTGTGCGCGCGAGAGCACCGCGGCGGGATCAGCGCGCCCGGGACCGACGATCTCCCAGAGGAGCTCCGCCGAGCGGGCGCGCTCCACGGTGGCGTCGATGAGCGCGCGCTGGCGGAGCGCGAGGGCGATCGTCTCGGCGAGTATCGCGCAGGTCGTGACCTCGTCGTCGCGCGGGCGGCTCCGCCGGTCGTCGAAGAGCACGAGTGTCCCCAGCCGCTCGATCCCCGCGACGATGGGTTGTGCGAGGAGCGGTCGCGGGGACACGGGCTCGGTCGCGAGCGCGCCGCCGCTCCGCTCGACCTCGCGGGTCGCGCGGTGATCGGGCACGGTGGCGTGAGGCGGCGCGACGGCGGCGAGGCGCGCCTCCTCTTGCGAGGGCTGGGTCACGTAGATCGCGCACGCGTGTGCGTGTGTGGCGCGCAGGCCGAGCGCCGCGAGCGCCGCGAGCGTCTGGGAGGCGCTGACCACCGGTCGCATCGCCTGCGCGAGGATGGCGATGGTGTCGAGCAGCTCCCCGCGACGCCGCGCGGAGGCGCGCTCGGTGATCCGCTCGACGCCGACGGCAGTCAGCGCGGCCGTCTCGGCGAGCAAGATAGCCGCGTCGTCGCCGATCGCGCCGTCGAACACCCCTCCGACGACGCCGATGAGCGCGCCATCGTTCGTCGCGATACGGGCCGCGAGCATCGGCACCTGACGTGCCGCGGCCGTGCGCCCCGGGCGCCCGGCGGTATGCGCCCCACTCACAACGGGCTCGGCGGCGAGCGCGGCGCGCCCGACCATTCCGTCGCCCAGCGCGTACCGCTCCTCGCCGACCGGCGCCTCGCCGAGCGGTGCGGACGCGGCGAGCCGGAGGCTCGCCGACTCGGGATCCCAGCGGTAGATGAGCGCTTGCGTGCAGCGGGCGAGGCGCACGACCGTGAGGGCCGAGATGCGCATGAGCAGCTCCTCGGACGGATTGGATCCGATCGTCGCGACGAGGTCGGCGAGGATATCGTGTGGTGTTTCGGGCCCCCCGGTGTGCACGAGGCTCAGCTGCGGGTGCTCCGAAGGTGCGGGGCCGCTCTTGCGCGCGTCGGACGGGCGTCCGACGATGTGCTGCGACGAAGCGACCGGCTTCATCAAGTCCGGTCAGGAGGTAACTGGAACGGCGATACGAACCGCTGCACTGACGACCTTCCCCCCCGAGCGCGCGGGCCACGGTAGCGTGGAGCCAATTCGAGTACGCGGCGCGAGCGATGTCAAGATCGGATCCAATCCGCACAAGGGAGAGCGGCTATGACGGCGAAAGGGGCCGCAGTGCCCGTGCTCCGGATGGCCGGCCACCCGCGGAAGACCGCGGTCAGCGAGGTCCACGCGACGCTCCGTCAATGGATCCTCGGCGGCCGGATCGCGCCCGGC
The DNA here is from genome assembly GCA_035651155.1 of Candidatus Limnocylindria bacterium. Classification (GTDB taxonomy): domain Bacteria; phylum Chloroflexota; class Limnocylindria; order P2-11E; family P2-11E; genus CF-39. The sequence goes on along the minus strand of DASRGG010000021.1, from coordinate 326,830 downwards.
GCCTGGCTTCGCCAAGCCGAGCTCGCGTCCTCGCTCGCAGTGAGCCGCATGCCCGTGCGCGAGGCGCTCACACTCCTCGGCGAAGAGGGCCTCGTCGAGCTGCTCCCGCACCGTGGCGCGCGCGTCGTCCCGCTCTCCATGGACGAGCTCGAGGAGATCTACGCCGCGCGGATGGGCCTCGAAGGTCTCGCCGCGCGCGAGGCGGCGCTCCGCGTCGGACCTGAGGCGCTCGAATCGCTGCGCCTCGCGCTGCCGCGGTTGGCCGCGCTCTGCAACGACGGCGACGGTCAGGAGTACCTGCGGGAGGACCGCATCTTCATGCTCAGCGTGTACGCGCTGAGCGGACGCCCGCGGCTCGTGCGGCAGGTGGCGAGCCTGCGCGAGCGCGCGGAGCGGTACCTGCGCCTCGTCTTCGTCGGCGCCGACCATCTGCGCTGGCTCGACTACTCGTACCAGCTGTTCCAGTCGTGCGCGGCGCACGATCCCGACGGTGCCGAGCGCGTCGCGCAGGACGCGATGCGATGGACGCTCGGCCAGGCGACATCGATGCTCGAGGACACGCTGGCGCGGTCCCCGGCTGCCTCCTAGATTCGGACCGTCCCGCGCTCGATCAGCACGCGGCCGTCGACGACGAGCGTCGGGTCGCGCATGACGACGTCGAGGTGGAAGGGGACCTCGTTGATGCCGCCGATGGTGAAGTTCGACCCGAAGCCGAAGTGCATCGTCCCCGCCGCGCCCTCGTCGGTCAGCATGATCCCGGTGAGCTTCGCGAGGTCGTTCAAGCCCACTCCGCACTCCGCGAGTACGCGCGACTTCGGCGTGCCGACGGACTCGAAGACTCGTTGAACCTCGCGTGCGAGCTCGTCGCGCTCCGAGGCGACGTCCGTGACGCTTCCGCCGGCGATGGTGAGGCGCACCGGCGCCGCGACGAGGCCGAGGGTCGGGTAGGGGATGGAGCCGTCGACGACGACGATGCCGCGAGCGGAAGTCTCGATCGGCGCGACGTAGCACTCGATATCCGGCGGTGAGCTCATGGCGCCGGGCTCCGCCACGAAGCCCGGCGTCGATGCGCCGATGCGGCCCGCGATGTCCATGCGCACGTCCGTGCCTGCGGGCGACGTGACGCGCACTTCCGATCCCGCCGTGAACGCGGCAGCGATGCGGTCGCCGATCCTCCCGCGCGCCTCGAAGTCCGCACGCAGCGATTCGTGCGCCAGGAGGGCCGCCGAGTAGTCGGGGAGGCTCAGGTAGCGGGTGCCCTTCGCCGCGGCCTCCCGGCGCGCGGTCGTGTGCACCATCGACTTTGCGGTGATGCCGAGGCAGAGGTCGGCGAGCCGCATTTCGTCCGCCGCGTGCGGCGGGGGCTCCTGACCGTGCATGTCGAACGGTGGGACCTCCACCAGGTGGACTTTGGAGGTCACAAGCGCCGCGCGCTCCGCGAGGATGTCGCCCAGCGGGCGGGTGCCGGTGTCGCACACGATCGCGATGCGCTCGTCGGGCTTCAACCGTCCGCAAACGCGGATGAGGATGTCGGCGCCCTCGATGATCTTCGTCGCGGGAACGCCCTCGAGATCGGCCGGCATGGATGTGCCTCCCTCTCAGTGCTGGTTCGGCCTCATCATCGGGGGCGTGGCCGGCGGGGCAACATCAGCTCTGCACAGGCCTCCTCGCGACGACTATGCGCGGCGCATATTGCGGCATCCGCGGAGCGATTGTGATAGTGAGCACGAAGGATGCCGGGTCTGTGGGTGAGATGATCGAGTACCGCCTCAGCGTCAACGGTGTCGCTCACGATGTGCGCACCGAGCCGCGCAAGCTGCTCCTCGACGTGCTCCGTGAGGAGTGCGGCCTCACCGGTCCGCACGCCGGCTGCGAGCACGGTGTCTGTGGCGCGTGCACGGTCCTCCTCGACGGCCGCAGCGCGCGCGCCTGCCTCATGTTCGGTGTGCAGGCCGCGGGTTACGCGATCACAACCATCGAGGGCCTCGCGCGCGACGGCGCGCTCCATCCACTGCAGGAGGAGTTCTCGCGGCACCATGCGCTCCAGTGCGGCTACTGCACGCCGGGCATGATCCTCACCTCCGTCGAGCTGCTCCACGGCATGCCCGCGCCGACCGAGGCCGACGTGCGCGACGCCCTCTCCGGCAATCTCTGCCGCTGCACCGGTTACCAGCCGATCGTCGAGGCGGTGCTCGCGGCCGCGGAGCGCATGCGGGACCGCACCTGATCGCACGGGGCGCTCCATCGACTCTCACGGCACTGCGCCATCGCGAGTTCCGGCTCCTCTGGTTCGGCAACCTCCTCTCGAACACCGCGTGGTGGATGCAGATGTTCGGCCTCGGCTGGCTCGCCGTGGAGCTCGCCGTCGATGACGGGGACGTCGGCCGCGCGCCGCTCTACATCGGGCTCGTCGGTCTCGCACGCGCGATGCCCGCCATCGCGCTCGCGCTCGTCGCCGGCGCGGTCGTCGACCGCTCGGATCGTCGTCGCGTCATGCTTCTAAGCCAGGGCACGTCCATGGCGCTCACCGCGGGGCTCGCGGTGCTCGCGGCGACCGGGCACGCGAGCATCGGCCTGGTCATGCTCTTCACCGCGCTCATCGGTCTCAGCACGTCCTTCGACGGCCCAGCACGCCAGTCGATGCTCAGCATCATCGTGCCGCCGCGCGACATCATGAGCGCGGTCGGTCTCCAGTCGGTCGCGTCGCATGGGACGGGGATCGTCGGTCCCGCCATCGCGGGGATCCTCATCGGCCCCGTCGGTGTCGGCGGCCTCCTCTTTGCGAACGCCTTCGGGTACCTGCCAGTCATGCTGGCCGTTCGCCTCATGGCCCCGATGCCGCCCGTGTCGAAGACCGCGTCGGAGGGGCTCGTCACGGACGTGCGCGAAGGGCTGCGCTACATCGCGCACGACCCGGTCGTCCGATGGACCTTCGTCGTGGGCATGTCGCTCTCGTTCCTCGCGCGGCCGTATCTCAACCTGCTTCCGGCGTTCGTCGCGAACCACCTCATGATGGGCCCCTCGTCGCTGTCGCTCCTGCTCACGGTGAACGGCGTGGGCGCGCTCGGGGGCGCGATCGCCGTGGCGAGCGTGAGCGCCGTTGCCCGGCGCGGCGCACTCCTCCTCGGCGCCGCGACGATGACCGGCGCGTGCGTCATCGTGCTCGGGCTGCAGAACGACCTCGTCGGCGCCGCCGCTGCCGCTACGGTCGCCGGGACGAGCGTGCTCCTGTATATGGGCGTACAGAGCACCATCCTCCAGACGACCACTCCGGATGCGCTCCTCGGGCGCGTGATGTCGGCGCAGATGATCATGTGGATGGGGGCGATGCCGCTCGGCCAGCTCGTGCTTGGCGCGATCGGGTCGTTCGTCGGCATCGAGCTCGTCTACGTCGCGGGCGGCGCTGCGGCGACGATGGTCGCGCTCCTCGCCCTTCGTTTCGCAGGTCCGCTGCGAAGGCTCAACGCGTCGCGCGCCGCCCCGCTGGACGTGGGTGCCGGCGAGATCGCGGTCGCGCGGTAGGGCTCAGCCGCGCGACGCGAGCGTCTCGGAGAGGCAGCGCGCGAAGCTGCGCATGAGCTGCGGTCCGACGATGCGGGTCGCCGAGCGCGCCAGGGGCGCGAGGATACCGCCGAAGGTGAACCGAGCCGCGACCTCGACCCGCGTGCCGTCCGCGCCCTGCGCGCCGACGGTGATGCGGATCTCTCCCGTCGCGCGCACGGTCCCGGCCTTGTCTTGACCCTCGGCGCGCACGACCGCGGCGTCGATCGCGGGCCACTCACTGCGCACGGTGCCGCTGAGGCGCACCCCCGTTTCGCCGTACTGCACGCCGATCTTCGCGGGGTACGCGCCGTCCGTGGCGTCGCCACTCACGGCCGCGCCGGGGATGCATGCGACGACGAGAGGCACGTCCTCTAGGAGCGCGCGGATCCGCGCGGGCGTTGCATCGAGCACGAGCTGATCGGTGATCGTGACCGGGTCCGCCATCAGTCCGTGCCGAAGCGGGCGACCGCATACGCGGCGCTCTCAGGCGCTTCCCCGCAGACGATCCGCGCGAGCAGGCGTCCGGCGCCGGCCGCCTCGGCGAGACCGGCGACCGGCACGCCGAGGAAAAGATCCTCGTTCGCGGGGATGCGGCCGTAGATCGGCAGGAGATCCGCGGGCACCGGTCGGACCCCTGCCCATGCCTCGGCGATCGCGATGTCGGCGAGCGCCGGAAACACCGCGCGGAACGCGTCGTGGATCGCGCGCGTGTCCTCGCTCGTGATCGTCACGTCGAACGTACCGGCGCGATACGTCGTTCCGAGCCACAGCCGGCCGTCGGTCGCGGGACGGACGCCGCAGGCGAGCCGTGTGTCGAAGCGCGGATCGGGCTGGTACACCACACAGCGGCGCAGCGCACCCTTGCGTGGCTCGGTGACGAGGAGCTGGCCCGACACGGGCAGCACGGGAAGGTCGAGCCCCACCAGCTCGGCGACGCTCGGCGACCATGCGCCCGCGCAGAGCACGAGCCGCGCCGCACTGAAGTCGCCGATGGTCGTCGTCACGCGCCAATTCGCGCCGTCCCGTGCGATGGCGCTCACCGTGGCGCCGACGTGGACGCTGCCGCCGGCCGCGTGCACGGCGCGGGACAGGGCCTCCATGAGGGGGAGCGGTTCGACCTGCGCGTCGTCCTCGAACAGCGCACCCGCGACGATCGTCGGCGCGAGCGCGGGCTCGAGCGCGTGCACCTCCGCCGCATCTACGAACCGCGCGCCGGCATACCCGCGAGCCGCGCGCTGCGTCACGTCGAGCAGCCGGCGCTGCTCGAGCTGCTCGTGCGAGTCGAACACCACGAGCGATCCCGAGCGCTCGTAGCCGCAGTCGTCGCCGAGCCGCGCGAGGAAATCGGGGTAATAGGCCTGGCTGTCGAGGACGAGCTCGAGGAGGGGGTTCGGGGTGCGCAGCTGCGCCGAGATCCAGCCGCTCGCTTTGCTCGAGGTGCCGTCGCCGATGCGCCCGCGCTCGATGACGCGGACGTCGAGACCCTGCCATGCGAGGTGGACGGCGGTCGATAGGCCGATCAGCCCGGCGCCGACGACGATGCAATCGCTGCCGCCCGACCGCATCACGTTGCGAATGTGGCGACCGGGCCGGAAGGCGGCAATGTTCCGAGCGCACACGGCCCCACGCGGGTCGTGGTCAGAGGGCACAGCGACCGCCGCCGGGGCGCGTCGCTACTATCCCGCGCATGACCGAAGAGCGCATGACTCGCCCGGCCGTCCCCGGCTCGCGGGCCGTCACGAGCCCGTTGTATCAGCCCGATTGGAAGTACGTGAAGGGCGTCGCGATGGATTCGTTCGATAGGGCCGATTGGGAGCTCCTCGACGCGCAACGCGCGGTGTTCTACGCCGACAACCAGGCCGATGCGGTGCTCAAGATGTTCGACACGATGCGGGAAGAGGCGACGTTCGGCTACAAGGTGAACAACTACCAGCACTGCCTCCAGTCGGCCACGCGCATGTACCTGGACGGGCACGACGAAGAGGACATCGTCGTCGGTCTGCTGCACGACATCGGCTTCGTCGTCGTGCCGAGCCGGCACGGCGCCTTCGCCGCCGAGCTGCTCGGTCCGTACGTGTCCGACCGCAACCGCTGGATGCTCGAGCGGCACCAGGTCTTCGGCGACCACCACGTGAAGGACCACCCCAAGCTGCTCGACCCGGAGGCGCGCCTGCGCTGGCGTGGGCACGAGTTCTTCGACTGGGGCGCGGAGTTCGCGGAGAAGTACGACCAGGGCGCGGTCGACCCCAAGTTCGAGTCCGCCCCGGCGGATTTCTTCGTCCCCATGGTGCGCCGCATCTTCGCGCGCAAGCCTCGCTCCATCCCGATCGAGTGACCGCGGTGCCCGCGTCGGGCATCACGGCGCGCGCCTACGACGTCGAGGCCGTGCGTGCGCGCTTCCCGTCGCTCGGTCGCGGCACGGTCTTCTTCGACGGCGCGGCAGGTACCCAGGTCCCCGCAGCATGCGTGCGCGCCGTCGCGGACTACCTCGAGACCGCCAACTCGAACAGCACGCGGGGCGCGCCGTTCACGAGTACCCCCGCGGCCGCTCGGACGAACGAGATCATCACCCGAGCGCACGAGGCCATGGCCGCGTTCCTCGGCGCAGGCGATCAGGCCGAGTGCGTATTCGGCCCGAACATGACGACGCTCTCCTTCGCGATGTCGCGCCGCATCGGCCAGACGTTGCGCGAGGGGGACGAGCTCCTCCTCTCGCCGCTCGACCACGACGCGAACATCGCGCCGTGGCTCGTCGTCGCGGAAGAGCGCGGGCTGCGGGTCCGCTGGCTCGAGCCCTCGTACGCGGAGTGCGGGCTCGATCCATCTCGCGTCGCGGCGGCCATCGGCCCGCGCACGCGCGTGGTCTCGGTCGCCCACGCGTCCAATGCGGTCGGGACGCTCGTCGATATACCCGCACTCGCGGAGATCGCCGCCGCCGCGCACCGGAACGGGGCGATCCTCTGGGTGGACGCGGTGCACGCGGCGCCGCACATCGGGCTCGACGTCGTCGCCGCGGGAGCGGACGTGCTCCTCTGCTCCGCGTACAAGTTCTACGGCCCACACCTGGGGGTGTGCTGGGCGCGCACGGAAGTCCTGGCCTCGCTTCCGTGGCACAACGTGCGGTGGCGCTCCGACGAGCTGCCGCATCGGCTCGAGACCGGGGCGCTCGCGTTCGAGCTGCTCGCCGGCCTCCTCGCGACGTTCGATCACCTGGCGTGGATCGGACGCACCTTCGCGATCCCCGCGCCTGCCGGCGGTCTGCGCGCCGAGCTCGTGAGCGCGCAGACCGCGATCCGCGCATACGAGTCGGCGCTCGCGGTCCGGCTCCTGACGCGGCTCGCCGAGATGCCCGGCGCTCGCGTCTACGGCATCGCCGAGCCACGTCGCGTTTCTGAGCGCTGTCCCACCGTCGCCTTCACGCTCGATGGGGTGACGCCGTGGAGCGTTGCTGATCGCTGCGCCCGAGAGGGCCTCGCGGTGTGGTCGGGCGAGTTCGCCTCGTTCGAGCTCATGCGCGGCCTCGGCCTCGAGCCGGGCGCCGGCGTCGTGCGGGCAAGCATCGCGCAGTACACGACCGCCGCGGAGGTCGACCACCTGGCGGACGTCGTCGGCGAGGTGGCCCGCTCGCGCTCCAGATAGCCCGCATGGCCCCGGCGGGGAGTGTGCCCGCCGCCCACAGCATCCGAGCCCCGCGGTGCCGCCGGCATATTGCCGCCACCGCTGACCCAACCGAAAGTCGCCGACAGTCGATCCGGTCGCGACGGAGGTCACACCTATGTCTCGATGGCTCAACGGCCGTGTCCTGGTACTTCTGGCCTCGGTCCTCATCGTCGCCACGGCCTGCACGGCCGGCACCACGACACCTTCGCCAAGCGCGTCGTCCGCCACATCGGCGAGCGCGGCTCCGGTGGCACAGCGCGGCGAGGGCGGGGAGCTCAAGCTGCTCTTCACCCAGGGTCCGACCATCCTGAACCCACACCTCGCACAAGGATCGAAGGACCACGACGCGTCGCGTCCGGTCCTCGAGCCGCTCGCGGTCATGGGTCCTGATGGGAAGCCCGAGGCTCGACTTGCGGCCGAGGTGCCGACCCGCGCGAACGGCGGCGTCGCCCTCGATGGCACGAGCGTCACCTGGAAGCTGAAGCAGGGCGTGAAGTGGTCCGACGGCACCGGCTTCACCGCCGACGACGTCGTCTTCACGTATCAGCTCATGGCCAATCCGGCCGTGGCCGCGACCACCGCACAAACGGTGGGGAACGTCGCATCCGTGACCGCCACGGACCAGTACACCATCGTCGTGAAGTATAAGCAGGCGACCGCCGACCCGTACCAGTGGGGTATCGGCAGCTACGGCGCGATCCTGCAGAAGGCGCAGTTCAAGGACTTCAACGGCGCGAACATCAAGGATGCGCCCGGCAACCAGCGCCCGATCGGCACCGGTCCATACAAGGTGAAGGACTTCAAGCCGAACGACATCGTCCTGTACGAGATCAACGACCAGTACCGCGACAAGGACAAGCCGTACTTCAAGACCGTCCAGATCAAGACGGTGAACGACTCCGCGACGGCCGCGCGCGGCACGTGCGAGACCGGCGACGCGGACTACGGCTGGTCGCTGCAGCTGCCGGTCGACCAGCTCCAGACGTTCCTGAAGACCGGGAAGTGCAACCTTCTGGCGATTCCAGGATCGAGCATCGAGCAGATCAACTTCCAGTACACCAACCCCGACCCGGCTCTGGGCGACAAGCGTGCCGAGCCCGGTCAGCCGCACCCGTTCCTCATCGATCTGAACGTGCGCAAGGCGCTCGCGATGACCATCAACCGCACCCTGCTCGCGGAGCAGGTGTGGGGCAATGGCATCACCGGCTCGGCGACATGCAACGTCATCACCCAACCGCCGGACATCACATCGCAGAACACGAAGAACATGGACGTGTGCAAGTACGACCCAGCCGCCGCGGCGAAGCTGCTCGACAGCGCCGGCTGGGTGAAGGGATCCGACGGCATCCGCGCGAAGAACGGCGTGAAGATGAGCGTCGTCTTCCAGACGACCGTATCCGCGACACGGCAGATCGTGCAGCAGGTGATCAAGAAGGACTGGGAAGCGCTTGGCGTGAAGGTCGAGCTCAAGGCCGTCCCGTCCGGCGTCTTCTTCTCGAGCGACGCCGCGAACCCGGACACGTGGTCCAAGTTTTGGGCGGACGTGCAGGAGTACGGCGGCGGCTACAGCAGTCCCGACCCGCAGGTCTATCTCTCCACCTGGACGACGTCCGAGATCAAGACTCGGGCGGACGGCTGGCGCGGCAAGAATGCGAACCGCTACTCGAACCCCGAGTACGACGCGCTGTACGGCCAGCTCGTGAAGGAGCTCGATCCCGCGAAGCGCAGGGACCTGGTCATCAAGCTCAACGACCACCTCGTTCAGAACGTCGTCCTCGTCCCGCTTGTCGCGAACCAGCGGCCGATCTCGACGCGCGTCACCGCGCTCAAGGGGCCGGTCGAGAACGTCTGGGAGGGCGACCTGTGGAACATCGCCGACTGGCGCAAGTAGTCCCGTAACCGCAACGCTCGCGGCCCTCGCCGCCATCGATCACATCGACCGGCGGCGAGGGCACCGACGGCCCATGTGCGCTCGGACTACGCGCGCTCTCGACGCCTATGCGCCGCGCACAACCGCCGCGATGGGATGCGCGGTGTCCCCGCGATATCGTCCGAGCCGGTGATGAAGCGAGATGGGTAGGTACATCTTGCGTCGGTTGATCATCTCGATCCCGACGCTCCTCGGGATCAGCCTGATCATCTTCTTGATCCTCGCGCTCGCGCCGGGCGACCCGATGTCGCAGTTCGCCGCGAACCCCGAGGTGCCTGCCGAGGTGCGCGAGCGCGTCCGCGCTTCGCTCGGCCTCGACGAGCCCATACCGGTGCGATACGTGAAATGGCTCTGGGCGATGCTGCACGGCGACCTCGGCTTCTCGTTCTCGTCGCGCACGCCGGTCCTGGGGCTGATCCTCCAACGGCTGCCTCAGACGCTGTGGGTGCTCGGCACCGCGAACATCGTCGGGATCCTGATCGCCATCCCGATCGGGGTCATCTCGGCGGTGAAGCGCTACTCCCTCTTCGACCACGTATCGACGACCGTGGCGTTCCTTGGGTTCTCGGTCCCGTCGTTCTTCACCGGCCTCGTCCTGATCCTCATCTTCGCGGTGCAGCTCCGCTGGCTGCCGTTCATCTACGACTCGACCGTCGTCGTTACAGACGTCCCTTCGTTCATCGCACAGGTGCGCCAGACGATCATGCCGGTCGTCGTCATCGCGTTCTTCCTGGGAGCGACGATGATGCGCTACGTGCGCGCGGAGATGCTCGAGAACATCCCGCAGGATTACGTTCGCACCGCCCGAGCGAAAGGTCTGGACGAGGGCCAGGTCGTGTTTCGCCACGTCCTGCGCAACAGCCTCATTCCGGTCATCACGCTCGTCGCGCTCAGCATCCCGCACATCTTCACCGGCGCGGTCATCACGGAGCAGATCTTCTCGGTGCCGGGGATCGGCCACTTGCTGATCCTGTCAATCCAGAACGCGGATACGCCGGTGGTGATGGCGATCACGTTCATCTTCGCTCTGCTCGTCGTGCTCTTCAACCTCGTCGCCGATGTCCTCTACGCCTTCGCGGATCCGCGGGTGCGGTACGGCTGATGGCGGAGAACGTCGCGGGCGGCGGCGCCCTCTCTGGGGCCGCCGTGTTCGTGCGGCCGCCGCGTTCGCTGTGGGGTGACGCGTGGCGTCAATTCCGCCGCCACCGGTTCGCGCTCCTGGGCGCAGGAGTCTTCCTCACGCTCGTGGCGGCGACGCTCATCGGGCCGTTCGTCTACCGCGTGCCGATCGACGACATCGACTTCAAGTCGGTGCTGAAGGGGCCGAGCCTCGCGCATCCGTTCGGCACCGACGAGCTCGGCCGCGACCTCCTCGCGCGCTGCCTCTACGGCGGCCGCGTCTCGATCGCCGTCGGCATCGCCGCGGTGTCGGTGGCGATGACGGTCGGGACGCTCATCGGTGCGCTGGCGGGATACTTCCGCCGCCTCGACGGCCTGCTGATGCGGATCACCGACCTCTTCATCTCCATTCCATCGTTGCCGCTCCTCCTGCTCGTCATCCTCCTGTTCCGCGAGACGCTCCGCGGCCTCCTCGGCCCGATCGTCGGGATCTTCGTCCTCATCGTTCTCGTCATCGGCCTGCTGAACTGGATGGGCGTGGCGCGATTGGTGCGAGCGGCTTTCCTGTCGTTGAAGGAACGTGAGTTCGTCGTGGCGGCGCGCTCGGTGGGTGCCCCCGACCGGCGGATCATCTTCGGACACATCCTCCCGAACGCGCTCGGGCCAGTGATCGTCGCGTCCACCCTCGGGATCGGCGCGGCGATCATCACGGAGAGCAGCCTCAGCTTCCTCGGTCTTGGGTTCCCGCCGGACGAGCCGACATGGGGGCGGCTGCTCTTCGACGCCCAGAGCCATCTGACCACCGCGCCACACTTCGCGATCTTTCCCGGCGCGCTCATCTCGCTCGCGGTCCTGTCGGTGAACTACATCGGCGACGGCCTGCGAGATGCGCTCGACCCTCGCCGTTCGGCCTCGTGAGGCCGTGAAAGGTGCGTGAAGGATGATCGATCACCTGCGTCGTCTTGCGCCGGGGCTCCTGGCCGCGTTCGCCGTGGCAGCCGTCGCCAGACTCGCCTCCGCCGTGCTGCCGCCGGCGCTCGCGGAGGTCCTCGTCGCCGTTCTCCTCGGGATCGTCGTCGCGAACACGGGCATCCTGCCCCCCTCGACGGCGCCCGGCCTGCGCTTCGCCGTACAGCGCGTGCTGCGCCTCGGGATCATCCTGCTCGGCGCGCGACTCTCGCTCGGCGACGTCGCGCAGATCGGGGTGGGTGCGTTCGGGCTCGTCGTCGCCACGATGACGGTCGCGTTCACGCTCACTCTCGTCGCCGGGCGCGCCGCGTCGCTCCCGCCGCGTCTCGCGCTCCTCATCGGCGTCGGCACCGCCGTCTGTGGGAACTCGGCGATCGTCGCGACGGCGCCGGTCATCGACGCGGAGGATCGGGAGGTGTCCTTCGCCGTCGCGACGATCACGCTCTTCGGCACGCTCGCGGTGTTCTGTTATCCCCTCATCGGGCACGCACTCGCGCTCGCGAACCCGGTGTTCGGCGTGTGGACGGGCGTCGCGGCGAACGACACGAGCCAGGTCGTGGCGGCGAGCGCGGCGTACTCGCCCGAGGCGCGCGACGTGGCGACCGTCGTGAAGCTCGTACGCAACACACTCATGGCGCCGCTGATCGTCCTCATCGCGTGGTGGTGGGGACGGAAGACGCGGGTGGAGGGCGACGAGGTGCGAGCGGGCGCGTTGCGCGCGTTCCCGCTCTTCGTCGTGGGCTTCCTCTTCATGGCGCTTCTCCGGACCGCAGGGGTCATCGACAAGGCGAGCGCAGCGCCGATCGACGTTGTCGCGACGGCGTGCATCCTCATCGCGTTGGCGGGCGTCGGTCTCTCGACGCGGATCGCGCAGCTCCGCACGATCGGGCCGCGTCCGTTCTACGTGGGGTTCGGCAGCGCGGCGATCGTTGCGGCGGCGAGCCTGGTGGCCGTCACATCGCTCGGGCTCGCGCCGCGCTGACAAGCGTGCGGACACACGAGCGTCCGGGGCACGGAGGCCGTCCGATCCCAGAGACGGAGCGCCGCGGACGCGGCACCGATCGAGCCGGCCATGCCGACCGTGCGCGCCCCGAGCGCTCCCGGGAGAGCCGCTGCCTGTGAGCGGAGGACGAACCCACGCCATCGGCGTAGACATCGGCGGCACCTTCACGGATCTCGTGCTCCTCGACCCGAGCGGTGCCGTGCGCGTGCACAAAGTGCTGACCACACCAGAAGACCCGGCCCGAGCCGCGCTCGACGGCGTACGCGAGCTGCTCGATCGGACCGGAGTGACCGTCAGCGAGCTCGACCTGCTCGTGCACAGCACGACACTCGTGACGAACGCGCTCCTCGAGCGAAAGGGCGCGACCACGGCGCTGCTCACCACGCACGGGTTCCGCGACGTGCTCGAGATGCGCCGTGAGCAACGCTACGACCTCTATGACCTCTTCCTGACCTGGCCCGAGGCGCTGGTGCCGAGAGATCTGCGGCTGCCGATCCGCGAGCGCACGACGCGTGACGGCGTCGTGCTCCTGGCCCCTTCGGCCGAGGCGGTGCGCTCTGCGGTCGGGCTTGCCCTACAGCGCGGCGCGACGTCGATCGCGGTGTCGTTCCTCCACGCGTACGCGAATCCCGCGAACGAGCGCGCCGCCGCCGCGGCCATCGCCGCGTCCCATCCGGAGCTCACGGTCACGCTGTCGTCGGCCGTCGCTCCGATCCTCGGTGAGTACGAGCGCACGTCGACGGCCGTCGCGGACGCGTATGTCACACCCGTTGTCCGCTCGTATCTCGCCCGCATGAGCGATGCGCTCGCGCGGATGCGCTTTGCGGGGCGCTTCTTCATGATGCTGTCGAGTGGTGCGGCCGCGTCCGTAACGACGGCCGCGGAGCGGCCCATCCGCCTCGTCGAGTCGGGGCCCGCGGCGGGCGCGGCGGCAGCGGCGTTGCTCGGCACGCTCGCCGGTATCGATCCGGTCCTCTCCTTCGACATGGGTGGGACGACCGCGAAGGTCTGTCTCGTCGAGCGGGGAGCGCCGACCGTGGTCAACGAGATCGAGGTCGCGCGTACGCACCGCCTCCGTCGCGGTTCGGGCCTACCGCTCCTCGTACCGAGCGTCGAGCTCATCGAGATCGGTGCGGGCGGCGGCAGCATCGCACACGTCGATCCCACCGGGTTGCTGCGTGTGGGCCCCTCGTCCGCGGGCGCGCGACCCGGGCCCGCCTGCTACGGGCTAGGCGGCACCGACCCGACCGTGACCGACGCGAACCTTCTCCTCGGCTACCTCGATCCCGCCTACTTTCTCGGCGGCGCGATGCGCCTCGATATCGACGCCGCGCGCCGCGCGGTGGGTGCGCTCGCCGAGACGCTCGGCCTCTCGGCCGAGCGCACGGCCGCGGCGATCCACGAGGTCGTGAGCGAGAGCATGGCCGAGGCCGCGCGTATGCACCTGGTGGAGCGGAACTGGGATCCACGCAAGGTGACGATGGTCGCGTTCGGCGGCGCCGGTCCCGCGCACGCGGCGGGCGTCGCGCGAAGGCTGGGCATCACCCGGGTCATCTTCCCGATCGGCGCCGGCGCGACATCCGCGCTCGGCTCGCTCGTCGCGCCACTTTCCTTTCAGCACATCCAGTCCCTGCCGGCGCCGCTGCATGTGACTGACTGGATACGCGTGAATGCTCTCCTCGTGGAGCTCGCCGAGCGCGGTCGGGCGGCGCTCACCGATGCCGATGTCGAGGGCGACGCCGTCGAGATCGTGCGCGAGGCCGACATGCGGATCCGCGGTCAGGTGTTCGACATCAGCGTGCCCATCCCGGGAGGTCCGCTCGGGGCCGGGGACGTCGGGACGATCCGCGATGCCTTCGGCCGTGTCTACCGCCGCCTGTACAGCCGCCATGACGCGAATGCGGAGCTCGAGGTCGTGAACTGGAAGGTGACGGCCTGTGGTCCGCGGCGCGTGCCGCGCCTTGGAGGGGCTTCGGCAGGCGGCGACCCGCGCCGGGGAACGCGGCTGGCTTACGTCGCCGCGCTCGGGGCCAGCGTCAACGCGACGGTCTACGACCGCTACCGTCTCGCCACAGGTGCGACTCTCGAGGGGCCGGCGCTCATCGAGGAACGCGAGACGACCGTGTGGATCCCGCCGTCGGGGCGCGTCCGTGTCGACGAGCACCTCAACATCGTGCTCGATCTGGGGGTCGTGTGACCGGACGCGGGAGCACGCTCGATGCCGCGGACCTCGCGGTCGTATGGACTCGCCTCATCGCGATCTCCGACCAGATGTGGCTAACCATCCGTCGCACCGCGTTCTCTCCGATCATCTCCACGGCACTCGACTTCGGATGCGGTCTCCTGACCGCCGACGGCGGTCAGTTGGCGATGGGCGCGGTCGGCATGGCATCCTTCAACCTCGCCCTTCCGACGCTCGCACGGGACCTGCTCCGACGCTTTCGCGGTCGCATCCACCCCGGTGACGTATTCATCGGGAACGATCCGTGGCTCTGCATCGGGCACCTCGACGACGTCGCGGTCATCACGCCCGTGTTCGCGGGCGAGCGCTTGGTCGCGTTCGTCGCGACGGTCGCCCATCAGGCCGACATCGGGGGCGCGCTGTCCCACCGGCGCACCCGGGACGTGCATGAGGAAGGCGTCTTCATCCCGATCACGAAGCTCCACGCGCGCGGCGAGCGGAACGACACATTCTTCGATCTGCTCCGCGCGAACGTCCGCACACCGGAGATGGTGCTCGGCGACCTCGAGGCGATGGTGGGCGCGAACGAGGTAGGCGCGGAACGTCTTCGGGGGCTGATGCGCGAGTACGGACTCACGGACGTCTCCGGGCTCGCCGCGGAGCTCCAGGGTCGCTCCGAGCGAGCGATGCGCGACATCATCGATGCCTTGCCCGACGGCACGTACCGCGCGGAGGGGCTCGTCGACGGCGTCGAGGACCCCGTGCGGGTCTGCGTATCGCTCACCGTCAAGGGCGACGAGATCTTCGTGGACTATCCCGACGCGCCGCCGCCGTTCCCGTATGGCGGGATGAACGTGACGCTCTCGTACACCGTGGTGAACACGCACTACCTCCTCCAGTGCGTCCTCGCCCCGCACCTCCCGCACAACGAGGGGTCCATCCGGCCCCTGCACGTGACCGCGCCGGAGGGGAGCGTCCTGGCCTGCCCCTTCCCCGCGTCCGTCGGCGAGCGCCATATCTTCACCACTCGGGTCAGCAGCATCGTGCTCGCCGCGCTGGCTCAGGTCGCGCCGGACCGGTCCATCGCCGGCTACGGCACGAACCAAGGCGTGAACGCGTTCGGACGAAGGCCCGACGGCTCCTTCTATTCCGTCGGCATGTTCAGCGGCGGTGGCCGCGGCGGTGCGAAGGATCGCGACGGGATGGGCGGCTTCATCTTCACGAGCGGCGCGGCGAGCACACCGGTCGAGCTCTTCGAGCAGGCCGCGCCGGTCCTCGTCGTCGAGCATGAATGGGAGCCCGACAGCGGAGGCGTGGGCGAGTTTCGCGGTGGCCTCGGGCAGCGCGTGGCACTCCGGCGACTGCCGGGGCATCTCCTGCCCGTCGGGATCCGTTTCACGCCGTCTCGCCCGCACGTCGGCGCGCCCGGATTGTTCGGAGGGGGAGACGGATCGCTCACGCGGGCCTCCTGGAAGGGCGTGCCGGTTGCGCCGGACAGCCCGCTGGCACGCGAGGGAATCGCGACGCTCGCATCGGACGACGACGTTCTCGCATACCACGTGCCGTCTGGTGGCGGCTACGGTGAGCCAGCGGCGCGCGCGCCCGACGCCATCGCCCGCGATATCCGACTCGGGCTCGTGACCGGCGACAGCCGCGGCTAGGGTGTGCCGCAGGCACCGCTACCGTCGGCGCGACGGTGCATAGGCTGTATTGCGGGCCGCGCTCGTCATCGGCAGCATTTCACCCTCTCATATCGCTCGAACGACCGACAGAACGAAGAGGAGAGTGGTATGCACAAGCGCGCTCGCCTGGGTCCGTCGACGACACGGATTCTCGCTCCGCTGCTCACGCTCGTCATCCTCGTGGTGGCATGCGGCCCTGCCGGATCTCCCGCGACTCCCGGCGCTACGGGAGGCGCGGCGGCAGGGGCGCCGGTCTCTGGCGGGACGCTGACATACGGGCAGAACTTCCCCATCCAGATCGCGGACCCGCATAACCAGAAGGGGAGCGCGGATCATGCGATCTTCTTCAACGTGTACGACCGGCTCGTCGAGCTGGACCAGCAGACGCTGCAGCCGAAACCGTCGCTCGCCACCTCGTGGAAGGCGACGAGCGACACGAGCTGGGAGCTGAAGCTCCGCACGGACGTGAAGTTCAGCGACGGGACTCCGTTCAACGCCGCCGCCGCGAAGGAGAGCCTGGACCGCGCCATGAACAGCGCGTCGGCCAAGGCGTTCACCGGCAACTTCGCCTCGGTCGAGGCGCCGGATGCCTCGACGCTCGTCATCAAGACGAAGACACCGTACGCGCAGACGATCTTCAACCTCGGTGTCGGCCAGCTGTCGATCGTCGCGCCGTCCGCGATGAAGCAGGGCAACGAGTGGCTCGCGACGCATGCGATCGGCTCGGGCCCGTACCTGCTGACCGAATGGACGCCGAACGAGCGGTTCGTGCTCGAGCGCAATCCGAGCTACTGGGGGCCGAAGCCGTACCTCGACAAGATCGTCATCAAGATGCTGACGAACGACAGCTCGCGGCTCGCGGCGCTGCAGTCCGGGGATGTCGACGTCGCCGTCGCGCCGCCCGCGCAGTCGGTCAAGGGCCTCGGAACCGACGCGAATCTTGCGGTCGTGCGCAGTCCGCAGGTCTCCGTGTGGTTCGTGATGTACAACCTCCAGGACCCGGTGATGCGGAATCTCAAGTTCCGGCAGGCCCTCAATCTGGCCGTGAACAGGGAGGCGCTGAACACGCAGGCCTGCGAGGGCCTTCTTCGCACCGCCACGAGCTGGCTCCCGCCCGAGTCGCTCGGCGGCAAGGAGACCGATCCGGGCGTGAAGCTCGAATACAACCCCGACAAGGCGAAGCAGCTCCTCGCCGAGTCGGGCGTGAACCTCTCGTCGGTGAAGCTGTCGATCGTTCCGCAGGTCCCGCTCTGCGGCGACCCGGTGATCCTCGCGATCCAGGAGGATCTCCGTAAGGTCGGCGTCGCGAGCGACATCGTGAAGGTCGATGCGGTCACCGCGAACGACCGGTACCAGAAGGGCCAGTACCAGCTCGGTCCACAAGGTTGGCAGGCGTTGGACCCCGACTCTTCGCTCCGCCGCACCTGGAGCGACAAGGGGCCGTTCGCGTACCCGCACGTGGGTCGGCCCGACTTCGAGTCGAAGATCGACCAGGCGTCCTCGACCCTTGATGACGCGAAGCGTTACGGGCTCTACAAAGACATCTTCAAGCAGATGCTCGACGAGGCGTGGTTCATGCCGGTCTTCTATCAAATGACGATCGTCGCGCAGACCAAGAAGCTGCAGGGCATCAGATACTTCCCGATCCTCGGCACGCCGCTTTTCGGCGGCGCCTGGCTCTCGAAGTAGGAGGAATGGCGCGGTCGCGTGAGCTCTGTCTCACGCGACCGCGCCGTCGCGCGTGATCAGGTTCATCGCCGGGCGACTGCTCTCGCTCGTGCCTGTCGTCCTCGGGGTCAGTTTCGTCGCCTTCCTCGTGCTCCAGCTGTCACCGGGCGACCCCGCGCAGCTCATGCTCGGGGAGAACGCGACCGCGGAGGGCGTCGCGCAGCTGCGGCGGGAATACGCCCTCGATCAGCCGCTTCCGATCCAGTTCGGTGCGTTCCTCCTCGCCGCGCTCCACGGCGACTTCGGGCGGTCGTTCGCGACGCGCACGGCGGTTGCCCCCGAGCTGCTCCGCCGATTCGGCAACACCGTCGAGCTAGCGAGCCTCGCGTTCGGGCTCGCGCTCCTCCTCGGCGTGCCGCTCGGGATCGTCGCCGCGGTGCGACGCAACTCGCTCTTTGACCATGCGATACGGCTCGTCGTCCTCGTCTTCGTTTCCGTGCCCGTGTTCTGGCTGGGCATCCTGCTCATCTATCTGTTCGCCGTGACGCTCCGCTGGCTGCCGAGTACCGGGCACGACAAGCTCGAGAGCTTCGTGCTACCGACGCTGTCGCTCTCCGCGTACTCGCTCGCAATCCTGGTCCGCATGACGCGCGCTTCGATGCTCGAGGTACTCGCACAGGACTACCTGCGTACCGCACGGGCGAAGGGACTGCGACAGCGCGTGGTCATCACGCGTCATGCGTTCAAGAACGCGCTCATACCCATCATCACGATCACCGGACTCCAGGTCGGATTCCTCATGACCGGCGCGGTGCTCGTGGAGACCGTCTTCGCCTGGCCCGGTATCGGCCGATACCTCGTGGATGCCCTCTTCGGTCGGGACTACCCGGTCATACGTGCGTGCATCTTCCTGTTCTCGGTCATCTTTTTGCTCGTCAACCTCGTGGTCGATCTGCTGTATGCGGTGATCGATCCACGGATCCGGATGAGCGGGTGAGGGTGCGGCCGCCGCGCGCGCGCGGCGTCATCCGCGACGCCGTGGAGCGGTTTCGGGGTGATCGGGGCGCGCTCCTCGGCCTCGTCGTGATCGTTGCGGTCGTCGCTCTCGCGGCGCTCGCGCCGATCGTGTCCCCGTACGACCCGGTCGAACAGCAGATCCGCTTGCGCGGGCAAGGCCCGTCCACGGAGCACGTGCTCGGGCTCGATGAGGTCGGGCGCGACGAGCTGAGCCGCGTCCTCTACGGTGCGCGCGTCACCGTGGGCGGCGCGGTAGCGGCCGTCGCGGCGGCCGGCATCCTCGGAGTCGGGGCCGGGCTGCTCTCCGGAAGCGCGCATCGTCGCGTCGACAACGTCCTCATGAGGATCGCGGACGGCATGCTCGCATTTCCGTCGATCGTCCTCGCGATCCTCGCGGTCGTCTTCATCGGCCCGGGACTCCTGAGCGCGATCGCCGCCGTCGCGATCGCGGACGTGCCCGGATACGCGCGATTGACCCGCGGGCAGACGCTGACCGTCCGAGAACAGGAATTCGTACGGGCGGCGGTCGCGGTCGGCGCTACACCCGTGCGGGTCGCGCTGCGACATGTGCTACCGAACACGATCGCGCCCATCATCGTCTACTCGAGCCTTCAGATCGGCTCCGCCATCATCCGGCTGGCGTCGCTGTCGTTCCTCGGCTTCGGCGCGCAGCCACCGGAGCCGGAGTGGGGCGCGATGCTCAACGCGGCCCAGCAGTGGCTCGGAACGGCGCCACACATCAGCATCGTCCCCGGCGCCGCGATCGTCACGGTCGTGGTGGCGTTCAACCTCGTCGGCGATGGTCTGCGCGACGCGCTCGATCCGCGGACGAGAGTCACGCGCTAGGAGGCTGCGAGGGCCGCATTTCGCGACAGGAAGAGGTTCGGGGTCCCGCCCGTGTGGAGGAACAGCACGTCGTCGCTCTTGCCGACGAGGCCGCGCCGGCGCCGATCGATGAGGGCGGCCAGGGCCTTTGCCGTGTAGGTCGGATCGAGGAGAAGGCCCTCGGTCCGAGCAGCGAGGACGAGCGCGGCCCGCGACGCTGGTGTCGTCACACCGTATCCCGGACCGATATACGCGTCGAGGTTGGTCACGCCCTGAGGATCGATCGCGATGCTCAGTCCGAGGAGCGACGCGGTCCGCGTCGCGACCTTCGCGATGACCTCTTGCTTTTTCGGGATGAACGGGCTCGCGGAGACGCCGACGAGCTCGTACGGCAGATCCAGCGCAGCCGACGCGACGAGGAGGCCGGCTTGCGTTGCGGCGCCCGAGCAGAAGTAGACCGACGCCGGGCGCCAGCGAACGACCTCGAACTGCGCCTCGAGCTCGAGAGCCGCTCGCACGTAGCCGAGGGCGGCGATCGCCAGAGAGGGGGAATCGTAACCGAGCGTGTCGATGAGATACGGCGTGTGCCCTTCGGCGCGCAACTCCCGCGCCCAAGCCTCGGCGGCTGCCGCGAAGCCCTCGTAGAAGCGGTCCGCCGGGATGTATCGCGACTCCGCGCCGAGAAGCGTGTCGAGTAGCAGATTCCCCTCGGGGGTGGGAGTCGGCTCCCCACGAAGGATCAGGCAGGCTCGCAGGCCAAGTCGCGCACATCCCGCGGCAAGCTGGCGGCAATGGTTGGACTCCGCGCCCGCGCCCGTGATCACGGCGGTGGCGCCCGAAGCGACGGCGGCCCCGAGCAAGTACTCGAGCTGCCTCGTCTTGTTCCCGCCCATCGCGAGGCCCGTCAGATCGTCACGCTTCACGTGCAGCCGCGGGACATCGATCGCGCTGCCGAGCCGCGCTGTGGCCTCGAGCGGGGTCGGGAGGTGCGCCAGCGGGATGTACGGAAGCTGCGCGAGGGCGGACTCGAGGGCGGGTCGGCTTATGGCCATCAACGGATGCTACAAACAGCGACGCCACAGGGGCAGGATGAGGCAGGACCGCGTCCTTCGCGTGCGTCACCGATCATGGGCCGGTAATCGTCGTGCCAAGAGCCTTCGCTCGTTTCAGGACGGCTTGCACATCGTCGACGAGCGAGCCGCCGTCGACAGATGGACGGCCCGGGCCGCTCGCGAATGAGGGAGACATCCGCAAATGCCGGTCGATCGCGGCATAGGCGTGTTCCGGGGCTCGCGTGCCGAAGCCGATCGCATCGCGCGACGGCTTCGTGCGTCGGGCAGCGGCGTGAGGGTCATGGCCACGTTCGTGCCCGGGACGGTCGGTGTAAGCATTGTGGTGTCCGAGGTGTTCGTTTCTCGCCTCGATGCCGTGCGCGCCGCGACGGCGGTCCGGCCGGGATCGAATCCTCGTCGCTACCGTGTCAGCCCAACGTGAAGGCTGCGCCCCGTGAATAGGGACCTCCTGCCGTTTCCGTCGGTCAGGATGACCTTCCTCGTGAACGCGGTGCTGCCGCCCGGCGTCACCGTGGGCGAGGGGCGCGATCATCGGGGCTGGCTCGGTGGCCACGCGCGACACGAACGTGTCGCCGTACGCCATCTTCGCCGGCGTGCCCGCGGGGCTGCTGCGCCACAGAGCGGCACGCTAGGAACGTTGGCCAGCGCACGCGCGGGACCTACGATCGCTCCGCGTTGCGCATCGAGGTCGGCATCCTCGGACCGTTCCGCGTCCTCGTCGATGGTGAGGAGCGGACCTTACCTGCCCGGAAGCAGCGGGTGCTCGTCGCGCTGCTGGCGATCCACGGCCACCGCTCGCGAGCCGACCTCATCGCGCAGCTGTGGCCCGACGCCGACGAAGACCGCGGTCGCGAGAGCATGCGTCACGCGCTGCACGGCATCCGTGCCACGATCGGCGCGGAGGTCTTCGCGGCGCGGGCCGACGCGCTGGCGTTCGGCGACGCCGTTTCGGTCGATTCGCGCGAGCTCGAGCGTGCGGTCGCGGCCGACGATGAATCGAGCCTCGAGCGCGCGCTGGACCTCTATCGCGGTGACCTCTGCGCCGAGCTCGACGCGCCCCACGCCGAAGCCGCGCGCGTTCGCCTCCGCGGACTGGTCGCCTCCGCGGCGGAGCGTCTCGCGGCGCGCTCCTTGGCCGATGACCCGCATCGCGCCGCGGCCGTGGCGCGTCGCGCGATCGAGATAGACCCCTACCGCGAGGAGGCGCACCGTCTCATCCTCCGCGCGCTCGCCGCGGCCGGCGACCTCGCGGCGGCGGCCGCCCACTATCGGCGTGTCGTCGCGCTGCTCCGCGACGAGCTCGGCGTCGATCCGAGCGCGGAGACGAAGGCCGTCTACGCGGGGCTCTCGCGCGGCCCGGCACCGGCGGCCAGAGCCGCGGTCGCGCGTCCGTCGCTCGAGCCGCCGGCGGAGCTCATCGGCCGTCGCGCGGAGTACGCGCAGGTCGTGGACCTCGTCTCGGACGCGATCGATGGCCGCGGCGGGACCGCGTTGCTGGTTGGCGAGGCCGGCGCGGGGAAGTCGCGACTCCTCGATGAGATCGCGGCCGTCGCCGAGCGGCATGGTCTGCGCGTGCTGCGCGCGCGGACCGTGTCCGCCGAGGGGACGCTCGCGCTGCAGCTCTGGGTCGATGCCCTGCGCGGATCGGCCGCGGACGCCGCGGCGCTGCCGGCACCCTGGCCGTCGATCCTCGCCGCGCTGCTCCCGGACGCCGGCGATGCCGAGGCCGTCGGGGCCGCCACGCCCGAGCTCCAGCGAACGCGCCTGTTCGAGGCTGTCGCCCGTTTGCTCGCCCGGCTCTCGGATGCGATGCCCACGGTGCTGACGCTCGACGACCTGCACCACGCCGACGACGACTCGCTGCATCTCTTTCACTACGTCGCCCGCACCGCCCGTGGCCGCCGGCTCGCCGTCGTCGCTTCGGCGCGCCCGAGGTCAGCGCCGACGCTCGACGTTGTCACGGCATCACTCGCCGGCCGCGGCGAGCTGCGCCTGGTCACGCTCGCGCCGCTCGCGCCGGAAGCGGTCGCCGAGCTGCTCGCGCGATTCGGCGTGCGCCGAGAGCACGTGGATTGGCTCGCGCCGCGCGTCGCACGCTGGGCCGGCGGCAATCCGCTGTTCACGCTCGAGGCGCTCCGCGCGCTGATCGCGCAGGGGCGTCTCGTGCGCCAGGGCGACACCTGGACCTGGCCCGGCGAGATCCCGTCCGAAACGGAGCCGCTCGCCCCCGAGCTACCGCCGGACGTCCGGAACACGATCCTCGCGCGCATCGGAATGCTGCCGGACGCAACGCGCCGGCTTCTCGATCTCGCCTCGACGATCGGGGCGCGCGCGAGGCTCGATCTTCTCGCGGCCGTCGCCGGGCGCGACGGGCTGAGCGTCGCCGACGAGCTCCGCCCGGCGTTCGACGCCGCGCTCCTGCGCGACCAGGACGATGCGCGTGGGGGCGGGATCGCGTTCGCGCACGAGCTGATCCGCGACGCGACCTATCAGCACATCTCGTTCATCGCGCGTGCGGCGATGCATCGTCGCGTCGCGGACGCGCTCGAGGGCCTGGGGGGTCCGCCCGCCGCCATCGCCTTCCACCTCACCGCGGCGGGAGAGCAGGCGCGCGCAGTCGACCACTGGCTCGCGGGCGCGCGCGAGGCCGCGGCGCGCTTCGCGCACGACGAGAGCGCCCGCGCCTGCCGCGCGGCGCTGGCCGCGCTCGGGCCCACCTCGCCACGGCGCGCGCACCTGCTCGCGCTCGTCGGCGACGCGGAGACGCGGCGGGGTGCGACGGCGGCGGCGGTGGCGGCGTACGAAGAGGCGATCGCGGCCTGCGCGCCCGAGGCCGCGGACGAACGCGCATCCCTCGCCGCGCGGCTCGCGCGCGCCGCGAAGTGGTATCAGCGCCATCCGCGCGCGCTCGAGCTCGCGATCGCCGCCACCGAGCACCAGCGGGTCCGTGGGTCGAGCGCCGCGCTCGCCGAGGCGCTGCTCGGGCTCGCATGGGTCCGCTACGTCGACGGCGACGCCTCCGCCGCGCGCGCCTCAGCCGAGGAGGCGCGCGAGCTCGGTCGCGCGCTCGAGCTTCCGCGGATCGAGGCCGAGGCCCTCCACGTCATCGTCCGAGCTCGATGGCTCGCGGGTGACGCGCTCGCCGGGATCTCACGCGACGACCTCGAGCGGCTGGCCGCGCGTCTCGGCGACGACGAGCAGACCTGCGCCCTGTACGAGATCGCCGGACCGGCTCTCATCCGCATGGGGGATGGTGCGACCGCGCTCGTGGTCGCGCGTCGAGAGCTCGAGACCGCACGCCGGATCGGCAGCCTGCGCGCGGAGCTCAAGGCGGGTGAGGACATGACCGACGCGCTGCTCACGCTCGGTCGCTACGCGGAGGCGGTCGAGGTGGCCGACGAGATACGGGGCGATATCGCGAGGCTGGATCTCTCCGGACCTCCGACCCTGCTCGGGGAGCTCGCGATCGCGCTCGCGTTCTCCGACCGGGAGCATCGTGCCGTCGCCCTCGCCGAGGAGCTCCTGTCGGCGGCGCGCGCCCGCGCCGGGCGGCCGGTCCACGGCGATTACGGGATCTCCGCGGTGGACGCGCTCCTCGCGAGCGGTCGCCTGCCGCCGCGTGCGCTGCTCGAGGCGCTGCGCCCGACGTGCCGGACCTGTGACGCCGGGTGGCAGCTCGTCGCGGGTCGTCACGCCGTATTCCGCGGGGATGTCGGCGACGCGCTGCGGCTCGCGGACGAGCTGGCGGCGGCTCCCCAGAATGGCGACGCTCGTACGACCGCGCGCCCCACGCAGATTCGCGCCCTCGCCTTTCTCCGGGCCGGTCGCTCCGCTGAGGCCGACGAGGAGACCGCGCGAGCCCGCGCGCTCCTTCGCCAGACCGGTAGCGCGCTCCTCCGGGACCGCTTCGAGCGCGATCTCGCCATCCTCGCGCGGATCCACGGCTGATTCACGCCGCGTTCCACGCCGCGCTCACGGCCTGAGCCGATGCTGCCTTCATGACGCGGCGGCCCGCGAGCTCGTTTCTCGTTCGACTCGAGTCCGGCCGTCCCGGCACCTCCGAAGGCACCGTCACCTCCGTCGCTACGGGGGAGCGTGCGTCCTTCGCGAGCCTGCCCGAGATGGCGCGGATCATCGAGCGCTGGTCCACAGCGGACGTGTCGCCGCAGAACACGGAGGAGGCAGACCCATGATCCGCGCAGCACGCATCGCCGCGGCGGCCATCGTGGCCACGCTTGTCGCCACGGCCTGTGGCGGCGCCGCGACCGCACCGTCCCCGACCACGCCGGCGACCACCGCGCCGACCATCGCCGCGACCTCGACCCCGGCGCCCACGGCCGCCGCGACGGCCAGCGCCTCGCCGGCGCCCGCGTTCGCCGGCGTCGGGTCGGCGAGCACGAAGCTCTCCGAGGTCACCACCACCAAGTCCGCGCCGGTCCACTTCGGATTCTTCGGCGACGAAGCCGCGCTCCCGGCCGGGAAGTACATGGAGACGCTGAGCCTCGTCACGCTCCAGCCCGGTGGTCGCACCGTCTCACACAAGCACGGCGGACTCGAGATCGTCGTCGTGATCGAGGGCTCGGTCGAGGTCAACATGGGCGCGGCGGGAAAGGCCCTGCTCACGGCGGGGCAGACCGCCAAGGTGCCCGCGAATACGCCACTCCAGGCGCTCAACCACGGCACGGACGTCGCGAAGTTCCTCGCGTTCTTCTTGACGGCGGACGGCCAGCCGTTCCAGACGAACCTGACCGCCGTGCCGTGACCCGATCGCGCAGTCGCGCAGGACCTTTCCGCGATCCGCCGCTAGATCGTGGTGCCCACGTTCGAGGTCGATACTCCATCCGAGTGGTCACGGCCTGTCGCGAGGCGGGCATCTCGCGTGCCCGCTCGTACCAGCTCCGCCGCGGTTACCTCACGTACGGGCCACGAGTCGTGTCACCGGCGGGAGCACCGCGACAGCGAGCGCGATCTTGTACGCATCGCCGGGGATGAACGGGAAGAGACCCGCCTCGAGCGGGCTCACGGAGAGCGGGAAGCGCGAGAGCCACGCCAGCCCGAACGCGTAGATGAGCGCCTCGCCGGCGAGCATCGCGAGCAGCGTCGTGACGATCGTTCGCGTCCAGCCGCGCTCCGCGGCCCAGCCGACGAGCGCGGCGGCCGCGACGAACCCGACGAGGTAGCCGCCGGTCGGGCCGCCGAGTCGGGCCAGTCCCGCGGCGCCACCGGCGTACACGGGCAGTCCGGCGATCCCCTCGACGAGATAGAGCGTGACGGTCGCGGCACCAAGTCGGGCACCCAGCGCCGCGCCGATGACCAGGACCGCGAGCGTCTGGGCGGTGACCGGGACGGGACTGAACGGCAGCGGGATCTCGAGACGCGCGGACAGCGCGAGGAGGGCCGAACCGGCCAGGACGAGGCCGGCACGCGAGAGCACCCCGTCGGGCGCGAGAGCGATCGCGATCGGCCGCGTCCTCGTGTCGATCACGCGTCGACCTCCGAACGTCGCGCGGTGAGCCAGTACACCAGCGACACGACGGCGATGGTGGGGATCGTCGCGCTGATCGCCGAGCGGACCTCGGGGAAGCCGAAGGCGATGACCCAGTAGAGGACGGTCCCGAGCGCGAGGCTCGCGATCCCGGGCCAGTGCACGCCGCCTCGGTACCAATAGGCGCCGCCGGTCGTGCGGAACAGATCGTTGGAATACGCGCCGCGGCGGACGACGAAGTGGTCCACGAGCGCGATCGTCCAGAGCGGCACCACGAGGGCGCCGACGGCGTCGAGGAAGAAGATGTAGCTGCCGAGCAGGTCCGCGGCGAAGAGCGGAAGCAGGCTGAGCGGCACGACGACCAGCGCCGAGATCAGCAGCAGCCCGCGCATCGGGACCCGCGAGTGCGGTAGCAGCTGCGAGACGCCGAGGGCCGAGGCGTAGATGTTCCCGGCGTTCGTCGCGACGGTCGCGAAGAGGATGACCAGGTACGCGACCCATCCGAAGCCGAGCCGCGTCGCGACCGAAGACGGATCGGAGAGCGCGGGGTTGAACTGCCCCGTCTGGACCGCGAGGAACACGACGCCGAGCGCGCCGACGAAGAACCACCACGTCTGGGCGAGGTTCGCGCCGATCCACGGGCCGGCGGAGCCGGCGCGCGGCGTGCGCGCGAAGCGCGAGAAGTCGCCGATGAACTCCCACGTCCAGTTGTACGCGACGAGCAGATCGACGAGCAGCGCGACGGTGATCGCGTAGCTGAAGGGCCCCACCGCGGTGGTGAGCCCCGCCGGCGGCCGCCAGGCGAAGAGATCCGCCGTGCCCCAGGTGGTGAGCGCGAGGTAGGTCTCGAACGCCCCGAGGAGCAGGAGGCCGGCGACCGCGACCCACTCCATGGCGCGGATCGCGCGGTGCCCGGCCACCGCGAACGTCCCCTGCACGGCGCAGGTGATGAGGATGGAGAGCGCCATCGGCCCCTGGTAGCCCGGATCGCCGAGCGCCGGCGTCCCGAAGATGCCCTTCAGGATGAAGCTCGTGCCGATCGAGCCGACGAACACGTTCACCGCGGCCCAGCCGAAGCCGAAGACCAGATAGAACGAGGCGGGCACCGCCGATCCGCGCAGCCCGAACGCCGGCCGCACGATGGCCACCGACGCGCCGCCGACGCGTGCGGCGATGTATCCGAGGGCGGCCCAGGGCAGGAGCGCGAGCGGGCTCACGACGAGGATCAGCACGAGGGCGCCGCCGAGGCCGGTCCAGCCGGCCATGATCCCGCCGTACAGCCAGGCCGCCGGGATGCTCGCTGCGCCGAACCAGAGGACGGCCTGATCCCACAGGCTGAAGCCGCGCGCCGACTCCGGGACCTTGTCGAGGGCGCGGTACTCGGAACCGATCGCGGCGAAGCCCGTCGCGTGCGTGTCGTCACTCATCGGCGTGGCGATGCTATCCGGTACGAACGCGTCCATGTCGGAAGCGGTGCACCGTGCGACGGTGCCAACGAGCGCACGTGCACCGAATCCCGCGGATGCGGCACCGACCTGATCCATAATCGGCGGCGTAGCGACGGCGATGCCGGTGCACGCGGAGGTCGCGGTAGGGGAGCGAGGTGCGACGGTGCAGCGTAAGTTCGTGCTCGACGAGAAGGACCTTCCGACTCACTGGTACAACATCCAGGCCGATCTCGGTGCGCCGCTCCCGCCGCCTCTCCATCCGGGTACCGGCCGGCCGATCGGACCGGCGGACCTCGCGCCGCTCTTCCCGATGGAGCTCATCAAGCAGGAGGTGAGCCGGGAACGCTGGATCGAGATCCCCGAGCCGGTCCGCGACGCATACAAGGTCTGGCGGCCCACGCCGCTCGTCCGCGCGCTCGGCCTCGAGAAGATCCTCGGCACTCCCGCGCGCATCTACTACAAGTGGGAGGGCACCAGCCCGGCCGGCAGCCACAAGCCGAACACCGCCATCGCGCAGGCCTACTACAACAAGCAGGAAGGCACCAAGCGCATCGCGACCGAGACGGGCGCGGGTCAGTGGGGCAGCGCCATGGCGCTCGCCGCGCGGCTGTTCGACCTCGAATGCAAGGTGTACATGGTCCGCGTGAGCTACGACCAGAAGCCGTACCGGCGCATCCTCATGGAGACCTGGGGCGCCGACGTCGTCGCGAGCCCGAGCCCCGACACGAACGCCGGCCGGGCCGCCCTGGCGAAGGACCCAGAGAGCGCGGGCAGCCTCGGCCTCGCGATCTCCGAAGCGGTCGAGGACGCGGCATCGCGCGAGGACACGAAGTACTGCCTCGGCTCGGTGCTGAATCACGTCCTGTTGCACCAGACCGTCATCGGGCAGGAGGCGAAGAAGCAGCTGGAGCTCGCCGGCGATGCGCCGGACATCCTCGTCGGCTGCATCGGCGGCGGTTCGAACTTCAGCGGCTTCGCCTTTCCGTTCCTGGCCGACAAGCTGACCGGCAAGGCGGAGGATCTTCGCGTCGTCGCGGTCGAGCCGATGGCGGCGCCGAGCGTCACGAAGGGGCGGTACGTCTACGACTTCGGCGACGAGGCGATGATGACGCCGCTCGTGAAGATGCACACGCTCGGGCACTCGTTCATGCCCGCGCCGATCCACGCCGGCGGGTTGCGCTACCACGGCATGGCACCCGCGGTGAGCGCGCTGTACGAGCGGAAGGTCATCGAGGCCGTCGCGGTGCACCAGCGGCCGACGTTCGAGGCCGCCGTGATGTTCGCGCGCGCGGAGGGCTACCTTCCCGCTCCCGAGTCCGCGCACGCGATCCGGGTGGTCATCGACGAGGCGCTGCGCTGTAAGGAATCGGGACGGTCGAAGACGATCGTCTTCAACCTCTCAGGCCACGGGCACTTCGATCTCGGTGCCTACGAGCGGTATCTCAGCGGGAAGCTCGAGGACTACGAGTACCCGACCGCGAAGGTCGCCGAGGCGCTCAGAGACCTGCCGAGCGTCGCGGTGTAGATGAGGCACTGCGCATCGATCCGCGCCCCGTCGATTGACCGCTCCCATGCGTACGCGCAGAATCCGACGTGGCACGTCGGAAATTCCCGACGGAGGACGAGTGGTGTGGCATCGAGCGCGTCGTGATTGGCCGTGTGG
Organism: Candidatus Limnocylindria bacterium; assembly: GCA_035651155.1. Classification (GTDB taxonomy): domain Bacteria; phylum Chloroflexota; class Limnocylindria; order P2-11E; family P2-11E; genus CF-39. The sequence goes on along the minus strand of DASRGG010000021.1, from coordinate 297,563 downwards.
CCGCGTCACCCCGCGTCTTCGTTTGCTCACCGCTCGCGCCTCTCGCTGCGCTGGCGGGCTCTGCTCCTGTTCGACGGCGGACCGCGCCGTCGTGAGGCTCACGCCCTCCTAGCACAGCCTCCGCGGCGCGGCCGCCCTGCGATTCATTCGAGTGGATGAAGAGAAAGGGGGCCGCCCGGCCGCATGGCAGTACTCGTCGCGCCAACCCGTCGCCAGATCGCGACGCGTGCGCACGCGCGCCGCGCGCGGCGCCGCCGGTTCGGTCGGCTCACGCTCGGCGCGGCGGTCGTCGCCGCGATCGCCGCCGCGGTCCTTGCGGGTCCGCTGTTCGTCCCGTACGCGCCTGAGGCGCAGGCCATCGCGGAGCGCCTCGGCGCACCCAGCGCGGCTCACGTGCTCGGCACGGATGCGTTCGGGCGCGACGTGCTCGCGCGTCTCCTCAGCGGCGGGCGCGTGTCGCTGACGATCGGGCTGCTGTCGATGATCGTGACCGTCGCTGTGGGCGTCACCGTCGGGGCGATCTCCGGCTTCTTCGGCGGCGTGGCCGACGCGCTGCTCATGCGCCTGACCGAGCTGGTGATGGTCTTTCCGACCTTCTTCCTGATCATCCTCGTCGTCGCGACGTTCGGCTCGAGCGTGCCGCTTCTCGTCCTCGTCATCGGTCTCACCGGTTGGCCGGTCGGGGCTCGCGTCATCCGCGGCGAGGTGCTGAAGGTCCGCTCGCGCGACTACGTCCTCGCGGCGCGCGCCATCGGCGCGTCGTCCTGGCGCATCCTCGCCCGCCACATCATCCCGAGCGTTCTCGCCGTGATCGTCATCTCGGCGACGATCCGGGTGGGGACGAACATCCTCATCGAGGCGGGCCTCAGCTACCTCGGGCTCGGCGTGCAGCCCCCGCTCGCGTCGTGGGGGAACATGATCGCCGAGAGCGCGAAGACCATGCGCACGGCGTGGTGGCTCACCGCGATCCCCGCCGCGGCGATCTTCCTCGCGGTCTTCGGCTTCAACCTCTTTGGCGAGGGCGTGCGCGATGTCGTCGATCCTCGCCGCGAGCGTCCACGCGGAGACACGGCGGCATGAGCAGGTACTGGACCGGCCGGCTCCTGCAGGCGATCCCGCTGCTCTTCGCGGTCTCGCTCGCGGTGTTCGCCGTCCTGCACCTCGCGCCGGGCGACCCGGCGACGCTCCTCGCCGACCCCGCCTACCTGACGGAGTCGCAGCGCGCGGCGATCCACCGCTCCCTGGGCCTCGACGACGCGCTCCCCATCCAGTACGTCCGGACGATGGCGGGCATCGTCACCGGGCGGCTCCAGTCGTTCCGTACGACGGAGCCGACTCTCGCGATGCTCGGGAGCGCGCTCCCGACGACGGCGGCGGTGGGCCTCATCGGCCTCGCGCTCGCCACGGTCGCGGGCGTCGTCCTCGGCGCCGCGGCGGCGACGCGTCCGGGCGGATATCTCGACCGTCTCCTCGGGGTCGCCATCGTCAGCGCGGTCTCGGTCCCGACCTTCGTGGTCGCGCTCTTCGCGCTTCGCCTCTTCTCCGAGGAGTGGCACCTCCTGCCGGCGAGCGGCATCCGTCCGATCGGCGCCACCACATTCGATCCCATCGCCTCGTTGCCGCACCTCGTGCTGCCGGTGCTCGTGACGGCGTTCCCCATCGCCGCGATCCTCGCTCGGTACACGCGCGACGCCGTCGCGGAAGCGCTCGCCGAGGAATACGTGCGGACCGCGCACGGCAAGGGCCTGAGCGGCCGCGTCGTCCTGCGTCGCCACGTGCTGCGCAACGCGCTCATCGCCGTCGTGAGCGTCGTCGGGACGATCATCCCGCTCCTCCTCGGAGGCTCGGTGATCGTGGAGAGCCTGTTCGGCCTCCCCGGCGTGGGCCGGATCACCGTGCAGGCCGCGCTGCAGCGCGATTACCCCGTGGTGATGACCACGACGCTCTTCGCCGCCGTCCTCGTCGTCGCGGCCAACCTCGTCACCGACTTCGTCTACGGGCTCGTCGATCCTCGGATCCGGCTCGCGTGAGCCGCTCCGAAATGCGTCAGGAGGGAACCACATGACACCCGAGCTTCGCGCCACACGCCGCCGCGTCCTTGGCTACGGAGCCGCCCTCGGCGGACTCTGGCTCGCGAGCTGCGCGGGCGTCAGCCCGCAGGGCGGCACAGGGTCGAGCGGGCCGCGTCGCGGCGGGCAGGCCGTGATCTACATCAACCATCCCGACACGCTGAATCCCGCGATCTCGCCGGTGTCGACGACGATCTACAACACGCCGTTCTTCTTCAACGGCCTGACCCGACCGGGCGACGACTACCAGCCGCAGCCCGACCTCGCCGACTCGTGGACGGTCTCGCCCGACGGCAAGGTCTTCACCTTCAAGCTGCGCCAGGGCGTGAAGTTCCACGACGGCAGTCCGTTCACCGCGGACGACGTGAAGTTCACGTGGGAGCTGATCAGCCACCCCGACAACGTCTCCGGCCGCCAGATCGCCGGGTTCTTCGCGCGCATCGCCGGCGCACCGGACTTCACCGCCGGGAAGGCGAGCGAGATCGCGGGCATCAAGGTGCTCGATCCGTACACGCTCCAGGTCACGCTCACCGCGGTGTACGCGCCGTTCCTCACGATCTCGGCCGGGCAGGCGATCCTTCCGAAGGCGCTCTGGAAGGACGTGCCGGTGAAGCAGCTCGCGGCGCATCCGCTCTCCCGAAAGCCGGTCGGCACCGGTCCGTTCGTGCTCGACACCTGGACGGCGAACGAGAGCATGGTGATGCACGCGTACGAGGGCTACCACCTCGGCCGTGCGAACCTCGACCGGATCGTGTCGCTCGCCGTCGCCGATCAGACCACGGGCTTTGGCCTCCTGAAGTCCGGCGAGCTCGACGCGATGGGCCTGTATGCGAGCGTGCCGATCGACAACTACGAGGAGCTGAAGAGCGACCGCAGCTTCGAGGCTCGCAGCCTGCTCGGCCTCGCGAATATGTATGCGGAGTTCAACTTCCGCAACCCGCTGTTCCAGGACCTGCGTGTTCGCAAAGCGCTTTCCTACGCGACGGACCGCGGCGCGATGCGCAGGAGCCTGTGGCGCGGCCAGGCGCAGCACATCAACTCGCCGATCCATCCGGCGTTCTGGGCCGCGAACCCGAACACCACGACGTTCGACAACGATCCCGCGAAGGCCGCCGATCTCTTCGCGCAGGCGGGCTGGAAGCGCGGAAGCGACGGCATCCTCGAGAAGGATGGGCAGAAGCTCCGCTTCAAGATGCAGACGATCCAGCGTGACTACGACGTCGTGCTGCAGGAGCAGTGGAAGAAGCAGGGGATCGACATGCAGGTCGAGCGGATGGACTTCGGCTCCTTCTGGGCGCCGCTGTACCTGCAAGGGAAGACGGAGCTCGCCGGGCTCAATCTGCCGTTCGGCCTGTATCTCGATCCCGACTATCCGCTCGGCGGCTACTTCTCGAGCGCGCTCAACCGCAACAAGTACAAGAACGAGCGGATCGATGAGCTGATCCTCTCCGCGACCGCCACGCTCGACCGCGAAGAGCGCCGCCAGCGCTACTTCGAGTTCCAGGAGACGCTCGCCCAGGACGTGCCGCACCTCTGGCTCGGAGTGCCGAACGAGATCTGGGGCATCCGGAAGGGTCTGGTGATCCCGAACAAGCCGACCGGCTACCTCACGATCCGGTCGGTGAAGGACTGGTACCGGGAGGGCGCGTCGTGACGCTCGTCATCGACAACGTTCGGATCGTGGACGGCACCGGTGCGCCGGCCATCGGCGACGGCCGCGTCGTGATCGAGGGGGAGCGGATCGTCGCGGCGGGCCCGCGGGCGGGCGCGGGCCCGTACGGCGCCGCGATCGAGATCCCCGCGCAAGCGGAGGTCATCGACGGCGCCGGAAAGACGGTCCTGCCCGGCCTCATCGACGCGCACGTCCACGATCCCTCCGACGCGAACATGGCGCTCTACGTGCGCGGCGGCGTCACGTCGATCCGCTTCGCCGGCGGCGACCAGCGCACGCTGCGGCGGCTCGCCGACCGGGTCGGGCGCCGGGAGCTCGCCGGACCGCGCGTCTTCTCGTGCGGTCACGCGCTCGACGCGACACCGCACGCCTGGCCGGGGAGCTACGCGGTGGACACTCCGCTCGAGGCGCGGCGCGTCGTCCGCCGGGCGCTCGTCGAGGAGCGCGCCGACGCGATCCTCGCGACGCATCGCGTCACGAAGCCGATCCTCGCGGCGATCACCGACGAGGCGCACGCGCAGGCCGCGCCCGTCACCGGCCAGCTCTGGAGCACCTCCGCGCGCGACGCGGCGGACGCGGGCATCGACGGGCTCGAGAACACCTCGCGCATCCCCGAGGACCCCGCGTTCGGCGACGATCGACTCTTCGCGCGGACCTCCGTGTCGGCGCGCATCGCCACGCTCGCGCACCTCTGGGCCGAGTCCGATCCCCGCAGGCTCGAGGAGATCGCGGGCCTGCTCGCCGAACGCGGTGTCTGGATCGCGCCCGAGCTCGTGTCGTTCGAAGCGTGGGCGGGCCTTTCCGAACGCGAGATCAAATCCGATCGGGATTGGCCACGCGGCGACGACGCGCGCGCGACGCAGTACGACCGCCACAACGCGTACATCTCGAGCGAATGGGGTCCCGACGACTTCGTCGCCCAGGCGAAGGCGATCGAGGCCTTCAAGAGGTTCATCGCCGCGTTCGTCGGCCTCGGGGGCGGGCTCGTCGCGGGGACCGATCTCGGCTTCGGCGGCATCCTGCTCCATCGCGAGCTCGCGCATTTCGTCGACGCCGGCCTCACGCCTCTCCAGGCCATCCGCACCGCGACGCGTCAGGCCGCGTCCGCGCTCGGCCGGGACGATCTCGGGCAGATCTCCGCGGGACGTACCGCGGACCTGATCCTCGTCGACGGACGGCCCGACGCTGACCTGCGTGCGCTCCGGAACGTCGATCGCACGATCATCGGCGGCGTGGTCGTCTCCGAAGGCCGGCGAGCCGTCGCGGAGGCCTCCCGATGAGCACGCTCACCGGTCTCCCGTCCGTGGAGCGGTCGAAGCTGGCGGAGCTCGCGCTCGCGGCGATAGCGCAGCGACGTGACGAGCTCATCGCCATCTCCCGCGATATCCACGCGCACCCCGAGCTGAGCTACGAGGAGGTGCACGCCCACGCGCTCCTCAGCGATGCGCTCGAGCGTTGGGGCTTCCGCGTGGAACGCGGCGTCGGCGGGACGCCGACCGCGTTCCGGGCGAGCGCCGGCTCCGGAGCTCCGACGATCGCGTTCCTCGCCGAATACGACGCGCTCCCGGAGATCGGGCACGCCTGCGGCCACAACCTCATCGCGATGTCGAACGTCGGCGCCGCTCTCGGCGCGAAGGCGGCGCTGGGCGACACTCCCGGCACGATCGAGGTCGTCGGCACGCCCGCGGAGGAGGGGGGCGGCGGCAAGATCCGTCTCATCGAAGCCGGTGTCTTCGACGGGGTCGATGTCGCGCTCAGCTCGCATCCGGGCTCGCACCTGACGGTCATACCGGAGAAGCTCGAAGGCCCGGGCGGTCTCCTTGCGATGATCGGCTTTCGCTACGCGTACCACGGCAGGTCCGCGCACGCGGCGGTCGCGCCGCACGAGGGGATCAACGCGCTCAACGCGGTCCTGCGGCTCTTCTCCGGCATCGACGCGCTGCGCCAGCACCTCCGCGACGACGTGCGCATCCACGGCGTGATCACGGATGGCGGGAAGGCGCCGAACGTCGTGCCCGATTTCGCCGCCGCGAACTTCATGCTGCGCGCGCGCGACCGCGAATACCTCGCCGAGGTCGTCGAGAAGGTCCGCGGCGTCGCCGAGGGCGCCGCCCTCGAGACGGGCGCGCGTCTCGAGCTTCAGCCGTACTACCCGCTGCCGACGCCGAGCGGCACGCACGGCATGTACGAGAACTTCCGCCCGAACCTTCCGCTGACCCTGCGCGCGCGTGCGAACGCACCGCGCGCCGGCCTCGCGCTCGACGAACCGCCGGCCGGACCGCGCCACGGCGCGGGAGGTCCCTCGAGCGACATCGGCAACGTGAGCCAGCGCGTACCCACGTTCAACCTCAGCTTCGCGGTCGCGAAGACCCCCACGCCGGGACATTCGCCGGCCATGCGCGAAGCGGCGATCACCGACCTCGCGCATCGCAACGCGCTCGCCGTCGCGGGAACGCTCGCGCTCACGGCCGTCGACGTGTTGACCGACCCGGCGCTCCTCGAAGCCGCGCGCGCGGACTTCGCGGACCGTGGAACCGCAATGGAGGGAACGAGATGACGCGACTGCAGTTCGGGCTGACGCTCCCCAATCGTGGCGTCCTGTTCGGCGTCGAGACCATGCAGGACCTGCTCGACATGGGGCAGGAAGCCGACGAGAGCGGGCTCTTCCGGAGCATCTGGGTGGGGGATTCGATCCTCGCGAAGCGCCGGCCGGAGTCGGTCGCGCTTCTCTCGGCGCTCGCGGCGCGCACGAAGCGCGTGCGTCTTGCCGTCGGGTGCATGGCGTCGTTCCCCGTGCGGCACCCGGTCCTTCTCGCCGCGCAGTGGGCGACGCTCGACCAGATCGCGGGTCCCGGTCGCGCGCTCCTCGCGGCGTGCATCGGCGGCGAGGGCGGCGGCGGCGACTGGCAGATGGAGAACGAGGCCTTCGGCGTGCCGCAAGGCGAGCGCATCGGCCGCATGGTCGAGGGGATCAAGGCGCTGAAGCTGCTCTGGACCGAGCCGAAGGCGAGCTTCGAGGGCACGTACTACTCGTTCAAGGACGTGATCTCCGAGCCCAAGCCCGTGACGACGCCACGGCCCGCCATCTGGATCGCCGCGAATCCGCGACCGACGGCGCGCGCGGACATGGCCACGAACGTAAAGCGCGCGACGCAGCGCATCACGCGACACGCCGACGGCTGGATGACCACGTGGCTCACGCCGGCCGACTTCCGCGATCGCTGGCGGCTGCTCCAGGAGTCGCTGCGCGAAGAGGGTCGCGACGCCGACGCCTTCGACAACACCCTCTACTACAACGTCAACATCAACGAGGATCGCGAGGCCGCGGCAGCCGAGTCCAAGCGCTTCCTCGACGCCTACTACGGGTTCGACATCTCGCGGCCGCGGCTGGACGTGTGGGTCGCCTACGGGCCGCCGGAAGAGGTCATCCAGAAGCTTCGTGAGTTCGCCGACGCCGGAGCGAAGGAGATCACCATCCGCCTCACGTCGTGGGATCAACGCAGGCAGCTCGACCGGCTGACGCGCGAGGTGCTTCCGGCCTTCGATTCGATCGCCGTCTAGGAGGGCCGGCTACACCTGCTTTGTGCATGTCGGCCCGCCCGCGTTGACCGCGGCGTGCCGCGCGGGTACGGTGCGGCGACGTGAACGGCTTCGCGATGGGCATGTCCATGTCGATGGCCTCGATTTCGAGGCCTGTGTGCCGTTGGACGTGATCCGCGCGTAGCCGTCCTTTCGCAGGCACACAGGCCCCCGGTGACACCGGGGGCCTTTCGTTTTTGGAGGGTAGTCATGGCGACGACGTTCGCGACGCGCTCCCTGCTGCGGGGTCTGCGGTGCCGCGCGTGTGGCGCGCTCCAGCCGGCGGACGACCGCTACGTCTGTGGCGAGTGCCTCGGCCCCATCGAGCCCGACTACGATCTCGATGCCGTCACGGCCGATGAGCTTCGCTCCCGGATCGAGCGCGGTCCGCGGAGCCTGTGGCGGTACGCGCCGCTCCTCCCGGTCGCCGAGCCGCCGGCGCACTTTCCCGTTGGCTGGACGCCGCTCATCCCCGCCCCGCGGCTGGGAGCGGCGATCGGTGTCGAGCGCCTGTACCTGAAGGACGACACGCGCAACGTGACCCTCTCCTTCAAGGACCGTCCGGTCGCGATCGCGCTCGCGCGCGCGATCGAGCTCGGCCTCGGGACGCTCGCGTGCGCCTCGACCGGCAACCTGGCGGGCGCGGTGGCCGCCGCCGCCGCGCGGAACGGCCTGCTCGCGTTCGTGTTCGTGCCGGAGTCCACCGAGCCGGGCAAGGTCGCGAGCGCCGCCGCGTACGGGGCGCATGTCGTCCGGGTGCGCGGCACCTACGACCAGGTGAACCGGCTCTGCGGGCGGCTTGCGGACGAGCACGGCTGGGGTTTCGTGAACTTCACGCTGCGGCCGTACTACGCGGAGGGCTCGAAGACGCTCCTCTTCGAGTGCGCCGAGCAGCTCGGATGGGAGCTGCCGCACCACGTGGTCGTGCCGGTCGGATCCGGAGCACTGCTGACGCGCACCGCGCGCGCGGTCGCGCAGCTCCGCGCGAGCCGCCTCGTCGAGGGTGAGCACTGTCGCGTCCACGCGGCACAGCCCGCCGGGTGCGCGCCGGTCTCCGACGCGATCCTCGATGGGTGGCGACCGGTCGCGCCCGTGCGAACGCCCGCGACCGTGGCGAGATCGCTCGCGATCGGAGCGCCGGCCGACGGGGATGGATCGGTGAGCGCGGTCCGCGAGTCGCACGGCAGCGCGGCGTCGGTCGGCGAAGAGGCGATCCTCGACGCGACGCGGCTCCTCGCCACGACGGAGGGCGTGTTCGTCGAGCCCGCGGGCGGTGTGGTCGTCGCGACGGCACGGGAGCTCGCGCGTCGCGGCGCCTTCAAGCCCGGCGAGACCGTCGTCCTCTACCTCACCGGGAACGGGTACAAGCAGGAGCCCGGCGAGCTCGATCTGCGCGCGGTCATCGATCCCGACGCCGACGCCTTCCACGCGGCCTATGCGGAGGTGTTGCGATGAGCGTCACCATCCGGCTCCCCGCGCCCCTGCGCTCGACCGTCGGCGGAAAGACCACCGTCCCGATCGACGCGACCGACCTGCGCTCGCTGCCAGACGCGATCGCGCGGCAGTATCCGGATCTCGCGAGCCGCATCCTCAGCGGCGGGACGTTCGGGAAGTTCGTGACCGTGTTCGTCGACGGCGAGGATGCGCGGTTCCTGTCGCCGGAGACGTCGCTCGCGGCCGCGCGCACGATCGAGGTGCTGCCGGCCGTGAGCGGTGGCTAGGCTCGAATCGTCCAGAAATGGACGTATCCGGACCCCCCGCCGTCTTCTCTCCGGACCACCGTCGCCTCGGCGGCTCATCCCCGACGCGCTCAATACCTTCGACCGCCAGAGGCGGGTCACTTTCCGCCGCCGCTGACAATCAGGCGGTCGACAAGGTGAACACCCTCTATGTCTATGTCTATCCGGTTCCCGACGGGGGCACCGAGACGAGCATGCTTCATTCGATCCGCGGACGAGCGTGGGCCAGCCGCACTACCGGTCCATCGTCACCGCGGAGTAGTCGCCGCCGAGATCGCGCCCACTAAACGCCCGCCGTCCAGGGCGCCTGGCACGGGCATGGACGTGGCCCTCGACAGACGAACAGGCGTTCGGTAGAGTCCTGCTGGCCATGGGGAGCGAGCGAGTGATGGAGGAAGAGGCTGGGAGTTTTGACGCGCTCTTTGGAGCGCTCTACGGACGCGATCGCGCGGTCGCGCCGTTCCCATGGCAGCGGGCCCTATTTGCCGAATTCCTCGCTGGCCGCTTTCCGGCTTCCTGCGACATCCCAACGGGACTCGGCAAGACCTCGGTGATCGCGGTCTGGCTCCTCGCGCTCGCGCGTCACGTGCGCGACGGAACGGTCTCTGGCTTCCCGCGCCGACTCGTCTACGTCGTGAACCGGCGGACGGTCGTGGGTCAGGCGACGGGGCAGGTCGAAGGCCTTCATCACGCGCTGCTGACGAGGCCAGAGTTGGCGGCCGTGGCTGCGCCAGAGGCACGGTCCCGCGTATGACGGCGTTCGATGACTTCTTCCGCACAGCGTCGCGCAGCGACCCTTACCCTTTCCAACGCGAGTTCGCGCTGTCCCAGCCGATGCGATCTCTCGTCAGCGTACCGACAGGCTTTGGCAAGACGGCGATGGTCGTCGTCGGCTGGCTGTGGCGGAGATACGGGCCCGATCAGACGACGAGGGATCTCACCCCGCGACGACTCGTGTACTGCCTGCCCATGCGTGTCTTGGTCGAACAGACGCGCGACAGAGCAGTCCTCTGGCTGCACAACCTTGGGCGGCTCGACGGGGCTGCCGAGATCGAGGAGCAGAACGGCACGCAGCGACTGCGATCCTACTCACCGACTTTCAGCGACCCAGGGAAGGTCGCGGTACACGTTCTCATGGGCGGTGAGGACGAAGAGGATTGGGACATCCATCCCGAACGCGACGCGATCATCGTCGGCACGCAGGACATGCTCTTGTCCCGCGCGCTGAACCGCGGCTACGCGGCAAGCCGCTCCCGCTGGCCCGTGCAGTTCGGCCTTCTGAACACCGACTGCCTGTGGGTCTTCGATGAGATCCAGCTCATGGGCAGCGGTCTGGCGACCACGACCCAACTCGAGGCGTTCCGGTGGACGCTGGGTTCGAAGGACGGGCACGGCTGCCGGAGCGTCTGGATGTCGGCGACCTTGCGACGGGATTGGCTGGAGACGGTGGACTTCAAAGACAGGGTGCGCGAGCTGTCGCCCCTTCAACTCAGTGACGACGACCGCGAGAAGTCCGCTCTGAGGTGGCAAGCGAAGAAGCCGCTGGAGAGAGCCAAGTCGCGCATCGGGGACGCCGGCGGCGTCGCCGGCGAGATCCGAAAGGCCCACCGACCCGGCACGCGGACGATCGTGGTCCTCAACACCGTCGCTTGCGCATGTGAGCTGTTCGAGGCGTTGAGCAAACCGGCCATCGACTCTCCCGCGGACAAAGGCAAGAAGTCGAGGAGGGTGGGCACGCAAGATGTGAGGACCACGGCGGAGGGATCGCCGTCGATCCCCGTCGTGCTCCTGCACTCGCGCTTCCGGCCGGGCGATCGAAAACAGCGGCTCGATCAGGCCATTGCGGAGCTCGATCCGCGCGGCCCGGGACTGATCGTGGTGAGCACGCAGGTGATCGAAGCTGGCGTCGACGTCAGTGCGACGACGCTGTTCACCGAACTTGCCCCGTGGTCTTCACTCGTCCAGCGCTTCGGCAGGTGCAACCGGTATGGAACGGAGAACGACAACGCCCGCGTGTTCTGGATCGACCTTCCGGAGACCGTAGACGACAAGGTCGCACGGTCGTCCGCGGCGCCGTATCAGCAAGCGCAGCTAGCCGACGCACGAGTCCTCCTTGCGAGATGCGCCGGGGGTGTTGGGCCTGCCGCGCTTGAGAGGGTTATTGAAGATGATCCGGACGACTTCTCGAGGGCGATGGCATTCGAGCACACGCATGTCATCCGCCGCAAGGATCTGATTGATCTCTTTGACACCACGCCTGACCTGGCGGGCAACGACATCGACATCGATCGCTTCGTCCGCGAGATCGATGACTCCGACGTGCGTGTCTTCTGGCGGGAGTGGGACAGAAAGGAGACCAATGAACCGCCGGTCGATGAGCGGGCCCCGCGCCGTGACGAGCTCTGTCCGGCGCCGATCGGCGAGTTCCGCGAGTTCGCCAAAAAGGCCAGCGACACGGTCTGGCGGTGGAACTTTGTGACTCGGAAGTGGGAAGGGGTCCAGCCCGCGAAGGTCGCTCCCGGACAGGTTTTCCTCGCTCACGCTGCCGCGGGCGGGTACTCGGAGCAAGGCTGGGATCCTGCGTCGAGTGGATGGGTCGACCCTGTTCCCGCGCCGGATCCGGAGTCCGCCGTTCCTCCTGACTCGATCGACGATGACGCCCCATCACAACTCGGTATCTGGCAGACATTGGCCGAACATGCCGATGACGTGTCCCGGGAGGCCGATGCCATCCTGAGCATGCTGCCGTCAGTCCGTGGAGAAGCCGAGGCTCTTCGCGCGGCCGCGCGATGGCATGACCGAGGCAAGGCCCACGAGGTCTTTCAGAACGCCGTGGATGACGGGGGCAGCGTCGAGCGCGGAGGGAAGACGATCCACCGCCGCGAGCGACCTGATGCTTGGCGAGGTCGGCGCGACATCGCGAAGGCCCCGGGCAAGACACGCAAGGGCGGGCTTGTGATCGATCGCGGATGGTGGCAACGCTATGAACGCAAGCACTTCCGTCACGAACTCGCTTCGGCACTCGCTGTGCTCGATCCCCGGAACGCACGTGTGCCCGAAGAGTTTCGCGACCTCGTTGCGTATCTTGTCGCAGCGCATCACGGCAAGGTGCGGATCTCGATCCGCTCACTGCCCGAGGAACGCCGACCCGAGCCGATGCGCGATGATCAAGGAAGAGACCGCCGCTTCGCCCGCGGTGTCTGGGAGGGCGACCGACTCCCTGCCACCGACCTTGGCAGCAGCGTGGTCGCGCCGGCGGTGACGCTCTCGCTGGAGCCCATGGAACTCGGGCTGTGCGAACAGGAGCCTTTTGTCGGCCAGCCATCGTGGGCCGAGCGGATGATCAACCTTCGGGATTCGTTCGGCCCGTTCCGCCTGGCGTACCTTGAGGCGATTGTCCGGGCGGCGGATATGCGCGCCAGCAAGGCAGCGGCACAACGCGGCTTAAGAGGGCCGCACGGAATTACGGCGAACGTGGGCCGGATCACGACCGATCGTGGCGACCGATCGTGATTGAGTCGGCGCGACACGACATCGAACTCCCGGGATGCACGCCCGAGCCGCTCATGGCCTACCTCAAGGCGCTGGGCATCTTGCGTCTGGTGAGCGAGCAGGTGGACGCGAGAGCCCGGGGCTGGTGGCGAGACGACGTCTTTTGGCTGCGGTCGTCGGTGCTGTTCGAGGGAGCCAGCACGGATGAGGAGCGGCGTAACTCTTTGGTCGGGTTCTTCCTAGGCGATTCCCGCGATCCGCGCCGAGAGAAGTATAGGCCGACACCGATCGTCGCACCATGGGCTGGCGGTTCCGGATTCTTCAAGCGGGACAACAAGAAGGCCGTTGAGGCCTTACGGAACAGCAGTGAGTCTCGTGTGAGTGCATACGCTGACGTGATCCGTTCTGTCCGGGCGATCGTCAACGAGGAGAAGGTCGGTGACAAGCCGAAGGACGACGACAAGAGCCGCCTGATCCGTCGATTCCGGCGCGAAATGCCTGACGGTGTTGTTGCGTGGATAGACGCCGCGATGGTGGTTCAGCACGGTGGGCAGGACTTCGCGCCTCTGCTGGGTACAGGCGGCAATGACGGTCGACTGGACTTCACCCAGAACTTCATGCAGCGGGTAGTCCTACTTGGGCTGAACACGACCGATCCCGTGAGCGACAGGTCTCGCTCGTGGCTCGCCAACGCCCTGTTCGCCAAGTCAACCCAGCTCGACTCCGCCAGCGTCGGCCAATTCGCACCGGGCCGGGCTGGAGGCCCCAATGCTAGCCAAGGGATGGAGGGTGCTTCGGCTGACAACCCGTGGGACTTCATCCTCATGCTTGAGGGAGTGCTCATGCTGGCTGGTGCGGCGGCACGGCGTTTCGGAATCGCGGAATCAGCCCGCGCCGCCTTCCCCTTTACGGTTCGCACCGTCGCTGCCGGGTTTGATTCGTCCGGCGCGCCGGACGGCGCCGTCTCGCGTGGGGAACTCTGGCTTCCGCTCTGGGACCGGCCCGCGAGCGCGGTCGAGTTGCGCTATCTCTTTGGTGAGGGTCGTGCGGACGTTTCTGGTCGTCCAGCCAGGGACGGGACCGATTTTGCTCGTGCTGTCGCGGGGTTGGGCGTTGACCGAGGGATTGCTGAATTCGCTCGTCTGGGCTTCCTCAAGCGCAGCGGCAAGGCATTTCTCGCAACGCCACTGGCGCGATTCGTCGTGACCGAGCGAGGCCCGGTCGAGCTATTCCGCCAAGTCGATCCCTGGCTCAGCCGCTTCCGCTCCATCTGTACCCTCAAGGACACGCCGCCGCGATTCGGGCGCGCGTTGCGCAGTATCGACTCGGCCGTCCTCAACTTCTGTCGTTACGGAGGCAACTCGTTCTTCCAACAGGTCCTCGTCACCCTCGGGCGGGCCGAACGCGAGGTCGCGAGCGCCGAGCGGCTGCGGAGAGACAAGGAGCTCCTACCGATCGCGGGGTTGTCGAAAGGATGGCGAGACGCGGCGAGCGACGATTCTCCCGAGTTCGCCGTTGCCCTCGGCCTTGCGTTCGTTCACGACCCCGAGGCCAATGTCGGCCCGCTCCGGTGCAATCTCGAGGCGGTGGATTGGAAACGGCGCTGCCGTTCGTGGGCGGAGAAGGATCGCTCGGTAGCCTGGAGCGCTGCAGACCTGCCCACGAACCTCGCGAATGTCCTCCAGCGGCGGCTGATGGACGCGGAGCGCGCAGGATGCGAGCGCCTTCCGCTCAAGTCGCACTTTAACGCTCCGCTCGGCGCTGTCGCGGCGTTCATCCAAGATGATCTTTACGACGAGCGCATCGAGGATCTGATCTGGGGACTGATGCTCGTCGATCGGCCGAGGAAACTGGATGAGGGCGCGAGGTACGGAGCCGCGGAAGTAGGGGACCCGCCGCTCCCGCGCGAGTACGCCCTACTGAAGCTCCTTTTCCTCCCTAGTCCGCTTGTGCCGGAGCGTTGGGCTGACGGCATTCGCTGGCGGCTTGCTCGCAGCGGAGAACAAGGCGTCGCGATCCGCCCCGACTCCCGAGTCCTGTCGCTGCTGCGCAGTGGCCGCGTGGGCGAGGCATGCGGAATCGCCACTCAGCGCCTGCGTGCCTCTGGCCTCGCGCCCATGCCTGGGCCTCTTGCATCCGGACCGATGCGCGACGGGGAGTGGTCGGAGCTTTCCTCCGAATATCGCCGCGCTCAGCGCCTGGCTGCGGCACTGCTCATCCCGATCTCCTCCGCGTCCGTGGACCGTCTCGTTCGCCTCGCGTGCCGTGATCAGCCCGCAGCGGTCGAAGCGCTCGCCGTTGCGACTCAAGGAGGGACCAAGTGACCATCGACTACGCCACGCTCAGCCAGAACTCGCGCCTGCTCATGGAAGCGAGATTGAAGCCTCTCCAGGGCCACCGCTTTCAGCCCACGGGGTTCGCCGATCTCGGGCCGGCGCGGTACACCCGGCCCGACGGCACCGAGATGCTGCTGGTCGAATCCGCCCAGTCCGTCGCTAACCGCATGGAGCTGGCCTGCTGGGACCAGGAGACCGGCGACCTCATCGGTGGGCTCAAGGGGCTCCCATACATCCGCGTGAGGAGCTCAGACGGCGCGGCACTCACGAACTCAGTACTTGAAGCGCACCGCATCAATTCTCCCTACATCCTCGAGGGCCAAGACAAGGGCGTCTTCGAGAAGCTCAAGCAGGATGCTGCGGGCATGGAAACCGGGCCCGTCGACATCCCCGCGCTCGCCAGACTGATCCTGAGGTATGACGCCAATGCCGTCATACACGGCGTTTTCCTCGCAAAAAAGGAACTCGCCGGTGGTCGGCTGCGTTTGCCCCGTCTCCTCAGCGGTTTTATCGAAGCATCTGGCGTGCGCCCCGCCGAGAGCGGCGGTGTGAAGAACGACCGGGTCGATCCCAGGGGCGACACCAAGCAAGGCTTTGGCAACGTCCCATTCCACCGAACCGAATTCACGGCGGCAGAGATCAAGGCCTACTTCAACCTCGACCTTGCCCTCCTCCGCGGCTACGGCCTGGGCGACGACGCCACGCATCTCCTCATCGCCCTCTCGCTGCTCAAGGTTCGCCGCTTCCTCTCGACCGGGCTGCGGCTTCGCACGGCGTGTGACCTCGAACTCGATGGCAGTGATCTGACTGTGACGCGTCCGCCGGGCTTCGTCGTGCCCGCTTCGGACGAACTGCTCAAGGAGTGCGGCGACCTGATCTCAAGATGTAGGTCTCTCTTCGCGAATCCCGCGATCACCGAGATCGACTGGAAGTCGGCAAAGGGCAAGAAGAAGGCTGAAGGCGAAAAGAACGAGGAGGTTGAGGAGGGCGGGGATGAGGATGCCGATGAGAACGAGGGCGAATGATCTGCGTCTCTCTTAGGTTCCTCGCCGGTCGCTACCACGCCACGCCGTGGGGCCGGCATGTCAACGAGGGGGCTGTTGAATGGCCACCATCGCCATGGCGCATCCTCCGTGCGATGGTGGCCGCCTGGAAACGAACGCTGCCCGAGCTGAAGCAGGAAGAGGTCGAGCCCGTCCTCCGCGCGTTGGCCACGCTGCCGCAGTTCGTGCTGCCGCCCGCCTCCACCGGGCATGCGCGTCACTACATGCCGTGGAAGAAGGGCCCGGATGATCGCACGCTCGTCTTCGACGCATTCGTTGCGGTCCGCCGCGATGCGACGGTCGTCGTCAACTGGACGGACGCCGCGCTGGACGATGCGCAGCGCCGGGTCCTGAGCCGCATCCTCGCCAACCTCAACACGCTGGGCCGCTCCGAGTCGTGGTGTGAGGCACGGCTCCTCGACAACGACGCTGCGGCCGAACACCTCGCCGCCGGCGCTCGGCGTCTCAGTACGCCGCTCAATGGCCAGACGCCACCGCTCGACACCGAGATCGTTCGCGTGCTCTGCGCGGACCCGGTCCGATCCTTCGCCGATGACCACGTCGGCGCGGTGACGATGAAGACCCGGGGTCGCGGCCGCGACAAGCGGACCAGCGAGCAGCGTTCCACGATCTACGACCCGGCCTGGAACCTCTGCATGGAGACGCTTCAACTGCACAAGGAGGGCTGGTCGGACCCCCCAGGCTCGCGCTGGATCCGGTACGTTCGTCCACGCGACTGCTTCAAGCTCGATCCAGGTACGCGAGCGCGGGCCCGCTCGCGTCCAGAGCGCAGGATCCAGGTCGCTCGGTTCGCCCTTGACTCGACCGTCCTGCCGCTCGTGACCGACACGCTGCCGGTCGCCGAGGCCGCGCGGCGTGCGTTGATGGGCATCTACGGCCGTCTGACGGAGCAGAACGGTGTCCGGGGCCGGTCGGCGGTGCTTTCAGGGAAGGACGAGCACGGCGATCCGCTTACTGACCGCCTACACAGCCACGCGTACTACCTTCCCAGCGACGAGGACGGTGACGGCCGTCTCGATCATCTGACCATCTTCGCTCGCGACGGTTTCGGCGCCGGCGAACGGCGTGCGATCGACGGCCTGCGCGAGCTCAAGGCGGGTCGGCCGGGGGAGGGGAGGTATCCAGTTCGCGTACTCCTGCTGGGTCTGGGCACGCATGATGAGTACGCGCTAGGACCCCGACGCGTCTCCAGGGCCTGGATCTCCGCCACACCGTACATCGCAGCGCGGTATGCGAAGACCCGCGGGCGAGATCGGATCGACCTCGCTTCCCCCGAAGCGCGGACCGCTTTCCTCATGGCGGATTTACGTAGCCAGTTGGCTGTCGCCGTCCCTGACCTTGCCGATCGGGCCGATGGCGTTGTGATCGAGCCTCTGCTCGAGGGTGAGGGGTTCAAGATCGCGCGTCGCTGGCGGCCGATCCAGTTCAAGCGCTTCCGGTCCAAGTCTGGCGACGATGGAGGTCGGCGCCTGGCTGGCGCGTTCCGGATCAAGCTCCCTTCCGATGTTCGTGGACCGATCGCCGTGGGTCACTCAGCGCACTTCGGTATGGGGCTGTTCATGCCGGAGACCGCGGAACGGAGTCTCGCTGCGGCGAGCATCGTTCGCGACGACTCTGCGATCAGCGAGAGCGGAAGGCCGTGATGACCGAAGCGCCGGCCCTCCGCCGTGACCCCGTGCTCGACGAGATCGTCCGGCGCCTGGTCGACGCATTTCACCCCGAGGGCATCTACCTCTTCGGTTCAATGGCCCGGGGCGATGCCGGACCGGATAGCGACTACGACCTGATGGTGCTCGTCCGTGAGGCCCACGAGCCCGAGTACCGGCTCAGCCAGCGGGCTCATTCTCTTCGCTGGGATCTGCGATCCGCCCCGCCCAGTCTGGCGTGGACCGTCGAGCGCTTCGAGCGCCAGCAGCATCTTCGGGCGTCGCTCCCGGCGACGATCCTGCGTGAGGCGTCCGGCTCTATGCGCGATGACTCCGAGCGCGTCGGTGCTGTCAGGTCCTGGCTGAACAGAGCGGCAGACGACCTCCGGGCGGGTGAGCACGTACTGACGGCAGAGCCACCGCTCGTGGGTGACGCGCGGTTTCACGTCGAGCAGGCCGCGGAAAGGCGATGAGGGTATTCCTCACCTGGCGCGGTATCCCGTTTCGCAAGACACACGACTTCGGCGAGATCAGTCGCCAGTGTGTGGACGTGGATGCGGCGCTCAACAGCCTTTGTGCCCGGGCGGAGCGGCTCAGCGTGTACGCCTGGATCTTTCGCTATCCCGGTGATCTGAGGGAACCGCCCGCCGTGGAGGCACGCGAGGCCCTCGCGTGCGCGGGACGTCTACGACGCTGTCCGGGTCCGGCTTCCAGCGGGCGCACGGTTGTGAGCCAGCGTGCGCTCTCGGGCGGCTGCGGTCTCGGTGGGCGATGAGCGGCGGAGCCGACGCCTCTCCCACGTCGGACGTGCCCCTCGTGCCCGCGCGCATGGTTAACGAGTGGGTCTACTGCCCGAGGCTCGCCTGGCTCGAATGGGTGGAGGGCCAGTGGGCGGAGTCGGGCGACACGGCGCAGGGGCGGCGCGTTCACGCCCGTGTCGACGTGGCCGGTCCGGCGCTGCCTGACGTCGAGGCCGTCGAGGCCGGCGCGGAGCTGAAGACACGCTCGGTCATGCTCTCTTCCGAGCGCCTCGGGCTCATCGCGAAGATCGATCTCCTCGAGACCGCCGGCGGGTCGGTCACGCCGGTCGACTACAAGAAGGGCAAGCGTCCCCACGTCGCCGAGGGCGCGTTCGAGCCCGAGCGCGTGCAGGTGTGCGCGCAGGCGCTGGTGCTCGAAGACAACGGCTACACGGTCGCGGAGGGCATGCTCTGGTTCGCGGAAAGCCGCGAGCGGGTGCGCGTCGTCCTGGACGACGACTTGCGCGCCCGGACGATCCGCGCGATAGCCGAGCTGCGCCGCGCGGCCGCCGGTGGTGAGGCGCCGCCGCCGCTCGAGAACAGCCCGAAGTGCCCGCGCTGCTCGCTCCTGGGCATCTGCCTTCCGGACGAGGTCAACTACCTGCGCGGTCACGCGGTGCCGCGCCCGATCGTGGTCCCCGATGAGCCGTCGCTGCCGCTGTACGTGCAGTCGCCGGGCGCGCGTGTGCGCAAGGACGGCGAGACCATCCAGATCGAGACCGACGAGGGGCGCACCGAAGCACGCCTCATCGACGTCTCCGAGCTGGCCGTCTACGGTCCGGTCTCGGTGTCGACGCCGCTGCTCCACGAGCTCATGTCACGCGAGATTCCCGTGGCCTGGTTCTCGTCCGGGGGCTGGTTCATGGGACACACCACCGGGGCGGGAGAGAAGAACGTCGCCATACGTGTCGCGCAGTACCGCGCCGCCTTGGACGAGACGCGCGCGCTCGCGATCGCCCGCGGCATCGTCGCGGCGAAGATCCGCAACGCGCGCACCATCTTGCGCCGGAACTGGAAGCAGGCGAGCGCCGAGGTAGAGCGCGAGCAAGCGATGAACGAGCTGAAGTGGCTCGCCCTCCGCGCGGAGCGGGCGCGCGACGCCGACCAGCTGCTCGGCCTCGAAGGTGAGGCGGCGGCGGTGCACTTCCGCCACTTCGCCCGGCTCCTGTCGCCGCCGCGCTCGTCGGGCAAGACGTTCACGACGTTCGCGTTCGAGCATCGGAATCGTCGACCGCCGACCGATCCGGTGAACGCACTGCTCTCGTATGCGTACGGGCTGCTCCTCCGCACGGTGCACGTGGCCCTTGCGGGCGCCGGATTCGACCCGTATCTGGGCTTCTACCATCGACCGCGGCACGGACGGCCCGCGCTCGCGCTCGACCTCATGGAACCCTACCGGCCGCTGCTCGCCGACTCGACTGTGATCAACGCGATCAACAATGGCGAGGTCAAGCCGTGGGACTTCGTCTATTCCGGACCCGCCTGCGCGCTGACCAAGTCGGGCCGTCGTGCGCTCATCGCTTCCTACGAGCGTCGCCTTGACCAGGAGACGACGCACCCGCTGTTCGGGTATCGCCTGAGCATGCGCCGGCTGCTATCGGTGCAGGCGCGGCTTCTGGCGCGACACCTGCTGGGCGAGACCGACTCGTACCCCCATTACGTCCCCCGGTGAGCTGATGGCATCGGAACGTGTGTACGTCGTCGCCTACGACATCCGGGATCCGGCCCGGTGGCGTCGCGTGTTCCGGCTGATGAAGGGCTACGGGCAGTGGCTGCAGCTTTCCGTCTTCCAGTGTCGGCTGACCGCACGCCGGCGCGCCGATATGGCGGCGGCGCTGGAGCGATTGATTCGTCACGAGGAGGACCATGTGCTGATCATCGACATCGGTGACGCCGAGCATGTCGACCCGCGCGTCGAGAGTCTCGGGCGGGCGTACGAGGCGCTGCGCCGGGAGGCTACCATTGTCTGAATGTGTCGCCGGTGGCCTTGCGACCGGTTCGATGGTAGCGTGCGGCGAGGGGAGCGCTCGCGCTCGGAGTAGTGGCCATTCCCGGCGCGTTCCTTACCATCATGAATACGAACCCGACCTGCGGGGAGGCCGGCCCGCTCGAGACTCGCGGACCGCTCGCAGGAAGGCCCGCAGGTGGCCTGCCCGATTGACTCCACGAGCCGGCCGTCATTCCGCGGCGATCGCCGCGGCCTCATTGAAGCAACGCCACGAGGTCGGTGTTCCGAGCTCCCGCGCGCGGGGGTGTCATTCCGCGGCGATCGCCGCGGCCTCATTGAAGCATCTGACCGTCGGACCGGTCGATGACGTAACAGAGCCACTTGGTCATTCCGCGGCGATCGCCGCGGCCTCATTGAAGCGAGTACTGCGAGAGCACGATGTTGCGGACCTTGTTGTCATTCCGCGGCGATCGCCGCGGCCTCATTGAAGCCACCGCCCTGCAAGACAGCGCGCGCGTCTGGCTGCGTCATTCCGCGGCGATCGCCGCGGCCTCATTGAAGCAGTTGATCGTGCTCGGGGTCGCGATCGTAAACGAGCGGTCATTCCGCGGCGATCGCCGCGGCCTCATTGAAGCGATGATGGTGGAATCCCTGAGGATCGTGGGAGAGACCAGGGTCATTCCGCGGCGATCGCCGCGGCCTCATTGAAGCGCGACCTCGCCCCGCACTTCCCGCAGATCGACGTCGATGGTCATTCCGCGGCGATCGCCGCGGCCTCATTGAAGCGACGGCGTCCTCTCGCAGCACTCAGCGGCGAACGCGATGTCATTCCGCGGCGATCGCCGCGGCCTCATTGAAGCTGCGTCGCCGCCCCAGAGGGCTTCAGCGAGAGCGACATCGCGACCCAAGTCATTCCGCGGCGATCGCCGCGGCCTCATTGAAGCCTATGCGGGCCTGCAACGCTCGCAGGGCAAGCTCAAGTCATTCCGCGGCGATCGCCGCGGCCTCATTGAAGCTCCCATGCCAGCGCGGTCTCCACGTACTACGCGCGGTCATTCCGCGGCGATCGCCGCGGCCTCATTGAAGCGAGGGCGCGCTCACGATCACCCACAACGCCACTTCGCGTCATTCCGCGGCGATCGCCGCGGCCTCATTGAAGCCTCTCGACACCTGTCATCAACTCAACAATGGCCCCGTCATTCCGCGGCGATCGCCGCGGCCTCATTGAAGCCAAGCAACGACGCGAACGACACCGCGGCCCCCCGGGGTCATTCCGCGGCGATCGCCGCGGCCTCATTGAAGCTGGAGCGTGTCCGCGGCGACGCCGAAGCGCTCCGCGAGTCATTCCGCGGCGATCGCCGCGGCCTCATTGAAGCATCTTCACGGTCGCCATTCCCGAGATCGTGAAGAATGTCATTCCGCGGCGATCGCCGCGGCCTCATTGAAGCTGCGGCGACTCGCTTCTGTGGTCGGATGACATCCCTGTCATTCCGCGGCGATCGCCGCGGCCTCATTGAAGCTGCCCGGCGCACTTCGACGACCATGAAGTGTGTGGCGTCATTCCGCGGCGATCGCCGCGGCCTCATTGAAGCCCCACGACCGGGCCGATCGTGTGGGACACGGCGCCGGCGCCGTCATTCCGCGGCGATCGCCGCGGCCTCATTGAAGCGAGTAAGCCGCGCTCACGTTGCGCTGTGCCTCATCGTCATTCCGCGGCGATCGCCGCGGCCTCATTGAAGCCTCAATGGCGTCATGAACGCCGCCCGCCGCTACGCGAGTCATTCCGCGGCGATCGCCGCGGCCTCATTGAAGCTCAGGGATTCCACCATCATCGAGTCCGTCGGTGGGGACCGTCATTCCGCGGCGATCGCCGCGGCCTCATTGAAGCTAGCGTTTCCGGACACATGTGTTACGGCCGTGCTCGTCATTCCGCGGCGATCGCCGCGGCCTCATTGAAGCTAGTCGGGCTCGCGCGCCCAATCGCGGGCCTGCTCCCGGGTCATTCCGCGGCGATCGCCGCGGCCTCATTGAAGCGCTCGGCTGACTGCGCATAAGGCTGACTAGACCACCCTTCTCAGTCATTCCGCGGCGATCGCCGCGGCCTCATTGAAGCATCCAAGTGATGGGCATACGGTCGGGGCTGTCTCCGGGGGCCGTCATTCCGCGGCGATCGCCGCGGCCTCATTGAAGCCCCGGCTTGCCGAGGTCCTTGCCCGCTGCCGCCGGTGTCATTCCGCGGCGATCGCCGCGGCCTCATTGAAGCGCGTACACGATCGTGCGGGGTGTGTCGTCATGATCGAGGGTCATTCCGCGGCGATCGCCGCGGCCTCATTGAAGCAGCTCCTCCTGGGTCGGCGCGAAGATCGCGACGCCGCCGGGGTCATTCCGCGGCGATCGCCGCGGCCTCATTGAAGCGGCGTTCCCTGCCCCGGGATGGGAGTCCCGCCGAGCGGTCATTGTCATTCCGCGGCGATCGCCGCGGCCTCATTGAAGCTTTCAGTCGACCTTTCTCGCCGCACTCGACGATTGGCTGTCATTCCGCGGCGATCGCCGCGGCCTCATTGAAGCGCGCGGTGAACGCATGGGCTCGCGCGTGTTCCGCGTGGCAGGGTCATTCCGCGGCGATCGCCGCGGCCTCATTGAAGCCGGACCTTGGAACGAACTTCCTCACGGCGGCGGTGGAGGGTCATTCCGCGGCGATGGCCGCGGCCTCATTGAAGCAGTCGCCGCGTGACCATCACGCCGATCCCCAGGACCACGATGTCATTCCGCGGCGATCGCCGCGGCCTCATTGAAGCGATTTGCGGGCGGATGGGCGCTATCGGCTGCTGCCGTCGTCATTCCGCGGCGATCGCCGCGGCCTCATTGAAGCCCCGCGGCGCGCACCGGAGCGGTGACCACGGACTTCACCGCGTCGTCATTCCGCGGCGATCGCCGCGGCCTCATTGAAGCCAGGGCCAGCTCGCCGGGCTGCCGCAGATTATCGGCTCGTCATTCCGCGGCGATCGCCGCGGCCTCATTGAAGCTCCCTGTGAACGGTCATCCCTTCCTCACTTTCGCTCGGTCATTCCGCGGCGATCGCCGCGGCCTCATTGAAGCAGTCATCCGCTCGGCGCAGCGACGTGCCTGCTGCCGGGTCGTCGTCATTCCGCGGCGATCGCCGCGGCCTCATTGAAGCCCGGAGATCCACACGCACGTTGTCGCGCACGCGAGACCCAGCTTGTCATTCCGCGGCGATCGCCGCGGCCTCATTGAAGCAGGTCGACGTCTCCGGCGTAGAAGCCGCGCGTCGGGTCGTCATTCCGCGGCGATCGCCGCGGCCTCATTGAAGCTTCATCGCATGGGTCGTCTCGATCATCCTCGCCGTGGCAGGTCATTCTGCGGCGATCGCCGCGGCCTCATTGAAGCTCCGAGGGCCTGCAATCGGCGACGTACAGCAACTACGCGGTCATTCCGCGGCGATCGCCGCGGCCTCATTGAAGCAGGGGTGAGACGGGGAGCAAGGGACTGAGGGTCCTTTCGCGTCATTCCGCGGCGATCGCCGCGGCCTCATTGAAGCCGGTCCACCTGGAGCCGCAGTCCCAACACTGGTAGTCGTCATGTCATTCCGCGGCGATCGCCGCGGCCTCATTGGGGCGCCTTGAGGCGGAACTGCGCCGGCTCGGACGCGTGCCGCTCGCGATCGTCGACGAGGTGGGATACGTGCCGTTCGACCCGCAGGCGGCAAACCTCATGTTCCACCTGGTCTCCGCCCGCTACGAACGCGCCTCGCTCGTCATGACGAGCAACAAGCCGTTCAGCGCCTGGGCCGAGATCTTCGGCGACGAGGTCGTGGCCACCGCGATGGTCGATCGGCTCATCCACCACGCCGAGATCCTCTCGCTCAAGGGCGATAGTTACCGGCTACGCGGGAAGGACCTCGATGCCGGGAGGAGGGCCAAGGCGGTCGACTGAGCGGCGAGAGTGGGTCACTTTTCGACCGCCGTTGACACATTGAGGCGGCGAAGCTGCATGGTCGTCTGCTGCAGGTGGCGGCGGTCATTCCGCGGCGATCGCCGCGGCCTCATTGAAGCGAGAAGTGGCTGCAGTCCTGGTCGCTGCCGGCGGACGCCCGTCATTCCGCGGCGATCGCCGCGGCCTCGTTGAAGCCAGATTCTGCCGGCTCCTCGCCATCCAGGTGGCTTTGCGTGTCATTCCGCGGCGATCGCCGCCGCCTCGTTGAAGCCCGGGCCTCCTTACAAGGTTGACCGCTACCGGAGTATCGTCGTTCGCGATGGGCGGACTGCTCGAAGGTTGGCATCCTGTCGTCCTGTTGCTGGTCGTGCTCATCGTGTATGGACCCGGCAAGCTCGCGGAGGTCGCGGGTCAGCTCGGAAGAGGGGTCCGGGAGTTCCGCGAAGCCGTGGACGACAAGGGGCCTGACAGGCCGGCGTAGGGCCCGCGGATCGAGGCCGAAGGGCCGGAAGGGATCGTGATGCGAGCAGGAGGATTCCCGTGCCGGCTGGCGGGCTGCGACCGCGCGTTCCAGGTCGTCGATCAGAACTCGCTCGACGCGCTCCGATCCGCGAGCGAAGCGCGCACCGCCCACGAGGTGGCCGACCACGGCTACCACCACGTGCGTCTGGACGAGGAGAAGCCCTTCACGCCGCGCATCCGCTCGCCCAAGGTCAGCCCCCGGCCCTAGCCACCGCCACCCTTCCGCAACCCTTCCACACCACCCCCGCCACTGACGTCCCGCGCCGCGGGAAACGACACTCATGTGCGGCGAAGGCGTCGTCTTCGCGCGCGTCCCAGATATGGGTTGGAGGAGCTGGCATGGGCCTCGATGTCTATCGCGCCGAATACATCTGGATCGACGGGACGCAGCCGACGCAGAAGCTGCGCTCGAAGACGAAGATCGTCCCCCAGGGCGAGAAGCCGCCGATCTGGGGCTTCGACGGATCGAGCACGCAGCAGGCGACCGGCGACAAATCGGACTGCGTCCTGGAGCCGGTGTTCGTCGTACCGGACCCGATCCGCGGCGGCGACGACAAGCTCGTCCTCTGCGAGGTCATGCTGGTCAACGGCCAGCCGCACCCGTCGAACATGCGCCGCGCGAACGTCGAGGTAGCGAAGAAGTACAGCTCGTTCGACACGTGGTTCGGCATCGAGCAGGAGTACACGCTCTTCGAGGGCGCGCGGCCGCTCGGGTTCCCGGAGAAGGGCTTCCCGGCCCCACAGGGCGGGTACTACTGCGGCGTCGGCGCGGACGAGGTCTTCGGCCGTCCCGTCGTCGAGAAGCATCTCGACATGTGCCTCAGGGCGGGCCTCAAGATCTCGGGCATCAACGCCGAGGTCATGCCCGGCCAGTGGGAGTTCCAGGTCGGTCCGCTGAACGCGCCGGAGATCGGCGATCAGCTCTGGATCGCGCGCTGGCTCCTCTACCGCGTGGGCGAGGACTTCGGCGTCTCCGCGACGCTGTACCCGAAGCCGGTGCGCGGCGACTGGAACGGCGCCGGCGCGCACACGAACTTCTCGACGAACGAGATGCGTGAGAACTACGACGCCTGCATCGCGGCGGCCGACGCGCTCGGCGAGCGCCACGACCTCCACATCGCGAACTACGGCTTCGCCATCGAGGAGCGCCTCACCGGCCTCCACGAGACGTGCTCGTACAAGGAGTTCCGCTACGGCGTGTCCGACCGCGGCGCGTCGGTCCGCATCCCGTGGCAGGTCGCGAAGGACCGCAAGGGATACATCGAGGACCGCCGCCCGAACGCGAATGCGGACCCGTACGTGACCACGCGCCTCATCATGGAGACGGTGTGCGGCGCGGCGACGCGCAAGCGCTCCGCCGGCGCGGCGAAGCAGGCCGTCCCCGCCTAGTCCAGCGGCGCCGCTCGGACGGCGCGCCCGCCGCGGGCTCCTAGCGGCGGAGCGCGCCGAGCGGCGGCGGCGGGTCGGCCGCGGCGACGCGGATGCGGGCGTCGACGATGGTGGCGCCGTTCGGTCCGACGATGACCGGATTGAGGTCGAGCTCGGCGATCTCCGGGCACGCCTCCACCAGCGCCGAGAGGCGCAGCACGACGTTTTCGAGATCGCCGACGCGCGCCTTCGGCTGGCCGCGGTAGCCGTCGAGCAGCGGGAATGTCTTGAGCGAGCGGATCATCTCCCTGGCGTCGCGCGCGGAGAGCGGCGACACGCGGACGTTCACGTCCTTCAGGAGCTCGACCAGCGTGCCGCCCGCGCCGCACGCGATGACCGGTCCGAAGGTGCGGTCGTGCACCATGCCGACCAGCATCTCCGTCCCCGGTGCGGCCATGGCCTGCACGAGGAAGCGTTCGACCTTGTGACCGCCGCGTTCGACCGCGTCGCGCATCTCGCGCGCCGCGGCCTCGACCGCCGCGCGTCCCCGCAGCCCCACGCGCACGGCGCCCGCTTCGGTCTTGTGCACGAGACCGCTCGCGAGCGCCTTCAGCGCGACGCTCCCGCCGAGCGTCGCCGCGGCGTCGCCGGCCTCGGCCGGCGTGCGCGCCGTGAGGAAGCAGGCGAGCGGCAGGCCGTAGGCGCGCAGGAGCAGCGCGACCTCCTCCGGCTCGAGCCATCCGCGGCCCGCTTCGAGCGCCGCCGCGATGACGTCGGCCGCGTCGCGCCGGCGCACGTCCGCGTACTCCGGCGGCGCCTCCTCGGGCAGCGCGCGCCACGCCGCGTGATCGGCCGCGTGCGCGAGCGCGCGCGCCGCGTCCTCCGGATACGGGAAGACGGGGATGCCCGCGGCGGCCATGACCGCTCCGGCACGGTCCTCGGACATCAGCACCGCGAGCAGCGGGATGCGGCGGGGGAGCGCGGCGGAGGCGTCGGCGAGCGCGCGCGCGACCTCCCCGAGCCGTGTCACGAGCGGCGGGATGAAGATCGCGATGATCGCGTCCACCGCGTCCGACGCGGCGAGCGCGCGCACCACCGCGGCGTACTGCTCGCCCGACGCGGACGCGATCATGTTGACCGGGTTCGCGACGGACGCTTCGGGCGGCAACAGCGCGCGCAGCGTCGCGCGGAGCGCCTCGGGCAACGCGGGGACCTCGAGGCCCTTCGCCTCGAGCGCGTCGGCGCACAGGATCGCGGGACCGCCGGCGTTCGTGACGACGGCGACGCGCCTGCCCGCGGGGAGCGGCTGCGTCGCGAAGAGGGCCGCCGCGTCGAGGAGCTCGGCGAGCGTCTCGGTGCGCACGACGCCGGTCTGCGCGAAGAGCGCGTCGACGGTCAGGTCCGATGACGCGACGACCGCGCCGGTGTGCGACGACGTCGCGCGCACCCCGGCGACCGACCGTCCGCTCTTCACCGCGAGGATCGGCTTCGTGCGGCCGATGCGCCGCGCGATCCGCGCGAACTTGCGGGGGTTACCGAAGGACTCGAGGTACAGGAGCACGACGTCCGTCGCGGGATCGGTCTCCCAGTACTGCAGGAGGTCGTTGCCCGAGAGGTCGGCCTTGTTGCCGACGGAGACGAACGTCGAGAGGCCGATGCCGCGCTCGGCGCACTGGTCGATGATCGCGAGCCCGAGCGCGCCGCTCTGCGAGAGGAACCCGACGCGGCCGGCCGGCGGGAAGGTGGGCGCGAAGGTGGCGTTCATGCGCACATCGGGCGCGGTGTTGAGCACGCCCATGCAATTCGGTCCGACGAGGCGCATGCCCGAGGCGCGGCAGAGCTCCACGAGCTCGCGCTGGCGCGCGAGGCCGTCCTCGCCGGTCTCGCCGAATCCGGCGGAGATGACGACGAGGCCGCGGACGCCCTTGTCCGCGCACGCGCGCGCCGCGCCGAGGACGTCGGCCGCGGGCACGACGATCACGGCGAGATCCACGGGGCCGGGCACCGCGGCGATCGTGGGATAGGCCGGGACCGACTGGACCACGGCGGCCCGCGCGTTGACCGGATAGACCGGACCGGCGAAGCCTGTCGCGAGGAGATTGTGGAAGACCTCGCCGCCGATGGTGCCGCGCGAGCGTGACGCGCCGATGACGGCGATCGAGCGCGGCGCGAGCAGCGCGCCGATGCTGGCCGCGGTGGCGACCTGCTCGCGGCGGTCGAAGCGATCGCGCGCCGCCGGCGAGAGCGAGGTGGGGAACTCGAAGACGAGCTGGCCGTGCGCGCGCACCGTTCGCATCGGCATGCCGCTCTCGCGCAGGACCTCCACCATGTCGCGGTTCTCCGGAAGGACGTATGCGACGAACGGGCCGAGCCCGAGCTCCTCGGCGCGCTCGGCGAGATGCGCGAGGAGCAGCGTCCCGAGCCCGCGACCGCGCTGATCGTCGGCGACGACCCACGCGACCTCCGCGCGCCCGGTGCCGTCGGCGAAGTACGCCGCGTGCGCCACGACGCGACCGTCGTTCGCGACGGCGACGAGCGCGTAGCGGGTGCGCTGATCGACGTCGGCCGCGCGGTGCGCCTCCTCGCCCAGATCCGTGGCCACCGAGAAGAAGCGGTTGCGTCGCGAGTCGCTCGAGAGCGACGCGAAGAGCCGCGCGATCGCTTGCTCGTCGTCGGGGAGGACCGGACGGATGAGGACGAGCGTGCCGTCGCGCAGGACGACATGCGCCTCACGGTGCTTGGGATAGACCGCGCGCTCGTCGACCGCGTCCATTGGAAAAGCGTGACGGACCGGCCGGGGCGGAGGCAGGGCCGAAGGTCCCCGGGGGGACCGAAGGAGGGCCGAAAATGCGGTGTGGCGAGCTTCGCGGCGATCTTCGCGCGGAAGGGGCGCCTCGACCGGGTAGCCGCTACTTCTGGAGCTTGATGTCGGGCATCTGCACGGTCGGGCCGTGCACGGTCGCGGTCGCCTGGCCCTTGTACGCGATCTTCGCGGTCGCGTCGTACCGCCAGGCGTAGAAGGTCACGACCTGGTTGATGCGCCCCGAGACGGTGAACCGGTACGTACCCTGGACCGTCTTCGGCGTGCACGGCGCCGCCGGATCGGTGGGCGGCACGGTCCCGACGCACGCGCCGTCGGCGAGAGTGAGATCGGGGTTCTTCACCGTGCCGGTGATCGTCACGGGGAACGATGTCCCGGTCGGCGGCGCCGTGGGCGCCGGCGTCCTGACGGTCGGCGTGGGGGTCGGCGTGGGCCGCGCCGTCGGCGTCGGCGTGCGCGGCGCGGTCGAGACGCTCGCTGCCGGCACGGGCGTGGGCGTCGGCGACGCGCTCGGCGTGGGGGTGTCGCTCGGCACCGGCGCGGTGACCGACGTGTCGTCCGGGAGCTTCGGCAGGCCCGCTTCGAGCCGTCGCAGCGTGTCCTGCTCGATCTCGCGGACGCGGCTCGCGGCGAGGGCGTTGCCGCTCGACTCGAGGCGCGCCGCCTCCGTCTGGCGCTGGTCGAGGAGCGCGAGGAGATACTCGCTCCGATCCTCGGGATCCGGGTGCAGCACGATCGCGGCGTCCTCGATGGCCACGCGGATCCCATAGAGCGCGCTGTCTCCGGAGGCGTTCAGCGTGGCGCCCGTAAGGCCCGCGGCGAGCGCGAGCGTCGCGAGGACGGGGGCGAGCCGGCGCATGCGGAAGCCCCAGCCGCGGCGCGCCTGCCGCGTGGCCCAGGCCGCTTCGAGGCTCGCGCGGACGCGGTCGTCGCCGACGCGGTCCATGCGCTCCTGCCGGAGCGACGCGAGCAGACCGGTGAGCCGCTCTTCGTTCACGCCCGCCGCCTCTTCGCCGCGGCCGTCTGGGCGCCGTCGAACTCCTTGCGCAGCCGCTCGAGCGCGCGGTGCTGGAGCGTGCGGATCGCGCCCTCGGTCTTGCCGAGGAAGGCGGCGATCTCGAGCGCCGAATAGCCCTCGATGAAGCGCATGACGACGACGTCGCGGTGCTCGCTCTTCAGCTTCGTGAGCGCGGTCATGAGGATGCTCTTCTCGACGGCGAAGGCGGCCTCGAGCTCGACGTTGTGCTTCGAGGCCGGCTCGTTGAGCAGGCCGTCGACCGAGAGCGGCTGCTTCAGCGTCCGGGCGCGGTCGATGGCGGAGTTGCGCGCGATGCGATACAGGAACGCCACGAACGGGAGTCCGCGGTCCTGGTACCGGTCGATGGACTGGAGCGCCTTCACGAACACATCCGCGGTGAGGTCCTCGGCGTCGTGGGCCGTGCCGGTGCGCGCCAGGCAGAAGCGGTAGATCGCGTCGCGGTAGCGCTCGTACAGCTCACCGAACGCGCTCGCCTCGCCTGCCTTGGCGGCCTCGACAAGTGCCGCATCGGTCCTGTGGGCACCTCCTCGCAGCTCCGGGCGGGCCGCGGCCGCGACCGCCTTGGCGTCGCCCTGCTTCACTGAACGAAGCTCCATCGCAAGCCGTACATCGCCATCCCCGCCAGGACGCTATGGGGGCAGGCACGCGTACGACAAGAGCCCGGATGGGCTATCCCATGGCGTTTCGCGACCGGTAGGCGGTAAGATGACCGCCACAACTACATATCGCGTTGCCGGCAAGAGGTGCGGGCACGAGGAGCCGTCGCGGAGGATCGAGCTTCCGCTGAAGCGACGGGAGGCGTGACCGCCGAAGTCGGCGAGCCGCTCAGGCTCGACGGCTGGCTCGCGTCCCGGAAGGGCGCGGGCTGTCGCCTCGGGGGTGACCCCGGGGTGAAGCGCTACCGTGCGACCAAGCTTCTTTGAGGCTCGGTGTGCGCGTAGGTGCTGCCGGGCTTTTTCATTCCGAAGAAGCCCGGCATCGCGTCGGCACCGCCTATGGGGAAACCGGGAGGGACGCGCGGATGCCGATCGAGCGCTTCGCGATCATCGATTCGACGCTGCGGGAAGGCGAGCAGTTCTCGAACGCCCACTTCACGACCGAGCAGAAGATCCAGATCGCCAAGGCGCTCGACGCCTTCGGGGTCGAGTACATCGAGCTCACCTCTCCGGTGGCGTCGCCGCAGTCCCTCGCCGATCTGAAGACGATCGCCGGCCTCGGCCTCCAGGCGAAGGTCCTGACGCACGTGCGCTGCCACATGGACGACGCGGCGGTCGCCGTCGAGACCGGCGTCGACGGCATCGACATCCTCTTCGGGACCTCGTCGTACCTGCGCGAGTTCTCCCACGGCAAGAGCGTCGACCAGATCATCGTCGAGGCGAAAGAGGTCATCACGTTCATCAAGGACCACGGCAAGGAGGTGCGCTTCTCGAGCGAGGATTCCTTCCGGTCCACCGAGGGCGATCTCCTGAAGGTCTACAAGGCCGTCGACTCGTTCGGCGTGAACAGGGTCGGCGTCGCCGACACCGTCGGCATCGCGACGCCGCGGCAGTGCTACGCCCTCGCGCACGAGCTCCGGCACCACGTCTCCTGCGACATCGAGTTCCACGGCCACAACGACGCCGGCTGCGCGATCGCGAACTCGTACAGCATCCTCGAGGGCGGCGCGACGCACATCGACACGAGCGTGCTCGGCATCGGCGAGCGCAACGGCATCACGCCCCTGGGCGGCTTCGTCGCGCGCATGTACGCGGACGACCCCGAGGCGATCCGCACGAAGTACGACCTGAAGAGGCTGAAGGACCTCGACGAGATGGTCGCGTCGATGGTGGGCATCGAGATCCCCTACAACAACTTCGTGACCGGCAAGTACGCGTTCCACCACAAGGCCGGCATGCACACGAAGGCGATCTACATCAACCCGAACTCTTATGAGATCCTCGACCCCGGTGACTTCGGGCTCGAGCGCACCATGAACATCGCGCACCGCCTCACCGGCTACAACGCGGTGGGCAAGCGCGCCGAGCAGCTCGGGCTCACCTTCGGGAAGGCCGAGCTGCGCGAGATCACGCGGCGGATCAAGGCGATGGCCGACGCCGGGCCGCTCTCGATGGATCAGCTCGACGCCGTGCTGAAGGAGTGGGTCGTCGCATGACGGAACTACGGGGCGGCAGGGGCGGAGCCCCCGCGCCGGGGAAGTCCCTCGCGGAGAAGATCCTCAGTCGGTCCTCGGGCCGGGACGTGCGCGCCGGCGATCTGGTCATCGTGCCGATCTCGCGCGTGATGGTCCACGACTCCGTCATCGACGCGGTCATGCAGGGCCTGCGCGACCTCGGGAAGGAGCGCGTCTGGGATACCGGCCGGGTGTGCGTCTTCGTCGATCACGCCGCGCCGGCGCCGACGCCCGTCGTGGCGGACTCGCACCGCGTGCTGCGCGAGTGGGTGCGCCGGCAGAAGATCCCGACGTTCTACGACGCCGGCGAGGGCGTGTGCCACCAGATCATGGTCGAGGAGGGCTACTGCGAGCCGGGCACCGTCATCGTGGGCTCCGATTCGCACAGCAACTCGTACGGCGCGGTCGGCGCGTTCGGCGCGGGCATGGGCGCCACGGACATCGCGGTCGCGCTCGGGCTCGGCCGCACGTGGCTGCGCGTTCCCGAGTCGATCAAGGTCGTCTTCACGGGGAAGCTGCGCAAGGGCATCACCATGAAGGACGCGATCATGCGCGTGGTGCGCGAGATCGGGACCGACGGCGCGCGCTACGCGTGCGTCGAGTTCCACGGCGTGGGCGATCTCCCGCAGGGCGACCGCATCACGCTCGCGGGCATGACGACCGAGATGGGCGCGAAGGCCGGCATCGTCGTCGGGACGCCGGAGGCCCCGGACTGGCTCCGGCCCGACCCGGACGCGTCCTACCTGCGCACCGTGACGATCGACCTCTCGACCCTCGAGCCGCAGATCGCGGTGCCCCCGCGCGTCGACCAGGTCGTCGACATCTCCGCGGCCGTCGGCCAGCCCGTCGACATCGTCTTCCTCGGCTCCTGCACGAACGGTCGGCTCGTCGACATGCAGCAGGCCGCGAGCGTGCTGCGCGGACGGCGTATCGATCCGCGCGTGCGCCTCGAGGTCGTCCCGGCGTCGCGCCGGCAATTCGAGCTCGCGATGCGGGACGGCACCCTGCAGATCCTCTCGGCGGCGGGCGCGGTGATCGGGTCCTCCGGCTGCGGCCCCTGCCTCGGACGCACCGGCGGCGTGCTCGCGGGCGACGAGATCTGCCTCTCGACCGCGAACCGCAACTACAAGGGCCGCATGGGCTCGCCGAAGGCGAGCATCTACCTCGGTTCGCCGCTGGTCGCGGCCGTCGCGGCGCTCACCGGCGTCATCGACGATCCGCGCAGCTACCTCGAAGCCTCGGACGCCGAGTTCGAGGCGCTGGTCGAGCGCCGGCGCTCGGAGCGTGGCGACCGCGGCGCCGCGTCGTCGCGGTCCGGCGACCGCCTCGAGGCGCTCACCGTCGTGGCGCGCCCGCCGCGCTTCGCGCCGCAGGCGGAGGTAGACGATTGAAGCGAGCGAGGAGCGGCTTTGCCGCGACGAGCGAGTCCACCAGCCCTGAGCGCGTCTCGCGGCGCAGCCGCGAGATGGGGAGAGACTGATGGCGCGCGCATGGGTCTTCGGCGACGACCTCGACACCGACCAGATCGTCCCCGGCCGCTACGCGCCGTTCATGGTCGGCGAGGACAAGTACCAGAGCTACGCGTTCTGCGACGCACGGCCCGGCTTCGCGAAAGAGGTCAAGCCCGGCGACATCCTGGTCGGCGGCGAGAACTTCGGCTGCGGCTCGTCGCGCGAATACGCGGTCTCCGCGCTGAAGAAGCTGGGCATCGGCGGCATCGTCGCGAAGAGCTTCGCGCGCATCTTCTTCCGGAACTGCATCAACCTCGGCATCCCGGTGCTCGAGTCGGCGGACGCCGTCGAGCGCGTGAAGGACGGCGACCCGGTCACGCTCGACGCCGCGGCCGGGGTGCTGCGAACGCCCAGCGGCGACGCCTCGCTCCGTCCGCTCGCGCCCTTCGCGCGTGAGATCCTCGACGCCGGTGGGGTGGTCGCGTACCTCGCCGCGCACGGAGACTTCCCGAGCGTCGGCTGACCTCGCGCGCGTGGCTGAGCCGATCGCCGAGACGTTCCCGCGCGCGTCAGCGCCGAGGTCCCGATCAGCGCGGGGCGATGCCGAGGCGCACGATCGCCGCGAGGCTGAGACCGGCCATCAGCACGGCCGTGCCGAAGCCGACGTAGAACGGGCGCGGCCCCACCGTGCGCATCTGCGCGACGCGCGTCGAGAGGCCGACGCCGGCGAGGGCCACGAGGATGCACGCCTTCGCGACCTCGTCGATCGGTGCCGCGAGACCGCGATCGATCGCGCCGGCCGTGCGCAGGAGCGCCATGAACAGGAAGCCGAGGACGAAGAGCGGGAATGCCCGCAGCGCCCCGGCGCGCACCTCGTCGCGCCGCACCGTGCCGTAGCGGCCCCACCACCAGGCGATGAGCACGATGAGCGGCGCCATGAGCGTGTTGCGCACGAGCTTCACGACGGTGGCGACGTCCCGCGCCTCCGGCGAGTAGGCGGCGCTCGCCGCGACGACCTGGCTCGTGTCGTTCACCGCCACTCCCGCCCAGACGCCGAAGACCGGACTCGCGAGCGCGAGGGCGTGGCCGACGAGCGGATACAGGAACACCGCGAGCGTGCCGAAGAGCGTGATGGTCGCGACGGCGAAGCTCACCTCGCGGTCCTCGGCGTCGATGACCGGGGCCGTCGCGATGATCGCCGAGTTACCGCACACCGCGGTCCCGACGCCGATGAGGATCGCGAGACGACGCGGAAGCGCGGCGATGCGGCCCGCGAGGATCGCGAACGAGAACGCGACGGTCATCATCGCCAGGACGAGGCCGAGCGCGCCGACGCCGGTCTGCGCGACGTCACCGAGCGACAGGCGCGCGCCGAGCAGGATGATGCCGAGGCGCAGCACGCGCTGCACCGCGAAGCGCAGGCCCGGAGCCGCGCCAGCGGGCAGCAGGCCGCCGTTCGCGACGAGGATGCCGAGGAGCACCGCGACGAGGACCTCGCTCAGCGCGGCCGGCAGCACGGACGAGAGCAGCCGCGCGACGATCGCGACGGCGACCGCCGCGGCGAGACCGGCGACGAGCGCGGAGGAGCGGGCGATCACGTCTTCGCCGCGAAGGCGTCGGTGACCCATTCGACGACGGCGAGCGCCATACGCTCGCGCGCGGCCGCGGGCTCGAAGTCGTGATCGCCGCCCTCGATCGTGACGAGTCGGTTCGTGACGCGCGCCTGCGAAAGCACGGCGCGGTAACGCTCGGCGTTCTCGATCGGGACCTGCGTGTCGCGCGAGCCCCAGAGGAGCAGCACGCGCCCGCGGGTGCGCGAGAGCTCGGCGGCCGGCTTCCACTTCCCATCGCGGTCCCACGACGCCGGCGCCGCGGCGAGGACCGCCGCCTTCACGCGCGAGTCGCGTCCCGCGGCGACGGCGGTGACGCTGCCGCCGAAGGAGAAGCCGACGATGCCGAGCCGCGCGGGAACGTCGGGATGCGCCTTCAGCAGCCGGATGGCACCCGCGGTGTCTGCCAGCGCGGACTCGAGCGTCATGCGCGGCGGCTGATGGTCGCGGTACGCGAAGCGCAGCGCGGCGACGCCGGCGTCGGCGAGGGCGCGGCACGCATCCACGACGTGCGGTTGCTCGGGGTCTCCTCCGAAGCCGTGGAGCACGACGCAGCCGCCGATCGCCGGCGACTCGGGAAGGTGCAGCACGCCCTCGAGCGCTCCGGTCGGCACGACGAACGAGACCCGCTGGCCGGGCACTACTCCGCCGGCGCGGGCTTCGGCGGCACTTCGGGCATCGCGAGGAGCTCGAAGACCTTCGCGCGCTCGTCGATCGGCGTGCGCGACGAGATGAGCTCGAGCACCTTCTTGCGCCCCTTCATCTTCCCGATGAGGATCGCGCCCACGAGCTTGTCGCCGAGGAAGAAGAGCCGCTTGTAGTTGCGGCCGTCGTAGTCCACCTCGAAGAGCGACTCGGCCTCGGGCTCCTCCTCCGTGGTCACGCCCATCACGGAGATGTTCGAGTTGAACATGCCCGAGGCGTACGTCGGCACCTCCACGTATGGCCGCTTCGCGCCGAGCATGTTCTTCGCGACGTGGCGGCCGTGGTTCAGGGCGTTGTCCCAGGTGCCCATGCGGTGATGCCGCTGCGAGACGACGTCGTAGAACTCGGCCACGTCGCCCGCGGCCCACACGTCGGGGATGTTCGTCTCGAGGAGCTCGTTCGTGAGCACGCCGACCTTCGTCTCGAGCGCGGTGCCCTTGAAGATGTCGATGTTCATGGTGAGGCCAAGGCCCACGCCCACGAGGTCCGCGGTCGCGGTGAAGCCCCTGGAACCGTGGACCTTCAGCTGTCCGTTCGCCTGCTCGAGCCTCTCGATGGACTCCTCGTAGTGGAGGTGCACTCCGGCGTCCTGCGCGAGCAGCGTCACGACCTTGCCGCCGGGCTCGTCGAGCGCGCGCCGCAGGAACCACGGACCGCGCTGGATCCAGTGCGTCTCGAGCTTGCGGAACGCGAACGCCTCGGTGAGCTCGTAGCCGATGAAGGAGCCGCCCATGACGACCGCGACCTTCGACTCCGGCAGCCGCGCGACCATCGCTTTCGTCTCGTCGAAGTACTGGAAGTTGAAGAGGTACTTCGCGCCGTCGGCGCCCGGCACGCGGAGGGGATTGGGCCGGCCGCCGGTGGCGATGAGCAGCTTGTCGTACTTCAGGTCGCCGCCGGGATCGAGCGACACGGTCCTGCCCTCGAAGTCCACCTGCGTGACCTTCGTCTCGAGGCGCAGGTCGATGCGGTTCTTCTCGTGCCACGCCATGTCGCGCACGTACACGCGCTGCTCGAGGAGCACGCCCTTCAGGTAACGGGGGAGGGAGACGCGGTTGTAGAGCGTGTACTTCTCGTCGTCGATCAGCACGATCTCGGCGGACAGGTCGTCCTTGCGGATCTGCTCCGCCGCGTACGTTCCGGCCGCGCCGTTGCCGATGATCACGAAGCGGGTGGGATGTGAGGCCAAATGGGTGCTCCTTGGCAGACGTCTGGTGCGCCTAGTTTGGCGGAATCAATGCGTCGGTGCCGCAGGAGGGATTCGAACCCCCACGCCCTTTCGGGCAGAGCGTTTTAGGCGCCCCGAGTCTGCCGTTTCTCCACTGCGGCGCCATGTGATTGTCGCCGACGGCGGTCCCGCGAGCACGGCATAGTGAGGTGATGCCCCGCCGTCGCGTCAGCTATCCCTGGCTGCTCGTGATCACGCTCGGGTTCACCGAGACCGTGTCGTGGGGCGTCCTCTATTACGCGTTCA
The DNA here is from genome assembly GCA_035651155.1 of Candidatus Limnocylindria bacterium. Classification (GTDB taxonomy): domain Bacteria; phylum Chloroflexota; class Limnocylindria; order P2-11E; family P2-11E; genus CF-39. The sequence continues at coordinate 260,104 of DASRGG010000021.1, read as the reverse complement.
GCGTCCTCGTGGGGCCGATGCAGGCCGAGCTCGGGTGGTCGCGCGGCGAGATCACCGGTGCGTTCTCGGTCGGGCTCGTGACGCTCGGCCTCGCCGGTGTCGCGGCGGGGCACTGGCTCGACCGGCGCGGTCCGCGGCTCCTCATGACCGCGGGATCGGTCGTCGGCGTGGCGCTGCTGCTCCTGTGGTCGCGGATCCAGGATCTTGCCGCCTTCTACGTGCTCTGGGCGGCGATGGGCCTCTGCTGGTCGGCGACGCTGTACTCACCGGCGTTCGCGACGGTGACCGCGTGGTTCCGCGAGCGGCGGACCGAGGCGCTCACCGCCGTCACGCTCATGGCGGGGCTCGCGAGCACGATCTTCTATCCGGTCACGGCGCGGCTGGTGTCGCTCCTGGGGTGGCGCGACGCGCTCGTCGCTCTCGCGGCGATCCTCGCCGCCGCGACCATCCTCCCGCACGCGCTCCTGCTGCGGCGGGCGCCCGGGCACGTGGAGCATCCGTACGAGCCGAGCCTCTCGCTCGGCGAGGCGCTCCGACACCCGAGCTTCCGCTGGCTCGCGGTCGGATTCTTCTGCTTCGCCCTGGGGATCGGCGTGAACGTCCACCTCGTGCCGTACCTCGTCGGCCGGGGGTACGACCTCGGCAACGCCGCGTTCGTCGCCGGCCTCGTGGGCGCGACGCAGCTGGTGGGCCGGATCTTCCTCGCGCCGCTCGAGCGCCGCCTCCCGGGATCGGTGCTGATCGCGGGCGTGTACTCGCTCCAGCCGCTCGCGATCCTGGTGCTGCTGCTCGCGGGTGGCGCGCTCGCGCCGTTCGTGTTCGTGCTGCTCTTCGGCGCGGGCCGCGGCGCCGACACGCTCGTGCGGAACACCGCAGTCGCGCGGCTGTACGGCGCGCGTCGCTTCGCGAGCATCCAGGGCGTGCTGTCGCTCGTCATCGCCGGCGCCTGGTCCCTCGGCCCGGTGAGCCTGGGCGCGATCTACGACCGCTTCGGCGGATACGACGTCGGCCTCTGGCTCGTGTGCGGTGCCTCGGTCATCGCCGCGATCGCGCTCTCGGTGGGGACGCGTCAGCCGGCGACGCGCTGACCCGCGGCGCGGACGCGCGGAGCGCTCCGGCGCGCGGGCCAGACGCGTGCGCTCACTCGACGTCGTCGTCGTCCTCCCACCTGCGGTGCTGCTGATCGAGCTGGGCGCCTTTGCGCGCGACCCAGTTCTGCACGAAGCGTCGCATCTTCGGATCCTCTGGCGGGGGCAGCGTGGCGCGATGACGGTTCGCGCATTCGAGCGTCACGCCCGCGTCGGTGAGGGCGATCGGGAACATCGGCAGGTGACAGGTCTCGCAGTCCGCCGTCCCGTCCGTCCGGAGATCCACTCATCCTCCTCAAGGTGCGGCCGATAGGCAGAGCGTGATGCCGTGCCGCGTCCGGTCCGGTACAATTCTCGTGACCGCCGCGGACCTGTGCCGCGGCGCCTTTTCGCCCCGGGCTCGGAGCCCGCGGCAAACCCGAGGAAAGGACCGTGCCGATGCGTCCGTACGAGCTCATGTACCTCATGCCCCCCACCGCCGACGAAGAGCGGCTCAGCGCTGTCAGCGAGCGTCTGCAGAGCACGATCGCCTCGCTCGGCGGCAAGGTCGAAAAGGTGACGCCACCGGCGCGCCGCCGTCTCGCCTACGAGCTCGCCCACCACCGCGACGGCCACTACGGCGTGCTCGAGTACTCGCTGCCGCCGGACCAGGCGCGCGAGCTCGAGCGGACGATCAAGCTCACCGAAGACATCCTGCGCCACATCGTGGTGCGAAGGGACGAGTAGTCGAGTGGCATCAGTCAGCAAGATCATCATCGTCGGCAACGTCGGCCGCGAGCCCGAGCTCAAGATGACCCCCAACGGCCGACCGGTCTGCGAGTTCAGCGTCGCGGTGAACCGCGTCACGGGCCGGGGCGACGAGCGGCAGGAGCAGACGGACTGGTATCGCGTGTCCTGCTGGTCCGGCCTCGCCGAGCGCGCGCAGCAGCTCATCCAGAAGGGCCGCCTCGTGTACGTGGAAGGCCGCTTCCAGGCGCGCACGTACACCGACCGCGAAGGCAAGGAGCGCTTCAGCCTCGAGATCAACGCGAACGACTTCCAGCTGCTCGACTCGCGGCGTGACCGTGAGGGCGGCATGGGCGGCGGCGGTCCGCAGGGCGGACCGGAGAAGGGCCCTGACGACAAGGGCTTCGACCCCGACGAGATCCCGTTCTAGGAGGACGTGCATGACTTCTGAGATCCCACCGCAGCAGCCCGCGGAGGCGCCCAGCGTGCCGCCCGCCGGCGAGGCACGTCCCGCGCCGCCCGTGGGCGCGCCGCGCGGCCCGCGTCCGTCCTACGGCGACCGCCGTCCGTCGTACGGCGACCGCGACCGTGGCGGTCCGGGCATGGGTGGGCGTCGTCCGCGCCGCCGCGTCTGCTCGTTCTGCGTCGAGAAGGTGCGGCGCATCGATTACAAGGACGTCGGTCGCATCCGCCGCTACATCAGCGAGCGTGGCAAGATCGACCCTCGTCGCAAGAGCGGCACCTGCGCGAAGCACCAGCGCATGCTCACGATCGCCCTGAAGCGTGCGCGCTTCATGGCCCTCCTCCCGTACACCGCGGACCACGTCCGCGCGCAGATGTCCCCGCAGGCGCGCGCGATGGCCGGCGGCCCTCCGCCGCCCAAACCCGATCGCCCGCCGTACCGTCCCGCCGGCGAGTACCGGCCGGCACCGCGGCCGTACGGCTCGCCGCCGCAGGCTGGCGGCGCGGCGCCCGCGCCGGGTGGCGCACCGACGCCTGCTCCGGCGCCCGCGCCGCGACGTCCGGAGGGCGAAGCGCCCGCGCGGTAAGGGGACGCGTTGCACGGAACAAGAGCGAGGCCGGTCCGAAGGGGCCGGCCTCGTCTGTAGGGGCCGGCCTCGTCGTTGGTGACGTCGTGACGTGGCTAGCCGACGAGTGCCGGGAAGTACGGGAGGTTCCCGATGACGACGAGCAGCACGAGAAGGGCGATCCCGATGCGCGTGCGACGCGTCGGGTCCCGGCGCGCGGCCGCGACGCACATCCCGGCGAGGATCCCGAGGCCGACCCAGTACGCGATGACGAGCACGGCCGCGACGAATGCGGCGGCGAGCACGCTCCACGCGCTGAGGGGAAGACGCGTCGTGAACAGCCGGTACGCGAGCGCGGCGACGAGCGCCGACGGGATGACCCAGATCGTGCCGGTGAGCGTGAAGCCCGGGAGCGCGTCGAGGATCGTGAGTCCCGTCCGCTGCGGATACAGGAGCGTGTCGATGACGATCGTCATGCCGACGCCGAAGTGCAGGCCGGCGACGAAGAGGGCCATTTCGAGCGCGCGCCCGCCGTGCGCGAGCACCCAGGTCCAGCCCCAGTAGAGCGCCCACGGAGCGAGGAGCGCGAGGACGACGATCGCGCCGTTCCCGTAGAGGGAGTAGCCGGTCGTATTCGGGGCGAAGTGCTCGGCGAGGACGGCGAGGATCGAGATGACGGTCCCCGCCGCGAAGCCGGCGAGGACGATCGGGAGCACCAGGACGATGCTAGCCCGGATCTTTCAGTAAGGGCTCGTGACGCGCCCGAGGCTTGTGTGCGTCGCCTGCGCGGGCGTTCCGGTCGCGCGCGCACGTGATGCGAGGGCGATCCGGGCGCGAGCTCGGCCGAGGCAGTGGCGCGCAGCGTCGCGGCGGCAGCGGCAGACGTGGTCGAAGACAGCGTGCTCCGCGGTCAGCGCAGGCGCAGCGATCGCGAAAGACCGCAATTACGCAATTGATCAGGTGACGAGGGAGCGGCTCGGGAGCCGGGCGAAGGCATTCACGAGCTCGGCGGCCCAGGCCCAGCCCGCCGCGATGCGCAGGATGGTGCGCCGCGCGGAGCGCACGAGCACCCCGGCGGCGTGGAGCAGCGCGAAGCGCAGCCGCTTCGGCTCGGCCGCCGCGAGCTCGCCCCGAAGGCAGAGGCCCTTCATCCAGGCGAGCAGATCTCCGGCGACGAGCACCAGGGCACACCAGGCCTGGTTGATCGCGAAGTCGGCCGAGGGCAGGTTCGCAAGCCCGCTGTCCTTGGCGTCGCGGATGGCGCACTCGCAGCGCCCCCGCCCGCGGTACAGCGCCTCGAGGAAGGGGGCGTCGCGCTCGGGGTGGTCGGTGAGGAACACCTGGTAGCGGTGGCCATCGATGTCGGTGAAGGTGAGCTGGGCGCCGGGGTGCGGCTCCTCGCGTCGGGCGATCATGCGCGTGCCCGCTGGCCAGGCGGAGAGGTCGACCAGGTCGCTGACCTCGGCGACAAAGGCCCCCTCGCGCTCGTCCATCCCGTCGGCGGAGATGGCCGCAGTCCAGCGGGATTGGGGCGCCTTCACGATCACGCTGGCGAGCTCGGCGGTGAGGGGGTGGCCGACGACGAAGCGGCAGCCCCGCTCCCGGCAGGCCTCCAGGAACTGGTGCGAGAGGGCGGCCGAGTCGGTCCGCACGATGACCTCGCTCACTTTGGGGTCGACGGGCAACTGGAGCAGGGCGGCGTCCAGGACGGTGACGTGCTCGGCGGCGGTGCCGGAGCCCGCGTTGCCCGCTCGCAGCAGCGCCGCGAGCGGCTCGCCGGTCCGGTCGAGGTAGGCGAGCAGCGGGTAGAAGCCGAAGCCACCCTTGTACGTGGGCGCGGCCTGCTCCTTGTCGGAGTGAGCGCCCACCAGCGTGCCGTCGATGTCGATCACGTAGAAGCCGGGATCCATCCCGGCGGCCCAGGCCCGCGCTCGGGCCTGCGCGCGGGCGGCGGCGATGCGCGCGAGCGCCGCCGCATCGATCGCGCCCAGGGTCCGCCAGGCGGTGGGCACCGAGGCCACCTCGCCGAAGAGGGCCGGCTGGTTCGCCAAGACGCGCAGGTCGCTGATCGCGGTGGCCCCGTCGGCCAGCGCGACGGCGAGGTCGACCGCCACCCGGCCGCGGTCGTGGCCGCGGCGGCGCCGCTTGGTCGGGGCCATCGCCGCCGAGAGGCCTGCGCTGAGGCCCAGGCGATCGGCGAGGTCGCAGAGCAGCCGCGCCCCCGCATGCGCGACGACGCCCCTGCCGCCGGTGGTCACTACCACGCTCGGACGCCGCTGTGTACGCTTCATCTGCGAAGTGCCCCTCCTGATCTTGGGTTCTGTTGTGTCGCAACCGCAGTATCCCCAATCAGGAGGGCACTTTTCTATCTCTGCCGATGCGCACGCGGCTGAGTTAGTGAAAGATCTGGGCTAGGCGCCCGCCGGCCATGGGTGGCGGCAGAGAACGGAGGGCCGGTCGTGCGACCGGCCCTCCGTGTCGGCTCGCGTATATGCGGGTCGCTTAGGCCGTCTTCTGCTCGTGCAGCGGCTTCTTGTCGATCTTCAGGATGGCCTGGTCCTTCGCCGGCACCGTGAACGGGATCACGCCCGGGATGAGCCAGTCGGTCCACATCTTGTCGACCTCGGCCTGGAAGTGCTCGATGTCCTCGTCGATGAAGTGCGCGAAGCGGCCCTGACGGCGCAGGTACTCGCTGACGTGCTTGCGCTTCTTCCGCCCCTCCGCGATCTGGCGCGTCGGACCGGTGAGGTTGCAGACGCCGTCGACGACCTCGTAGAGCGGCCAGATGCCGCACTCGACCGCGAGGTGACCGAGCTCCTGGCTGTACTGCGGGTGGTAGTCCCAGCCCTTCGGGCACGGGTCGAGGGTGTGCACGAACGTGGGCCCGCCGAGCTCGAGCGCCTTGCGGATCTTGTTCATGAGGTCCACGGCGTACGCGGCGCAGCCGGCGGCGATGTAGCGGGACTCGGGGTGCCCCGCGGCGAGCATGCCGGGGACGTTCTTCTTCCAGCGCGTGTGCATGAGCCGCCGCTTCTCGCCGGACGGCGAGAACGTCGTCACGGCGCCGTAGGGGGTCTGGCTCGAGAGCTGGATGTCGGTGTTCGCGTACGACTCGTTGTCGTACAGGAGGACGAGGCAGTTGTAGTCCTTGTGCGTGAGCGTGGCGCTGATCGCGCCGATGCCCATGTCCGCCCCGCCGCCGTCACCGCAGAACGCGATGACGTTGATCCTCTCGTTCGGGAGCTTGCCCTTGCGCATGAGCACCTTGAGTCCCGCGGCGGTGCCGAGCGCGGCGGAGCCGGACGCGCCGAGCTGCGTGTGCATCCACGGCACGACCCAGGGGGTCGTGTAGTACGTCGTGTTCGCGACGTACATGCAGCCCGTCGACCCGAGCACGATCGTGCGCGGGCCCGCCGCCTTGACCATGTGCCGCATCACGAGGGCCGACTCGCAGCCCTGGCAGGTGCGGTGTCCCGAGACGAAGAGCTCCTCGTACGGGACGTCCTTGACCCCCTTGATCTGGGGGAGAGCGGTAGCTACTGCCATGTCGTCCCTCTCCTTATTCGCGGACGCCGATCCAATGGCAGACATCGCCCTTGGCGAGGTCGCCCTTGGCGGCGGCTTCGGTCTTCTCGAAGATCTCGGTGGCCATGGGCTGCTCGATCTCGCGGCCACCCAGACCGGCGATGAAGCCCACGATGACCGGGCGCTTCTGCTGCGAGTAGAGCGCGGAGCGGATCTCGTTGTAGAGGACGCCGCCGTAGTACGGCGATCCGAAGGAGTAGTCGCGGTCGATCACGCCGACGGCCTTGAAGCGCGAGAGGCTCTTCACGAGCTCCTCGGTCGGGAACGGACGGAACCACTTGAGCCGGACGAGACCGACCTTGCGGCCCTGCGCGCGCAGGCGGCGGATCGCGACCTTCATCGGGAGCGCGAGCGTGCCCTGACCGACGACCACCACCTCGGCGTCCTCGGTCATGTACTCGTCGAGGAAGGGGCTCTCGCCACCGCGTCCGAAGATCCGCTTGAAGTCGGCGTGGGCCTCGCGGATGACCGTGAGCGCCTGCCGCATGGCGTTGTCGTTCTGGCGGCGGATCTCCATCAGCCAGTCCTGGTCGACCTGCGGCGCGATGGTGATGGGATTGTCCGGGTGCAGGAGGCGGTCGCCGAGGTCGAACTTCGGCAGGAACGCGTTCACCGCCTGCTGGGTCGGGATCTTCACGATGTGCTGCGAGTGGGTGAGGAACGCGCCGTCCAGGCCGATCGCGACCGGGAGCGAGACGCGCTTGTCCTCGCCGACGCGCCACGCCATGAGCGACAGGTCCAGCGCTTCCTGCGCCGTCTCCGCCCAAGGGAGGAGCCAGCCGAGGTCGCGGCAGGCGAGCGAGTCGTTGTGCTCGGTGCCGAACGCGCCCGGGTCGTCGAGGGCGCGGTTGCCGCAGATCGCGACGACCGGCAGGCGCAGGCCCGCGGTGACCGCGATCGCCTCGAACGCGTAGAACCAGCCGACGCCGGAGGAGCCGACGAAGACACGCGACCCGACGGCGCACGCGTGCTTCACGATCTCGAACTGGCTGTGCTCGCCGTCGGCGACGATGTACTCGACGTCCATCTTGCCCGCGGCGATGAGCTTCGCGGCGGCCTGCATGACGCCGTCGTACGGACGGATCGGGTACGCCGCCATCACGTCGACGTCCGCGAGACGGATCGCTTCGGCGATGGCCTCGCAGCCCGTCGCGAGCTGCTCGACCTCGACCTCGCTGCCTTCGCGCTGTTTGGTGTCGATCGCCATCAGTCCTCACCTCCGGTGGCCGGGCTGCCGCCCACAGGGGCCCCCGCCCCCGCGGCCTTCGGGTCGGCCGGCACGCCGCTCATCTTCTCGAACCACGCGTTGTAGCCGGGTCGGTCCTTCTTCCAGAGCTGCCACTTGTCCGCGTTGTCGGTGAACTTGAGCTCGTCGACCATCACGATGCAGTCCTTCACCGGGCAGACCTGCGCGCAGATCCCGCAGCCGATGCAGGCCTGGTAGACGACCTCGTAGTGGCCCTCGGGGGTGACCTCGAAGCACTCGTCGGGGCAGTCGAGCCAGCACATCGTGCACTTGATGCAGGTGTCGAAGTTCACGACCGGCCGCATCGTGCGCGCGGTGTACTTCTTGTACTGCGGGTTGCGCTCGCCGGGCTTGCGCGCCTCGACGACGATGCCGGGGCGCATCTTCGTCCAACCCGGCTTGTCGAATTGCAGCTTCTCGTGCCCCTTCGTCCCCTCGCCCGGCTTCACCTTACGGAGGACCGTCGCGTCGAAGCCGTACTGGACGGAAGCGGCGACGGTCTTGTCGCCCTTGGAGAGGTCGAGCGCCGCGTCCTTCGCGGCCTCGAGGGACATCCACTGCGGCGCGACCTTCGCGAGCGCGCCCAGCACGCGGTAGTCGGTGTGGTCGTCCTTGTAGACCCAGAGTCCCGCGAACGACGCGCCGCCGGGGATGATCCCAAGCGTGTACGGGCGCTCCGCCGCGTCGGTCTGCGCGAGGACCGCGTCCGGCGTCTTCTCGCTCGTCACGAGGAGGAAGCCGTTCGGCGCGACCGGCTTCCAGAGCGGCTGCCGGCCGTACCAGGCCCACGACTCGACGCCCTTCGCGAGCGTGTCGTCGACCGCGATCGAGATGTCGACGACGGCGGGCTCGTACTTGGCCATCGACGCCTCGAGCTCGATCTCGTTCACGGCCACGACCGCGAACTGCTTCGCCGGCACGCCGTTGCGCTCCGGGGAGTCGCCGTACCGCGCGAACGCGGTGCCGGTGTGGCCCTTCTTGCGCGCGGCGAGCACGACCGACCGGCAGATCCGCTGGGCTAGCGTCTTCTGGAAGATGCCGCGGTAGACGACTTCGATGGAAATGGACTTCGCCTCAGCCATTCCGACCTCCTAGCAGCTTCAGGATCCCTTCGCCGACCGCCCGGATGTGCTCCGCGCTCGCATTTCGCGCGGCCTCGGCGTCGCGCCGCGCGAGCGAGTCGTAGATGCGGTGATGGGCCTCGAGGGATGCGTGGGCGCGCGCGTTGCTCTGCAGCCATTGCTCGCGTGAGGCGCGAAGGACGTCCCAGATGACGGCGAGCATCGTCGTGAGGAGCTCGTTGCCGGCGGCGTCGCCGATGACCTCGTGGAAGCGCGTGTCCTCGTCCGCGTAGGGCTCGCCCGCGGCGACCTTCGCCTGCTGGGCGATGAGGAGCTCGTGGAGCTCGTCGAGCTGCGCGGGCGTGATGCGCGCGGCCGCGAGCGCGGCGATCGCCGGCTCCACGACGCCGCGGAACTCGATCACGTCCTGGAGCGTGTGGCCGCGCGCGATGAGCGTCTGTAGCGGCTTGGCGAGATCGTCGGGCGCGACCCGCCGGACGAAGGTGCCGCCACCCGCGCGCGTCTCGACGATGCCGAGGAGCTCCAGCGTGCGAAGCGCTTCGCGGACCGACGCCCGCGATACCTGGAACTGGTCGGCGAGGGCGCGCTCAGGGGGAAGCTGGTCGCCGGCACGCAGCTCGCCGCGCTCGAGGAGCGCTTCGATCTGCTCGACGATGCCCTGGTAGAGCCTGCTGCGCCGGATCGGCTCGATCGTGGCCAGGAGACGCCTCCCCCAACAGGTGGTCAGGTGGTCTGACCAGAGGCTATCTGGCCGAATTCAGGCCGTCAACGAGGACTTTCGGCTCCGCGGGACCTTCAGGGTCAGGCGGCGTGGCCGGCCATCAGGAGCCCGAGGCGCTCCTCGGTCGCGTCGGAGGCGGCGAGGGTCGCGACGATGCGGCCCTCGAACAGCACCGCGATCCGGTCGGAGAGCGCGCGGATCTCGTCGAGCTCGCTCGAGATGAGGAGCACCGCGCACCCGCGAGCGCGCTGCTCGAGCAGGCGCTCGTGCACGTACTCGGTGGCGGCGACGTCGAGCCCGCGCGTCGGCTGGCTCGCGACGATGAGCTTCGGCGACTCGGAGAGCTCGCGGCCCAGGACGACCTTCTGCTGGTTGCCGCCCGAGAGCGTGCCGACGATGACCGCCGGATCCGGCGGCCGCACGTCGAACTCCTTCGCGAGACGCTCGCCGTCGCGGCGGATGGCGGCGGCCGCGAGGATCCCGCGCCGCGCGTACGGCGCGCGGTCCTGCTTGCCGAGGATGAAGTTGTCGGCGACGGTGAACGGCAGCACCAGACCCTCGACGCGGCGATCCTCCGGGACGTACGCGACCCCGCGCCGGCGCGTCCGCTTCGGGCCGTCGTGCGCGACGTCGGTCCCGTCCACGCTGATGGAGCCGCCGCTCACCTTCCGCAGCCCGAGGATGCATTGCGCGAGCTCGCTCTGGCCGTTCCCGCCGACGCCCGCCAGGCCGAGGATCTCGCCCTCGTTCACGACGAGATCGACGCCCTTGAGCGCCGCCGTGCCGCGGTCGGAGCGCGCCTCGAGGGCTTTCACCTCGAGCACCGCGCGTCCCCCACGCTTCCGCTCGCGCACGCGGATGTCGCGCAGCTCGCGGCCGACCATGGCGCGCGCGATCTCCTGCGCGTTCGTGTCCCTGGTGACGAGCTCGCCGGCGTTCTTGCCGGCGCGCAGGACGGTGATGCGGTCGGACACCGCGAGCACCTCGCGCAGCTTGTGCGTGATGAGGATGAGCGTCTTGCCCTCGCCGCGGAGCGTGCGGACGATGTCGAAGAGCTCGTCGACCTCCTGCGGCGTGAGCACCGCCGTGGGCTCGTCGAAGATGAGGAGATCCGATCCGCGGTAGAGAACCTTGAGGATCTCGACGCGCTGCTGCAGGCCGAGCGGGATGTCCTCGATGCGCGCCGACGGCTCGGCGATGATCTTGAAGCGCTCCTCGAGCGCGCGCACCCGCCGTTCGATCGCGCGCGTGTCGAGCGCGGGGCCGCCGCGCTCGTCGCCGAGCACGACGTTCTCCGCCACCGTGAGCGGCGGCACGAGCATGAAGTGCTGGTGGATCATCCCGATACCGAGGGCGATGGCGTCGCGCGGTCCGGCGATGCGGACGTCCCTGCCGCGGATACGGATCGTGCCCGCGTCGGCGCGGTACAAGCCGTACAGGATGTTCATGAGCGTCGTCTTGCCCGCCCCGTTCTCGCCGACGAGCGCGTGGATCTCGCCCTCGTTCACGACCAGGTCGACCCCGTCGAGCGCCTGCAGCTCGCCGAAGCGCTTGCTGACGCCGCGCATCTCGACGAGGGCCGTCACCTAGTGGCCCTCGCTTTCGTAGGGCAGGCCATCGGCGGCGGGCGCGCGCGAACGGCCGACGAAGCCGGCGACGGCGAGGATCGTGAGGAGGTACGGGATCGTCGAGAGCAGCTGCACCGGCATGCGCAGCTCGCCGATCGACACGCCCTGCAGCGAGACGGAAAGCGCGTCGCCGTAGCCGAAGATGAGCGACGCGACGAGCGCGCCGACCGGCGTCCAGCGCCCGAAGATCATCGCCGCGAGGCCGATGAAGCCGCGGCCGTTCGCCATGTTGTCCGTGAAGGAGCCGGCGACCGCCATCGAGAGGTACACGCCGCCGAGCGCGGCGAGCGCACCGGAAGCGAGGACCGCCCAGTAGCGCGTCCGGCGCACGTCGATGCCGACCGTATCCGCCGCGCGCGGATGCTCGCCGACGGCGCGCAGTCGAAGGCCCGGCACGGTGCGGAAGAGGAAGAGCTGCAGGACGACGACGAAGGCGAACATGACCCAGACCAGGAGGTTCTGGTGGCCGATCACGTCGCCGAGGAACGGCAGTCCCGCGACGCCGGGGAGCACGAGCGCCGGTACCTCCGGGAGATCCGCGGGCGTGCCCGTCGTGCCGTACAGCTCGTAGTTCAGGTACGAGGTGAGGCCGAGCGCCAGGATGTTCAGCGCCATGCCCGTGACGATCTGGTCCGCGCGGAAGGTGACCGAGGCGAGGGCGTGCAGCGCCGCGAGGGCCGTCCCCGCGAGGACCGCGGCCAGCAGCGCGACCGGAAGGCTTCCGGTGGTGTCGGCGACCACGATGCCGAAGAACGCGCCCACGAGCATGCAGCCCTCGAGAGCGATGTTCGTGACGCCGGAGCGTTCCGTGATGACGCCGCCGAGCGCGGCGAACGCGATCGGGGTCGCGAGGCGGAGGGTCGCGGCGAGGACGCCGGCGCCGAGGAGCAGCTCCACTCTTAGAGCGCCTCCGCCGGCGTGCCCCGGCGCGACGCGATCGCGCGCACGATCGTCTCCGCCGCGATCACGAAGAGGACGATCGCCTCGACGATGTCGACGAGGTGCGACGAGATGCTCGCGTTCGACTGCATGATCGTCCCGCCGCGCTGGAACGCGGCGAAGAGGAGCGCGGCGAGCGTGATGCCGACGGGGGAGTTCTTGCCGAGCAGCGCGACGGCGATCGCATCGAAGCCGAAGCCCGTGGAGAAGCCGTCGTAGACGCGGTGGAAGAGGCCGCTCACCTGGATCATCCCCGCGAGCCCGGCGAAGCCTCCGGCGATGGCCATGACCAGGACCATCCGGCGCGGCGGGTCGATGCCCGCCTGCGCGGCGGCGCGCGCGCCGAGGCCGACCGCGCGGAGCTCGTACCCCAGGCTCGTACGCCACAAGAGGAACCAGAAGACGACGACGGCGAGGACCGCGAGCAGGATGCCGGCATGCAGCCGCGAGAGCGGCACGATCTCGTTGGGGATGATGATCGGCAGCATCGCGCCGGCGCCGATGGGCGATGACGCGGGCGTGCCGAGCGCGTTGGGCGCGGACATCGGACCGTCCTGCAGCAGCCAGTGCATGACGAAGACGATGAAGTAGTTCTGCATGATCGTCGTGATGACCTCGTTCACGCCGCGCGTCGCTTTGAGCCAGCCCGCGACGCCGCCGTACGCCGCGCCGCCGAGCACGCCCGAGAGGAGCGTGAGCGGCAGCAGCACGACGCCCGGCAGGTCGGGGAACTGCGACCCCGTCCAGCCGGCGGCGAGCGCGCCCACGAGCAGCTGGCCCTGCGCGCCGATGTTGAAGAGGCCCGTGCGGAAGGCCACCGCGACGGAGAGGCCCGCGAGCGTGAGCGGCACGGCGATGACGAGCGTCTCGCTGATGTCGTAGGGCGAGCCGAACGCGCCGAGCAGGAGCGCCGCGTACGCCTCGATGGGGTTCTTGCCGCTGATCGCGACGAAGACCGCGCCGAGGACCAGCGCGGCGAGCACGCTGATGACCGGGATCGCCGGACCCTGCGCCCATTGCGAGGTCGGCTGACGCACCGACGGGGCCGTTGCCGGCCCCGTCGGTGATGGCGCCGCGGTCGCGGTCAAAGGACTATCCCTTGACCTGGACCGTGTCCTTCGGCTTGATCTTGCCGCTCTTGATGTCGGCGAGAGCCTGGTCCGCGGCCGACTTGATGTCGCTCGGTACGACCGGGTCGAGCGTGCCGTAGCCGACGCCGTCGTTCGCCGCGCTGAAGAAGTTGTCGCCCGCCGTGAACTTGCCGTCCTTCACGGCCTTCACCGTGTCGAAGACGGCCTTGTTCACGCGCTTGAGGGCGGACGTGATGACCGTGCCGGGCGCCGCATCCTTCTGGTCCGCGTCCACGCCGATCGCGTAGACGCCCTTCTCCTTGGCCGCGGCGATGTAGCCGAGACCGCTGCCGCCGGCGACCTGGAAGAGGATGTCGCAGTTCTTGCTGATGTGGTTGAGGCCGACTTCCTTGCCTTTCGCCTGGTCCACGAAGTCGTTGCTGTAGCCGTTCAGGATCGTTGCCGACGGATTCACCGTCTTGACCGCGTCCTGGTAGCCCGCGATGTAGCGGTCGACCGGCGGGATCGGGATGCCGCCCATCGAGCAGACGGTGTTGTGGGTCGCCTTGCCGACCTTGTTCTTGGCCATGAGGCCCGCGATGACGCCCACGAGGTAGCCGGCCTCCTGCTCCTTGAAGAACAGGTTGGCGACGTTCGGCAGGTTCTCGGTGTCGCCCTTGTCGTTCGCCGGCGCGCCGTCGATGATCGCGAACTTGACGTTCGGGAACTGCTTCGCGACCTTCCACACCGAGTTCGTCATGAGGAACCCGACCCCGATCACGAGGTCGTAGCTCTGCTGCGCGTACGTGGTGAGGTTCGGGACGTAGTCCTCCTGCTTCTTCGACTCGGTGACCGAGGTCGTGACGCTCAGCTGGCTTTGGGCATCGAGGCGCCCCTGGTTCGCGAGCGCGTTGAAGCTCTTGTCGTTGAGGCCGCCGACGTCGGTCACGAGTCCGACCTTGATCGACGGACCACCGAGTACGCCGAGACTGCCGCAGCTCGTCGCGACGATCGCGGAAACGAACGCGAGTACGAGGAGTCGCTTCATCTGCTGTGCCGTACCTCCCTCGAATGGGCGGGCGGCGGAAGCGTCCACCCGCGTCGCTCGGAGAGTGTAGTGACGCCGATTCACGAGCGTCGTGGGGTGATGGCGGTGTCGCCTGTGTGGTCTGACCGCACCTCGAGCCGCGGAGATCAGGCCGCGAGGATGCTCCAGAGCACGTAGCCGATGAAGACGACGTAGAGGCTCCCGCCGAGCATGAGCGCCGAGAGCGGCAGCGCGTTCTCACGGGCGCGCAGGCGCAGCTGGAACCAGATGAGCGCGCCGGAGAGGATCGCGAAGACCGCCGCGACGGTGCCGAACTGCCCCAGCTGCCACGGCGTCAGCAGCACGCCGATGGTGACCGGGATCGTCGACTGGAAGACCATCGCGCCCGCGACGTTGCCGAGCGCGATGACGTCCTTGCCGTCCTTCGTCCAGATGAGGCTGTTCGCCGCTTCGGGCAGCTCCGTCGCGAGCGGCGCGAGGATCAGCGCGACGAGCAGCGTGTTGAAGCCCATCGCGTGCGAGAAGTCCTCGACGAAGTCGGCGAAGAAGCGCGCGCCCAGCACGATGGCTCCGAAGGCGATGAGCGTCTGCGCGAGCACGAGCCAGAACGGCGGCCGCGACGGCGCGACGGCGATCCCGAGCCGGCGCAGGTACGTCGCGAACGTCAGCGCCTCGAATGCCTCCTCCTCTTCTCTCTGCTCCTCGAGATCGAGCTCGCTCTTCTTCGGCGTGCGCAGGACCAGGTAGAGATAGACGAAGTACGACGGCAGGAACACCCAGCCGAGGTACCCCTTGAGGAAGTGCAGGCCGACGGGGAGGAGCGCGAGCGCGAGCGCGAGCGTGTAGAGGACGAGGAAGAACGACAGGTCGCGCGTGGCGTGGCTCGCGTCGACGCGAAGGGTGCCGCGACCGCGCCTGCCGCGCAGCAGGAACGCCGTCGCGCCGATGAGGAGCATGACGAGCGTCGCGAGCATGAACGGCGCGCCGAGGATCGCGCCGACGCCGATCTCGTCGGAGTCCACCGAATTGGTGAAGAGGATGGCGATCACCGGGATGAGCGTCTCGGGTGTGGCCGTGCCGATCGCGGCGAGGATGCTTCCGGTCGCGCCCTCGCTGAGGTTGAGCATCCGGCCGAGCCACTCGACGCCGTCGGTGAAGGTCTCCGCGCCGGCGAGGATGAGCGCGAACGCCGCGACGATGAGGACGATATCGAGCGCGGTCACTAATCGGCGGTGGGGGGCGGCTGGACCGGGGCTCCGGTCATCCGCGCGCGCAGCAGGCGGACGAGCGGCAGGAGCAGCAGGATCGCCGACGCGATCATGAGGAGGGTCGCCAGCGGGCTCGAGAAGAAGATCCCGAAGTCGCCCTGGCCCGCGATGAGGCTCTTGCGCAGCTCGCGCTCGGTCGAGTCGCCGAGCACGAGCGCGACGACGAGCGGCGCGAGGGGGTACTTCATCTTCCGCAGCCAGTACCCGACGAGCCCGAAGATGATCGTGAAGGCGACGTCGAGCATCGAGTTGTTCAGGGAGTACGAGCCGATGATCGAGATCGTCACGATGAAGGGCGTGATGATCGCGTACGGGACGCGCATGATCGCCGCGAGGAGCGGAACGGCCATCAGGCACAGGATGAACGTGAGGAGATGCCCGAGGTAGATGCTCGCGATGAGGCCCCACACGAAGTCCTGGTGCTGGATGAAGAGGAGCGGTCCGGGCTGCAGTCCCCAGACGAAGAGGCCGGCCATGATCACGGCGGACGTGGGTGAGCCCGGCACACCGAGCGTGATCATCGGCACGAGCGACGCGACGCCGGCGGAGTCCGCGGTCGCCTGCGGGCCCATGATCCCGCTGATCTCGCCCTTGCCGAAGTCCTCCTTGTTCTTCGCGTACTGCCGCGCGAGGCCGTAGCCCAGGAACGACGCGGCCGTCGCGCCGTGGCCGGGGAGGACGCCGAAGAAGAAGCCGATGACCGCGTTCGACACGACGAGCCGGATGCGCGAGCGCAGCGCGCGCAGCGCCTCGAGGAGGTCGGCGAAGCCGAGGCGCGCGCTGATCTTCTCCATGTAGCCGATGCCCTGCTCCTCGGCAGACGCGAGGATCTCTCCGATGCCGAAGAGGCCGATGGTGACCGGCACGAAGCCGATGCCCGCCAGGAGATTGATGTTCCCGAAGTTGAGCCGCTGCTGGCCGGTGAGCGTGTCGAAGCCGACGCCCGCCAGGAGGAGTCCCAGCGCGAGCATGGCGACGGCCTTCGCCGGCGACTCCGCGCCGAGCCCGATGAGCGTGGTGAACGACAGGACGAACACGGCGAAGAGCTCCGGCGGCCCGAACTTCAGCGCCTGCTCCGCGATGGCCTGGGCGAAGAACGTGAAGAGCACGGTCGCGATGAACGCCCCCACGAACGACGACACGAACGAGGAGGTGAGCGCGAGACCCGGCTTGCCGCGTCGCTTCGCGAGCGGGAATCCGTCGAAGAGCAGCACGACCGACCACGGCTCGCCGGGGATGTTGAAGAGGATCGAGGTGATCACGCCGCCGAAGAGCGCACCCCAGTAGATGCCGGCCAGGAGGATGACGGCCGTGGTCGTGTTCGCGCCCTGGATGTCGCCGCGCGCGACGACCACGCTGATCGGCAGGAGGATCGCGACCCCGCTCGTGCCGCCGAGGCCCGGCAGGACGCCGATGACGAGTCCGAGCGTGACTCCGAGCAGGAGGAACGCGAGGTTGATCGGCTGCAGGGCCGTGGCGAATCCGCCGGCGAGGTTGCCGAAGACCTCCATCTAGAAGGGGAAGCCCATCGTGTAGAAGATGCTCTTCGGCAGGATCAAGCGGAACGCGACCTCGAAGAGCAGGTAGACGGCGAGTGGCGTGACCAGACCGGCCAGCAGGACGCCGACCGCCTTGTAGCGGCCGAGGTACCAGGCGAAGAACGCCATGTACACGGCGGTCGCGATGTAGAAGCCGAGCCACGCGAACGACGCGGCGTAGAGGAACATCGGGATGACGAGCTTGAGCACGCTCGTGACGCTCTGGCGCGTCTGGAACACGCCCTCT
This sequence comes from Candidatus Limnocylindria bacterium, assembly GCA_035651155.1. GTDB lineage: Bacteria > Chloroflexota > Limnocylindria > P2-11E > P2-11E > CF-39. The sequence goes on along the minus strand of DASRGG010000021.1, from coordinate 242,890 downwards.
TTCGGCTGCGGCGTGACCATGGCCGTGTATCCGACGAAGACGGCGGCGATGCCCATGATCGTCGCGGTCCAGAACGGATACCAGCTCGCGCCGACATCGCCCGGGGCCGTGCCTCCGGCGATGTTGAAGGCGCCGCGGGAGTCGAACATGGCGACGGCGGCGACCAGAACGATCGCCGCCGCCGTTCCTACCTGATAGGGCCTCACGAGTCGGTTATTGGACCCACTTGAACTTCGTCGCGATGTCCTGGTGCAGCTGCTGGTACTGGCTGATGAACTGCCGGAACTCGACGCCCGACCGGAAGTCCGGGTCGAGCGCGTTGTCCGACATGAACTTCTGCCAGTCCGCCGAGTCGTACACCTTCTTGAAGGTGTCGACCCAGAACTTCTGCTGCTCCGGCGTCAGGCCGGGTGGTCCCATGATCGCGCGCATGACGTAGTAGTCATCGATGGCGATGCCCTGCGACTTGCAGGTCGCGAGACCTGAGTACGGTCCGGCCTTCGGGCTCTCCGGAAGGAAGGCGCAGAGCGGCCGCACCTTCTTCGGGTTCGCCTGGAAGAGGCCGAGACCTTCGCTCGGGTTGTTCACCGTCGCGACGACGCCGCCCTGGTGTCCGGCGAGGGCCGCCGCCACCGTGCTCCCCGACGTCTGCGGGACGTAGGTGAACGGCTTCGTCTTCATCTGGTCCTCGATGCGCCGGAAGAGCGCCTCGTCTTCCTGCTTGGAGCCGGTACCCGCGACGACGAGGGAGTCCTTCTTCGCCGCGTCGACGAAGTCCTGGGCCGTCTTCCATGGGCTGTCGTTGTTCACCCAGAGGAAGAACGGGTCGAGCGCGAGGTTCGCGATCGGCGTGAAGTCCGTCGCCTTGTACGGGAGCTTCTGCGTGATGATCGTGGTGAAGAAGGAATTGAGGGTGATCATGATGTAGTGCATGTCACCCTTCTTCTCGAAGACGTACGTGAATGCCACCGCGCCGGAGCCGCCCTCTTTGTTCACCGGCTGCACCGGCTGCGGCGAGAGCTTCTGCTTCTCGATGATCCCCTGCATGAAGCGCGCGTAGATGTCCGATCCGCCACCTGGTGCCGTGCTGATCACGAACTCGACGGGCCGCGTGGGCTGGGTCGCCGTGGACGCCGACGCGGCACCGCTGCCGCCCGGGGTGCTCGTCGCGGCAGGCGTGCCGCCGCAGGCCGAGCCGACGAGGAGTGCGGCGCCGAGCGCCGCGAGTAGTCGCCTTGTGTTCCTGTGGACCATGCCTTGCACACCTCCACGGACTCGTACGCTCGAAGTGCTCGCTAGGCTCATCTCTGGTCAGACCAGGGCGCATCGTAATGGTCTGACCACCGGCGGCAAGTCCCACCGGCGTCCTGGGCTGCCGGGGGGTGTCAGAATGCTGAGGAGGGTCGGCACGGGGCGTGCGGTCGGCCGGTCGAGGTCGCGTGGCGCGGCCGGGGTCGTCGCGCGACCCGGTCGCCCGGGCGAACCGGTAAGGAGACAGGCATGGTGCAGGAGCTAGCTCGGCCCGCGACGCTCGCGAAGGGCGCCGCCCCCGATTCCGCGTGGGCCTTCCTCAACGGCAGGTTCGTGCCGATCCGCGAGGCGAAGATCAGCGTGATGACGCACGCCTTCAACTACGGGACCGGCGTGTTCGAGGGGATCCGCGCGTACTGGAGCGTCGACGACAACCAGCTGTACGGGCTGCATTTCCGCGAGCACTACGCCCGGATCCTGCGCTCCTGCCGGATCATGCGGCTCAGCGTGCCGCATTCGGTGGAGGATCTCGTCGACATCACGATCGAGCTCCTGCGCAGGTGCGGCTACCGTGAGGACTGCTACATCCGTCCGATCATCTACAAGTCCAGCGAGCTCATCGGCGTGCGTCTCCACAACCTGGAGGACGCGTTCACCGTCTTCGCCGTCCCCTTCGGCAACTACGTGAAGATCGAGGGCGGCATCTCGGCGCAGGTGTCGTCGTGGCGCCGCGTCGACGACAACGCGATCCCCGCACGGAGCAAGATCACGGGCTCGTACGTCAACGCGGCGCTCGCGAAGACGGAGGCCGAGGAATCGGGCTTCGACGAGGCGATCGTTCTCACCGACGACGGGCACGTGTCCGAGGGCAGCGCGGCGAACCTCTTCCTCGTGCGTGACGGCACCCTCGTGACGGCTCCGGCCTCCGACAACATCCTCGAGGGCATCGTGCGTTCGAGCGTGCTGCGCATCGCGGCGGACGAAGCGATCCCCGTCGAGATCCGTCGCATCGACCGCACCGAGCTGTACCTCTGCGACGAGGCGTTCCTCTGCGGCACCGGCGTCCAGGTAGCGCCGATCACGAGCATCGATCGGCGCCCGGTCGGCACCGGCGAGGTGGGTCCGATCGTGACACGGATGTCGCGGATCTACTTCGACGCGGTCCGGGGCAAGAACGCGAAGTACCGCGACTGGCTCACGCCGATCTACCCGCGGTAGCGCCTGCCGACATCGGGGCGGCGGGCGGCGAGCACCCCGCTCCTCGCTGCTGGCTACGCGGGTCCGCTCATCACGGCGCGTGTGGCGTTCGGGCCCGCTGGGCGCAGACGCTCGTCGCGGGGTGCCCGCCGCCCGCCGCAGTGCGCCGCGAGGCGGCGTCGGCTCCTCGCGTCAGCGGGTCAGGTCGGTCGCGAAGCCGCGGAAGTCCGATCCGATGCGGACGACGATGTCGGGTCCGGAGCCGGCGCTCGCTGTTTCGATGGGAATGTCCCCGAGCACGTGGCGCAGCTGCTCGGCGGTGTAGCGCTTCGACCCGTTGCGGAGGACGACCGCCGACTTCGCGGCGGCGCCGTCGGTCACGTCGGCGATGCCGTACGCGCGGAGGGCGAGACGGTCGGCGACGCCGCGCGCGGTGCCGGCGCGCGCTCCGCTGTTCTGCACCTCGACGCGTGCGCCCTCCTGTCTCACCTTCGGGTCGTAGAAGAGCTGCGCGGCGAAGTCGAGCACCTTCCGCGCGTCCGGGAAGAGGTAGAAGCCGTTGTCGCTGTTCGAGGCGAGCTCGCAGTGCGGATAGTCGCCGCCGCAGGGATAGAGCACCTCGCTGCGGATGTCGGCGGAGTCGATGCCGGTCCCCGTGCGCGCGAGCGGCAGCACGTTGGCCGGGTCGAAGTCGGTCTCGAGCGCGGTGCCCACGCTGTCGATGAGCGAGGGGATCGACCGGAGCGCCTCCGGCTGCGCGAGCCGGTCCCGTAGCGCGCCGACGACCTCCTGCTGGCGCTTGGCGCGGCTGTAGTCGTTGGAGTCGTGTCGCGACCGGGCGTACTTGAGCGCGACGTCGCCGTGCATGAGCTGCGGTCCGGCGACGATGTTGATCCGCTCGACGCCGTAATCGGGCGTGGGATAGGACTCATCACGCACCGGGCGCTTCGCGTCGACGATGACGCCGCCGACCCCGTCGATGATCTTGTTGAAGGCTTCGAAGTTCACCAGCGCGTACGAGTGGATCGGGATGCCGAGCAGGTCGCCGACGACCCTGCGCACGAGCGGCGGACCGCCGAACGCGTAGGCGGCGTTGATCTTCCCCTGGAAGGTGCCCGGACGGTCGATGTAGATGTCCCGCGGCAGCGAGAGCATCGACGCGGTCCTGTTCAGCGGATCGAGCGACAGGATGAGCATCGTGTCGGTGTTCTGATCGGTCTTGTCGCCCTCGCGCGTGTCGATCCCGAGCACGAGGACGTTGAGCCGGTCGCTCCCGCTCCAGTCCGGCGGCGGGGCGCCACCCGGGCCGAGCGTGACATGGGATGAGCCGAACGGCGCGAACAGCCGCGCCGCGAGCGAGGCCCACGGCGAGGATTGCCGGTAGAGCGTGGTGTAGCCGCCGATGAGCGCGAGCGTGATGAGGCCGAGGACGGCGTAGTCGATCAGGTGGCGGCCGCGCAGCGAGCGCATCCGGCCCGCGAACGCGTCGCCCACGACGTACAGGTGGAAGGCGAGCGCGCTGCCCACGACGAGGAACGTGACCAGCGGAGCGTTGCGCAGGACGAGCGAGGTGAGCGGGTCCGCGTACGCGACGAACGCACCGGTGAGCGTGAACACGAACAGCGGGAGGATGAGCAGCAGGATGCCGCGCACCCAGCGGTCCTCGTAGACCTGCCCGAGGCCGGGCAGCAGCGCCGAGAGGACGGCCGCGAAGCCCGGCGACCCCGTCTCGCGCGGCCGCCGCCGTCCGGCCGCGCGCCCGCGTGCCGGCGACCCGCCGCCCGCCGACGCCGTGCCGCGGGGCCGCCCGCACCGGGCGCAGAGCGCCGCCGTCCCCAGGTTGCGCGTGCCGCAGCGCGGGCACTGCCACGAGGCGGAGACGTCATTCGACATGGGACGACTAGCGTACGAGACTCGGACGCAAGTGGAACGGAGCCGTCATGTGAGCACGGCGACGCTGCGTGGCGCCCGTGTGGTCGCGATCGTGTGTGCGGTCCTCTTCTTCGTCCCGACCGTGCTGTCCTTCGTGTACCCGAACGCGTTCCTCTACTCGCCGCATCAGCTCGTCTACGAGCGCATGCTCGGCGCGGTGCTCGCGGCACTCGCCGTCTCGCTGCTCCTTTCCATGCGCGATCCGGTCCGGAACGCCGGTGTCTACGCGGTCGTCGGGCTCGTCGCCGGGACCGTGGACACCTCGGTGATCTATTCGCTCATCGTCGACGGCGGCGACGTGGCGCACTGGTTCGTGCAGGTGCCGCTCCTCGGAGCGATCGCGGCGCTCCTCGTGCTGACCTACACGCGGCTGCGCCGCCCGCATCCCGTCGTGGTGCGCATCGTCGTCGCCGCGGTCCTGCTCCTGCCGGTGCTCCTCTTCGCGCACGACACGGCGTATCGGGCGTTCGTGCACTGAGCGGCTCCGCGTATCGCGCGACGCCGCGAGCGTCTCGGCGAGCGCCTATCGTCGATCACATGACCGCCATCGTGTCGGTGCGCGACCTGCGCAAGAGCTACGGACCGATCGAGGCCGTCGCGGGCGTGTCGTTCGACGTGGAGCAGGGGGAGATCTTCGCGCTCCTCGGCCCGAACGGGGCGGGGAAGACGACCACCGTCGAGATCCTCGAGGGCCTGCGCCAAGCGGACGGCGGCACGGCCACGGTCGCGGGCGTGGACGTGACGAAGGACCCCTCCGGCGTGAAGGAGCGCATCGGCGTGCAGCTGCAGTCGAGCGCGTTCCCGGAGAACTTCCTCGCCAAGGAGATCGTCGATCTCTTCGCGCTCTTCTACAACAAGAGCGTCGACGCGATGGCCCTCCTGCGCGCCGTCGGCCTCGAGGAGAAGGCGAAGCAGAAGTCGGAGAAGCTCTCCGGCGGACAGCGCCAGCGGCTCTCGATCGCGGTCGCGATGGTGAACGAGCCGCAGGTCCTGTTCCTCGACGAGCCCACGACCGGTCTCGATCCGCAGGCCCGCCGCAATCTCTGGGACCTCATCCGCGACATCCGGACGCGCGGCACGACCGTGTTCCTCACGACGCACTACCTCGACGAGGCCGAGGTGCTCTGCGACCGCGTCGCGATCATGGACACCGGCCGCGTCATCGCGCTCGATACGCCGAGCGCGCTCATCGGTCAGCTGCTCGCGCGCGGATTCACGAAGCCGATGATCCGGCAGCAGGCCAACCTGGAGGACGTGTTCCTCGATCTGACCGGCCACGAGCTGCGGGAGGATTAGGCATGAGCCAGGTCCTCCGCTACACGGTCATGCTGCTGCGGAGCTACACCCGCGATCGCACGGCGCTCTTCTTCGGTTTCTTCTTCCCGCTCATCTTCATGGTGCTGTTCGGCATCCTCAACCTCGGCGCGGTCGGGCACGTGAACCTCGGGATCGCCGACGAGGCCAAGAACGCGGACAGCGAGCGCTTCATCTCGACGCTCTCCGGCATCGAGACGTTCAAGATCACGAAGGGCACCCGCGCGGCCGAGAGCGCGAGCCTCGAGGCGGGGGACCGCGACCTCGTGCTCGTCATCCCGTCCGACTTCAGGATCGCGCCGGCACGCGCCGGCGCGGCCACGCCGACGCTCACTCTGCTCACGAGCAGCGCCCGGCCCGAGCAGGGCGTCATCGGCTCGGCGATCCTCACACAGCTCGTCGACCAGATGTCGTTCGCCGTGACCCAGACCGCGCCGGTCATCACGCTCCAGCGCCAGGAGGTCGCCGGCCGGAACCTACGCTACGTCGACTTCCTCACGCCGGGGATCCTCGGCATGACGATCATGCAGCTGGGTATCTCGAGCGTGGCCTTCGCGTTCGTGGTCGACCGGCAGCGCGGGGTCATCCGGCGGATCATGGCCACCCCGATCTCGCGCCGGAACTTCCTCGCCGCGCACGTGCTCGAGCGGCTGATCCTCGCCGTCCTGCAGGTGCTCATCCTGCTCGGCGTCGCGGTCCTCATGTTCAAGGTGCAGGTCGTCGGCAGCATCCTGGTGCTGCTCGTGGTCACCGTCCTCGGCGCGATGCTCTTCCTGTCGCTCGGCTTCGCGGTCACGGGGCTCGTGGCGACGGAGAACGCGGCCGCGCCGGTCACGCAGCTCGTCACACTGCCGCAGATGTTCCTGTCGGGCGTGTTCTTCTCGCGCGACGCCGCACCGGCGTTCCTCAAGCCGATCGCGGACGTGCTGCCGCTCACGTACCTGAACGACGCGCTCCGCAGCGTCAGCACCGGGGGCGCCGGGCTGGGCGATATCGGCCCGCAGATCCTCGGCCTGGTCGCGTGGATCGTGGTGTCCTTCGTCCTCGCGTTCCGCTTCTTCCGGCTGGACTAATCCGCGAGCGCCTCGTGCACCACGCGGTGCACGACCGCGCGGAATCTCCCCCAGGCGGCCCAGTCGCCACCGATGTCCTCGGTGCCCTGCGTCGTCAGGTGCTCGAGCGCGTCCGCGACGGAGGGGAGCTCCGCGACGGCGACCTCGCGCCATTCCTCGATGCGCTCGCTGGTGTCGAGCGCGCCGAGCGTGCCGCCGAGCTCGTCGAGCAGGAACGCGAAGGTGTGGAACACCGGCGGCGCGCCCGGCGACGACAGCGGCTCGTACGCGATCCGTCCGAGAAAGCGGCGGACCTGGGTCGCAAGACCGGTCTCCTCGTACGTCTCCCGCACGAGCGCGTCCTGGACGCCTTCCCCGTGGTGGATCCCTCCCGTGGGAAGCCGGTGCGCGCCCCGCGGGTAGAAGGTCTTGATGGAGAGCAGCAGCTTGCCGTTCGGCCTTCGGACCACCATGCAGACCTCGCCGAAGCGATCGCGCTTCCCGATGGGGTCCTTGAAGGAGTCGTCGATGCGCGCCCGGAGCACGCGCGGCTCGCCGTATCGCCGCGCCAGGCGCCGGAGCTCCGCCTCGGTCCGCGCGTCGAGCTCCACGCCGGACAGACTAGGAGCGCTCGTACTTGCGCAGCAGATCGTCGAGCGCCTCGCGGAGGAGGACCGCCTCCTTCTTCTTCATGCGCTCGGCGAGACCCTTGAGGCGTCCGAGCTGGGCGGCGCTGTAGTAGGAGGACTTCAGCACCATGTCCTCGGCCGGCGTCAGGCCGACCGCGCCGCCGCCCTGCTCCTTGGCCGCGTGCAGGGCGAGGTCCGCCCGCCGCAGGAGCTCGTTCGCGGCCTCGGGACCGCGGGCGCGCGTGTCGCGCGGCGTGTTGGCGACGCCGATCGTCACGGTGCAGCGGTGGCCGGACGGCAGCGCCTTCGCGAGCGCGGCATCGACCTCCCGGCGGATCTGATCGGCGCGCAGGAACGCGGGCTCGAGCGCGACGCCGGGCGCGAGGAGCGCGAACTCGTCGCCGCCGATGCGCCCCAGCGTCCACCCCTCCTTCTTCGCGACGCCGGAGAGCGCGGCGGCGACCGCCGCGATGGCCCTGTCGCCCACAGCGTGGCCCGCGGTCGCGTTGAGATCGAGCAGGCCGTCGAGATCGACGTCCAGCAGCGTCGCGACCGGGTCGCGCTTGAGCGCGGCGAGCAGCGCCCCCTCGAAGGCTGGGCGGCCCAGACACCCGTTGGCGTCGGCGTGGAACGTGACGGTCTTCCGTGCCGCGCGTGGCGACATCTCCGACCTCCCACAGGTACGCTCGCGCAAGATATATAGCGCAACGTATGTATGTCCAGTATATGCATCTGGTAGCGGTGCCGGCCACCCCAGGGGGCGTGCGCCCTGATTTCGGCGATCGGCGCGCGGATGCGTTCGGCTAGACTCCGCTCGCGACAGCGCTGAGGGGCCATCCACCCCGAGCTGCCGGAAGAAAGCCTCGTGGCGACTAGACCCGGCCGGAGGAAGCCACTCCGTTACGAAGCGGCGGACGTTGCTGGACGTCGACAGAGGAGTGCGTGCCTGGCTCACCGAGCGGCGGCACGAACTCGGGTGGTACCGCGGCATGCGCCGTCCCGAGCGCGGGACGGCGTTTTTGTTTGGAAGGGAGTCGAGCGACGAGCGATTCACTCGCGAGGAGCGAAGTCCGGAGCCCGAGCGACAACGAGGGTTCGAGCAAGACGCGATTCGCGGCGGTGGGGTCGAGCTTCGATCTCCCCGAGCTCGAGCACGGCGTGCTCGACCTGTGGGAGCGCGAGCGGTCCTTCGACGCGCTGCGGAAGAAGAACGCCGGCGGACCGCGCTACTCGTTCATCGATGGACCGATCACCGCGAACATCGAGGCCATGGGCGTTCACCACGCCTGGGGACGCACCTACAAGGACCTCTACCAGCGCTACAAGGCGATGCAGGGATTCGACCAGCGCTACCAGAACGGCTTCGACTGCCAGGGCCTCTGGGTCGAGGTGCAGGTCGAGCGGGAGCTGAACCTGAACAGCAAGCGCGACATCGAGTCGTACGGGATCGACAGGTTCTCGCGTGCGTGCCGCGCCCGCGTCGACCGGAGCGCCGCGGCGATCACGAAGCAGTCGATCCGCCTCGGCCAGTGGATGGACTGGGACAACTCCTATTACACGTACAGCGACAACAACATCTCGCACATCTGGAGCGTCCTGAAGCTCTGCCACGAGAAGGGCTGGCTGGTACGCGGGCATCGCGCGATGCCATGGTGCGCCCGCTGCGGCACCGCGCTCTCCGAGCATGAGATGACCGGCTCGTACAAGGAGATGACGCACACGTCGCTGTACGTGCGCTTTCCCGTGCTCGCGGAAGGCACGCTCGCTCCGCTCGTCGAGCGGGGGCCTCTTCCCCCGGGCGCGGAGCTCGCGACGCAGCGGGCGTCGCTCCTCGCGTGGACGACGACGCCGTGGACGCTTCCGGCGAACGTCGCGCTGGCGGTGCACCCGGACCTCGAGTATGCGGTGGTGCGCGTCGTCGCCGACGGCGCGAGCGAGCCCGAGGTGCTCGTCCTCGGCGCGAAGGTGTTCGAGCAGACGAAGTGGCACAGGGCCGAGCTCGTGCGGACCGTGAAGGGCCGCGACCTCCTCGGCCTGCGCTATGCGGGTCCGTTCGACGATCTCCCGGTCGGCGCGACCTCGGGGCCCGCGCACCAGGTGATCGCGTGGGACGAGGTCGGCGAGGCCGAGGGCACCGGCATCGTGCACATCGCGCCGGGCTGCGGCGCCGAGGACTTCGCGCTGGCCAAGCCGAATGGGCTGCCGGTCATCGTGCCCATCGACGAGAACGCGCACTTCGTCTCCGGCTTCGGCTGGCTCGAGGGCAAGGAGGCGCGGGACGTGGCGCACGAGATCGCCGACGACCTGCGCAGGCGCGGCCGGCTCTTTCGCGAGATGCCGTACACGCACAGCTATCCGATCTGCTGGCGCTGCAAGGAGGAGATCGTCTTCCGCGTCGCCGACGAATGGTTCATCTCCATGGACGAGCTGCGCCCGCGGCTGAAGGAAGCCGCGGCCAAGGTGCGCTGGCTCCCCCCGCACACCGGCGATCGCATGCAGAACTGGCTCGACAACATGGGCGACTGGAACATCAGCCGCAAGCGGTACTGGGGCCTGCCGCTGCCCTTCTACAACTGCGCGAACGGGCACTTCTTCATCGTCGGCAGCGAGGCCGAGCTGCGCGAGCGGGCGGTCCGGGGTCTCGAGCAGCTCCAGGAGCTCCATCGGCCCTGGATCGACAACGTCGTCGTGGCGTGTCCGACGTGCAAGGCGGAGAGCACGCGCGTCCGCGAGACGGGGGACGTGTGGCTCGACGCCGGCATCGTGCCGTTCTCCACGCTGAACTGGCTGAGCGACCGCGAGAACTGGCGGAGGTGGTTCCCCGCGGAGCTCGTCACCGAGAACGTCGAGCAGATCCGCCTCTGGTACTACTCGCAGCTCTTCTTCAGCGTCGTGCTGACCGGCCGCGCGCCGTACGAGACGGTGCTGTCGAACGAATTCGTGTACGACGAGAAGGGCGAGGAGTTCCACAAGACCGGCGACAACTTCATCGACTTCCCGCAGGCCGCGGAGCGCGCGGGCGCCGACGTCATCCGCTGGTTCTACTCGCGGCACGACCCCGCGGAGAAGGTGCTCTTCGGCTACAACGTCCTGAGCGAGGTCAAGCGCAAGCTCCTCGTGCTGTGGAACACCTACGCGTTCTTCGTGACCTACGCGAATCTCGATCGCTTCGACCCGACCGAGGCGCCCGTACCGGCCGCCGAGCGCCCCGTCATCGACCGCTGGCTGCTGTCCGCGCTCGACCGGCTCACGAGAGACGTGCGCGCGTCACTCGACCAGTACGACTCGCAGACGGCCTGCCTCAAGATCGAGGCGTTCTGGGACGACCTCTCGACCTGGTACGTCCGCCGCAACCGCTCGCGCTTCTGGAAGGCGCGGTCGATGCGCGATTCGCTCGCGGCGTACCAGACGCTCTACGAAGCGCTGACCACGCTCACCCGTCTCTTCGCGCCGGTGATGCCGTTCATCGCGGAGGCGATGTACCAGAACCTCGTCCGCCGCGCGGTGCCGGGCGCTCCGGCGTCCGTCCATCACACCGCGTACCCGGTGTTCGACGAGAAGCGCATCGACGACGACCTGGAGCGCCGCATGCGCGCGGCCCGGAGGGTCGTCGAGCTCGGGCGTGCCGCGCGGGCGCGGGCGAAGACCAAGGTGCGCACGCCGCTGCCGAAGCTCGTCGCGGTGTTCGATCAGGGCGACCGGGACCGCGGCGCGCTCGACGGCCAGGAGGAGCTCGCGTCGATCATCAAGGACGAGCTCAACGTGAAGGCCCTCGAGATCCGCGAGGATGCCGAGGGCCTCGTCCGCGAGGTCGTGAAGCCGGACCTCAAGGTGCTCGGCCCGAAGCTCGGGAAGGATCTGCCGAAGGTGCGCGCCGCGCTCGCCGAGGGTCGCTACCAGCGCAAGGGCGGCACGATCGCGGTCGAGGGCTTCGAGCTCGCGCCGGACGAGGTGCTGGTCTCGCACGAAGGCGAGTCGGGGCACGCCGTCGCGCGCGAGACCGGGCTCGTCGTCGCGCTGGACACCGCGATCACGCCGGAGCTCGAGGCCGAGGGCCTCGCGCGCGAGCTCGCGCACAAGCTCAACGACCTGCGGAAGGACGCCGGACTCGACATCGCCGACCGCATCGCGCTGCGCTACGACGGCCCGATCGCCGCGACCGTGGAGCGCTATCGCGAGACGGTCATGGAAGAGACGCTCGCGACGAGCGTCACGCGCGGCCTCGCCGGCCGTGGCTCCTCGTGGAGCGGTGAGCTGAACGGGGTGAGGTCCGAGCTGGAGATCGAGAAGGCCTGACCGCCGAGAACCGCGTCCGGATCACCGAAGCGCACACGCGAACGATTCAGAGGACGGCGCTCCGGAGCGCGTTCGCGACGAGGCGCGGTGCGCGGCGCCGGGCGGGACCGGTGAGCGCGGTGCGCCACGTCGGGTACGAGAGCAGCGCGTGCGCGAGCGCGATGGCGTCCTGCGTGCGCACGCGAAGGGCGCCCCGATGCGCCAGGTCGGTCATCGTCCGCGCGATCACGGCGAGGCGGACGGCGTCGAGATCGCGCAGCAACGACGCGACAGCGCGCGGCAGCGCGCCGTCGACGAGGGTCTCGAGGAGCAGCGCCGACTCGCCGCGGTACTCGCGCTCGTGCAGCGCGACCATCTCGTCGACGATCTGCTCGGGCGTCTCGCCGCGCGGGCGCCAGCGCTCCACGCGCGAGATGAGCGCCGCGGCGCGACGGCGCAGCGCCTGCTCCACCAGCCGCTCCTTCGACGTCGCGTGCAGGTACACGGTGCGCGCGGACACGTGCGCCCGCCGCGCCACGTCCGCGACGCGCAGGTCCGGGTACCCGCGCCGCGCCACCTCGCGGAGCGCGGCGTTCTCGATGGCGGCCGCGGTACGCGCCGTCTGGCGCGCGCGTTCGCGCTGCACGTACCGTCGCGAATTCATTTCAACAGCACTGTAACTGAATAACGGAATGTGCTCGACCGGCGTCGGGTCGCCCTGCTAGGCTGGTCGCATCCGATGAGTGCGCTCGCGTTCGTCTTTCCCGGTCAGGGCTCGCAGCTGGTGGGGATGGGTCGCTCGGTCTACGAGTCGTCGCCCGCGGCTCGCGCCGTCTTCGACGAGGCCGACCGCGTGCTCGGCTACCCCCTGACGAAGATCTGCTTCGAGGGCCCCGAGGACAAGCTGAACGACACGGCGGTCGCGCAGCCCGCGGTCCTGACCACGAGCATCGCGCTCTTCGAGGCGATGGTGGAGTCCGTGTCGCAGCGGCTCGGCCGCCGCGCGACGGATGGGAGCGAGCCGCGCGGCGTGCTCGCGCTCCCGGAGCCGATGCGCCCCGCGTTCGTCGCGGGGCACTCGCTCGGTGAGTTCACCGCGCTGGTCATCGCGGGCGTCCTGCCGTTCTCCGACGCGCTTCGCCTCGTCGCGATGCGCGGGCAGCTCGCGGCGACGCGTGGCGCGCAGGGCGCGATGGCCGCGATCATCGGCATGAGCGCCGCGGACGTCGAGCGGGTCATCGCGTCGACCAGCCTCGAGGCGGGTCGCGTCGTGGTCGCGAACGACAACGGTCCGGCGCAGGTGACGATCGCGGGCGACCAAGGCGGCGTGAAGAAGGTGACCGAGGCGATCGCCGCGCTCGGCGCGAAGAAGGTCGTGCCGCTGCGCATCTCGGCGCCGTTCCACTTCCCGGCGATGGGGAAGATCGGCGACGACCTGCGCGCGTACATGCAGACGCTGCGGTTCCGCGAGCCGGTCGTGCCGATCGTCGCGAACGTGAGCGGCCTGCCGCATCCGAACGTGTCCTCGATCCCCGAGGCGCTGGTGCGCCACCTCTCGAACCGCGTCGAATGGCTGAAGTCGGTGCGCTACATGGTCGAGCGCGGCGCCGGGACGTTCGTGGAGTTCGGCGGCGGCCCCGTCGTGAACGGCCTGGTGAAACGCATCGCCGACGTGAAGCTCCTGAACATCACCGACAACACCTCCATCGCGAAGGCGATCGATTCGCTGCGCGCGAAGGCGAGCGCCGTGAAGTCACGATGACGCGCCGCGTCGTCGTCACCGGTCTCGGCATGGTCACGCCCCTCGGGCTCGACGTGGCGAGCACGTGGGACTCGCTCGTGCACGGACGGAGCGGGATCACGCGCATCGCGCGCTTCGACCCGGCGCCGTACGAGACGCAGATCGCCGGCGAGGTCCACGGCTTCGAGCCGACCCAGTACATGGATCGCAAGGAGGTCCGGCGCACCGATCGCTTCACGCACCTCGCGGTCGGCGCGGCGTCGCAGGCGCTGAAGGACGCCGGCCTCGAGACGATCGAGGACCCGGAGCGCGTCGGGACCGCCATCGCGACGGGCGTCGGCGGGCTCGAGACGCTCATCAAAGAGGTGGTCCTCATGGAGGAGCGCGGGCCGTCGCGGCTGTCGCCGTTCCTCGTGCCGATGCTCATGGCCAACGCCGCGTCCGCCCAGATCTCGATGCAGTTCGGCCTGAAGGGCCCGAGCATGACCCACGTCTCCGCGTGCGCGTCGAGCTCGCACTCCATCGGCGAGTCCGGCGAGATCATCCGGCGCGGCCAGGCGGACGTGATGGTCAGCGGCGGCTCGGAGGCGGCGGTCCTCCCGCTCGCCATCGGCGCGTTCTCGACGATGCACGCGATGAGCCGCCGCAACGACGATCCGCAGGGCGCGTCGCGTCCGTTCGACAAGGATCGCGACGGGTTCGTGCTCTCCGAGGGCTCCGCGGTCGTGATCCTCGAAGAGCGCGAGCACGCGCTCGCGCGCGGAGCGCGCATCTACGGCGAGCTGGTCGGCTACGGGGCGACCGCGGACGCGTACCACATCACTTCGCCGTCGCCGGAGGGCGAGGGGAACGCGCGCGCGATGCGCATGGCGCTCGCCAGCGCCGGCCTGCATCCGACCGACATCGACTACATCAACGCCCACGGCACGTCGACGCAGCCGAACGATCGCGAGGAGACCGCCGCCATCAAGGAGGTGTTCGGCGAGCACGCCTACAAGCTGATGGTCTCGTCCACGAAGTCGATGAGCGGCCATCTCCTCGGCGCCGCCGGCGCCTTCGAGGCGATCGCGTGCCTGCTGGCGCTGCGCGACGGCTGCATCCCGCCGACGATCAACTACACGACCCCCGACCCCGCCCTCGATCTCGACTACGTGCCGAACGAGGCCCGGGCGAAGCCGATCGGGACCGCGCTGTCGAACTCCATGGGCTTCGGCGGCCACAACGCGTCCCTGATCTTCACCAAGCCCTGACGTCCGCCCGCTCGACCGGGCATCATGACGTTGTGAGCTCCCTCCCGGGCAAGACCGCGCTCATCACGGGCGCGTCGCGCGGCATCGGTCGCGCCACCGCGGTCCGCCTCGCGCGCGATGGGGCGAAGATCGCCGTGAACTACAAGGGCAACGCCGAGGCGGCGGAGGAGACGAAGCGCCTCGTGGAGCAGGCCGGATCGTCCGCGGCGGTCGTGCAGGGCGACGTCTCCGTCGAGGCCGACGCCGATCGAATGGTGAAGGAAGCGCTCGCGTTCGGGGGCGGCAAGCTGGAGATCCTCGTGAACAACGCCGGCACGACCCGCGACGACCTGCTCGTCCGCATGACGCCCGAGCAGTGGGACACGGTGATGGATCTGAACCTGCGCGGCGCGTTCCTCGTCACGCGCGCGGCGATGCGGCCGATGATGAGGCAGCGCTTCGGACGCATCGTGAACGTGTCGTCCGTCGCCGGCGTCTCGGGCAACGCGGGCCAGGCGAACTACGCGGCGGCGAAGGCCGGCCTCATCGGCTTCACGAAGACGGTCGCGCGCGAGATGGCGAGCCGCAACATCACCTGCAACGCCGTCGCGCCCGGGTTCGTGCCGACGGATCTCACGAGCAGCCTCATCGGCCAGATGGAGGAGACGATCCTCAAGCAGATCCCGCTGGGACGCTTCGGCAGCGTCGAGGACGTCGCGAACGCGATCGCGTTCCTCGTCTCCGAGGAGGCGTCCTACATCACCGGCCAGGTGCTGCAGGTCGACGGCGGCATGGTCACCTGAGGTGTCGCCGAAGCGGGTCGCGCTCGTCGCGGGCATCGCGGTCCTGACCTTCGCCCTCGACCGCGTCACGAAGATGTGGGTCGAGCGCAACATCGAGCTGTACGACGCACGGCCGATCGTCGGCGACTACGTGCGCATCGTCCACACCCAGAACAGCGGCGCGGCCTTCGGTCTCCTGCCGGAGCGCACCACGCTGCTCTCGATCCTATCGGTGTTCGCCGTGTTCGCGATCCTCTACTACTACCGCCAGATCGCGAGCCGGTCGCCGCTCATCGCCGGAACCCTGGGCATGCAGCTGGGTGGCGCGTTCGGGAACCTCGTGGACCGTACGGGTCAGGGCTACGTGGTCGACTTCGTCGACGTCGGCATCCCCGGCGGACCGCGCTTCTGGGCGTTCAACGTCGCGGACTCCTCGATCGTGCTCGGGATCCTGTTCGTGAGCTTCCTGCTCTGGCGGCAGGAGAGGAGCAAGGACGAGCGACGAGCGGTGTCGCCGTGAGGAGCGAGTCCACCAGCCCTGTGCGAGTCTGCCGGCCGCAGGGCGGAGATTGAGCAAGGAAGGCGGAGGCGCAGCCGGCGCCGAGCGGATCGCGCTGCGGGTCGACGCCGGCGGCCAGCGCGTCGACAAGTTCCTCGCCGATCACAGCCTGCTGTCGCGCAGCGCCATCCAGCGGCTCGCGCGCGACGGGCAGGTGCGGGTCGACGGCGAGCCCGTCGAGCCCGCGTTCAAGCTGCGCGAGGGTCAGCGGATCGTCGTCGAGATCCCGCCCGCGGAGCCGGACGTGCTCCTGCGCGCGGAGGACATCGCGATCGACATCCTCTACGAGGACGACGACGTCATCGTGGTGAACAAGCCCGCCGGCCTGGTCGTCCATCCCGCGCACGGCCACAAGACCGGGACGCTCGTGAACGCGGTGCTCGGTCGCGTCACCTCGCGCACCGGGCGCGAGTCCGGCCGGCCGGGCATCGTCCACCGCCTCGACAAGGACACCAGCGGCGTGATGGTGGTGGCGAAGACCGACGTCGCGCAGCTCGCGCTCTCGCGCCAGCTTCAGGGCCAGAAGTTCGCGAAGGAGTACCTGGCGCTCGTCTGGGGCGACCCGGGCGAGACCGAGACGGTCGTCGAAGCGCCGGTCGAACGCGACGCGTCCGACCGGCGGCGCATGGTCGTGCGCGCCGGCGGGCGCGAGGCGGTGACGCGCTTCCGGCGCGTCGCCATGTGGGACGTCGGCCGGGGCCGCTACGCGCTGCTCCACGTCCGCCCGATCACCGGGCGGACGCACCAGATCCGCGTCCACCTCGCCTACGCGCGCTTCCCTATCGTTGGCGACCCGGTGTATGGGCGGCGCGGCGACACGAGCGGGCTCGGACGGCAGTTCCTGCACGCCTGGCGGCTGACGGTGCGTCTGCCGCACGCGGGCGAGCGCACCTTCACCGCGCCGCTCGCCGACGACCTGCGCGCGTTCCTCGACGCCCTCGGGGAGCCGATCACGAAGACGCCGCTGCTGAGGGAGATCGCGTGAGGCGCGTGCCGCGGTGACCTCGATCGACGGAAAGGGGCTGCTCGTGATCATCTCCGCGCCGTCGGGCGCGGGGAAGGACACGGTCATCGAGCGCCTCGTGAAGCGCCTCGACGACGCCGTCGTGTACGTGACCGCCACCAGCCGCAAGCCGCGGCCGGGCGAGATCCATGGGAAGCACTACTACTTCTACTCGCCCGAGAAGTTCCGCGAGGAGATCGAGCAGGGCAACTTCCTCGAGTGGTCGATGGTGCACGGCGAGTTCAAGGGCGTGCGCCGCGACGTGCTCGCCGACACCCTGCGCGACCACAAGATCGTCATCGTCAAGCCCGATCCGCAAGGGATGCGGAAGATCAAGTCGCAGCTGCCGGAGGCCCTGACCGTCTTCATCATGCCGCCGTCGGTCGAAGCGCTGCAGCAGCGCCTCATCGCGCGCGGCACCGAGACGCCCGAGCAGCGAGACGTGCGGCTGCGCAACGCCGAGATCGAGATGGCCGCGGCGCCGGAGTACGACTACGTCGTGGTGAACGAGGACGGGCAGATCGACGAGACCGTCGAGGAGATCGCCGAGATCATCCGGAAAGAGACGAAGAAGCCTCGGCGATACGAGCTGTAGTGGCTACGCCGGTGACCCGGACCGCGCAGGTCGCGGTCTTCGCCGGCCTTCGCGGACCAGCGCGCACATTCACCTATGGCGTCCCCGAGGGGCTGAGCCTCGTGCCCGGCCATCTGGTGCGCGTCGGGTTCGGCCCGCGCTCGGTATCGGGCGTCGTTACCGCGCTCGACGTCCCGTACGAGGGCGCGCTTCGCGACATCGACGCCCTGGTCCACGCGCTCCCGGTGCTGCGCGCGCATCAGCTGGCGCTCGCCGCGTGGATGGCGCAGGAGTACCGCTGCGGCCTGGCCGACGCGATCCGCGCGATGCTCCCGCCGGCGCTCGCCGCCCGGGCGCGCACTTCGCTTCCCGCGGCGAAGGGAGAGCGCACCGAGGCGCTCTTCGCGCTCACCCCCGCGGGGCGCGCCGCGCTCGACGGCGACGCGCGCCTCGGCGCGCGGCAGGTGGCCACGCTGCGCGCGCTCGCGCTGGGCGCCCGCACGGGCGGCGAGCTGCGCGAAGCGGGCGGCTCGGCCGTCGCGGCGCGCGCGCTCGCGCGGCGAGGGCTCGCGACCGAGGGCGTGCGCGCCGCGCGCCGCGTGCCCGTCGAGTTCGCGCTCGGCGAGGACGACGCGGTGCGCGACGCCGCCGCGACGACGGGACAGAGCGGCGCGCTCGAGGCGATCCTCGCGCGCCTGGGCGCCGGCGATGCCTTCCTGCTGCATGGGGTGACGGCGAGCGGGAAGACCGAGGTGTACCTTCGCGCGGCGAACGCGGCGATCGGACGCGGGCTCGGCGTCATCGTGCTCGTTCCGGAGATCGCCCTCACCGCGCAGGTCGTCGCGCGCTTCGTGGCGCGGTTCGGCGAGCGCGTGGCGCTCCTGCACTCGGAGCTCTCCGCCGGCGAGCGGTACGACGAGTGGCGACGCGTGCTGGACGGCGTGGCCGACGTCGTCGTCGGCTCGCGCTCCGCCCTCTTCGCGCCGCTGGAGCGGCCCGGCCTCGTCGTGGTCGACGAGGAGCAGGAGCCGTCGTACAAGCAGGAGAGCGCGCCGCGTTACCACGCCGTCGATGCCGCGCTCGCCCTCGGCCGGCTCGCGGGCGCCGTGGTCGTGCTCGGGAGCGCGACGCCCCGGGTGACGACCTATCACGCCGCGAAGGAGGACCGGATCCGACTCCTCTCGTTACCGGAGCGCGTGAGCGATCTCCCGCTGCCGCCGACGACGGTGGTCGATCTCCGGCTCGAGCTGAAAGCGGGCAATCGCGGCACGCTCTCGCGGGCGCTGCGCCTCGCGCTCGAGCGCACCGTCGCGAAGGGCGACCAGGCCATCCTCTATCTCAACCGCCGCGGCTTCGCGACGGTCGTGCTGTGCCGCGACTGCGGGTACGTCGCCGAGTGCCCGGCCTGCGAGATCCCGTTCGCCTATCACCTCGACGGATCGCTCGTGTGCCACCGCTGCGGACGCCGCGCGGATCCGCCGGCCGTATGCCCGAAGTGCCACGGTCCACGCATCCGGCACCTCGGCGTCGGCACCCAGCGCGTGGAGGAGGAGGTGCGCGAGGCGGTGCCGGGCGCGTCGCTCGTGCGCCTCGACCGCGACGCGGTGCGACGGAAGGGCGCGCACGCGGCGCTCTTCGAGCGCATGCGCAGCGGGAAGGCGCAGGTGATCGTCGGGACGCAGATGGTGGCGAAGGGCTTCGACCTGCCGGGCGTCGCGCTCGTCGGCGTCGTGAACGCCGACACCGTCCTCAACCTCCCGGACTACACCTCCGCGGAGCGGACCTTCCAGCTGCTCACGCAGGTGCTCGGGCGGTCGGGCCGCGGCAGCGTGGGCGGCCGCGGCTTCCTGCAGACGTACCTTCCCGATCACTACGCGATCCGCGCCGCCGCGGCGCACGACTACGCGTCGTTCGCGGAGGCCGAGCTCGCCGGCCGCGCGCGCTTCGGCTATCCGCCGTTCGGCAGGCTCGTCCTGCTGCAGACGCAGGCGAAGCGGCAGGACACCGTCACCAGGCGCGCGGAGTCGTACGCGAACGAGCTCCGCGCCGCGAGCGCGCGCGACGCCGAGGTGTTCGGACCGGCGCCCGCGTTCGCGGCGAAGAGGGCCGGCGCGTTCCGCATGCAGGTGATCCTTCGCGGCGGCGCGCCGCTGCGCGTGCTCGATCGCGTGCCGCCGAGCGCTGATTGGACGGTGGACGTCGACCCGGTGACACTGCTGGGGTGAGCGACGAGGCCGAGAAGGGTCCGCCACCGCCGCCGCGGCTGCGCGTCGCGAAGGGCACGCCCTGGCGCATCGACCCCGGCCGGCGGGCGAAGTGGTCGGCCCCCGGCTTCGTGTCGAAGCACGCGGTCGGCATCCGCCAGATCGGCGACCCGGTCCTGCACGCGCCGGCGAAGAAGCCGCGGCTCGCGCGCGCCGACCTCGAGGCGCTCGTCGCGCGCATGTTCGCGTCGATGGTCGCCGCGCATGGGATCGGGATCGCCGCGCCGCAGATCGGCGTGCCGCTGAAGATCGCGATCATGGACGTCGACGACGCGGGCATCGTCGCGGTCGAGCCCGAGATCGAGTGGGTGAGCGACGAGGTCGAGGAGACATCGGAGGGCTGCCTCTCCGTGCGCGGGCTGTACGGCATGCTCGAGCGGCCGGTCGCCGCGCGCGTCGCGGCGACGGACATCACCGGCAGGAAGTTCGTCGCCGAGGGCGAGGAATTCGGCGCGCAATGTCTCCTCCACGAGACCGATCACCTCTCCGGGATCCTGTACGTCGACAAGCTGCGCTCGCGCGCGGACCTGCATCGGGTCGAGCCTGACGAGGAGGACGGCGAGCGTGAGAGCGCGTGACGCCGCGCATCGTGTTCCTCGGGACCCCTGAGTTCGCGGTCCCGTCGCTCGATGCGCTCGCGCGCCTGCGCGACGCGGGCGAGGTCGAGCTCGCCGCGGCGGTCACGCAGCCGGATCGTCCCGGTCACCGCGGACGCGTCGCCGCGCCGCCGGTGAAGGAGCGGGCCGCGTCGCTTGGGATCCCCGTGCTGCAGCCGGAGCGGCTCGGCCGCGCGGCGGTCGCGCAGCTCGTCGCGCTCCGCCCGGACGCGCTCGTGTGGGCGGCGTACGGGAGCCTCATCCCGGGCGCGCTCATCGACGCGGTGCGCGGACGCGCGGTGAACGTGCACGCGAGCCTCCTGCCGCGCTGGCGGGGCGCCGCGCCCGTCGCGCGCGCGATCCTCGCGGGCGACCCGGAGACCGGGGTCACGCTCATGGAGGGCACCGCCGAGCTGGACGCGGGCCCGATCCTCGCGCAGGAGCGGACGCCCATCGGCCCGGACGAGACCGCCGGCGAGCTCGCGGCACGTCTCGCGGCGCTCGGCGCGGCGCTCCTCGAGGAGGAGCTCCCGCGCTACCTGCGCGGCGAGCTGCGCGGGCGTCCGCAGGACGCGGCGCGCGCGACGTGGGCGCCGAAGCTCACGAGCGCGGACGGCGTGCTGGACTTCGCGCGTCCGGCGGAGGAGCTCGCGCGGTGCGTGCGCGGATGCGCTCCCGAGCCGGGCGCGTTCACGACGGTCCGCGGCCAGCGGCTCGTCGTGACGAAGGCCTCGGTGCGCGGCGGCTTCCCCGACGAGCATGGCGTGCTGAAGATCCGCGGCGGCTATCCCGAGATCGCCGCCGGGGCGGGCTGGCTGCGTCTGGACGAGGTCCGGCCAGCGGGCAGACGCACGATGCGCGGCGCGGACTGGCTGCGCGGCGCCCGCGGCCTCGACGGCGCGCGCCTGCCGAGCTGACCTCTCACCACCGACGAGTACGCTGCGGAGATGACCGGCGCGATCGGCTCGAGATGACGGCCGTCGTCCCCGCCGGCACGCGACCGGCGATCACCGACGTCGACGAGCGTGCGCTCGCCGCCTGGCTCGCCCGGCGCGGCGAGCCGGCCTACCGCGCGAGGCAGATCCGCCGCCACATCGCGAAGAGCGCGGCGGCGGACTGGAGCGGGCTCACCGATCTCCCGACGACGCTGCGCGACGCGCTCGCCGCGTCCTTCCGCTGGAGCGCGGTCGAGTTCGTGACCGAGACCCGGAGCGCGGACGGCGAGACGCGCAAGGCGCTGCTGCGCCTGCACGACGGCCACCACATCGAATCGGTGCTCATGCCGCATCACGGCGCGCGGAACTCGGTCTGCTTCTCCACGCAGGCCGGCTGCCCGATGGCCTGCGCCTTCTGCGCGACGGGCGAGATGGGTCTCATCCGCCATCTCACGACCGGGGAGATCGTCGATCAGATCCGGCACTGGCAGCGCGAGCTCGTCGCGCGCGGGGAGCGCGTGTCGCACGTCGTCGCGATGGGGATGGGCGAGCCGCTCGCGAACCTCGCGGCCGTCGCGGCCGCGGTGCGGTGGCTCATCGACCCGGAGCTCTTCGGCATCAGTCCGCGGAGGGTGACTATCTCGACCGTCGGGCTCGTGCCGAAGATGGACGAGCTGGCGGCCATGGACCTGCCGATGAACCTCGCGGTCTCGCTGCACGCGCCCAACGACCGGATCCGCCGCGCGATCGTGCCGGCGAACAAGCGCTGGAGCGTCGACGACGTGCTCGCGGCGTCCAAGCGCTACGTCGAGCGCACGAAGCGGCGCGTCACGTTCGAGTACGTGCTGCTGTCAGGGGTGAACGACGCCGAGCGCGACGCGATCGAGCTCGCCGGGCGCATCGCGAAGCTCGGCCGCAGCGGCGATTACCACGTGAACCTCATCCCGGTGAACCCCGGTCCCGGCGGGTTCGCCCGTCCGCCGGTGGAGCGCATGGAGCGCTTCGCGGAGGTGCTCCAGGAGCGCGGCATCGCGGCGACGCTGCGCATCAGCAAGGGGCAGGACATCGCGGCGGGATGCGGTCAGCTGAAGGTGCCGGAGGGAAGAGCGAAGGTCGCGACGGGATAGCGAGCGGCTAGCGGGCCTTTGCCTTCTCCGCCTTCTTGGCCATGCGCGCCGACTTCGTCTGCGTGCGGCGGCAGCGGGAGCACACCAAGAGCTTGTCGCCGTCGATCGTCGCCGCGTGCAGGTTCGCGTCGAACCGGCGGCGCGTGTGCACCTTCGAGTGGCTCACGTTGGATCCGAAGGCGGCCGTCTTTCCGCAGATCGCGCAGGCGCGTGGCATCGGCGGGAACTCCTCTCGGGGGACTGAAGGTGAATGGTACAGTCGCGCACATCTCGACGCAATGCGACGGCGCCACGCTGCTGCGCGTCCTCGAGGCCGCCGCCCTTCGCCTGGAGCGCGCGGTCGACGAGGTGAATGCGCTCAACGTGTACCCCGTACCGGACGGGGACACCGGCACGAACATGCTCCACACCGTGCGGTCCGCGCTGAAGTACGCGCGCGCCGCCGAGGCGAGCGTGGCCGCGGTGAGCGCCGCGGCCGCTCACGGCGCCCTCATGGGCGCGCGCGGGAACAGCGGCGTGATCCTGTCGCAGATCGTGCGCGGCCTGAAGGAGGCGCTCGCGAACGCGGAAGGCCTCGGGGCCTCCGAGCTCCGCCGCGTGTTCGCCCTGGGCCGGAGGTACGCGCACGAAGCCGTCACCGCGCCGGCGCCGGGCACGATCCTCACCGTCAGCGCCGCCGTCGCCGACGCGACGGGCGAGGGCGACGACACGAGGTCGCTGCTCGCCCGTGCGGTCGAGGCCGCCGAGCGCGCGCTCGCTCGCACGAAGGACGAGAACCCGACCAACAAGGCCGCCGGCGTCGTGGACGCGGGTGCGAAGGGTCTCTACTACCTCCTCGACGGCGCGCTCGCGGCGGTCGAAGGACGCGCGATCGCGGCGGCCCCGATCGCCGCGCGCGTGACGCCGGCCGCGCACGCCGTCGCGACCGAGGTCTCGAGCTGGAAGGGCGCGTACGACGTCCAGTTCCTCGTCGAGCATCCCAGCCGCGCCGTGAACACGGTGCGTACGGAGATGGAGGAGTTCGGCGCGGACTGCGTGCTCGTCGTAGGCGACGAGAGCGTGATGAAGGTGCACGTCCACACGCTGCATCCCGACCAGATCATCCGCATCGGCATGAGCGCGGGCCGGCTCGGCGACGTCGTGGTCGAGGATCTCGACGCCATGACCGCGGAGCACGAGCGCGCGACCGGCATCGTGATCGAGCCGCCGAAGCCGGCGGCGGAGGTCGGCGTGCTCGCGGTCGTGCCCGGCGCCGGATTCGCCGCGGTCGCCGCCTCGCTCGGGGCGACGACGCTGCGCGGCGGCGCGACGATGAACCCGTCGACGGAGGAGCTGCTCACCGGTATCCGCGAGGCGAACGCGCGCCACGTCATCGTTCTCCCGAACGACACGAACGTGATCATGGCCGCCGAGTCCGCCGCGAAGCTCGCCGAGTGCGCGGTGACCGTCGTGCCGACGCGCAACGTCGGTCAGGGCATGGCCGCGCTCGTGGCGTTCGATCCCGCGAAGGCCGCGGCGGTCGCGGCGCGCGAGATGCGCGAGGTCGCCGAGCGCGCGCACGGCATCGAGGTCACGCGCGCGATCCGCGCGACTCGTATCGACGGCGAGGACGTGCGCGAGGGCGAGGCGATCGCGCTCGTCGACGGGCGGCTCGTCGCGCACGCCGAGGATGACGTCGTCGCCCTCGTCGAGGCGGCGAAGCGGCTCAGCGACGCCGAGGTCTTCACGCTCTACGGCGGCGCGGACATCGACGCGTCACGCGTGGAGTACGCGGCGCAGCGCCTGCGGGCGAGCTGCCCGCGCGCGTCCGTCGAGGTCGTGAACGGGGGCCAGCCTCACTACGCGTTCATCGTCGCCGCCGAGTAGCACGCGGTCCCCGCGTGATGGCGCACCATTGCGCTGATGTCCACCGACACGTCGCCACGGACCACGACCCGCCGCGCGCCGTCATCCTCGCTCGACCTTCCGGTCACGGCGCTGCCCGGCGTGGGCAAGGGCTACGAGAAGCTCCTCGAGCGGCTCGCGATCCGGACGATCGGCGACCTCCTCTGGCATCTCCCACGGACGTTCCATGACTTCTCGAAGCCACGGCCGCTGCGTCAGCTGACGCCGGGAAAGGATCAGGCGGCGGAAGCGATCCTCGGTCACATGTCGCAGCGCCGGACCAGCCGCGGACAGCAGATGACCGAGGTCGAGCTCCTGGATCCCGCGGACCGCACGCCAAGCGGCGTGCGCGCGACGTGGTTCGGCCGCCAGTTCATCAGGGAGCGCTTCCCCGAGGGCCAGCTCGTGCGCATCGCTGGCGACGTCACGTGGTTCGGCCGGAGCATCCAGTTCTCGAACCCGAAGATCGAGCCCGCCAGCGCGGAGCCCGTCCACACCGGGCGACTCGTGCCCGTCTACCGGCTCACCGAAGGACTGAAGGAAGGCGTCCTCCGACGGTGGCTGCACACGGCCGTCGAGGGTGGGCCGAAACGCACGCCCGTCGTTCACGAGGTCGCGGAGACGCTGCCGGAGTCGATCCGCGAGCGACGCAGCCTGTTGCCGCTCCAGGCGGCGATCCGGCAGGTGCACTTCCCGTCCGATTGGCCCACGCTCTTCGCGGCGCGCCGCCGTCTCGCGTTCGACGAGCTCCTCGTCCTGCAGCTCGCGCTCGGCCAGCGCCGCGCGCGGTGGACGAAGGATGCGAAGGCGCTCCCGCTGCGGGTCGAGGACGGCGAGGTCGAGCGCTGGATCCGCGAGCTGCCGTTCGCGCTCACGCCGTCGCAGGCGCGCTCGCTCGGCGAGATCCGCCACGATCTCGCGCGCACCGTGCCGATGTCGCGGCTCCTCGAGGGCGACGTGGGATCCGGGAAGACGGTGGTGGCGGCGCTCGCGGCGCGCGTCGCGGTGGGCTCGGGCGCGCAGGCCGCGCTCATGGCGCCGACCGAGCTCCTCGCCGAGCAGCACTACACATCGCTCGTATCGCTCTTCGGCGACACGCGACCTTCGGCCGCTGAACGGGGGCCCCTGCCCCCGGGTCCGCGCGTCGCGCTCCTCACGTCGAGCGTCACAGGATCGGCGCGCCAGCAGACCCTCGACGCGCTCGCGGCCGGCACGCTCGACCTCATCGTCGGGACGCACGCGCTCGTGGAGGAATCCGTGACGTTCGCGCGTCTCGCGCTCGCGATCGTCGACGAGCAGCACCGCTTCGGTGTGCGGCAGCGCGCGACGTTCCGCGAGAAGGGGATCGATCCACACCTGCTGCTCACCACCGCGACGCCGATCCCGCAGACACTGTCGCAGACCGTCTACCGCGACCTCGACATCAGCGTGCTGAAGGAGCTTCCCTCCGGACGGCAGCGGATCCGCACCGAGGTGCGATCCGCCGACGCGCTGCCGAAGGTGTGGCCATGGCTGCGCGAACGGGTCGCGCAGGGCGAGCAGGCGTTCGTGGTCACGCCGCGCATCGACGAGGATCCCGACGACGAGCTGCCGAGCGCGGAGGCGACGTATCGCGAGCTCGGCGCCAAGGACCTGAAGGGCCTGCGGCTGGCGCTCCTCCACGGGCGCATGCCGCCGAAGGAGCGCGACAGGATCATGGCGCGCTTCGCCGCGGGCGAGATCGACGTGCTCGTCGCGACGACGGTCGTCGAGGTGGGCATCGACATCCCGAAGGCGTCGGTCATGGTCGTGCTGGGCGCCGAGCGCTTCGGCCTCGCGCAGCTCCACCAGCTCCGCGGGCGCGTCGGACGCCGCGGTCAGAAGGCCTGGGCCATCCTCGTGAGCGAGAAGGCCGAGGAGTCCGAGCGCCTGCGGGCGATGACCGAGCGGAACGCGAAGACGGGTGAGCCGCTGAACGGCTTCGAGCTCGCCCAGCGCGACCTCGAGATCCGCGGCGCGGGGGAGTTCCTCGGCAAGCGGCAGAGCGGCGAGTCGGAGCTGCGGATCGTCGACCTCGCTGACGTGGACCCCGCGCTCATCGACGAGAGTGCGGTCGAGGCCGACGCGCTGCTCGCGCGAGACCCGCAGCTCGAGCGTCCGGAGCACGCGGCGCTCGCGGCGGCGGTCGACGAGCTCTGGCGCCGCTACGCCTTCGCGTGATGAGGGTCATCGCCGGGACCGCCAAGGGCCGGCCGCTCGTGGTGCCGCGCGGCGGCGGCACCCGCTCCGCGACCGACCGCATCCGCGAGACGCTCTTCGCCATCCTCGAGCCCTCGCTCCCCGGCGCGCGCGTCCTGGACCTGTTCGCCGGGGCCGGCACGCTCGGCATCGAGGCGCTCTCGCGCGGCGCGGCGCACGCCACGTTCGTGGAGCGATCCTCGCAGGCGCTCGCCGCGCTGCGCCAGAACCTGAAGACGACGGGCTTCGAGGGGCGCAGCGACATCGTGCCGGCGAACGTGCTCGTCTCCCTCGAGCAGCGGCTCGCGTCGCCGTACGACCTCGTGTTCTGCGATCCGCCGTTCGCCGACGTCGCGATCCTCGAATCGGTCCTCGCGCTCCTTCCCGCCGCCGGGGCGCTCGCGCCGGACGGGCTCGCCGTCGCGCGCGTCCTCAAGAAGCACCAGCCGACCCTGCCCGAGGGCGCGCGCCTGGCCAGGACGAAGGAGTTGGGGGAGGAGGCGCTGCTCTTCCTGAGATACGATGACCCCGGCGGAGGAGGGTGACGTTGGACATCCAGTTCCTCGTCGAGCGGCTCGAAGCGCTCGCGGTGAACGCGCGCAAGGTGCCGATGACGAGCCAGATCATCCTCGAGCAGGCCACGGTCCTCGACCTCATCGATCAGCTCCGCGTCGCGATCCCCGAGGAGGTCCGCCAGGCGCGGCGGGTCAATCAGGAGACCGAGCGGATGCTCGCGAAGGCTCGCGAGGAGGCGGAGCAGATCATCGGCGCCGCGCAGGAACAGGCGGCGCTGCTCTTGCAGGACCAGGCGATCCTGCGGGAGGCCGAGATAAAGGCGCAGGAGATCGTCCAGCATGCGCAGGCGAAGTCCGAGGACACGATGCGCGGCGCCGATCAGTACGCCGCCGACGTCCTCGTGCGGTTGGAGTCGGACCTGGTGAAGACGCTCTCGATCATCAAGAAGAGCCTCGAGGTGCTCGAGGAGCGCACGCCCCGCCCGACCGAGGGCTAGTGCCCGTGATCGTCAACGTCGCGCCCCTGCTCAGGGAGCCGGTCGGCGCGCACGCGGAGTTCCATCTCGCGGAGGATCCGCTCGATCCGCGCGGCGAGAATGGCGGCCTGCGCGAGGCCGGTGCGGTGTCGATCGATTCCGACATCAAGGCGACCCACACGAACCTCGGCGCGTACTTCGAAGGAGACGCCGACGCGCGCGTCGAGGTCGAGTGCAGCCGCTGCCTGCGGGTATTCGAGACGCCGGTGCATGCGGAATTCGCGGAGCAGTACTACGCGACGATCCAGGTGGAGAACGGCGAGCCGCTCGCCGAGGCGCCGCGCGACGCGAAGACCATCGGCTCCGACTTTCGCGTCGACGTCACGCCGCTGCTGCGCGAAGAGCTCATCCTCGCCACGCCGCTCGCGCCGCTGCACGCGCCCGACTGCAAGGGGCTCTGCCCGGAGTGCGGCCAGGATCTGAACGAAGCGCCGCACGAGCACGACGAGCCGATCGACGAGCGGTGGGCGAAGCTCGGCGCGCTGAAGGAATTCCACCCGAAGCGGGACTGAGGCGCGGCGGCCGGAAGTGAAGCGCCGCGACGAGCCGGGGACGCGGCCCGATAGAATGGGCTGACTTCCCTCAAGGAGTCTCCGTATTGGCTGGTCACCCCAAGAAGCGGATCCCGCATGCCGCGCAGGGCGAGCGGCGCAGTCACCTCGCGCTGAAGGCGTCGAGCCTCGTGCCCTGCCCGCAGTGCCGGAGCCCGAAGCCCTCGCACCAGGCCTGTCCGCATTGCGGCACCTACCGCGGACGGCAGGTCATCACGATCAAGACAAGGCGCTCGGCCGCGACGAGCTAGGCCATGCGCATCGCCGTCGATGCCATGGGCGGCGATCACGCCCCGGACGACGTCGTCCGGGGCGCGTTGCTGTATCGAGAGGCCGTCGGCACGTCCGACCTCGTGCTCGTCGGCGATGAGCCGCGCCTCGCGAAGCTCGTCGGATCGCGGGCGGCCGGGATCGAGATCGTCCATGCCGCGAGCGTCGTGGAGATGGGCGAGCATCCCGCGACGGCGCTGCGCCGTCGCGACGACACCTCGATCGGCGTGGCCACGCGCCTCGTGAAGGAGGGCACGGCCGACGCGGTCGTCTCCGCCGGGAACACCGGCGCGACGATGGCCGCGGCCCTCCTCATCCTCGGGCGGGTCCGTGGGATCGACCGCCCCGCGCTCTGCGGCATGCTCCCGGTCCTGGGCGACCGCGCCGCCACCTGTCTCCTCGACGCCGGCGCGACGATGGACGCCGAAGCGAAGAACCTGCTGCAGTTCGCGCGCATGGCGACGGCGTTCATGGAGAAGGTCCATCGCGTCGATCGCCCGTCGATCGGTCTCATGAACGTGGGAGAGGAGCCGGAGAAGGGCGACAAGCTCCGGCTCGAGACCCACGCGCTGCTGTCGGCCGCCGGCGACCTCAACTTCTACGGCAACATCGAGGGGCGCGACGTCCTGCGCGGCGTCACCGACATCGTGCTCTGCGACGGCTTCACCGGGAACGTCATCGCCAAGACGCTCGAGGGTGCGCTCGACGTGGTCACGACCGGCATCAGGCGGGACATCTTCGGCGGACCGCTCGGGAAGGTCGCGGGGCTCGTCGCGTACCCCGGCATCCGCGCGTTCCGCCATCGCTTCGATTACGACCCGTACGTCTCCGCGCCGCTGCTCGGCATCGCGGGCGTGTCCGTCGTCACGCACGGACGCGCGCGGGCCAACATGATGCGCTGGGCGATCGCGGTCGCCGAGCGCGCCGTCGCGACGCAGCTCGTGGGCGCGATCGGGACCATCGCGGTGCCGGCGGCTTGAAGCAGCGTCAGCCGCGCGCGGGCCGCCATCCCGCGCGACGCGTCGCGCTGCAGACGCTCTTCGAGATCGACTTCAATCGCGCGGATCCCAAGGAGACCTGGCAGCGCGGCTCGTTCCGCGCCGGTCTCACGGAGAGCGCCGCGGACTTCGCGTGGCAGCTCGTCGAGGGCGTGCTCGCGCACCGCAAGGAGCTGGACGAGGAGATCCAGACGCTCGCGCCGGAGTTCCCGGTCACGCAGATGGCCGCGGTCGATCGCAATATCCTGCGCATCGCGCTCTACGAGCTCCGCGTGACGGGCGACGCGCCCGCCGCCGCCATCATCGACGAGGCCGTCGAGCTCGCGAAGCTCTTCGGCAGCGAGGCCGCGCCGAAGTTCGTGAACGGCGTCCTCGCGACGGCCGTCGGCGGTCGGAGGGAGCGCGAGCCGGAGAGCTAGCTGGCCGGCGGCTGGAGCGTGCCCCACTGGCGGCTCGTCCCGACGCCGGCCCTCGTGGCGCCGCTCGCGACCACGCGCCGCGTCACGTCCCGGAGGCGTACGTCGCGTGGCCCGAATCGACCTGCGGTGGGACCGAAGCGCGGCGGCGTCTGCTTCGAAAAAGAGCCGCGCGATCTCGCCGTACGAGAGCCCGCGGTAGTGGGCGGGCGACGACGACGGCACGCCGGCGCCGCGGCGGCTGGCGCAGCGCGGCGAGGAGGTCGGCCCGGTCGGCGATGGCGTCGGTCCCCGCGACGCCGGCACGGGGCCGGGCGGCCCGTCTCACGTCCTCGACGCGGCGCCGCCGGCCGCGCAGGAGCTCGCGCGTCCCGACGACGAGGAGCCACGCGCCGGGACGGTCGAGACGCTCCAGACATGGTCGATGTGCCCTCACGAACCTCTCCCGCGCGGCATCTTTGGCGGCGTCGGGGTCGGCCCCGATGGAGGGGCGCCCGTAGCAGGCGCGGGTACTCGGTCTCGTTCAGCACGCGCCAACCATCGGTCACCTGCTGCTCGAACGAGCCACGGGGGCGCATGTTCCTTTCGTCGCGGGTTTGCCCGGATTGACAGCCCCGACGGCCCCCCATGACACTTCCCGATGGCTTGTCGCGGCGGCGGAGCGGCAGGCGGAGACGCGGAGGAGGTAGCCGGTTTGGCGGACGCAAAGACCTACGAGCGGCTCAAGAAGATCATCGTCGAGCAGCTCGGGGTAGACGAGGGCGACGTAAAGCCCGAGGCGTCCTTCGTGGACGACCTGAACGCCGATTCCCTCGACCTCGTCGAGCTCATCATGAGCCTTGAAGAGGAATTCGGGATGGAGATCTCGGACGAGGAAGCCGAGAGGATCAAGACGGTGGGCGACGCACAGGAATACATCGAGGAGCACGTCGCGTAGCGAGTCCCGGTCCGATGGCGCACGAAGGCAGGTGGGGAGGCAGGGGCAGCAATGCCCCTGCCTCTTCGTTTCACATGGAGGTCGCGACGACAGAGATCGGCGGATACCGCTTCGAGGACGAGGCGCTCGTGGAGACCGCGCTCACGCACAGCTCGTTCCTCCACGAGCATCCGGAGACCGCCGCGCGCGACTTCGAGCGGCTGGAGTTCCTGGGCGACGCGGTCGTCGATCTCGTGGTCGGCGGGGAGCTGTTCCGCCGTTTCCCGGAGGCGACCGAGGGCGAGCTGACCGCGCTGCGCGCGAGCCTCGTCTCGTCCGCACCGCTCGCCGCGATCGCCCGCGAGCTCGGGCTGCCGGAGCGCGCGCGGCTCGGTCGCGGTGAGGAAGAGACCGGCGGTCGCGGCCGGATCGGGCTGGCCGCGAGCCTGTACGAGTCGCTCGTCGGCGCGGTCTACATCGAAGCGGGCTTCGAGCGCGCGAAGGCGCTCGTGCTGGAGACGATGAGCAGCTCGCTGGACGCGATCTCGGCGGCGACGGTGAAGACGGCGAAGACGCTGCTGCAGGAATGGGCGCAGGGCGAGAAGCTCCCGCTCCCGACGTATCGCGTGCTCGAGGCGACCGGCCCGGAGCATCGGCGCGATTTCGTCGTCGAGGTGGAAGTGGACGGGCGCGTCGCGCGCGGCGCCGGCGCGTCGAAGCGCGACGCGCAAGAGGCTGCCGCCGCGAATCTGCTGAAGATGGTGGACGAGTGAGCGAAGACCAGGACCTCGAGATCATCGAGGGCGGCGTGTCGGCACCGAACGCCGTGCTCAAGACGCTCACCATGACGGGCTTCAAGTCGTTCGTGCATCGGACGCATCTCGAATTCGCGCCGGGGATCACCGCGGTCATAGGTCCGAACGGCAGCGGGAAGTGCGGGAGCCCGTGGCTGCGCGTCGCCCTCGCTGACGGTAGCGTTCGCAGACTCGGAGATCTCGTGGAACGCGCGATCTCGACCGGCGCCGTCGAAAAGATCGAGGACGGTTATGTAGCGCGTAACCCCGCGGAACCGATCAGCGTCATCTCGCTTGACCCGATCGACTTGAAGTTCGAGGAACGTCGCGTTAGCGCGTTCGTCAAGCGCACGTCGCCGGAGAAGTTGCTCCGTGTCAGGACACGGTCGGGTCGGATGATCGAGGCGACCGCGTATCACCCGCTCCTGACGATCGAGCGCGGTCATCTTCGTTCACTTCGCGCTGATGAATTGCGAGCGAATACGTTCGTCGCGCTTCCTCGCCGCCTACCGTTCAGCGCGGATCGTGCGGCTCTTCCGATCGCGCGCACGGAGGAAGCTCTCGAAGGTGTCCTCGCGGCCCTGCCGACGCAAGGACGTGGTCTCGTCGCGACGGCCGACGAGCCTGCGATCACCATTAACCACGGCAAGACCGTCCGGGTTCCTGTCGCGCTCTCGGAGGAGCTCGCGTACTTCCTCGGCGCCTCGATCGCTGAGGGTCGCAACTCGCCGAAGCAACTGTGGTTCGTGAACAGCGATCCGCGTTTCAGCGATCGGTACCAAATGCTCGTTCGGGAGCTCTTCGGTCTCGAGCTGGCAAGGCGCGATCACGATCACCCGAGCGCGGAGAATCTGATCATTTCTTCGCGGGCCTTGACGCTCGTGCTCGAAGCATTGTTCGAGATGCGTGGTACGGACCGGTCCGCGCTCAAGAAGGTGCCGTCACAGATCCTCACTGCACCAGAGCCCATGCAGTGGGCATTCTTGTCAGGCCTCTTCGAGGGTGACGTCCATCTGTGTCACAAGATGTATCGCGGTCGGTTTCAGTCGTATGCCGAATACGCGTCGGCGAGTGAGGAACTCGCCCGAGGCGTCGTCTCGCTCTTGCTGCGACTCGGCGTGTTCGCGTCCCTTCGTTCGAAGGTGAAGTGGGCGAGCAACACGGTCGACAAGACGCGTCGCACGTACTGGAGCGTGTACGTCTACGGCGCGGATCAGCTCCGGGTTCTCGGTCGGAACCTTCGTTTCGCCGGTGACAAGCAGAAGATCCTCGACCTATGGTCGGCGTACGACGTGGCCGGGAATCCGAACCTCGACGTGATTCCGACCGCGACCGATCTCATACGGCAGGCGGCGAAGGCCGCGCGCGTCAGCGTGAAGCGCAACCGCAAGGGACGGTCCAAGCTTGCCGCGTACACGCAGCGGCGGTGCCACGCGAGCCGGCAGGGCATCCGCGAGGTGTCGGCGCAGATCGAACAGCTCGGCGCGACGCCGGAGGCGGCGCGGCCGATCCTCGACCGCCTCGAGGTCCTTGCCGATTCGGACGTGTACTGGGACCAGGTCGTCTCGGTGGAGGCGTTCGACTCGCCCTACGAGTGGGTCTACGACCTGTGCGTCGACGGGTTCCACAACTTCGTGGCCGAGGACATGATCGTCCACAACTCGAACGTCGCGGACGCGATCCGCTGGGCGCTCGGTGAGAACAACGCGCGCATCCTTCGCGCGAAGAAGAACGAGGAGCTCATCTTCGGCGGCAGCGAGACGCGCAAGAGCCTCTCCATGGCCGAGGCGATCCTCCAGCTCGACAACACCTCGCGCCGCCTGCCGATCGAGTTCACCGAGGTCGAGGTCGGACGGCGTCTCTTCCGCAACGGCGAGGCCGAGTACCTCGTGAACCGCTCGCGCGTCCGCCTGCGCGATCTCCAGGACCTGCTCGCGGGCGCGAACCTCGCGGACAACCCGTTCGTGGTGATCGGGCAGGGCCTCGTCGATCAGATCCTCGCGCTCCGTCCGTCGGACCGGAGGACGGTCATCGAGGAGGCCGCCGGCACGCGGCGGCTCCAGCTCCGGCGCGAGGAGGCGCTCAACCGCCTCAGGCACGCGGAGGCGGAGATGGTCCGCGTCGTCGACATCCTGCGCGAGATCGGTCCGCGCGTGGAGACGCTGCGCGAGCAGGCCGCGAAGTGGAACGAGTACGAGGCGGTGCGCGCCGAGCTGCGCCGCCGCGCGCTGCGCTGGTACAAGGCCTCGTTCGGCACGACCGCCGAGACGCGCGCGGACCTCCTCGCGAAGATCGAGGGCGTCGACCGCGAGGTCGCGCGCCTCGAGGACTTCGTGTCGGAGGTCGAGACGCTCGCCGCGGGGACCGACGAGGAGCTGCGCGCCGCGCGCGAAGAGGAGGAGCGCCGTCGCCTCGCGTCCGCCGACGCGACCGCCGCCGAGGCCACCGTGCGCGAGCGCGTCGCCGCGCTCGTCGCGAGCCTCGAGGCGATCGCCGCGGAACGCGACCGCACGCGCGCGACGCTCGCGGCGCTGCCGGCGGAGCTCGCGTCGTTGCGCGAGCGGCGCCAGCGGGTGGAGGACGAGGCGGCCGAGGCCGCTCGGCACGCGCGCGGGTCCGCCGATGCGGCGCGCGCCGCCGAGGAGGAGGCGTCGCGCACGCGCGTCGCGCTCGCCGAAGCGCGCGCCGCGCGCGTCGAGGCCGAGCGCGCGCACCTGCTGCGCGAGAACGACGAGGTCCGCCTCGCCGACGAGGAGCGCTCGCTCCAGGAGCGCGACGAGGAGCTCGCGCGCGGGGCGGCCGAGCTCGCGCGCGAGCGCACCGAGCGCGAGCGCGAGCGCGCGCGGCTCGCGGTCGAGATCGAACGCGCCCGCGAGACCGTGGCGGAGGCCGCGCGCGCGGCGGAGGCCGCCGCCTCCCGTGCCGGCGCGGCGCGCAACGAGCTGCAGCGCATCGATGGCGACCTCGCGCTGCTGCGCGGGCAGACCACGGCGCTCCGCGAGGCGGCGGAGCGCGCCGAGGCGGAGCTCGCCGCACGCGACGCGGGCGCGCCGCAGCCGTCGCTGCCGGGTGGGTTCGCGTGGCTGCATCAGCGGATCGCGGTGCCGGACGAGGTGACCGCCGCGCTCGGCGAGCGCGTCGCGGTCGGCGATTCGAAGGACGCACGGGAGGCCAGCCCGCCGAAGGGCACGCGCCGGCTCGCCGACGGCATCGCCGTCTTCCTCGCGCCGGACGACGCCGCGGCGATCGCGGCCGCGGCGACGCTCCGCTCCGGCGTGGTCGTCGCGCCGAGCGGCCTCATGGTGCTGCCGGGCCTGCTGCGCCATCCCGATCCGCGGCGCAAAGCCGATCACGACGCGCGCGCCCAGCTTCGCGGGATGGCCGCGCGGCTGCGCGAGGAGCTCGCGGCGTCCGAGCGCGCGCTCGCGCAGCTGCAGCAGGAACGCGCGGCGGCGGAGGCGCGCGTGGGTGAGCTCGAGGAGCGCCTCGCCGCGGCGCAGCGAGCGCGCGGCGACGCCGAGCGCGTCGTCGACGGATTCGCGACGCAGGACGCGGACGTGCGCGACCTCGTGCGCGTCGCGGAGGCGCGCGCGACCTCGATCGAGCGGGAGCGCGCGGAGCTCCTTGGACGGCGCGAGCGCCTCGCCGCGGAACGCGCGTCGGCGTCGGCCGTCCGCGCTCAGGCCGGCGACGCGTTCGCCGCCGCGGAGCGCGCCGAGGCGTCCGCGAACGACGCGCACGCCGAGACCACGCGTCGCGCGGAGGCCGCGCGTCTCGACGCGGCCACGAGCGAGGAGCGGCGCTCGTCGCTCGTGCGCCTGCGCGACACGCTCGACGAGCAGGTCGCCGCGACCGAGAAGCGCATCGCCGACGACGAGGACCGCCTCCGCGCCCTCGCCGCGCAGGAGCGCGAGGCACGCGCGCGGATGGACGCGGCGCACTCCGAGCTCGGCCGCGCGACGGCCGAGGCGCACGAGGCCGACCGGGCGGCGGAGCTCGCGCGGCAGCGCGCGCTCGCGGCCGAGGGCTCGCGGCGCGAATCGGAGCAGCGGCTCGCGAAGGCGCGCGAGCGCCTCGCCGAGCTCCGCGGCGAACGCGCCAGGCTCGCGGTCGAGGAGGAGCGCGCCTCGGGCGCGCTGCGTCTGCTCGAGGAGCAGGTCCGGGCCGAGCTCGGTCTTCCCGACGAGGAGCCGCTCCCGGATCCGACCACGCTCGAGCTCGAGGACGAGCCGGATGAGAAGGAGAAGGGCGGCACGCTGAACGCGCTGCAGCGCCTGCGCCGCCGCCTCATCGCGCTCGAGCCGGTGAACCCGCTCGCCGCGACGGAGCTCGCCGAGATCGGCCAGCGGCACGAGTTCCTCACCACGCAGAAGGCCGACCTCGAGAAGGCCATGGTCGATCTGCGTACCCTCGCCGACGAGCTCGCCACCACGATCGCCGAGCAGTTCTCGACGACGCTCATGGCGGTCGACCGCGAGTTCGGCCTCTTCTTCCAGCGTCTCTTCAACGGCGGACAGGCGAGCCTGCGGACGTCCGAAGATCCCGACGAGCCCGGCATCGACATCTACGCGCGTCCGCCCGGCAAGCGCATCGGCTCGCTGCAGCAGCTCTCCGGCGGCGAGCGTGCGCTCACCGCCACCGCGCTCCTCCTCGCGATCCTCCGCGTGAAGCCGGCGCCGTTCTGCGTGCTCGACGAGGTAGACGCTGCACTCGACGAGCGCAACGTCGGCCGGTTCACGCAGGCGCTCAAGGAGCTCACCGATCGCACGCAGTTCGTCGTCATCACGCACAACCGCGGGACCATCGAGGCGGCCGACACGATCTACGGCGTCTCGATGGACGAGGGCGGCGTGTCGAAGGTCATCTCGCTCAAGCTCTCCGAGCTCGACGAGCAGCGGCTGCGCGTCGGCTGACGAGCGAATGACCTGGCGGCGCCTCGCGCTCGGCTTCCTCGCGCTCGTCCGGCTCGCGGCCTGATCGCGTCCGCACGGTACCGTTGACGCGTGAGCATGCTGCAGGCGCTCTCGAAGACGCGCGGCGGCTTCCTGTCGCGTCTGTTCGCGCGAACGCAGGAGGAGCCCGTCACGCCCGAGCTCCTCGACGAGCTCGAGGAAGGCCTGCTGCGCGCGGATCTCTCCGTGTCGCTGGTGGATCCCCTCATGGCCCAGGTCCGCGATCTCGTGACCACCGGCGGGCTCAAGACCGTCCCGAAGACGGTGGACGCCGTGCGCGAGGTCCTCGTGAAGGAGCTCGCGGCCACCGACGCCGCGCTCCGCCCGGGCGGCGCGCGTCCGCGGGTGATCCTCGTCGTCGGCGTGAACGGCAGCGGGAAGACGACGACCGCGGCGAAGCTCGCGAAGCGTCTCAAGGATGCGGGAGAGAGGCCGCTCCTCGCCGCGGCGGACACGTTCCGCGCCGCCGCGATCGAGCAGCTCGAGGCCTGGGCGTCGCGTCTCGACATCCCGTGCGTGTCGGGCCGCCCCGACGGCGATCCGGCGGCGGTGGTGTTCGACGCGGTCAACGCCGCGACCGCGCGCGGCAACACCACGGTGATCGCGGACACCGCCGGTCGGCTCCACACGAAGGGTCATCTCATGGACGAGCTCGGCAAGATCGCGCGCGTCGCGGCTCGCGCGCGCGCAGGCGCGCCCGACGAGGTGCTGCTCGTGCTCGACGGCACGGCGGGGCAGAACGCGATCCAGCAGGCGCGGCAGTTCATGAAGGACGCGAACGTGACCGGTCTCGTCGTGACGAAGCTCGACGGCACGGCGAAGGGCGGCGCGGTGTTCGCGATCGTCCACGAGCTCGGGCTGCCCGTGAAATTCCTCGGTGTGGGCGAGAAGGCGGACGACCTCATCCCGATGGACGCGCGCGCGTTCGTCGACGCGCTCCTCCCGCGCGCCGCGTAGTCCCGTCGTCGCCTCGACGTACGCTGTTCCCGATGGCGATCGTCCGTCTCCGACCCGAGGACCTGCGCCGCGCGATCGCCGACGGCACGCTCTCGCTGCAGTTCCAGCCGCAGGTGCACGCGCCCACCGGAAAGCTCGTCGGAGCCGAGGCCTTCGTGCGCTGGCCGCATCCCTCGTACGGGATGATCGGGCCCGGCGACATCATCCCGCTCGTCGAGCAGGGCGGATTCCACGTCGAGCTCGATCGCTGGGTGCTCACCGCGGCGTGCGGGCAGCTCGCGCGCTGGGCGTCGGGCTCGCTCGACGTGCCCATCGTCGCCGCGAACATCTGGGCGCACACGCTGCGCGCGCCGGACGTGGTCGACATCGTCCGTGAGATCGTCCTCGCGAGCGGGGTGCCGCTGGGAGCGCTCGAGATCGAGTGCCCGCGCGGCACGGTCCGCGACGCGTCGCTGGCCGAGCCCGCTCGGCGGCTGCGCGCCCTTGGCGTGCGCGTCGCGTCGGAGGAGCTCGGCGACCGCGCGATCGCCGCGTCGGCACGTGATTTCGACACGCTCAAGATCGGCTACCCGCTCGCGCGCGATCTGCTCGTCGCCGGCTCGGCCGCGGCGGACGCGGTCACGGCGATCGTCGAGGCGGCGCGGTCGGCCGGCGCTCGCGTCGTGGCGGACAGCGTCGAATCTCCAGAGCAGGAGGACGCTCTGCGCGCGCTCGGCTGCGAGATCGTGCAGGGCTATCTCTACGGGCCCGAGGTGTCGGCCGCAGAGCTCCAGACGCTCGCGGCGGCGGGAGCGAAGCGCTCCGCGGAGTGACCGGGGACCGGACCGTGCTCCTCATCGGCGGTCCCGCCGCGGTCGGGAAGACGAGCGCGGCGAAGCGTCTCGCGGTGATCTCCGTCGCCGCGCTGCCGCGGGCGGACGACGTGTGGCTCGCGCTGCAGGGGGGGCGATCGCGCCCCACGACGATCCCGCGCCGCACGCGTTCGCCGACCGCGTGCCGGCGTCACTCGAGCCCGTCGTCGGACACCATCTCGCCGTCGAGGACCGCGTCGTGATCGGCGACCGCAGGAGGTCCGTGTTCGTCCTGGAGGACGGCCCGGCGCGCATCGGTGAGGCGATGGACCGGTCGGTCCTTTAGCCTCTCGTCATCGTGTTCGAGCAGCTCTCCGACAAGCTCAACGTCACCTTCGAGCGCCTCCGGGGTCGCGCGCGCGTCACGGAGGCGGACCTCGAGGAGGCGCTGCGCGACGTGCGCGTCGCTCTGCTCGAGGCCGACGTGAATCTGAAGGTCGTGCGCCGGCTCGTGGCGACGGTGCGCGAGCGCTCGCTCGGCGAGAAGGTCATCGAATCGATCACCGGCGCGCAGCAGGTCGTGAAGATCGTGCACGACGCGCTCGTGGAGATGCTCGGCGGGGCGGCGGCCCCGCTCGCGCGTGCGGAGAAGCCCCCGACGGTGATCCTGCTCGTCGGTTTGCAGGGATCGGGAAAGACGACGACGGCGGGCAAGCTCGCGAATCTGCTCCGCAAGCAGGGCCGGCATCCGCTGCTCGTCGCCGCGGACGTGCACCGGCCCGCCGCGATCGATCAGCTGCGCGCGCTCGGGAAGCAGCTCGGCATCCCGGTCACGGCGGTGGACGGCGCGCGCGTCGCTCCCGACGTCGCCGCGGCGGTCACCGGCGCGCCCGCGCAGGGAAAGGACGCCGTCCTCGTCGACACGGCCGGACGCCTTCACATCGACGACGCGATGATGCGGGAGGTCGAAGCGGTCGTGGCCGCGGCGGCGCCGCACGAGGTGCTGCTCGTCGTGGATGCGATGACCGGGCAGGACGCGGTCGAGGCCGCGAGCGCGTTCAAGGCGCGCCTGCCGATCACCGGGCTCGTGCTCACCAAGGTCGACAGCGACGCGCGTGGAGGCGCGAGCCTCTCGATCCGCGCAGCCACCGGGATCCCGGTGAAGCTGCTCGGCGTGGGAGAGAAGCTGGACGCGCTCGAGGTCTTCCATCCCGACCGGCTCGCGCAGCGGATCCTCGGTATGGGGGACGTCCTCACGCTGGTCGAGCGCGCGCAGGAGGCGGTGGACCAGAAGACCGCCGAGGAGCAGGCCAAGAAGCTCATGGAGGCGCGGTTCACCTTCGAGGACTTCTACGCGACGCTCCAGCAGGTGAAGAAGATGGGGCCGATCGGCGATCTCCTGAAGATGATCCCGGGCATGGGCGGGCTCGCGAAGCAGCTGCCCGAGGGACCGCAGGCCGAGGCCGAGATGAAGCGCATCGAGGCGATCATCTCGTCGATGACGAGGGCGGAGCGCGCCGATCCCGCGCTCATCAACGGCTCGCGCCGGCGGCGCATCGCGAAGGGGTCGGGCACGACGATCGCCGACGTGAATCGGCTCATCAAGCAGTTCGCCGAGATGCAGAAGCTCATGAAGCAGATGGGCGGGCTCGCGAAGAGCGGCCGGCTCCCACGCCTTCCGGGGATGCCCCGACTCTAGAGTGGTCCGAGAGGACGAGGCCGTCGCGACCGTCGCGACGAAGCTGCGATCCGGCGGCGGGGTCCGGTTCGAGCGGAACACCGAGGCCGTGCACGTCCAGGCTGGCATGGTCCGGCACGTCCGGGCGGTGAAGAAGGCCGAGGGCGGCCGCTGAGCCGGTCCTGCTAGACTGGTCGTTCGGCCCCGTTCCGCGAGCTGATTTCCAGGAGGACATTCGACAATTTGGCTGTGCACATCCGCCTGCGCCGCGTCGGCAAGACCAAGGCCCCGACCTATCGGGTGGTCGTCGCCGACTCGCGCGCGCCCCGCAATGGGAAGTTCCTCGAGTCCATCGGTCACTACAACCCGCGCACCGAGCCCATCGACCTCGTCGTCGACGCCGACCGCGCGCGCCACTGGATGAAGAGCGGCGCGCGTCCCACCGCGACGGCGCGGATGCTGCTCGTCAAGAGCGGTCTCCCCGAGAGCGAGGTCCCGCCCGCCGTCCGGTGAGCGCGGCCATGAGCGAAGAGACCGCCGGCGAGAGCCGGATGAAGAGCATGCTCGAGCATGTCGCGAAGCAGCTCGTCGACGACCCGAGCGCGGTGGTCGTCACGGAGCAGCTGGACGGTGACTTCATCAAGCTCCATCTCCGCGTGGCCGAGGGTGACGTGGGCAAGGTCATCGGACGCGGTGGGCGCATCGCGAAGGCCATCCGCGCGCTCCTCAGGGTCATGGCGACGCGCGATGGGACCAAGGTCAACCTCGAGATCGATTAGCCGCGACGACGCGCTCGTCGTCGCGCAGATCCGCGGGCCGCACGGCATCCGCGGCGACGTGCGCGTCGACCCGCGCACCGACGTCGCGGGGCGCTTCACGCGCGGCGCGGTGTTCGAGTGCGACGGCGTCGGTCCGCTTCGCATCGCGAGCGTGCGCGGCGAAGCCGCGTCCCCGATCGTGCGCTTCGCCGGCTACGACACGCGCGACGCGGCCGCCACGCTCCGGGACCGGTTCCTCCGCGTGCCGCGCGATGAGTCCCGGCGCGCGGCCAAGGGCGCGTACCTCTGGGCCGACCTCGTCGGGCTCGCGGCGCTGAACGTCGACGGGCGAGCGCTGGGGACCGTGCGCGACCTCATTCGCGCCGGCGGGACCGACATCCTGGTGGTCGTCGACGATGCCGGTCGCGAGACGCTGCATCCGATGCTGGAGTCCGTCGTGCGCGAGATCGACATCGCGGCCGACCGCGTCGTGCTCTCGCCGCTCGAGGAGTAGCCGTGACCGCCCCGCTCGTGATCGACGTCGTCACGCTGTTCCCGAAGATGTTCGAGAGCCCGTTCGCGGAGAGCATCGTGGCGCGCGCGTGGCAGGCCGGGAAGCTCGAGCTGCGGATCCACGACCTCCGCTCGTGGACGACCGATCGGCACCGCGTCGTCGACGACGCGCCGTACGGTGGCGGCGCCGGGATGGTCCTCAAGCCCGAGCCGCTCGCTCGCGCGATCCGCGCGGTGCGCGGCTCCGACGCGCACGTCGTGCTGCTCTCGGCGCAGGGCAAGCTCTTCGATCAGGCGACGGCCCGGCGCCTCGCGGCGCGCCCGCACCTCGTGCTCGTGTGCGGTCACTACGAGGGCGTCGA
The DNA here is from genome assembly GCA_035651155.1 of Candidatus Limnocylindria bacterium. GTDB lineage: Bacteria > Chloroflexota > Limnocylindria > P2-11E > P2-11E > CF-39. The sequence goes on along the minus strand of DASRGG010000021.1, from coordinate 201,322 downwards.
CGAACGGGTGATCGAGTCCGACGTGGACGAGGAGCTCTCGGTGGGTGACTACGTCCTCACGGGCGGGGAGCTCGGCGCGATGATCGTGATCGACGCCGTCACGCGGCTCGTGCCCGGCGTCATCGACGCGGCCTCACTCGAGCACGAGTCCCACACCGAGGGGCTGCTCGAAGGTCCGCAGTACACGCGTCCGCCGGAGTTCGAGGGCCGTCACGTGCCGGCCGTGCTCACGTCGGGGGACCACGCCGCGATCGCGAAGTGGCGGCGCGCGGAAGCGATCAGGCGGACGATGGAGCGTCGCCCCGATCTCCTCGAGGACGCGAAGCTGACGCCGGCCGAGCGCGTGCGGCTCCCGAAGGCGGCGAGGAAGCGCGAGGTGCGCGACGCGGAGCTGATCGAGGCATATCGAAGCGGGGTCGGCTCGTATCGCATCGCCGCGCGGTTCGGGATCTCGCCCGCGACGGTCCGCGCCCGGCTCCGCGCCGCCGGCGTGCGCCTGCGCGCGCCGCGGAGCGTCGAGCGCGGTCCGACGGTCGCCGAGGTGACCCGCCTGCGGTCCACCGGCCTCACGGTGCGGGAGCTCGCCACGCATTTCGGCGTGTCGCACGTCACGATCCTCGACCGTTTGAAGAAGGCGAAACGCTAGCCCTTCTGCTATCCTGCGATGACTCCGTGAGTGCCATCACCATGCCGACGAACGACGTCTTGAAGACGCTTGCCTCCGAGCAACGCAAGGCCGAGGTCCCAGAGATCCGGCCGGGTGACACCGTTGCCGTGAGCGTGCGCGTCGTCGAGGGCAACCGCGAGCGCCTGCAGAAGTTCGAGGGAACGGTCCTACGCATGCGCAACGGTGGGCTCGACGAGCAGATCACCGTCCGGCGCATCGCGTCGGGCGTGGGCGTCGAGCGTACGTTCCTCGTCCACTCGCCGCGGGTGGAGAAGATCGAGGTCACCCGTCACGGTCACGCCCGGCGCGCCGCGCTCTACTTCCTGCGCGAGCGCGTCGGCAAGTCGGCCACGCTCCGGGAGAAGCGCCGCTAACACCTGCCCAGCTCGGCCGTGGCACCCTGTATGCGTGCCGACGCTGAAGTTCGAGAAACAGCTCTGGGACAAGGGGCTTCCGCGCGTCGTCGGCGTCGACGAGGTGGGGATGGCGGCGCTCGCCGGTCCCGTCGTCGCAGCCGCGTGCCTCGTCACGCCGGACACGAAGCTCATCCGCGCGGTGAAGGACTCCAAGATGCTCACGCGTCCGCAGCGCGAAGAGCTCGCCACGCTCATCCGCACACGGGTCGTGCGCATCGGCGTCGGCGCGGCGTCGGTCGCCGAGATCCACCGGCTCAACATCTACCACGCGAGCCACGTGGCGATGACCCGTGCGCTCCGGCAGATCGGCGAGTTCGACTGGGTGCTCGTGGATGGCCGCCGGATCCTCGACCCCGCGTTCGCGCCGGGTCGGCACAGCGAGATCGTGAAGGGCGACACGAAGAGCTTCGCGATCGCGGCTGCGTCGATCATCGCGAAGGTGACGCGCGACCGGCTCATGGCGAGCCTCGCGCTGAAGTACCCGGGCTACGGTTGGGAGCACAACGCGGGTTACCCGACGACCGACCACCGCACCGCGCTGCGAGAGCGCGGGCTCACCGTGTTCCACCGCCACGACTTCGGGACGGTGAAGCTGATGCGCGCGGTGGAGAACCAGCTCTCGCTCGCACTCGCCGAGCCGACGACGTAGCCGTCGTCGTGGTCCATTTGACGTCCGCGCGAGCGATCTCGTCGTCTCGAGTCGCCTCTCCATGACAGCGCTGGCCGCGGGAGTGCGCGCCTTCACGCCGGCGGATTACGAGGGCTGGGTGGCCGGGACGAACCGGTGCTACCCGGACTATCCCTTCACGCTCGCCGAGGTGCGGCATCAGGACGAGTGCTTCGACACGTCTCGCTACTTCTTCCTGCGACTCGTCGCGGAGGAGGGCGGTTCCGTCGTCGGCGGAGTCCAGGTGAATCATCGCCCCGGACGATTCCATCCGGACCGGTATTCGTTCGACATCTGGGTCCTGCCGGACGCGCGGCGGCGGGGGTGGGGCACCCGTCTCTACGACGCCGCGCTCGGGGCGCTCCGTGAGCGGGGCGCGGTCGCGGCGACCGCCGGCGCGAAGGAGTCGATGACCGATGGCGTCGAATTCCTGCGGCACCGCGGTTGGGTCGAGGTGAAGCGCGACTGGGAATCGCGCCTTCCCGTCGCGGCGTTCGATCCCGCGCCGTTCGCGAGCGCGTCCGAGCGGGTCGCGTCACAGGGCATCCGCATCGCGACGTACGCCGAGGAGCTCGCGCGAGACGCCGACGCCGAGCGCAGGCTGTACGAGCTCGTGGACCAGGTGCGCGGCGACGTGCCGGCGATCGACCCCGCCACGCCCGAGACGATCGACGAGTGGCGGCCGCGGTGGACCGGCGCGCCGGGCTTCATTCCCGAGGCGTGCTTCATCGCCATCGATGGTGACGGGACGTGGCTCGGGGTCTCGAATCTCGAGCGGCCGCTCGAGGATCCGACGTTCCTCTGGCAGGGCCTCACCGGTGTGAGGCGCGAGTTCCGCGGTCGGGGCGTCGCGATGGCGCTGAAGCTTCGGACCGCCGCGTTCGCGAGGGCGAGCGGCGTGGACCACATCAAGACGTGGAACGATCAGCGCAACCGACCGATGCTCTCGATCAACGAGGCGATGGGCTTCGTGAAACAGCCCGCCTGGCTCGCGCTGGAGCTGCGCCTTCGCTCATAGGACCGGAACGCAGGCGGCATGCCGGGGGGCATCCGGGACGGCACCGACGTCCACCCCCACCGTCACGCCGCGGCGCCTGCGTCGTTGCTCTACGGGGTGAGAGGTGTCCTCGGCGTTCTCGTCGTCTGCGCGTCCCTCCTCGCTACCGGCGCACCCGCGCAGGCGGTGACGCAGCTCACGGGCTTCCACAGCGCGTGGGTCGGTCAGGACCCCTGGCCGCAGCTGGCGGCGGGCACGACCACGACGTACTCACTGCGTTTCAGGAACACGGGTACCGAGGCGTGGCGGCGTGGCGTCTTCGGCCGGCAGGTGAACCTTGGCGTCGCGAATGACTCGCTCGCGTTCGCGGATCTCGCCGCGAGCTGGCTCGGCGGCAATCGCGTCACGACGACGGTCGAAGACACCGTCGCGCCGGGCGCGGTCGGGACGTTCACCTTCACGCTGCGCGCGCCCGCGGCGACCGGCGTGTACGACCTGCCGCTCCGTCCCGTCGTCGACGGTGTGACCTGGCTCGAGGACCAGGGCGTCTTCGTCCGAGTGGTCAGTGACCTCGGCTTTCACAGCACGTGGGTGAGCCAGACGGCGGATCCCACGCTCGCGCCGGGCGAGACGAGCGCCGACATCACGCTCGTCTTCCGCAACACCGGCACGAAGACCTGGACGAAGGGCGTCCTCGGTCAGCAGGCCTCGCTCGGGATCCGCAACGACGACCGTACCTGGGCGTCGCTCGCGGTCGCTTGGCCCGACGCCTCGCGACCGGCGGTCCAGACCGAGGCGTCGGTCCCGCCAGGAGCGAACGCCACGTTCACCTTCAAGGTCAAGGCGCCGCAAACGCCGAGCACCTACGTGCTGTCGATGCGGCCGGTGATCGACGGGGTGACGTGGCTCGACGACCAGGGCGTGTTCGTGTCGGTCGTCGTGACGGGCGGCGTGCGCCCGACGCTCGCGACGGCCGTCGTCCAGTCGAACCTGCGCAACGCCTGGGACGTCGCGTTCCTCCCCGACGGACGCATGCTCGTGACCGAGCGCGTCGGCAACCTGCTCGTGTACGCGAGCGCGCAACCCGGCGACGTGCAGCTCGCGAACGACGCGGTCACCGGCGTCCACGCGTCCGGCGAGGCGGGCCTGATGGGCGTCGAGGTCGACCCCGACTTCGCGGCGAACTCGTTCATCTACCTCTGCGCTTCGCGGGACGACGAATCGCAGTGGCGCAATCAGGTGCTGCGCTATCGCATGAGCGGCAACGCGATCGTCTTCGACAGCTACGTCATCCGGCGCGGGATGATCGCGGCCGGCAACCACGACGGCTGCCGCATCCGTTTCGGTCCCGACAAGAAGCTCTGGGTCACGATGGGCGACGCCGGCAACGGCAGCCGCGCGCAGGACCCGAACGCGATGAACGGCAAGGTGCTGCGCGTGAACAGCGATGGGACGATCCCGAGCGACAACCCCATCCTGCCCGGCGCCGCGGCGCGGACGGCGATCTACACGTGGGGGAACCGCAATCCGCAGGGACTGACGTTCGAGCCGGGCACCGGTCGCGTCTTCGAGGTCGAGCACGGCGACGACACGCACGACGAGATCAACATCCTCGTCGCCGGCGGCAATTACGGCTATCCGATCTACCGCGGTCCGGTGGGGAGGCCCGGCTACGTCGACCCGGCGTGGTCATCCGGCGGCGTGACGCTCGCGACGTCGGGTGGGGAATTCCTCACCGGGCCCCAGTGGGGGGCGTGGACCGGTTCGCTCGTCGTCGCGACGCTCAAGGAACAGGACCTGCGCCGGTTCGAGCTCTTCGACGCGTCGGCCCGCCAGGCGGACATCCTCTTCAACAACGTGTGGGGCCGGTTGCGCACGCCGCGTCTCGCTCCCGACGGCAGCCTCTACCTCACGACGGACAACGGGACCGGCGACCGGGTAATCCGTATCACCGCGCGCCAGGGGTAGTTTCAGCTCCCATCGTCGCCGCGCGCTGACGCAGTCCGAACACACTCCATCCCCAGACCGTACTGGCATGCCGCGATAGCGAGCGGCGCGGGGAGGGATGCATGGCGACCGCCACCCAGCAGCTCAACGGCCTCGATCTCGACGCGATGCGGACGCTCGTCCAGACGGTCACGAAGGATCCCGCGGCGGCGGACCGGCTCAACGACTGGAGTGCCCGGGTCCGCTGGGAGACCGGCTTCCGCTCGAAGGCCCTCGTCCGCGACCACACGCTCGTCGTCGACGAGCCGGCGACGCTCGTCGGACAGGACCTGGCGCCCAACGCGGCCGAATACGTGCTCGCGGCGTTCGGGGCCTGCCTGACCACCGGCATGGCGCTCAACGCGACGAAGGACGGCATCAGGCTCCGCAACGTCGAGGTCATCGTCGAAGGCCGCCTGGACAACATCCTCACCTTCTTCGGCATGTCCGACCGCGGCCACCCCGGGTTCAAGGAGATCTCGGTGAAGGCGTACATCGACGCCGACACCGACGACGCCACGCTGAAGAAGGTCTGGCGCGACACAGTGGCGAGCTCACCCATCGGCAACACGCTCGTGCGGAACGTCGTCGTACACGACGAGATGGTGCGTGTCTGAGGCGCTTCCGCTCTTCCCGGTCACGACGGTCGGCAGCTGGCCGCGACCGGCGTCGCTGATCCGGGCGCTCAAGGACAAGAACGCGGGGGAGCTGGGCCAGGCGGAATTCGAGGCCGCCGCGGACGCGGCGGTCCTCGACATCCTCCGCGTCCAGGAAGAAGCCGGCGTCGACGTCGTCACCGACGGCGAGCAGCGGCGCGACAACTTCTACTCGTTCCTCGCGGACAAGCTCGACGGCGTGAAGCTCATGACCATGGCCGAGCTCATCGATCACGCCCTGGACAAGGCGTACTTCCACCGCACGCTCGGGTCGCTCGACGCGCCGTCGTTCGTCATCAAGAGCCCCACGGTCGTCGGCACGCTCAGCGCTCGCGAGCCGCTCGCCGCGGACGCGACGCGGTTCCTTCGCGCCCACACGCGCAAGGCCATCAAGGTGCCGCTCCCGGGCCCCTACCTGCTCGCGCGCTCGATCTGGGTGAAGGGTGTCTCGGACGGTGCCTACCCCTCGCGCGAGGCGCTCGCCGCCGACATCGTGACGGTCCTCCGAGAGGAGCTCGGGCGGCTCGCCGCCGCGGGCGCGGACTTCGTGCAGCTCGACGAGCCGGTGCTCTCGAACGTCGTGTCGGCAGGCCGGTCGCCGTCCGCAGCTTCATGTGCGCGCCTCTCGCGCCGCCCTCGAGCGACGTGGCGGGGGAGCTCGGCTGGGCCGTCGAGCTCGTCAACGCGGTCGTCGACGGATCGCCCATCCGCACCGGCGTGCACATCTGTCGCGGGAACTGGACGCGCGACGAGAGCGTGCTGCTCTCAGGCGACTACGGCGCGCTCCGCCGCACGCTGGACGCCATGAACGTCGATCAATGGGTTCTCGAGTTCGCCACGCCGCGCGCCGGTGACCTCCACATGTTCGTCGACGGACCGGACCGTGAGATCGGCCTTGGCGTGGTGAATCCCCGCGTCGACGCGATCGAGCCACCCGAGGCGATCGCGTCGCGCGTCCGGCAGGCGATGTTCTCCTTCGACGCGTCGCGCATCTGGCTGAACCCGGACTGCGGCTTCGGCACCTTCGCCGAGCGGCCGGTCGCCGATCTCGCGGTGGCGACCGCGAAGGTCCGCGCGATGACCGAGGCGGCGCGAACACTCCGTCAGGAGGCGCGCGCTCGCGCGGTACCCGTCTAGCTCGCCGCGTGGCCGGCGGCGCGGCGCAAGCGGCGGTCGATCACCGTGCGTGGATCGACGCGTCCTCGGGCTCGCCGGCGAACACCTTGCCGAGCGCGAGCTCGCGCGTCGCGGGATGCGCGTGGTCGCGCGGAACGTGCGCACGCGCATCGGCGAGATCGACCTCGTCTGCCTCGACGCCGCGGGCTACGCGTTCATCGAGGTGAAGACGCGCCGCGCGGGCTCGTTCGTCGCGGCGCTCGAGGCGGTCGACCGTCGCAAAGCCGAGCGCCTCGCCGTGCTCGCGGAATCCTGGCTCGCGCGGCGCGGCGAGCGTCGCGTCCCGTGGCGCATCCTCGTCGCGGCCCTCACCGTGAGCGAGGACGGAACGTCGGTGGAGCTGCTGCCAGTCGAAGTTGGTTAGCGCGCGAGCGTTACGTCCAGCCCGTCGACGTGCACCCGGACGCCGGCCATGTCGCGAGCGATCCGTAGCGTCGTGCCATGCGGCATCGCGACCGTCTGCCAGCCGGCGCCGTGGACTCGGATGAGGTCGTCCCAGACGACGAGGACCGGAGCGTCCGCGCAGTCCGCGAGCCCGGGCACATCACACGGATGCTCGGGGAACACGAAGTCGAAGGGCGGATCCGCCGGGTCGTAGCCGCGGATGCTGCTCGGCCCCCCGGGCGCGGGATGATGCGGCGGGTCTCCAAGCAGGGCGTACCGGTCGGCGACGAGGAAGTCGTATGCCGCGAGGAGCTTCGATCCCTTGAGGTCGGGGCGGGCGAGGTATGCGACCTTCTCGGTCACGCCCCGATCCCTGCGGATGACGTCATGCGCGGAGAGCGGCGTGTCGCTCATCAGGAACACGGCGGCGTTCGCGAGGACGACGGCACCGACCAGCCACGGGAGTGCGCGCGGTACCCGCAGACCCCGCGCGAGCCCGATCGCGCCGCGCGCGGCGAACACGCAGAGTCCGGGCATCATGCTGAACACGTAGCCGTACTCGCCGGAGTGGATCGGGACGTAGATCGCGAGCGGCGTGAGGGCCCACAGCCCGAGGAAGAGCGCGCGCCGGCGATCCGCGAGCTCGATGCGCCGCGCGGAGGGCGACAGCGGCACGACGGCGAGGAGCGGCGCGAGGAAATACAAGCCGCGCCCGAGGAAGCGCGCGAGCTCGTGGACGTTCGCGTAGAGCGCCGCGAGGCCGTTCGTGCCGAAGACGCTGTAGCGCTCGTCCACGAATTGCCCCTGGACGCGCAGGGCCTCGGCGAATCGCGCGACGCCACCGTCGGCGGCCGCGCTCGCGACGTACCACGCACCGATCAGTGCCGCGACGACGACCGCCGCGGCGCCGGCGACGACGAGCGGCATGCCCCACGCCGCGACCAGCCAGAGCGGCGCGACGAACACCGCGAGGTCGCTCCGGAACCCGATGGCGACGCCCCAGAGCGCGGAGGCCGCCAGGAGGTCGCGCGCGCGCCGTGACGTCGCGGCACGCCAGAAGACCAGGGCGCACCCGATGGAGAGCGCCGCGAGGAGCGTGTACGGATACGCGATCCCGCCGTACGCCCAGAACGTGACCGCCGAGAGGAGGAGGAGAGCGCTGATGCGCGCGGTGCGCTCGTCGTAGAGGCTCGCGGCGAGGAGGTACAGCAGCGCGACCGCGGCGGCAGCCGCGACGAGGCTCACGAGCGTCATCGCGCGATTCGCGTCGCCGGCGAGCGCGTCGAGCGCCCGGATGACGAGCACGTAGTACAGGTACCCCGGCGCCTGCGGCCGCTGGTCGAGCGGGTCGAAGCGCTGGATGGCGCGCTCGTAGAGCACCGAGTCGTGGGCCCAGAGGTTCTCGGTCTGGAACGGCAGCCGCGTGAGGATGCCGAGCGCGAAGAGCAGGAGCGCGATGCGCCAGGACATCGCGCGTAGTCTGCCCGACGGTACTCACGTACCGTCCGCGGGTCCCATCGGCGCGAGGGCGGCACGCGGCGAGCGTGCGCCGGATGACGATCGCGCCGCCCGCCGCGACGAGCGTCGCGCGCGTCACGTCCTCGGCCCTGTGGGGCCTCGAAGCCGCGCTCGTCACCGTCGAGGTCGACGTCGCGAACGGGCTGCCCGCCTTCTCCGTCGTGGGCCTGCCCGACGCCGCGGTCTCCGAGGCGCGCGAGCGCGTCCGCGCCGCGGTGCGGAACTCGGGGTTCGAGTTCCCGCTGCGACGCGTCGTCGCGAACCTGGCGCCGGCGGAGCGCCGGAAGGAAGGGAGCGGCTTCGACCTCGCGATCGCGCTTGGCGTGCTCCGCGCGACGGGCCAGCTCGCGCGCGATCCCGGCACGCTATGCCTGGGCGAGCTCGCCCTGGATGGCGCCGTGCGCCCCGTCCGCGGAGTCATGCCGCGCGTGCGGGGGGCGATCGGCGCGGGGGTGACCGACGTCCTCTGCTCCGAGGAGAACGCGGCGGAGGCCGCGGCCGCCGGAGCGCGTGCGGTGGGCGTCGCGACGCTGCGCGACGCCGTGGCGCACATCGCGGGCGTCACGAGACTGGCGCCGACACCGGTGCCGCCACCGGCGATCCCGGCGCGCCCGGCGGTGGATCTCGCGGACATCGCGGGTCACGAGACGCCGAAGCGTGCGCTCGAGATCGCCGCCGCCGGGGCGCACAGCCTGCTGCTCATCGGACCGCCCGGGACGGGGAAGACCCTGCTCGCGCGAGCGCTGCCCGGCCTGCTGCCGCCGCTCGATGCCGACGAGGCCGTCGTCGCGAGCGCGGTGCACAGCGTCGCCGGGCTCGTCGATCCCGCGCGGCCGCTCCTCGCGGCGCGTCCGTTCCGCGCGCCGCACCACACCGCTTCACATCTCGCGCTCGTGGGTGGTGGATCGCCGCCTCGACCGGGCGAGGTCAGCCTCGCGCACGCGGGTGCGCTCTTCCTCGACGAGCTCCCGGAATTCTCGCGTCACGTGCTCGACACGCTGCGCGAGCCGCTCGAAGAGGGGTCGATCACGCTGTCGCGCGCCGCGGCCGCGGCGACGTATCCGGCGCGGGTCACGCTCGTCGCGGCGATGAACCCCTGCCCCTGCGGGCACGCCGGGGACGCCGCCGCGCCGTGCACCTGCCTGCCCGACGCCGTCGAGCGCTACCACGCACGCCTCTCGGGACCGCTGATGGATCGGATCGACCTGCGCGTCCACGTCCCGCGGCTGGCGTACGAGGAGCTGCGCGAGCGCGGCCGGGAGCGGACGCGGGACGTGCGCGAGCGCGTGCTCGCCGCGCGCGAGCGGATGCGGTCGCGCTTGGGCGGCACCGGAAGACGGACGAACGCGGAGCTGACCGTCGCGGAGGTGCGCACGCATTGCGGCCTCGACGACGACGCCGACGCGCTCGCGCGCGAGGCGATGCGCTCGCGCCGGCTGTCGGCACGCGGCGTCCACCGGGTGCTGCGCGTCGCGCGCACCGTCGCCGACCTCGCGGCGAGCGAGCGCATCCGCGGCGGGGATCTCGCGCTCGCGCTGCTGCTGCGCGGCGCGGCGTGATCGCGCTCGGACGCGGCGACCCGCGCTATCCCGCGCGGCTGCGCGACCTCGCGCACCCACCGGACGAGATCTGGGTCGACGGCGACCCGACGACGCTCGAGGCGCCCGCGATCGCGATCGTGGGGACGCGCCGCATGACCGGCTACGGCGAGCGCGTGGCTCGCGAGGTCGCGCTCGCGTGCGCGGCGGGCGGCGCCGTCGTGGTCTCGGGCTTCGCGCAGGGGATCGACAGCGCGGCGCACCGCGGCGCGCTCGACGGCGGCGGGCGGACGATCGCGGTCGTCGGCGAGTCGATCCCGCTCTTCGTCGCGACCGTCCGCGGGCGCCGGCGCCCGCTCGTCCCGCGCATCCGCGAGCACGGCGCGCTGGTGTCGCAGTTCGCGGCGCCCCTCGCCGCCCAGCGCTGGACGTTCGCGAAGCGCAACGCGACGATCGCGGCGCTCGCCGGCGCGGTCGTGGTCGTAGAGGCCGGAGAGGTCTCCGGCGCGCTCATCACCGCGGAGGAGGCCCGCGCCATCGGGCGGCCCGTGTACGCCGTCCCAGGTCCGTGGGGCTCGTCGGCGTCCGCGGGCGCGAACCGGCTGATCGCGACCGGCCGGGCCCGCGCCCTGACGAGCGTGCGCGAGCTGCTCGGCGGCGGCCCGGCGGCATCGCGCGCGACTGAGCCCGTGCTCGACGCGCTGCGCGACGGCCCCCTCGGGATCGACGAGCTCGCGCGCCGCATGCGCGCGGATCGCTCCACGCTCGCGTCGCGCGTCGCGCTGCTCCTCGTGCGCGGCGAGCTCGCGGCGCTGCCCGACGGACGACTGCGCCGGACCTAGCGGGCTGGCACACTCGGCGGGTGCCCGCATCGCTCGCCCGCATCCTCGACGCGCGCGGCGCGACGCGCGTGCGCATCGCGCCGGACGAGCGCTGGCTCTGCTACGTCAGCGACGTCACCGGGTCGCCACAGCTCTGGCGGGTGCCGGTCGCGGGCGGCGCGGCGACGCGGCTGACCTTCGACCGCGACCGCGTCGGCGCGCACCGCATCTCGCCGGACGGCCGGCGCATCGCGTACGCGGCGGATACCGGCGGCGACGAGAAGTGGCAGCTGTGGGTCATGGACGCCGACGGCGCGAACCCGCGGCGCCTGAGCGAGCGCGACGACCGCATCCACCACCTCCGGGCGTGGACGCCGGACGGCCGCGAGATCCTCGTCCTCGCGAACATCCGCGACGCGCGCTACTTCGATCTCTGGATGTATCCGGCGAATGGCGAAGCGCCGCGCATGCTCTACCGGCACGACGGCACGGCCTTCGACGCGACGCCGCTCCCGGACGGGTCGATCGTCGTGACGGCCAACCGCGGACGCAACGATCGACACGACCTCGTCCTCGTGGCTCCCGATGGGGCGTCCCGCCGTCTCACGCCCGACGAGCCCGCGGCGCTGCACCGCGTCGTCGCCGCGGTGCCGGGCGGACTGATCGTCGAGAGCGACCGCGATCGCGACTTCATCGGCCTCGCGACGATCGGCCTTGACGGCACGCTCCGCCGGCTCGTCACGCCGGAGCACGACGTCGAGGAGGCGCATGCGAGCGGACGCCTCGCCGCGTACGCGCTGAACGTGGACGGCCTATCGGAGATCCACCTCCGCGAGGGCGAGCGCGACGAGACCGTCGCCGGTCTGCCGGCGGGCGCCCTCGCGACCGACCTCGTCGGCGACAGCCTCGCGCTCGAGGGCGAGACGATCGCGGTCGCGTGGGCGCGCTACGACGCGCCGTCGACGATCTACGTCGGCCGCCGTGGCGAGCGCATGCGCGAGCTCGTGCGACCGCTCATGGACGGGATATCCGCCGACGGCCTCCCGCAAGCGCGGCTCGTGGAATGGCCGACGTTCGACGGGCGGCGCATCCCGGGGTTCCTGCTGACGCCGCGCGGTGCGCAGCATGCGTCGCGGCCCACGATCATCGAGGTCCACGGCGGACCCGAAGGCCAGGCGCGCCCGCTCTGGAATCCGCGCACGGTCGCGTTCGTCGCGAGCGGCTTCAGCGTGCTCCAGCCGAACGTGCGCGGGTCGACCGGATACGGTAGGGCCTACCAGGCCCTCGACGACGTGCGTCTGCGTATGGACTCGGTACGCGATCTCGACGCCGCGGCCGCCTGGCTCGCCGACTCGGGCGTCGCGCCGCGCGACAAGATCGGCGTGATGGGCCAGTCCTATGGCGGCTACCTGGCGCTCGCGGCGGTCGCGTTCTTCCCCGAGCGCGGCTGGGCCGCGGCGGTCGACGTGTACGGGATCGCGAACTTCCTCACGTTCTTCGAGCACACCGACGCGTGGCGCCGACCGCTGCGCGCCGCCGAGTACGGCGATCCGGAGAAGGATCGCGACTTCCTCGTGTCGATCTCGCCGATCACGAAGCTCGACGCCATACGCGCGCCGATCATGTTCATCCACGGCGCGAACGACCCGCGCGTCCCGATCGGGGAGACCGAGCAGATCGTCGCGGCGCTGCGGGCGAAGGGTCGCGACGTCGAGTACCTCCGCTACGAGGACGAGGGGCATTCGCTCGCGAAGGCGAAGAACCGCGCGGACGCGTATCCGAAGGTGCTCGCGTTCTTCCGGCGCCACATGGGCCCGTAGCGCGCCCGCTTCGGCGGCGTTCCCCTCGGCGTACCGGGCGGCGGCGGGTCGACGTGGAGCGGCTCCGCGAATTCGGCGTCGAGCGCGCGCGATCCCGCGTGCCGGCACGGTACCGGCGCGGGATGGGACACTCGTCTGCATGCGTGAAGAGGCGGTTCGCGTCGCCGGACGGCTCGAGGCAACTCTGCGGATCCCGGACGTCGAGCCGCGCGCGGTCGTCGTCGTCGCGCACCCGCTGCCGACGCACGGCGGCACGATGCGCAATCCGCTCGTCGCGTCGCTCGCGCGCGCGATCGCGGCGCGCGGCTTCTACGCCCTGCGCTTCAACTTCCGCGGCGTCGGCGCCAGCGACGGCGAGTGGACCGGCGGCGTCGAGGAGTGGCGCGATGTCGCCGACGCCGTCGCGCACGCGCGCGACACGTTCCCCGAGCTGCCGGTCGGCGTCGCCGCGTATTCGTTCGGCGCGCTCACGACGCTCCGCTGGATCGAGAAGGGCGGCCACGCGAACGGGATCGCGCTCGTCGGCGTGCCGCTGCGCTCGGTCTGGCTCGCCCCGCAGGAGCTCCCGGCGGTCCCGGACGGCACGTTCATCGTCGCCGCCGCGCACGACCAGTTCGGCACCGCGGAGGAGCTCCGCCGCGCGCTGCCGCGCGCGCGCATCGCGGAGGTGAAGGGCGTCGACCATTTCTTCGTCGGGAAGCGCGACGAGGCGGGACGACTGGTCGCAGGCGAGCTGGCCCGGGCGCTAGCATCGACGGTCCCATGACCGCAGAGATGATCACACCGCGGCAGAGCGTCCCCGCGAAGCGCACGCGGAAGCGGATCCTGACGGGCGACCGCCCGACCGGCCCGCTCCACGTGGGCAACTACGTCGGCACGCTCGCGAACCGCGTTCGCCTGCAGGACGAGTACGAGACATTCCTGCTCGTCGCGGACCACCACATGCTCACGACGAAGCTCGAGGGCCTGGCCGAGATCGAGCGGAACATCCGCGACGACGTGCTCGACAACCTCGCGGTCGGCGTCGATCCGGAGAAGGTCACGTACTTCCTGCAGTCGCTCGTGCCGCAGATCCCCGAGCTGCACCTGTACTTCTCGATGCTCGTCTCGGTGCCGCGCGTGCAGCGCATCCCGACGCTCAAGGACCAGCTCCGCGACCACGGCCTGCGCGAGCCGACCTACGGCCTGCTGGGCTATCCGGTCCTCCAGGCCGCGGACATCCTCGTCGTGAAGGGCGATCTCGTGCCGGTGGGGAAGGACCAGGAATCGCACGTCGAGCTGACGCGCGAGATCGCGCGGAAGTTCAACGAGCTCTTCGCCCCGGTCTTCCCGGAGCCGAAGCCGCTCATCCCGGAGGTCGGCCTGCTCCCCGGCACCGACGGGCGCGAGAAGATGGGGAAGAGCCTCGACAACGCCATCTACCTGCGCGACGATCCGCAGACCGTCGAGCGCAAGGTCAGGAAGATGTACACGGACCCCAAGCGCGTCCGCGCGACGGACCCGGGCACGGTCGAGGGGAACCCGGTCTTCGTCTATCACGACACGTTCAACCCGGACAAGGCCGAGGTCGAGGACCTGAAGCGGCGCTATCGCGAGGGAACGGTGAGCGACGTCGAGGTGAAGCGGAGGCTGATCGCGGCGCTCGAGGCGTTCCTCGCGCCGATCCGCGCCCGCCGCGCCGAGTTCGCCGCGAAGCCGCGGATCGTGGACGAGATCCTCGCCGCGGGCAGCGAGCGCGCGCGGCGCGAGGCGACCGAGACGCTGCACGAGGTGCGTCACGCGATGAAGCTCGACTACTTCGGCCGCTAGGCGTTGCCACGCCTGTACGGGCTGATCCTGTCCGGCGGCGCCGGCACGCGCCTCTGGCCGCGCTCCCGTCGCTCGCGCCCCAAGCAGTTCCTCGATCTCGTCGGCGAGCGCTCGCTGTTGCAGGAGACCGTCGACCGCATCGCCGAGATCGTCCCGACGGAGCGCATCTTCGCGGTCGCGCCGCCCGAGCATGGCGCGCTCATCCACGAGCAGCTGCCGGAGCTCCGCGCCGACCACCTCGTCGTCGAGCCCTACCCGCGCGGCAACGCCGCGGCGATCGGCCTCGCCATGGCGGCGCTCTACGCGTTCGACCCGGACGCGGTGGCCGCGGTGCTGCCGTCCGACCATGTGGTCGAGAAGCGCTCGACGTTCCGCGACGTCCTCCTCTCGGCCACCGCCGCCGCCGAGCAGGGATACCTGGTGACGCTCGGGGTCGCGCCGGAGCGCCCGGACACGGGCTTCGGCTACATCGAGGCCGGCGACCGTCTCCCGGTGACCGGACCGGTGCCGGTGCACGCGGTGAAGCGCTTCATCGAGAAGCCGAAGCGCGAGGCCGCGGAGAAGATGCTCGCCGCGGGCGGCCACTTCTGGAACGCGGGGATGTTCGTGTGGCGCGTCGCGGACGTGATCGCCGCCTACCGCGAGCACCTGCCGAACACCGCGCGCGTGATCGACGCGCTCGCCGACGCGGTCGGCTCGCCGCGCTACGAGTCCGTCCTCGCCGAGGTGTGGGAGGAGACGGACCGCACGACCATCGACTACGGCGTCATGGAGAAGGCCGCGAACGTCGCGGTCGTGCCGGCGGACATCGGCTGGCACGACGTGGGCAGCTGGGCCCGCCTGGCCGCCATCGTCCAGCGGGGCGGGAATTGGTCGTCCGACGGGCACGTGGCCGTCGACGCGTCGGGGAATTACGCCTGGGCACCCGGGAAGACGGTCGCCCTGGTGGGCGTTGAGGGGTTGGTCGTGGTGGACACCCCCGACGCTCTCCTCATCGCCTCGAAGGAGCGATCCGAGGAGGTGAAGGAGGTCGTCGACCGGCTCCGGCGCGAGGAGCGGGAAGACCTCCTGTAGGCCGTTTTCGGCCAAAATGGGCCGAAATCGGGCTCCGGATGGCCGCCGGGCTCTCTACGTCTAAATAGAGCGTCTCGCCACGGCCGCTAGAGTGGTAGGCAGTGGGGGGCCCGTGAGGGTCCCTTTTTATTGGGCGAAAGGAAAACGAGGTTGGCGGAAGCAAAGCAAGACCTCGTCGTCGTCGAGTCGCCGACGAAGGCAAGGACGCTCGAACGGATGCTCGGAAGCGAGTACAAGGTCGAGGCGTCCTTTGGACATATCCGGGATCTGCCCAAGTCGAAGATGGGCATCGATCTCAAGACGTTCCTGCCCGAATACGTCGTCCCCGAGGATTCTGAGAAGCAGGTCCGCACCCTCCGCCGCGAGGCGAAGGCGGCGAAGAACGTCTGGCTGGCGACCGACCTCGACCGCGAGGGCGAGGCGATCGCCTGGCACGTCGCCGACGTCATCAAGGTCCCGGCGTCCAAGCTCCGCCGCGTTACCTTCCACGAGATCACGCCCCAGGCGATCAAGGACGCCTTCAAGCACCCGCGCGAGATCGACCAGGACCTCGTGAACGCGCAGCAGGCGCGCCGCGTCGTCGATCGGCTCGTCGGCTACACGATGTCGCCGCTCCTCTGGAAGAAGATCCGCTACGGCCTGTCGGCCGGACGCGTCCAGTCCGTCGCGCTGCGCCTCATCGTCGATCGCGAGCGCGAGATCCAGGCCTTCACGCCCGTCGAGTACTGGAGCATCGAGGCGGATCTCGCGAACAAGGCCGGCGAGTCGTTCAGGGCCGAGGTCATCCAGCACAAGGGCAAGAAGCTCGAGATCCCGGATGGCGCGCATGCCGAGCGGCACAGGGCCGCCCTCGAGCAGGCGACGTACGTCGTCAAGAGCCTCGAGACCCGCGAGAGCTCGCGCAACGCCGCGCCCCCGTACACCACGTCGACGCTCCAGCAGGACGCCTCGCGCAAGCTCGGCTTCTCGGTGAAGAAGACGATGGTCGTGGCGCAGCAGCTGTACGAAGGCGTCTCGCTGGGCGACGCGCCGGTCGGGCTCATCACCTATATGCGCACCGACTCGCTGCACGTCGCCGAGGGCGCGCTCCGCCAGGCGAAGGACGTCATCACGAAGGAGTTCGGGCCCGAATACGCGCTCGAGCACCCGCGCCACTACAAGACGCGCTCGAAGGGCGCGCAGGAGGCCCACGAGGCGATCCGGCCGACGGACCTCTCGCGCACGCCGGCGTACCTGCGCAAGCACCTCAAGCCGGACCAGCTGAAGCTCTACACGCTCATCTGGCAGCGCACGCTCGCGTCGCAGATGGCGCCCGCGAAGTTCGAGAACACCCGCCTCGACGTCGAAGCGGGGCAGTACGTGCTGCGCGCCAACGGTCGCCGCGTCACGTTCGACGGCTTCATCCGCGTGTACACCGAGGGCACCGACGAGCCCGAGAAGGAAGTCGCGCCGCTGCCCGCGGTCGTCGAGGGCGAGGAGCTCACGCTCCTGGGCCTCGCGACGGCACAGCACTTCACGCAGCCGCCGCCGCGCTTCACCGAGGCGTCGCTGGTGAAGGCGCTCGAGGAGTTCGGCATCGGCCGTCCCTCCACGTACGCGCCAACGATCTCCACGCTCGTCGGACGGCGTTACGTCCGCAAGGAAGGCCGCGCGCTCATCCCCGAGGACGTCGGCTTCGTCGTCACGGACTTCCTGAAGGAGCACTTCGCCGACATCGTCGACACGGGGTTCACGGCGCGCATGGAGCTCGACCTGGACAAGATCGCCGAGGGCGAGGTCGAGTGGGTCCCGGTCGTGCGCGACTTCTTCGGCCCCTTCTCCAAGCGCGTCGAGGAGAAGACCAAGTCGGTGAAGAAGTCCGACGTGACCGAGGTGGCCACCGACAGGGTCTGCCCCAAGTGCGGACGCCCGGTGGTGATCAAGCTCGGACGCTTCGGCCGCTTCTACTCGTGCACGGGATTCAAGAAGACGAAGAAGGGCGATACGCAGCCGCCCGGTGCGTGCGATTACGCGGAGCCGCTCGAAGGCCAGCAGGAGCCGCAGCTCGAGATCGTCGAGGGGGAGATGTGCCCCGAGTGCGGCAAGCCGCTCGCGAAGCGTCGCGGTCGCTTTGGGCCGTTCGTCGGGTGCACGGGCTATCCCGACTGCAAGTACGTGAAGAAGACGCTTCAGAAGACCGGTGTCGCCTGCCCCGACTGCGGGAAGGGCGAGCTCGTCCGCCGTCGCGGTCGTGGACGGTCGATGTTCTACGGCTGCGAGCGGTATCCGGAATGCACGTACACCGCGCGTGAGCTTCCCAACAAAGACGCGGCGTAGGTGGTAGCGCGCCCCGCGGAAGCCGCGGACCTGGACCGCTGGGACGAGCTCGTCGTCGCGACGGGCCGGGGGCACATCCTCCAGACGCGCGCGTGGGCTGAGCTCAAGGCGACGACCGGCTGGGGCGCGCGTCGCTTCGTCCTCGACGGCGGCGTCGCCCAGGTGCTGACCAAGCGACTGCCGCTCGGGATCACGGTCGCGTACGCGCCGCGCGGACCGCTGGTCGAGCCGGACCGCCTCGCGGACGCGATC
Organism: Candidatus Limnocylindria bacterium; assembly: GCA_035651155.1. GTDB lineage: Bacteria > Chloroflexota > Limnocylindria > P2-11E > P2-11E > CF-39. Next base: position 183,225 of record DASRGG010000021.1, on the reverse strand, counting down.
GTCGCGGTGCGCGACGCGCTCGCGAACGAACGCTGCGCGAGCCTCCTGTGCGACCCCGAGGTCCCGCCGGACGGCGCGCTCCGCGACGCGCTCGCGCGGGCGGGCGTGCGGCGGTCGCCCGTCTTCGTGCAGCCGCGGCGCACCCTGCTCATGGACCTCACGCTGGATCCGGACGCGCTGCAGGCCGCGATGCGGAAGAAGACGCGGCAGTACATCAAGAAGGGCGAGCGCGAGGGCGTCGTCACCGAGGAGACGCGCGACCTCGATCGGTTCCTGCGCGTGCTGCGCGCGGTGGGCGAGCGCGATCGCTTCGCGCTGCACTCGCGCGAGTACTTCGAGCGGCTCCTCGCGGCCTTCGGCGACCGCGCGCACATGATGCTCGCGCGGGTCGGCGACGAGGATGCCGGCGCACTGATGCTCGCGCGCCTCGCGGACCGCGCGTGGGAGCTGTACGGAGGCTGGAGCGGGACGCACGCCGAGGCGCGCCCGTTCTACCTGCTCAAGTGGCGCGCGATGATGCGCATGCGCGCGCTCGGCGCGAGGCGCTACGACATGTGGGGTCTCGCGGAGGGCGCGGACGATCCGCTGGCCGGCGTCGAGAACTTCAAGCTCGGATTCGGAGGCCAGGTCACCGAATGGATGGGGCCGCTCGAGATCCCGGTGCGCGCCGTCCTCTACCCGATCTGGCAGCTCGGCGCGAGGCGCCGGCTGGCGCGGTCCGCGGCCTGAGCGGGGTGAGCGCTCCCGCCGGCTGGGACGAGGCGGCCGCGCGCTCGCCGTGGGGGCACGCGCTGCAATCGAGCGCGTGGGCCCAGATCCGCGCGGCGCAGGGCTGGCGGCCCGAGTTCGTGCGCATCGCCGATCCGCTCCCCGTCGCGCTCGTGCTCTGGCGCGACGCGCTCCCGGGCCGGCCGATCGCGTACGTGCCGCGCGGACCGATCGTCGCGCCGGACGATCGCGACGGCCTGGCGGCCGCGCTCGCGCGGCTGGCGTCGCTCGCGCGCGAGCGGCGCGCGGTGTTCCTGAAGGTCGACCCGGAGATGGATCCGTCGTTCGCCGCGCCCGCGCTCCGCGAGGCCGGCTTTCGACGTTCGTCGCAGGACATCCAGCCCGTCCTCGCGACGCTCGAGCTCGATCTCGCGCCGGACGAGGACGCGCTCATGGCCGGCCTCGAGAAGGACACGCGCTGGAGCGTCCGTCAGGCCGCGAAGAAGGGGGTCGCGATCCGTGAGGCCGGCGACGACGCCGCGCTGCGCGCGTTCTACGACCTCTACGCCACGACCGGCGAGCGCGCGGGCTTCATCACGCGCACCTGGGGCTACTACCAGAAGACGTGGAGCACGCTCATCCGCGCGGGTCTCGCCACGCTGCGCCTGGCGTACTCGGGCGAGGAGGCCGTCGCGGGAGCGATGGTGTGGCGGTGCGGCGACCGCGCGCTGTACCAGACCGGGGCGACGAACGACGCGGGCCGCAAGACCTACGCCGCGTACGCGCTGGTCTGGGAGTGCATCATCGAAGCGAAGCGAGCGGGCCGTCGCGCCTTCGACATGGGCGGCATCCCGCGCGACCCCGAGCGAAAGGACGATCCGATGTACGGCCCGTATCTCTTCAAGCGCGGGTTCGGAGGCACCGTGCGGCGGTGGGTCGGCGCGCACGATACCGTGCCGTCCCCGCTCCTGTACCGCGCCTATCTGGTGGCGGAGCCGGCGTACACGACGGCGCTCCGGCTCGCCCGGCGCGTTCGCCGGTGAAGCTCGGCGCCCTCTTCGCCGCCTGCGGCATCCCCGTGCCCGAGCGCGCGGCGGACCACGACGTGCGCGCGCTCGCGTACGACTCGCGCAGGGCCGGGCCGGGCGCCGTCTTCGTCGCCATCCGCGGGTTCCATCGCGACGGGCACGCCTTCGTCGCCGACGCGGTCGGGCGCGGCGCGGTCGCGGTCGTGGCGGAGGAGGCGGTCGCGACGAGCGCTCCGCTCGCCGTCGTCGCGGACACGCGCGCCGCGCTCGCGGATCTTGCCGCCGAGCTGTTCGATCATCCGACGCGCAAGCTGAAGATCGTCGGCGTCACCGGGACCGACGGCAAGACGACGACGGTGCATCTCGTGTCGGACGTTCTGGAAGCGCACGGCCTGCCCACCGGGTTCTCGACGACCGTGGACTTCAAGCTCACCGGATCCGAGTGGGCCAACGATACGCGGCAGAGCACGCCGGAGGCCGTCGAGATCCAGGAATTCTTCGCGGAGCTCCTCGTCGCAGGCGGCCGGTGGGGAGTCCTCGAGGCGACGTCGCACGCGCTCGCGCTGCGCAAGGTGCGCGGCTGCGAGATCGACGTCGCGGTGTTCACGAATCTCACGCCGGAGCACCTCGACTTCCACGGCACGCTCCAGAGCTACCTCGACGCGAAGGCGATCCTCTTCGAGATGCTCGCCGCGAGCGCGGACAAGGGCGTGCCGAAGACCGCCGTCCTGAGCGCCGACGATCCGCACTGGCGCTATCTCGCGGACAAGGCCGGCTCGGCGCGCCTCCTGACGTACGGGATCGACGCGCACGCCGACGTGCAGGGCACGATCCTCGCGGCCGACGCCGGCGGCTCCGACGTGCGCGTCGCGTTCCAGGACGAGACCGTCGCGCTGCGCCTCCCGCTCGTCGGACGCTTCAACGTCCACAACGCGCTCGCCGCCGCCGCGACCGGCGTGGCCGCGGGCGTCCCGCTCGCGACGGCGAAGGCGGCGCTCGAGCGCGCCCGTCCGGTGCGCGGCAGGATGGAGCGCGTCGACGCGGGCCAGCCCTTCGCGGTGATCGTCGACTACGCGCACACGCCCGAATCGCTCGACAAGGTGCTCTCGCTGCTGCGCCCGCTCACGAAGGGTCGCCTCATCGCGGTCTTCGGGAGCGCCGGAGAGCGCGACCGTACGAAGCGGCCGCGCCTCGCGGAGGTCGCGTCGCGGTACGCGGATCTCTTCGTGATCACCCAGGAGGACCCGCGCCTCGAGGACCCGCGGACGATCCTCTCCGAGATCGAGGCCGGCGCGACCGCCGCGGGCAAGCGCGCCGGCGAGGACTACCTGGTCATCGGCGATCGGGCCGAGGCGGTGCGCGAGGCGATCCGCCGCGCGCGCTCGGGCGACACGGTGCTCCTCGCGGGGAAGGGCCACGAGGGATCGATCATCGTCGGCGAGGAGAAGCTCCCCTGGGACGAGGCCGGCGCCGCGCGGGACGCGCTGCGCGAGCTCGGGTTCGCCGCGTAGTGGACCGCCGGTGAAGCGCTCGCGCACGGTGAGGATCTCGGACGCCGCGACGCGGGTGCAGACGCGCGCGCTCGCGGCGCACCGGCGGTCGCTCACCGCGCAGCTGCGCGGCGAGATCGGCGTGCCGGCGGCTCCCGCGGGGGCCGCCACGCTCGTGATGCTCATGGGGCTGCCCGGCGTGGGGAAGTCGTACTGCGCGCGTCTGCTCGCCGAGCGTCTCGGCGCCGCGCACGTCGCGACCGATCACCTGCGCAGCCGGCTCTTCATCGCGCCCTCCTACGCCGACGACGAGAACGCCGCGGTCTTCGGGATCGCCGAAGCGCTGGTGGACGAGCTCCTCGCGCGGGGCCACGTCGTGATCCTCGACGCGACGCACCTGGTGGCCCGCAACCGCGCGCCCGCGGAGCGCGTGGCGCGCGATCGAGGCGCGGCGGTCTTCCACGTGCTCGTCACCGCGGACGACGGCGCCACGCGCGCGCGCCTCGCGTCGCGCGCGCGGGAGCGGGCGCCGGGCGATCACTCCGACGCCGACGAGCGCGTCTACGAGCGCATGCGCGAGCGCGCCATCGAGCTCCCGGCCGAGGGCTATCTCGAGATCCGCAACGGAGCGACGGTCGCCGACGAGGTGGCGCGGGTCGCGGCGGCGATCGGGTCTCGGCGATGAGGGCCCGCGAGGCGCTCTTCGGCGCCATCGCCGTCGCGCTCGTGGTGGGGTACGGCGTGCTCGGCAGCCGGCTGTCGCCGGCGCTGCTGCCGGGCGGCACGATCTCGCCGACCCCGGCCAAGCCGACCTCCGCGGTCTCCGCGCCGCGCATCCCCGGCACGATCGCCTTCACGCTGCGCGGCGACATCTACGTGCTCCGGGACGGGAAGTACGCGAACGTCACGTCCGAGGGCCGGAGCCGCTCGCCCAGCCTCTCGCCCGACGGGCGGACGCTGGTCTTCGCGCGCACCGAGACGATCGACGGCAAGCGCGCCGTCGACGGTCAGATCGTCCCCGCGCTGCTGCACTACAGCGACATCGTCCGCAAGGACTCGAGCGGCGGCGTCGAGGCCGTCGTCGTCACCGGCCTGCGGGCGAAGGCGGCGAACGGCTTCCATCTCGTCGCCTTCGAGGACAATCCGGCGCTGTCGCCGGACGGATCGCGGCTCGCGGTCGTCGTCGATCTCGGTGACGGCAACGGCTCGAACCTCGAGCTCTACGACGCGAAGACGAACCGGCGGATCTCGCTCCTGTCGCGGGGGTCGGACCTCGCTGACCCGTCCTGGTCACCGGACGGGAAGACCATCGTCGTGACCTCCTACACGCTCGGCCCCCCGCGCCTTCTGCTCGTCCCGGCCGACGGACGCGCCGCGACGCCGCAGCAGGTCGCCGCGGAGGGCGAGCCGTATCGCGCGTCGTACTCCTCGGACGGGAAGTGGCTCGTCTACACGCTCCGCCACCCGACCGGCGGGAACGACATCCACGCGGTCGAGGTGTCGACCGGACGCGATGTCGCGCTCACGAGCGACGGCAAGAGCTGGAACGGCGTGTTCTCGCCGGACGACGCGCGGATCGCGTTCCTGCACGAGGCCGGCGGCGTGATCGATCTGTACGCGATGGAGCTGAACGGCGCCCTGACCGGCGGCACGCCGAAGACGCCCGTGAAGCTGACCAACGGCGAGGGCATCGACGGCGAGAGCCGGCCGAGCTGGGGCAGGTGAGCGGCTACGCGAGGCGCTTGCGGACCTGGGCGGAGAGGAAGTCCATGATCACGACCGTGACCACGATGAGGAAGATCAGCGCGCCCGAGGCGTGATACCGGAGCAGATTCATGTTCTGGAACAGGAGCGTCCCGACCCCGCCGGCGCCCATGAGACCGAGCACCGGGGCGAGCCTGACGTTCGTGTCGAGGCGGTAGATCGTGAGTGAGATGTACGGGTTCACGATCTGCGGGAGCACCGCCGTCCAGATGACCTGGAACCGGTTCGCGCCGGTGGCCGTGATCGCCTCGATCGGACCCGGATCGATGCCCTCGACGGCTTCCGAGTAGAGCTTTCCCATGACGCCGACGTTGTGGAAGGCGATCGCGAAGACGCCCGCCGCGTTCCCGGTGCTGAAGAGCACGACCGCGACGACCGCGAGGATGAGGATGTCGATCGAGCGGACGACGGTGAAGAAGACGCGCACGATCGCGTAGACCGCCGCCGTGATCGGGTTACCCGTCATCACGTTGCGCGCGCCGAGGAAGGAGAGCGGCACCGCGACGACCACCGCGAACGCGGTGGCGATGATCGCCATAAAGATCGTCACGACCATGAGGCCGATCCCGGCGTCCCAGAACGTCTCGAACTCGTTCTGCGGGAAGAGGACGCTCCAATCGGGCGCGAGGAGCTGGCCCAGGATCTGCGCGACGTACCTCGGATTCGCCCGGCTCGTGTCGATCGCCGTGATCTGCAGGCCGATCCAGAGCACGGCCCCGGTGACGAGCAGTGCGAGGTAGCGGCGCCAGTCGGTGAGCATGGTGCGCTCGAGCTCGGGCGGGAGCGGCATGTTGCGGGCGCGGAAGTACTCCGCCATCAGCGATCCGGCGTCAGGTCGGGCGCCTTCACGGGCGCCTCCGCTCCGGCCAGCGTTTCCTCGCGCGTCTTCCCGGGACCGATCTCGACTTCGACGGCGTCCTCGCCGTAGATCTCCTTGAATCTCCGCTCGTCGATGTCGCCCGGCTTGCCATCGAAGGCGACGCGTCCGGCCTTCAAGGCGATCACACGGGTCCCGTACCGCCTCGCGAGCGAAAGGAAGTGCAGGGCGCAGATGACGGTGATGCCGTCCTTCTTGTTGATCTCCTCGAGGTACTTCATGACCGAGTGGCTCGTCGCGGGATCGAGGCTCGCGACCGGTTCGTCCGCGAGCATGACGTCGGGGCGCTGCATGAGCGCCCGGGCGATGCCGACGCGCTGCTGCTGGCCGCCGGAGAGCATGTCGGCGCGCGCGTAGGCCTTCTCGAGGATGCCGACGCGCCCCAGGTTGTCGAACGCGAGCTTGATGTCCTCACCGGCTGGGCGGCTCGCGATCGTGCGCCAGACCGACCGATACCCGAGCCGTCCCGCGAGCACGTTCTGGAACACCGACGCGCGCTTTACGAGGTTGAACTGCTGGAAGATCATCCCCATCCGCCTCCGGATCCTGCGCAACGCCGCGCCCCGCGCGGCGGTGACCTCGATGCCGTCGAACAGGATGCGACCGCTCGTCGGCTCGACGAGGCGGTTGAGGCAACGGAGCAGCGTCGACTTCCCGGACCCCGAGAGCCCGATGAGAACGACGAACTCGCCGCGCGCGATGTCGAGGGAGACGCCGTCGAGTGCGCGTGTCCCGCCCGGGTAAACCTTCGTGAGGTTCTCGATGGAGAGGATGGACGGCATCTCGTCGCAGGATATCCGCTGAACGATGAAGGCCGCCGGGATCACCGGCGGCCTTCGATCGCAATTGCTCCGCGAGCGCTAGGGGGCCTTTGTCGGCGATGGCGAAGGCGTCGCGACCGGCTTTGCGGTCTTGGCGGCCTCGCCCGCGAGGTCGATACCCGCGAGCTTCGCCGCGTCGCGCACCGGGTCGTAGAACTTCGAGTCGACGGTCTGCATCCCGTCCCAGCTGTACAGGTCCTTGAAGGCCTTCTTGCCCGCGTCGGTGACCGAGTAGTCGGCCATCGCCTTCTGGATCTGCGTCGCGAGGTCGGTCGGGAAGCCCTTGCGCACGGCCGCGCCGTCGTTCGGGATCGGTCCAGCCGTGTCGATGACCTTCGTCTTGTCCTTGATGTCGGCCGGCATGCCGGCCGACGTGCGGACGTCGATGAACGTCGCGGCGCCGTCGACCGCGCCCTGGTAGACCTGCAGCGCGGCCTTGTCGTGTCCGCCGGCGAACACGATGCCGTTCGCCGCGAAGAACGTCTTCGGATCCTGGCCGGTCTTGTTCTTGACCAGGAGCGAGGGGAAGAGGTAGCCGGACGCCGACAGCGTGTCGACGAACGCGAACCTCTTGCCCTTGAGGCCGTTGATGTCGGTGATCCCGCTGTCCGCCCGCACGAGGATCTGCGACTTGTACGTCGTCGACGGCTTGCCGGTGTCGTCGTTGCGGAGCGCGCCGAGGATCGGCGTCGCGCAGCCGCGGTCGACGGCCAGTGCCATCTGGAGCGGCGCGAGGAAGGCGACGTCGACCGAGCCCGCGCACATGCCCTCGATGGTGGCCGCGTAGCTCGTCGGGACGGAGACCTTCCACTTCAACGCGGTCGCCCTCTCGAGCGACGCCGTGATCGCGCTGCCGCTCGCCGTGACGCGCTGCGTGTCCTGCGATGGCGTGAACGAGAGAACGATGGGTCGATCGAACGACCCGAGACGGGGTCCGCTCGGTGCCGCGGATGCCGCGGACGTCGGAGCGGTCGTGTTGGTCCCGGCGGTGCCACCGCACGAGGCGATGACCAGACCCGCGGCCAACGCCCACCCCAACGGGCCGCGTAGGCTGAGGCGCATGGGTACCCTCCTTTGAACTCTGGAAGCGCCCGTATCATAGGACTCAGATGACGTTCCTCGACAAGCTCGCGGCCTCGACGCGAGCGCGGAACAGCATCATCTGCGTCGGCCTCGACCCAGAACCCTCGCTCATCCCCGCGTCCCTCGGTCGCGGTCCGCAGGCCGCCCTCCGCTTCCTGCGCCGGATCGTGCGCGCGACGTCCGAGTACGTGTGTTGCTACAAGCCCAACCTCGCCTTCTACGAGCGCTACGGCGGCGCGGCCTTCGATGTCCTCGGCCTCACGCTGCAGGCGATCCCCGATGATGTCCCGGTGATCCTCGACGCGAAGCGCGGCGACGTGCCGAACACCTCGGAGGCGTACGCCGACGCGCTCTTCGACGCGTTCCACGCCGACGCCGCGACGGTCGCGCCCTACGTCGGTCTCGACTCGATCGCGCCGTTCGCGCGCGAGGGCCGCTACGCGCTCGTCCTCGCGCGCACCAGCAATCCGGGCGCGCGCGGCCTGCAGGACCTGCGGGTGGACGACCGCCCGCTGTACGAGCACGTCGTCTCGACGTGCGTGGCCGCGTTCCCGCCCGACCGCGTCGGATTCGTCGTGGGCGCGACGTATCCGGACGAGGCGCGGCGCCTGCGGCAGCTCGCGCCGGACCGGCTCTTCCTCATGCCGGGCATCGGCGCGCAGGGCGGAGACATCGCGACGGCGCTGCGCGCGGCGCTCGACGAACGCGGCGGCGGCGTGGTGCCGGCGGCGTCGCGCTCGGTGCTCTTCGCGTCCGACGGAGCGGACTTCGAACGCGCCGCGGCGGATGCCGCGCGCGCGCTCCGCGACGCCGCGAACGCCGTCCGCGAGCTCGCGATCGAGCGGCGCTGATGTTCGGTATCGGCCCGGAGGAGCTCTTGCTCATCGCGCTCGTCGCCCTGCTCGTGCTGGGCCCCGAGCGCATGCCGAAGCTCATGCGCGACATCGGGAAGGTGGTGGGAGACCTCCGGCGCACGTCCGACGAGCTCCGGGATGACTTCCTGAACGCCGACAAGTACCTCGAGGCGAAGCCCACGTCCGTGGCGACGACGACGCCGGAGGCACCTGCGGCCGAGGGCGCGCCGAGCGGGCCGCCGGGCGAGTCCGCCTTCGACCGTGAGATGCGCGAGGCGAAGGAGCGGCTGCGCGGCACGTGATCCGTTCGCACCTATACTGAGCCCAGCGAGCGCCCACGTGGCGCTCGTTTTCACGCTCGGAGGGGAGCTCGTCGTTGGGACGCCTGGGGCCGTGGCTCATCGCCATCATCGCGGTGCTCGCGATCTTCGTGGATATCCCGAAGCACCAGCTCTCGTTCCCGTTCAACTGCCCGGGCGTCTGCTTCAACTTGGGCGACATCAAGGTCAACCAGGAGATCAAGACCCACCTCGGCCTTGACCTCCAGGGCGGCACGCAGCTCATCCTCCGCATGCAGACCGAGAAGCTGCCGCCGGGCGTGACGACCCCGCAGAGCGCGCTGCAGACCCAGGCGATCAAGGTCATCGATCGCCGCATCAACGGCCTCGGCGTCTCGGAGCCGGTCATCCAGGGTCTCGGCGAGGACAAGATCCTCGTGCAGCTGCCCGGCGTCGCCGACCTCCAGCAGGCCAACGACGTCGTCACGCGGCAGGCGTTCCTCGAGATCAAGGTCCCCGACAAGGACCACCCCGGGCAGTACAAGTCGCTCGAGCCGCCGCTTACCGGCGCGAACCTGAAGCCGACGTTCGTCACGTTCCAGAACGGGACGAAGCCCGTGGTGAACTTCGAGTTCGGTTCGCCCGACGACCAGCGTTGGATCCAGCTCTCGAAGGACTACTACCAGCAGCCCGTGCAGATCCTGCTCGACGGCAAGGAGATCTCCGCGCCGACGATCAACGCGATCTTCACGTCCGGGAGCGGGATCATCGAGGGGAACTTCACGACGCAGTCGGCGAAGCAGCTGTCGCTCCTCCTGAACTCCGGCGCCCTGCCCGTGCCGCTCGAGGTCATCCAGTCGTCGCGCGTGGAGCCGACGCTCGGCCAGGAGTCCGTCCGCCGTTCGCTCGTCGCGGGAGCCATCGGGCTGCTGCTCGTCGCGTTCTTCATGATCGCGTACTACCGTCTTCCCGGCGTCATCGCGGTGATCGCGCTCCTCTACTACACCGCGCTCACGTACGCGATCTTCCGCCTCGTTCCGGTGACGCTGACCCTCGCCGGGGTCGCGGGCTTCATCCTGTCGATCGGCATGGCCGTCGACGCGAACGTGCTCACGTTCGAACGGCTGAAGGAAGAGCTGCGAGCGGGGAAGTCCCTGCGCGCCGCCGTCGAAGCCGGCCGCGTGCGCGCGTTTCCGTCGATCCTCTACTCGAACCTCGCGACGATCCTTACCGCCGGCATCCTCTTCTGGTTCGGCACCGGGACGGTGAAGGGCTTCGCGCTCACGCTGGCCATCGGCGTCGCGGTCTCGTTCTTCACCGCGGTGATCGTGACGCAGATGCTGCTCCGCGGGGCGATCGAGATCACGTCGCTGCGCCGGCGACGGCTGTACGGCGTCGAAGAGCGTGCGGCCGAGGGACGCGAAGGACGCGCGCCGGCGCCGGTGGTGAGCTGATGCTGCACGTCGTCGAGCGCAAATGGCTCTACTTCCTGATCTCCGGTCTGCTCATCGTCCCGGGCGTCGTCTTCCTGATGCTCGGCGGCCTGAAGCCGGGGATCGAGTTCAAGGGTGGGACCCTGCTGGACGTGACCTTCCCGGAGAGCAGGCCGACGGTGAGCGAGGTCACCGGTGTGATGGCGTCGCTCGGCCGCGGCGAGGCCGTGGTGCAGGCCGCCGAGGGCGGGCGCATCGAGATCCGGACGTTCGAGATGTCGCCGGACGACGTGACCAGGGCGACGCAGGCCCTGCGGGAGAAGTTCGGCTCCGGCACGAAGGTGGACTCCTCCGTGGTGAGCCCGTCGTTCAGCGGCGAGCTCATCCAGAACGCGGTGAAGTCGATCGCGTTCGCGAGCGTGCTCATCGTGCTGCTCATCGCGTGGGCCTTCCGGAACTTCGGCTGGGCCGCGTTCCGCTACGGGATCGCCGCGATCATCGCGCTGCTGCATGACGCCGCCGTCGTGCTCGGCCTCTTCGCGATCCTCGGGTACTTCTTCAACGTCGAGATCGACAGCCTCTTCGTGACCGCGGTCCTCACGATCATCGGCTTCTCGGTGCACGACACGATCGTCGTGTTCGACCGCATCCGCGAGAACCTGCGCCTCAACCCCGGCGAGGCGCTCAACCCGGTGATCAACTTCTCGATCATGCAGACGATGACGCGGTCGGTGATCACCTCGCTCACCGTGGTGTTCACGCTCCTCGCGCTGTTCCTCTTCGGCGGCTTCTCGATGCGCAACTTCGCGCTCGCGCTGCTCGCCGGCATCGTGTCGGGGACGTACTCGTCGATCTTCAACGCGAGCCAGATCGTTTCGCTCTGGCAGGAGCTCGAGGACAGGGTCCGGCACCGCGCGACCGCGACGGCGTAGCGGCGCCGCCCCGTCGGGGGCGCGGGCAGCGGCGCACTCCGCTCCTCGCGCCGCGCCCGCGCGTCGTCGCCTGACTATCGTGCGCTCGTGCGGCGGCCGGTGGCGCTCCTGGTCACTCTCTTCGTCGCCTTCGTGCTCGTGTGGTGGCCGATCGCCATCGGACCGTTCGGGCGCGGCGGCATCGTCGTGCTCGACGTCTACTCCTCCGCGCTGTACGACGAGAACTACGCGGCGAAGATCACGCCTGCGCCGCGCGTGAGCGAGGAGCGCGTCGATCTCGCGGGCGAGGACGCGCGCGTCACGTGGTGGACACCGGGAGTGGGCGGGCGGCACCCGGGGATGCTCGTCGTCAACGGCGCGTCGGAGCTCGGGAACGACGACGCGGAGACGCGCCGCATCTCCGAGGCGCTGGCGCGCGCGGGCTACCTCGTCATGCTGCCGGAGTACTCCTTCCTGAAGGAGGCGCGGCTCGAGCGGACCGCGCCGGCCAAGGTCGACGCGGCGTTCGCCGCGCTCCTCGGGCGACCCGACGTGGACACGGCGCGGGCCGGCGCGTTCGGGTTCTCGGTGGGCGGCGGGGTCCTCTTCGCGGCCGCGTCGGAGCCGGGATCCGCCCTCGCGCGGGCGAGGTACCTCGGTGCGCTCGGCGCGTACTTCGACGTGCGGACCTATCTCGCGAGCGTGGTCTCCGGGACGCAGCTCCGCGCGGGGAAGCTGGAGCCGTGGACGCCGGATCCGGAGGCGCGCCTCAAGCTCCCGGTCGGGGCGGCGCAGGCGCTCGGCGACGCGCGCGACCGGAACGCCGTCGTCGCCGCGATCCGCGCGAGCGGTGGTCCGCTGCCGGCAGAACCGCCCGCCGGCCTCGGCGACGAGGCGCGTTCGCTCTGGCGCGCGCTGGCGGCGACCGACTACCGGGACGCGGAGGATCGCCTGGCGGCGCTGCCCGGCACGCTGCGCGACACCTTCGCCGCCCTGTCGCCCGCGACGCACTGGGATCGGATCGGCGCGCCGGTCTTCTGGCTGCACGACGAAGGCGACCGTTTCGAGCCGGTGAGCGAAGCGGAGCGCGCCGCCGCGACCCCGCGGCAGGGAAAGACCCGGCTCCAGCTCACCCGGCTGCTCTCGCACGCGGCGGCGCTGGCCTCGGGAGCGCGTCGACAGGGGCTGGATTTCTGGGCGCGCGAGCTCTCCGGTCTTCTCGGATTCGCGGTGGAGGTGCTCAGGAGGGCCGGATGAACCTTTTTCGGCCACCCGGCGCATAGACTTCTTACGTGGGAAAGGTGTTCGGCTGGCTTCCGGGCATCGTGCGCCTGGCCATCGGCATGGTCGTGGTGGGGGCGATGATCGGGTACGTCCTCTCGGCCGTCGTCAGCACCGTCATCAACGACCAGGGCTGGTTCGCCACCTCGGGCGAGTCCCCGCAGGCCCGCAGCTACATGGTCGCGCTGCTCCAGCGCGAGGCCGATACGCTCACCGCGCTGCGACCGCAGCAGGACGTCGTGTCGCAGGCCCTCGCGCGGCAGGCTGCGCAGCAGAGCCGGCAGCAGGCCAAGCCGCTCTCGCTCACGTATCTGGGCGGCGCCTCGCAGGGCCGGGTCAGCGTCCAGATCTACGCGGTCGAGGTGCGCGCGAACGACGGCTCGCAGCAGCTCTTCTCGCTCGCTCTGACCCTCGTCGGCGGGCAGGTCGTGCTCACGAGATGAGCGAAGCCCGCGCGGTCCTCGTCCTGGCGCTGTTCGCCGGTGGCCTCGCGGCCGGTGTCTTCGTGCAGCGCGTGACGGACACCGGCGGGCGGGAGAATCCGTATCCGAGCCTGGACCGGATCGAGGAGCCGTCGCAGACGGCCGCGGTCGCGACGGCGCTCGTGAGCAACGACGCCAAGGGCCTCGCGCGCATGCTCGACAACCAGACCCTCTCGGAGCTCAAGGACGCGCTGACCGCCCCGAGCGGCGCCCCGATCTCCGACATCCGCGGCATTAAGTTCGTCGGGGCGACCTCGAAGGCGGGTCGTACGCTTGCCGGGTACATCGTCACCGGCAAGGACATGCAGGGGACCGACGCGATCGTCGGATTCGTCTTGAACCTCGAAAACGGCCAGATCGTAGGTGTGAATTGATACAGCAACAGCAGACGAGCGCTCCCTCGACCACCTTCCCGGCCGCGCCGGCGCCGCCGACGAAGGCGCAGGCTTTCTTCCTGACGGCGGCGTACGTGCTCGAGCACAACCTGCGCCGGCTCATCGTCCTGGCCATCGTCTTCGGGCTCGCGCTGAGCCTGTACGGCATCCGCGGGATCTTCCAGGGGATCCTCGACATGATCGGCCAGGCGCCTCAGCTGCTCGTCCTGCTCCTCTTCTACTCGTTCATGATGATCGTGCAATTCGGCGCGCTGATGTGGTTCATGTCCCGGCCGCGCACGTACACCGTGACGCCGGACAGCCCGCAGATCGGCCTCTCCTTCGAGAACTACCGCGGGCAGCCCGATCTGCTCGAGCACGCGAAGAGCCTCGTCCGCATCCTGAAGGGCGTGAAGAGCTTCCAGGATCGTGGCGGGGAGATGCCCCAGGGCATGCTCCTCGCCGGACCTCCCGGCACCGGCAAGACGTTCCTCGCCGGCGTGATGGCGGCCGAGGCGCAGCTGCCGTTCATCTACGTCGACGCGTCGAGCCTCTCGAGCATGTGGATGGGCGTCGACGCCCTCATCGTCATCTCCCTGTTCCGCAAGGCGCGCGGACTCGCGCGGAAGTACGCGGCGCCCGGCCAGCCCGGCTGCTGCATCCTGTTCCTCGACGAGCTCGACTCGGTCGGCCTCTCGCGCGGCGGCATGGCCGGCGGCCAGCAGCAGGGGATGATGGGTCCGATGGGCATGATGGGCGGCCGCGGGCTCGCGCTGAACACGATGCTCAATCAGATGGACTCGCTCGGGAAGCACGTCGAAGACCGCTTCAAGTACAAGGTCGCGCGGTGGCTCGGCCTCATACGTGGACCGGTGCCGCCAAAGCCCGTCGTCTTCGTGATCGGCGCGACGAACCGTCCTGACGTGCTCGACCCGGCCCTCGTCCGAGCGGGCCGCCTCGACCGGAAGCTCATGGTGTACGAGCCGGACGGCGAGGGCCGCCGCGACATCATCCAGCACTATCTTCGCCAGAAGGCGCACGAGCCGAACATCCCCGTCGATCTGATGGTCGCGGACTCCATCGGCTGGACGCCGATCGAGCTCAAGACCGTGATCAACGAAGCGCTCATCGTCGCGCACGACGCCGGTCGCGATTACCTCACGTACAAGGACTGGCTCACCGCGCGCGACGCGCGCCTGCTCGGCATCAAGCAGCCCATCCTGAGCATGTCGGCGCACGACCGGCGCACCATCGCGTATCACGAGGCCGGTCACGCCATCGCGTCGCATTACCTGAACAAGGACGACCGCATCCAGAAGGCGTCCATCATCCGGATGGGCGACGCGTACGGCGTCGTGATGCCGACACCGAAGCTCGAGCGCCACCAGCTGCACGCCGAAGAGATCGAGAACGACATCATGGTGTCGCTCGGATCGCGCGCGGTGGAAGAGCTCATCCTGCACACGAAGACGGCGAACGCGTCGTCGGACCTTCGCAACGCCACGAACCGCGCGCTCGCCTACGTCGGCGCATGGGGCATGGGCTCGACGCTCCTCGCCTTCCCGCCCAGCGCGGCCGGCGCGCCGCCGCAGGTGCTCTCGCTCGCCGACAAGCTGCTCGAAGCCCTCTACGAGGAGACGAAGCGGCTCATCCGCGAGAAGGAGTACGCGGTCCACGCGATCGCCGGCGCGCTCCTGCAGAAGGGCGAGCTCATCGGCCCCGAGCTGGACGAGATCTTCGACGCGGCGGACCTCTCCAATCCGGAGGCGGCGAAGCCGTTCGTCCGCAGGCCGGTCACGCTGCCGAAGATGGCCGACCTCATGAAGCGCGAAGAGCAGCCGCCGGAGATCGCGGTCGTTCCCGTGGCGGCCTCGGAGCTCCCGGGGCCGCAGCCCTCACCGACGCCGGAGGGTTAGGCGCGGGCTAGCGCGGGTAGGCCTTCTCGAGCTCGGACAGCGTGACGAACCGGAGCGGACCGGCGTCGCGGTCGTAGCGGTACGGCTCGAACGCGCGGAAGAGCGCCTCGATGGCCGCGCGCTCGGCGTCGTCGATCGTCGCCGGGTGCGAGACCAGGGTGAGGGCGCGCCGCGCGGTCGCGACCTGGCCCGACGGTCCCAGCATCGCGAGGTCGTCGCGGATGGTGCCCTGGATGCTCGTCGCGGTGTAGCCGTAGGTGTTGCCCGCGATGTTCGGCACCTCGAGGAGCGGCAGATCGCCGGCCGCATTCGCGTCGCTCGCGGACGGGTGATACGGCTGGGCATCCTTCGCGAGCGTCCACGGCAGCGGGAGGCGCCCGAATGCCCCGGCCGGTGCGCCGCTCGTATCCACGGTGAAGCCGGCCGCGGCGACGGCGCGCAGGTTCGCCGCGTTCGCGAAGAGGCCGCCGCCGCGGAACGTCGTCGGTCGCGCGAGGCCGTGCGCGGTCATGAGCGCGACCGCGCGGTCGACGAGCTTCCGCGTCTCGCCCTCGTCGAACGCGGTGAGCGGGACGTCGTAGCCATCGCTCCGTCCCGACCAGCTCGGCGCGGTGCGGGGCGTCACGCCGGCGTCGCGCACGAAGTCGGTCCAGGCGTGGAGGTGCAGTGCCACCTCGTCGCCCCGCGCGGCGCGGCCCTTCGTCCAGGCGAGCATCGCGTCGGCGCGAGCGGCGTCGACCTGCGTCGTCGTCCAGACGCGCGGGTTCCACATGATCGTCATCCGGAGGCCGAGACCGTCGGCGATCGCCGCCGTGTTCGCCATCGCCTCGTCGCTCGCCGCGTCGCCCTCGAAGTCCAGGGTCCACGCGACGTACAGGGGCGCCGATAGGACGAGCTCGCTGGCGGCGGTGCGGCCGTCGACCGGGGCATAGCTGCCGTTCACGAGCTCGGAAACGCCGACCGTGTACCTGCCGGGCGCGATCCCGGCGAGGTCGACGTCGGCGCGCCAGCGGCCGCTCTCGAGGCGGAGCGGCAGCTCGCGGCCGAGCGGATCGATACGGAGGCGCGGCAGCCCCGCGGCCGGGTCGCCGTCGAATTCGACCGAATACGAGGCGGTCTCGTGCGTGAGCGCGTCGGGCACGGTGTGCCACTTCCGATCGGGCGTCACCGCGCGCACGGGGATGACGCTCCGGAGACCGCTCGGTGGGCTCGCCGTCGGCGCCGCGGCCGCGGCGGGCGCGGGCGGTGGCGGCGTCGAGGACACGGTGGGCGATGGGAGGCACGCGGCCGCCGCGAACGCGAGCGCGACGAGGCGTGTGACGTGATCGATCGTCCCATCGTATCCAGGCGCATGAGAAACTCGTGCGTGAGATGACCCTCGCACCGCAGCGGCGCTGGCTGCTACCGGAGATGACGACGGCCGAGGCGCCGGACGGCATCGCGCCGCTCGTCGCCCGGATCCTGGCCGCCCGCGGCTGCGCCGCCGTCGAGATGGCCGATTTCCTCGCCGCGCGTGCCGTCGAGGACGGACCGCCGATGACCGACCTCGACCGTTCGGTCGCGCGGCTCCGGCGTGCGCTCGCGGCTCGCGAGCGCATCGTCGTCTACGGGGACTATGACGTCGACGGCATCACCGGGTCGGCGATCCTGGTGCGGGCGTTCCGCCAGCTCGGCGTGGTCGTGAGCGCGTACATCCCCGACCGCTACGAAGAGGGGTACGGGCTGAACGAGGCGGCCATCCGCAAGCTCGCTTCGGACGGCGCGAACGTCATCGTCTCGGTCGATTGCGGCGTCACCGCGGTGCGCGAGGCCGAGATCGCGCGGGAGCTGGGGGTCGACCTCATCGTCACCGATCACCACCATCCCCCGGCCGAGCTTCCGCGCGCGTACGCGGTCGTGAATCCGCGGCGGCCGGGCGACCCCTCGGTCGACAAGGAGCTCGCGGGCGCCGGTGTCGCGCTCGTGCTCGCGCGCGCCCTGCTCGGTGAGCTCGGGTACGCGCTCCGCCAGGACGAGCTGCTCCAGCTCGTCGCGCTCGCGACCGTCGCCGACGTCGTCCCGCTGCGCGGCGGGAACCGCGCGCTCGTCCGGCGCGGCCTCGAGGCGTTGAATCGCGCGCCGCTGGCCGGCGTCCGCGCGCTGGTCGAGCGGAGCGGTTTGAAGCTCGGTCGCGTGGGCGCCTCGGACATCGGCTACGTCCTCGGCCCGCGTCTCAACGCGGCGGGCCGCATCGCGGACGCGGAGGAGGCCCTGCGGCTGCTGCTCACCGAGGACGCCGACGAGGCGAAGACGCTCGCCGACCGTCTCGAGCAGCGCAACGCGGAGCGCCAGGAGCTCACGCGCCAGGTCGTGAAGGGCGCGCGCGAGCGCGCGGCCGAGCGGCCCGATGCGTGGGCGACGGTCGTGGCGGACGCGGAGTGGCCCGCGGGCATCGTCGGCCTCGCGGCATCGCGGCTGGTGGAGGACGCCGGCCGTCCCGCCGTGGTCATCGCGATCGGCGGCGCCGAGGGCAAGGGCTCGTGCCGGTCGATCTCATCGGTCCACATCGCCGAGGCGCTCGACGAATGCGACGACCTCCTGGTCAAGCACGGCGGCCACGCGATGGCCGCGGGCTTCTCGATCGCGGTCGAGCGCATCCCGGAATTCATCGATCGGCTCGACGGTGTCGTACGTCGACGCCTCGGCGGCGTGCGACCGGTCCCCTCGCTCCGGGTGGACGCCGAGATCGAGCCCGACGCGCTGACGGCGCGGCTCGCGCTCGAGCTCGCCGGTCTCGAGCCCTGCGGGGCGGGCAACCCGCGACCCCACCTCCTCATCCGCAACGTGCGGGTCCACGGCATCCGTCAGGTCGGCGCGGACGCCGACCACCTTCGCTGCAAGGTCACCGTCGGTCGCTTCACGTTCGACGCGATGGCCTTCCGCCGCGGCGACCACGCGGATGCCATGACCGATGCTGGTGCCGTCGACGCCGTCGTCACGGTGGGCGCGGGCCTGCGCGGGTTCGTCGAGCTCGAGCTCCGCGATTTCGGACCCGTCGGGACGGCGGACCGGATGCGCGCGGAGGTCGTGGCCTGATGGCACGAGCGAATCCGATCGCCGCGCGCATCGTCGGCATCACCGAGCGGCTCCGGCCGCGCGGGCACGCGAACGTCGACGCCGAGGGGATCGTGAGGGAGATGCTCCTCCACTATCCGGACGGCGACGCGGAGCTCGTCCGCCGCGCGTACGCCTACGCGGACGAGGCGCACGCCGGACAGACGCGCGTCTCCGGTGAGCCGTACATGACGCATCCCGCCGCCGTCGCGATGCTCATCGCCGAGCTCGGCATGGACCCTGCCACGATCGCGGCGACGCTGCTGCACGACGTGCCCGAGGACACCGCGCGGACCAACGACGACATCCGCCAGCAGTTCGGCGACGAGATCGGCCGCCTCGTCGAGGGCGTCACGAAGCTCGGCCGGCTGCAGGGCCAGTCGCGCGACATGCATCAGGCCGAGAACATCCGGAAGATGTTCCTCGCGATGGCCGTCGACCTCCGGGTCGTGATCATCAAGCTGTGCGACCGGCTGCACAACATGCGCACCCTGGCTCCGCTGCCGCTCGAGAAGCAGCAGCGCATCGCCCGGCAGACGCTCGAGATCTACGCGCCGCTCGCGCACCGCCTCGGCATCTGGCAGATCAAATGGGAGCTCGAGGACCTCGCGTTCAAGTACCTCGAGCCGGAGCAGTACAAGGAGCTCGCCGAGCATCTCGCCGCGCGGCGCCAGGTGCGCGAGCGCTACATCGATCAGGCCATGAAGACGCTGGCCTCGGAGCTCGAGCACGCGGGGATCCGCGCGGAGCTCTCGGGCCGCGCGAAGCACCTCTGGTCGATCGCGCAGAAGATGCGGCGCAAGGGCGTCGGCTTCAACGAGGTGTACGACCTCCTCGCCATCCGCGTGATCGTCGACGACGTCCCGTCCTGCTACGCGGCGCTCGGCGTCGTGCACACGCTCTGGCCGCCTATCCCGGGCCAGTTCGACGACTACATCGCCGTACCGAAGGCCAATCTCTACCAGTCGCTGCACACCGCGGTGATGGGGCCGGGCGGGCAGCCGCTCGAGATCCAGGTCCGCACCCGCGAGATGCACGGGCTCGCCGAGTACGGCATCGCGGCGCACTGGCGCTACAAGGAAGGCGGCAAGGGCGACAAGAGCTACGAGTCGAAGCTGGCGTGGGTGCGGCAGCTCCTCGAATGGCAGCACGACGTCGCGGACGCGCGCGAGTTCGTCGAGTCGCTGAAGGTCGACGTCTTCCAGGACGAGGTCTTCGTCTTCACGCCCAAGGGCGAGGTCAAGGCGCTCCCCGCGGGGGCCACGCCCATCGACTTCGCGTACCGCATCCACACCGACGTCGGCCACCGGACCATCGGCGCTAAGGTGAACGGCCGCATCGTGCCGCTCGACCACCGTCTCGCGTCCGGAGACATCGTCGAGATCGTCACGAGCAAGGCGGCCCGCGGGCCGTCGCGCGACTGGCTCGGGATGGTCCAGACGCCGGCTGCGCGCGAGAAGATCCGGCAATGGTTCAAGAAGGCGCAGCGCGAGGAGAACATCGCGCACGGCAAGGAGCTCCTCGACCGCGAGCTGAAGCGCCTCGCGCAGCGGTCGCTCGGCGACATCGGCGACGCCGACCTGCGCCGCGTGACCGAGGCGATGAACATGCACGACGTCGAGACGCTCTTCGCCTCCCTCGGTTACGGCGCGATCACCGCGGCGCAGGTGGTCACGCGCCTCGGGATCGTCGACGACGCCCAGCAGGCCCTGCCGGAGATCGCGCCGGCGATCCCGCCGACGACGTCGCGCGGCGGCGTCCGCGTGAAGGGCGTCGGCGACCTGCTGGTCCGTTTCGCGGTGTGCTGCAACCCGGTGCCGGGCGACGCGATCGTCGGGTACATCACGCGCGGCCGCGGCGTGACCGTGCACCGCGACGACTGCGCGAACGTGAAGACGACGAGCGAGAAGGAGCGGCTGGTGGAAGTCGAATGGGAGCAGAGCTCCGCGCGGACCTATCCCGTCGCCATACGCATCCAGGGCTGGGACCGCGACGGGTTCCTGCGGGACGTGGCCGCGGTCATCAGCGAGAACCAGGTGCAGCTGGTCGCGCTCTCGGCGGTCGCGAACCCGGACAAGTCCGCGACGGTCAACGCGACGCTCCTGGTGACGAGCGTCGAGCAGCTGTCGCGCGTGCTCGCGCGCCTCGAGAGCACCCGCGATGTCTTCAGCGTCCGCCGGGATGGCCGGTAGGTGACCCGGCGCGAGGACATCCGCAACATCGCGATCATCGCGCACGTCGACCACGGGAAGACCACCCTCGTCGACGGCATGCTGCGGCAGAGCCACATCTTCCGCGAGAACCAGCAGGTCGCGGAGCGCGTGATGGACAGCGACGCGATCGAGCGCGAGCGCGGGATCACGATCATGGCGAAGAACACGGCCGTCGAGTACAAGGGTGTCAAGATCAACATCGTCGACACGCCGGGGCACGCCGACTTCGGAGGCGAGGTCGAGCGCGTCATGAACATGGTCGACGGCGTCCTGCTGCTGGTCGACGCGGTCGACGGTCCGATGCCGCAGACGAAGTTCGTGCTGCGGCAGGCGCTGCGTCGTGGGCACAAGGCGATCGTCGTCATCAACAAGATCGACCGGCCGCAGGCGCGACCGAACCACGTGCTCAACGAGACGTTCGACCTGTTCCTCGACCTCGGCGCGACGGAGGAGCAGGCCGAGTACGAGACGATCTACACGAACGCGATCACCGGATCCGCCGGCACGGACCACCGTCATCTGTCCGGCACGCTCGAGCCGCTCTTCGAGGCGATCGTCGCGCACATCCCGCCGCCGGACGTCGACGACACCGCCCCGGCGCAGCTCCTCGTCACGACGACCACCTACGACGACTACAAGGGCAAGATCGCGATCGGCCGCCTGCAGAGCGGGACGCTCCGGCGCGGGCAGAGCGTCGCGCGCATCGACCACCAGGGCAACCTCACGCCCGCCCGCGTCACGGACCTCTTCACCTTCCAGGGGCTGGCGCGCGTCCCCGTCGACGAGGCGCACGCGGGCGACATCCTCGCCGTCGCCGGTGTCGCGGACATCGGCATCGGCGATACCGTGGCCGATCCGGACGACCCACGGCCGCTCCCGCCGATCAGGGTCGAGGAGCCCACGCTGAAGATGACGTTCGCGGTGAACACGAGTCCGTTCGCGGGCCGCGAGGGGCAGCACGTGACGAGCCGCAAGCTGCGGGAGCGCCTCTACGCCGAGCTCGAGCGCGACGTCGCCCTGCGCGTCGCCGACACCGACAGTCCCGACACGTTCGTCGTGAGCGGCCGCGGCGAGCTGCACCTCGCGATCCTCATCGAGAACCTGCGGCGCGAGGGTTACGAGCTCCAGGTCTCGCGTCCGGAGGTGATCGAGCACTACGAGAACGGCGAGCGGCTCGAGCCCTTCGAGCAGCTCGAGATCGAGGTATCGCAGGAGGCGCTCGGGGCGGTCGTCGAGCTCGCCGGCAGACGCCGCGGCGAGCTCCTCGACATGAAGTACCGCGACGACGGCTCCGCGCACTGCGTGTACCGGATCCCGACGCGCGGCCTCCTCGGGTTCCGCCAGGCGTTCCTCACGAACACGCGCGGCCAGGGCGTCATGAACACGCTCTTCGCCGGATACGGTCCGTACGCGGGCGACATCGATACGCGGAGCTTCGGCTCGCTCATCGCGTGGGAGGACGGGACGACGACGACGTTCGGGCTGAATCAGGCGCAGGGGCGCGGCACGCTGTTCATCGGTCCGGGCGTCGAGGTCTACGAGGGCATGGTCGTGGGGGAGCACATCCGCGATCGCGACCTCGAGGTGAACGTGGTCCGGCGCAAGCACCTGACGAACATGCGCAGCAGCAACTCGGACATCGCGGCGAAGCTCGACGGTGTCCGCGAGCTCTCGCTCGACGACGCGATCGAGTTCCTCGCGGACGACGAGCTGCTCGAGGTCACGCCCAAGGCCTACCGCATCCGCAAGAAGGTGCTCGCGAAGCAGGATCGCGACCGCATCATCGGCCAGCGCAAGAAAGCCGCGAGCGTCGCCGGCTGAGAGAGCGCTCGCGCTCCCGGATGGAGGCGGACCGCACCCCGCGATCATCGGCGTGCATCCGGCGAACGACGCGTCGCGCGACCACTTCCTCTTCCGTCATCTCGCGGCGGTCCTGCCGCCGCGCGGTATCGCGGTCTCGCGCTTCGATCGCCGCGGCGACGACGTGCCGTTCGAGGATCCGGTGGCGGACGCGCTCGACGTGCTGGGGCGACCTCGCGGCGCGGCCGGACATCGACGCGCGCCGGATCGGGCTCTGGGGCCCCAACGCGGTCGCGTTCCTCGTGCTCGTCGCCACGCGCCGCGTCGTCGACGAGTGCCGTCGCGGGCGCGTACCGATCGACGACCGCGTCGTCGTCTGGCGGCGGGCCGCCGAGCGGGCGGGGAACCGCGCTGTCGCCGTAATTCGCCTGCCGGGGACCGCTCACGCGCCGGTCATCGGTGGCCGCGAGGAGATCGCTGCCGTGTCACCGCTGTACGAGCGCGCGCTCGTCGACTGGCTCGCGCGCGTGACCCGCTCAGGCTGAGGTCGGCTCCGGCGCCGCCCCGCTCCGCGTGACCGCGGCCCGGACCGCGGGCGCGACCTTCGTCGCGAAGAGCTCGATCGATCGCATGATCTTCTCGTGCGGGATCGAGCCGACGGTCATCTGCATCAGGAAGCGGTCGTGATGGAAGATCCGGTGCTGGAAGAGGATCTTCTCGACGATCTCGTCGGGACTCCCGATGAAGTTCGCGCCGCGGAGCGAACGGGAGAAGTCGAAGTCGCGCCGCGACATCGGCGGCCAGCCGCGCTCGCGGCCGATGCGATCCATCATCAGCTTGTACGGCCCGTAGGCCGTCTCCGCCGCCTCCTCGGAGGAGTCGGCGATGTAGCCGTGCGAGTTGATCGAGAGCGCCGGCGGCGCGTAGCCTGACCGGCGCGCCGCTGCGCGGTGGATCTGGGCGAGCGGCGCGAAGCGCTCCGGCATGCCACCGATGATCGCGAGCGCCATCGGGAGCCCGAGCGTGCCCGCGCGCACCGCCGATGCCGCGTTGCCGCCGACCGCGATCCAGACCGGCAGCGGGTCCTGCAGCGGGCGCGGGTACACGCCCTGGCCGGCGAGCGGCGGGCGGTGCTTCCCCGACCAGGTCACGTGGGTGGACTCGCGGACGCGCAGCAGGAGCTCGAGCTTCTCGGCGAAGAGGTCGTCGTAGTCCTTCAGGTCGTAGCCGAAGAGCGGAAAGGATTCGATGAACGATCCCCGTCCGGCCATGATCTCGGCGCGTCCGCCAGACAGCAGATCGAGCGTCGCGAAATCCTGGAACACGCGGACCGGATCGTCGGAGCTGATCACGCTCACGGCGCTGGTGAGACGGATGCGCGTCGTGCGCGCGGCGGCAGCGGCGAGGACGACGGCCGGCGCGGAGACCGCGAAATCGGGGCGATGGTGCTCGCCGACGCCGAACACGTCGAGGCCGAGGCGGTCCGCGAGCTCGATCTCGTCGAGCAGGTCGCGCAGCCGCTCCGCCGGCGCGATCGTCGCGCCCATGGGCCCGAGGGTGGGCGTGAGCTCGCCGAAGGTGTAAAGGCCGATCTCCATCAGGTGACTCCAACCGCTCGCGCCCTAGGATGATTCCGTGACCGGGACCGCGAGAGTGACGGCGTCCACGCCACTCACCGAGGCGCTCTGGCGCAGGCGGTTCCGCGCGGCGCGCGTCATGTTCCCGACGTGGGCGCGAGACGACGCGGACCACCTCATCTACCTCACGAACCTCAGCGGGAAGCTCGAGGTGCATGCCTGGGACCGCCGCACGGACACGCATCGCCAGCTGACCGACCGACCGGAGGGCACGGGCTATCGCGTCCCATCGCGGCTGGAGCCGTCGGGCGAGCGCGTGTGGTGGTTCGACGACGCGAAGGGGAACGAGCTCGGCCGCTGGGTCCGCGAACGGTTCGCCGGCGGCGGGCGCGAGACGATCGCCTCGGAGCTCGCGCCGTCGTACAGCACCGGCCTCGCGCTCGGCAGCGGCTTCGCGGTCGTCGGCCGGTCGCGCGGCGACGAGGGCTCGAGCGCGTACCTCGTCGTCGACGGTGGGGGCCCGCACCGGCTGCTCTACCGGCACGCGCAGAGCGCGAGCGTCGGAGATCTCTCGCGGGATGAGGCGCTGGTCGTGCTCTCGCACTCCGAGCACGGCGACAGCCGCAATCGCGCGCTGCGGGTGTTGCGCGTTCCGGACGGCGCCGCCGTCGCGGAGAAGTGGGACGGACCGGGCAAGGGATTGCAGGCCGCGCGCTGGTCGCCCGTCGCGGGCGACGGCCGGCTCATCGTGATCCACGAGCGCGGCGGCATCGCCCGCCCGATCGTCTGGGACGTGCTGCGAGATCGCGAGGAGGAGCTCGCGATCGATCTTCCCGGCGAGGTCTCCGCGGATTGGTACCCCGACGCGGAGCGCCTCCTCGTCGCGCACGATCACCGCGGTCGCACCGAGCTGTACCGCTACGAGCTCGCGACGCGCCGCCTCGACCGGCTTCCGACGGAGCCAGGCACCATCGGACGCGCCGCGGTGCGGCCCGACGGCGAGGTCTGGTACGTGCTCGACCGCTCCTCGGATCCGCCGGCGGTGCACGCGCTCGGCGGCGGCGTCGTGCTGCGACCAGCGGGCGCGCCGGCGCCGCGCGGCGTGGCATACCGTGACGCGGACGTCGAGGGGATCCACGTGTTCGTGGCCGAGCCCCCGGGCCCCGCGCCGCATCCGGCGTATTTCTTCATACACGGCGGTCCGGAGGCCGCGGATCGCGACCTGTTCTCGCCCACGGTGCAGGCGTGGGTCGACCACGGCATCGCGGTCGTCATGGTGAATTACCGGGGGTCGAGCGGCTACGGCAAGGCGTGGCGCGACGCGATCGTGGGCCGGCCCGGCCTCACGGAGCTCGAGGACATCGCGACGGTCCATGAATGGGCCGTGCGCGGCGGCGTGGCCGACCCGAACCGCTGCATCATCGGCGGCGCCTCCTGGGGCGGGTACCTCACGCTGCTGGCGCTCGGCACGCAGCCGGGGCGGTGGGCGCTCGGGATCGGCATCGTGCCCATCGGCGACTACATCGCCGCGTTCGAGGACGAGATGGAGCCGCTCAAGCGATACGACGCCGCGCTCTTCGGCGGGACGCCCGACGAGGTGCCGGAGCGGTACCGCGTCGCGAACCCGATCACGTACGTCGACAGGGTGCAGGCGCCGATGCTGCTGCTCGTCGGCCAGAACGATCCGCGCTGCCCGTCGCGCAGCGTCGACCTGTACCTGGAGCGGCTGCGGGAGCTGCGGAAGCCGTACGAGGAGTACCGCTACGACGCCGGACATGGGTCGCTGAGGATCGAGGAATCGATGAAGCAGGTCGCCATGCAGATCGACTTCGTCGCGAAGAAGCTCGGGACGCGGAGCGCTCTCTAGGGCCGCGCCGCCGTGGGGCGGTGCTCCCGCGACGCCGTCGCGACGTACTCGGCGAGCGGCACCAGCCCGACCGCGGCGCGCCGCTCGTCGACGTGATCGGGATCGTCGACCGCGAGCGGTTCGAGGGCGCCGGTGGCCGCGGGATGCAGCTGCGTCCCGTAGCGCTGCGGGCGCCCGGCCGCGATCGCGAGGCGATCCTCGAGGTACGCGATGTGTTGCGGGCAGACTTCGCTCGGGGTCTCCGCCTTCATCAGCTCGAGACACGACCGCTGGAAGTCGCGGTCGGCGTCGGCGTGCTGGACGAGCAGCCAGGCGCGGTGTTCGGCGAGCTCGCCGACCTTCGAGCGCGTGGGCCAGCCGATCGCGTCGACGATCTCGCGGAGCCGAGCGGTGTTGACCGCGTCAAGCTCCACGACGGCACGACGGGCGGCATCGAGGTCCATGACGGCTCGACGGACCCGCTGATCCTCGTCGGACATGCGGAGGAGCACGTCGGCGATGTGCTGCTGCGCTCGGTCGGCCACCTACTGACGGTACCCCGCGGTGCAAGGCGCCTCTAGCGCATCGACTCCAGCAGCGGATCGACGTCGCGCTTGAAGGTGTCCATCTCCGCGAGCGGCGTGTCCTTCAGCGACGGGATGCGCTTGAACACCTCGTCCTCGTACGTCGGCAGGTCGACCTCGTAATACACGCCGATCGGGATGGGCTCGCGCTCGTAGCTGCGCGCGACCGCGGCCGCCTTCTTGGCGACGATCTCCTCGGGGTCGGTGGGATCCTGGACCTTCCCGTCGTAGCCGCGCTCTTCGAGCTTGTACAGCCGTGACGTCTTCTCCGGGAGGTCCGCGCCCTCGTACCACTCCTTCGTGTAGAGGTCGTTGTACGTCGGGCAGGTCTGCAGCACGTCGACGAGGGCCGAGCCCTTGTGCTGGATCGCCCGGGCGATGATCTGCGCGGTGTACCTCGGCTCGAGCGCGTACGCCCGCGCGATGAACGTGTAGCCCGCGGCCACGGCCATCGCGATGGGGTTGATGCCGTCCTGGATCGCCTGCTCGGGCATGGACTTCGTGCGCTTGCCCTTGGAGAGCGTCGGCGACGCCTGGCCCTTCGTCAGGCCGTAGACGTTGTTGTTGTGCACGAGGTAGGTGAAGTCCAGGTTGCGGCGGCCGGTGTTCACGAAGTAGCCGGCGCCGATCCCGTAGCCGTCCCCGTCGCCGCCGAGCGCGATCACCGTGATGTCGGTGTTCGCCAGGCGCCCGCCGGTCGCGACCGGGAGCACGCGGCCGTGCAGGGTGTGGAAGCCGTAGGCATTGATGTAATGCGGCGTCTTGCCGGAGCAGCCGATGCCGGAGAAGCAGGCGACCTTGTCCGGATCGAGCTGCAGCTGCGCGAGCGCCATCTGGATGCCGGTGAGGATGCCGAAGTCTCCGCAGTTGTGGAGGGCACCGGCTTCGGTGACGTACGAGTGCACGTCCTCGACCTCGAGGTTGTGGACATAGCCGCCGTACTCGAGCCGCTCGTTGGCTTCCACCACGAGAAGAACGTAGTCGTCGTCCCAGGCCTCCCGCGGCGCGCGTGCGGCGGCGCGAGAACCCGGGATGACGCGCAGATCGGGACGCGAGAGAGCTGCGGTCGGATAGGCGAGTACGTCGCCCGCCTTGAGTGAGCCGGCGGGACGCCAGCTCATGACCCGCAGTCCAGCCACGAACGCCACGGTCCATACGGGGTGGTCATCCGTAAGCACGACGTCACCCAGAAACTGCACCGAGAGTCGCTGCATCGATGCGTCGTGCCAGTGCGACATCACCTCGGTGACTCGGTGGTACTTGCCGTCGTGACCGAGGACGTCGTCGCCGGCCTTGATGTCGACGATCGGCGCGCTTCCGGCGCGCGTGATGATCCGTGTCTGTGGCGCGACGCAGCCTGGGCACCAGTCGTTGTGAAGGTCGGACTTGTAGTCCTTGATCGTGAGCTTCACCGGCGCGCTAACGGACATTCGTCACCACCGCTCCCACCCTGCCTCCGGCCAGCGCGTTCGAGATCGCGCGGACCATCTCGTCTTCGCTGAACGGCCGGCCATCGAATTTGTTGATCTTGTCCGTGATGAGGAATCCGGTCTGCTCGGCGATGAGCGACGCGAGCTGCCCCGAGTAGTTCTCCTCGATGCAGACGACGCGCTTCGCCTTCCGCAGGATCGCGCCGACCTGCTCCGCGGGGAACGGCCGCATCAGGCGGCACTGGAGGAAGTTCACCTTCTTGCCCTCGGCCGCGAGGATGCGAAGCGCGTCGAGGATCGTGCCCTTCGTCGAGCCCCACGCGACGACGGTGAGGTCCGCGTCGGCGGGTCCGTGCAGCGCGTACTGCTGGTCCTCGGGGATCGCCTTCGCGGCGAGCGCGAGCTTGCCCATGCGCTTGCGCATCATGGCGACGCGCATCTCGACGCCCTCGGTGATGTGACCGTCGGGATCGTGCTCGTCGGTCGTCGACCAGAAGCGGCCGCCCTCGATGCCGGGACGGCTGCGCGGCGAGATTCCGTCCTTCGTGAGCGCGTAGCGCAGGTACTCCTCGATGTCGCCGCCGGGCTTGCCGTTGCCGTTGTGCGCGGCGCGACCGTCGTTCGGGCCCTTCGCGTCGGCCGGGGTCCATTCGCTGCCGGTGAAGCGCTCGCCGCGGTCGATCTGGTCGTACTTGAGCTCGAGCTTGTCGATCGTCGTGTAGATCGCCGCGAGCTTCTTGTCCGACAGGACGATCACCGGCAGCTGGTAGCGCTCGGCCCAGTTGAACGACGAGAAGATGTCCTGATAGGACTCCCGCAGGTCGCCGGGCGCGATGACGATGTGCGGGAAATCGCCCTGCGCGGGATGCAGCGCGAAGAGGAGGTCGCCCTGCTCCTGCCGCGTCGGCAGGCCCGTCGACGGACCGCCGCGCTGGTACAGCACCAGCACCGGACCGGGCGCCTCCGTGATGGCGGCGAAGCCGATGCCTTCGACCATGAGCGCGAAGCCGGGGCCGCTCGTGGCGGTGGCGACGCGCGCGCCCATGTGCGCCGCGCCGACGGCCATGTTGATGGAGCTGATCTCGTCCTCGCACTGCACCACGAGCAGTCCGTACTCGCGCTGCTGCCGCTCCAGATAGACGCTCTCGTCCGTCGCCGGCGAGATGGGGTAGTAGGTCTGCATCGCGCAGCCGGCCCGCAGCTTCGCGATCGCCGCGATCTCGTAGCCCTTGGCGAGGATGCGCGCCTTCGGCTCCGGTCCCGGCTTCAGCGTGTACGGGAAGCCCGCGATGTCGAAGCTCTGCTTCACGTACTCGAAGGCGAGTCGTGCCGCGCGCACGTTCAGCTGTCCGATCTCGGAGCGCTTGCCCTTGAACTGCCCGGTGATGACCTCGGCCACGAGGTCGAAGGGGTAGTCGCAGAGCGCCAGCGACGCGCCGAGGCCCACGGTGTTCTTCATGACCTCGTAGCGCCTGGCCTGCTCGCCCTTGCCGACCTCCTCGAGGGCCTTCTTGATGATCTCCATGAAGGGCACCGGGTAGAAGCGGAGGTCCTTGCGCTGCGCCTCGGTGGTGTCGAACTCGACCTCGCTGTCGTACACGACGCCACCGCCCTCGTTCAGATCCTGCAGGTGGCCGAAGTGCGTGGCCCAGCGGCGATGATCGGCGTCGCCGGCGAGCGTTTCGTGGTCGAGGGCGACCAGGATGTCGGTCTTGTCGCGGTAGGAGCGGATGTCCTCGTCGTCGACCCGCACCCGGTAGAACGAGTGCTTGCCCATGATGTTCGAGTGGTACTCGATGTTCGCGTAGACACGAAGACCGGCTCGGGAGCAGGCCTTGGCGAACACCTCGGCGGAGGCGTTGATACCGCTGCCCTGGGGTCCGCCGATCATCCAGGTCAGCCGATTCTTCTGCACGCGGAACACGTATTGTAGCCAACACCGGGACAGAGGAGTGGCACATGGCGAGCGCCGTCGACGCGCGTAACGCCTCTACGCGACGCGAGAAGGACACCCTCGGCGAGATCGAGGTCCCCGCCACCGCACTCTGGGGCGCGCAGACCCAGCGCGCGATCGAGAACTACCCCATCAGCGGCTACCGCGCGTTCCCCGCCTTCATCCGGGCGATGGTCCAGATCAAGAAGGCCGAGGCTGTCGCGAACGCCGAATCCGGGCGCCTCGACGCGAAGCGCAGGGACGCCATCGTCGGTGCGTGCGACGAGATCCTCGCCGGCCGGCATGGCGACCAATTCGTCGTCGACGTGTTCCATTCCGGGGCCGGCGTCTCGTTCCACATGAACGTGAACGAGGTGATCGCCAACCGAGCGAACCAGGTGCTCGGCGGCGGGCTCGGCACGTACGAGCACGTCAACCCGAACGACCACGTGAACATGGGGCAGTCGACGAACGACGTGACGCCCACGTCGATGCGCCTCGCGCACCTCGAGCTCACGAAGAACGTCTGCGCGCAGCTCGACCTGCTCGCCGATGCGCTCGACAGGAAGGCGAAGCAGTACGCCGACGTCGTGAAGCCCGGTCGCACCCATCTGCAGGACGCGGTGCCGATCACGTTCGGGCAGGAGATCGGCGGCTGGGCCACGCGCGTGCGGAGTGCCTCCGCGCGCCTCCGCGCCGGCCGGGCCGAGCTTTGCGAGCTCGGCATCGGCGGCACGGCGACCGGCACCGGCCTCAACGCGACGCCGGGCGTGCGCGAGCGCGTGTGCCAGCTGCTCGCGCAGTGGTACGACGAGCCCATCGTCCCCGCGAAGGATCCCTTCGCGTCGATGCAGTCGATGGCGCCCTTCATCCGCATCTCGAGCGGCATGCGGACCGCGGCGATCGAGGTGTCGCAGATCTGCAACGACATCCGGCTCCTCGTCTCCGGCCCGAAGACCGGTTTCGGCGAGCTCGTGATCCCGGCGGTGCAGCCGGGCTCGTCCATCATGCCGGGCAAGGTGAACCCCGCGATCGCCGAGATGGTGAATCAGACCTGCTTCCAGGTCATCGGCAACGACACGGCCGTCGTGTGGGGAGCGCAGGCCGGCCAGCTCGAGCTGAACGTGATGATGCCCGGCATCAACTACGCGCTGTGCTTCTCGGCGACGATCTTCGCGAACGCGGTCAAGCAGCTGCGCGAGCGGACCGTCGAGGGCATGCGCGTGGACGAGGAGCGCTGCAAGGAGCTCATGGACCTCTCGCCGTCGCTCATCGTGACGGCGCTTTCTCCGCACATCGGCTACGCGAGGTCCGCCGCGCTGGTGAAGCGCGCGCTCGCCGAGAAGCGATCACTGATGGACGTCGCGCTCGAGGAGAAGGTCATGGAAAAGAGCAAGCTCGAGAAGGTGCTCGATCCGCTGCCGATGACCAAGGGTGGGGTCCAGTAGGCCGGGGGTGCGACGCAGCGACTGGTCGCGGGTCACGCCGCTTCTACGAGCTCCGGCACGCGAGCGTTACGTCCGCGCGGCCGCTTCACGATCCGGCGCGTGAGCGCGTCCATCGCGGCGTAGCCCGCCCCGATGCCGCTGGGCGGATTCGCGGCCGGGAGCATCAGCACCGGGAGCACCGGCGACCAGCGCCAGATCCCGAGACCGGTTCCGTAGAGCTCGAGGGCGGTGGTCATGACGAACGAGATGGCGTAGAGCGCCGGTGCGGTGCCGCGGACGATGAAGCGGATGAAGACGGCCCAGGTCACGAAGCCGAGCAGGTCCGGGAAGGGCGGCGCCGCCAGGTTGCGGAGCATGTAGGCGGTCGCGAGCGCCGTCACGGTGAGCACCATCGCGCGCTCGTGCCGGCGGACGATCGGGAGCGACGCGGCGCGCAGCGCGGAGAGATAGAAGAGGCCGTGTCCCGCCGGCACGTAGAGCGGGAGATCCTCGAGGCGGTACCGGTACGCGCCCCAGACGATGGAGCCGATGACCTCGAGCACCGTCGCGAGCGCCACGAGCACGAGCACCGGCACGCGGATCTCGCGCGGCTGGAGCCACAGCGCGATCGCGAGGAAGACCCACGCCGAGAGTCCCAGGACGCTCTGCTGGACGAGGTCGGTCCCGCGGTCGAGCGGCAGCGCGAGCGCGACGAACGACGCGAACGCGACGAGCAGCGCGATCGTCCCGCGGGTCGAGAGCACTACTCGATCGTGATCGTCTTGATCTTGTCGCCGATCGTGATCCCGCTCACGACATCCATGCCGCTCGTGAGCTGACCGAAGTTCGTGTACTGCGTGTCGAGGAAGGAGGAGTCCTTCTTGACGATGAAGAACTGACTGTCGTTGTTGAACGCGGGGTCCTGCCCGCGCGCGATGCCGACCGCGCCGGTCTTGAAGGTCAGATCGTTGTATTCGCTGGGGACGCGTCCGCCGCCGCGGCCGTCGCCCTGCGGATCGCCGCCCTGAACGACCCAGTCCTCGACGCGGTGGAACGTCAGGCTGTTGTAGAAGCCGCCGCGCGCCTTGCCGGCGAACCGCTCGACGGTCTGCGGCGCCTTGTCGGGACGGAGCGCGATGCTGAACGAGCCGCCCTTCGCGAGCTCGACGGTGGCCTTGGTCGCCTTCGGCGTAGTCGGATTGTTCGTGCTGATCCCTCCTGCCGCGTTTGGTGACGTGCTGCGTGCCGAGGCCGCGGTGCCGCTCGTCGGACCGCACGCCGCGAGAACGAGACCCGCGGCGGCACGTCGGAGCAGCGATCGTCGGTCCATCACGGTCGACGATACCGGTTTACATTCATCTCTCCGGTGGCGAGCTACCAAGCACCCCGCGGCACGCGGGACCTCCTTCCCGAAGAAGCGGCCGCCTTCGACGCGCTGCAGGCCGTCGTCGCGGCGCGCGCGCTCCGCTATGGCTATCCGCGGATCATCACGCCGGTCGTCGAGGAGCGCAGCGTGTTCATCAAGACGACCGGTGAGTCGTCGGACATCGTCGGCAAGGAGATGTACGACGTGAGCCTGGGCGGTGAGGGCTCGCTCACGCTGCGTCCCGAGGGCACGCCCGCGGTCGCGCGCGCGTTCCTCGACAAGGGCCTGCACAAGGCCGTGCGTCCGCGGCGGTTCTTCTACTTCGAGCCGATGTTCCGCGGACAGCGTCCGCAGAAGCTGCGCTTCCGGCAGTTCTGGCAGTGGGGCCTCGAGTGCTTCGGCGCGGAGGAGCCGGCGGCGGATATCGAGATCATCGAGTTCACCCACGGGCTCATGACCGAGGTCGGGCTCACCGGCTACGAGATCCGGATCAACACCATCGGCGACTCGGCGTGCCGGCCGAAGGTGCGCGAGGTGCTCACGGCGTACTTCCGGCGGCACCTCGGCGCGCTCTCCGAGGCATCGAAGCGCCGGGTCGAGACGAACGTGCTGCGCGTGCTCGACTCGAAGGAGCCGCGGGACCGGCCGATCGTCGAGGCGGCGCCGAAGATCGTCGATCTCCTCTGTGACGAGGACCGCGCGCACTTCGACGCGGTGCAGGAAGGGCTGAACACGCTCGGCATCCCGTTCCGCGTCGTGCCGACGCTGGTGCGCGGGCTCGACTACTACACGCGGACGGTGACCGAGTTCCACCTCACGGCCCCCGAGTACGAGGGCATCGCCGTCGCGGGCGGGGGCCGGTACGACGGGCTCGTCGGAACCATGGGCGCGGAGAACCTCGCCGGGACCGGCATCGCGGGCGGCGTCGATGTCCTGTACTACGCGTTGCGGCAGGAGGGCGTGAAGGTGGCCGAGGAGCCGAGGGCCGACGTGTACGTGATCTCGGGCGAGCCCGACGACGCCGCGTCGCGTCTCCAGCTCGCGACCCCGCTCCGCGAGGCCGGGTTTACCGTCGCGATCGACTACTCGAAGCGACCGCTCGACAAGCAGCTCGAGGGCGCGGTGAAGCACGGCGCGAGGGTCGCGGTCATCCGCGGCACGCCCGAGGCGCGCGGCGGCAACGTCATCGTCCGCGACCTCGTGAAGAAGGCGCAGCGCGTCACGAAGCTCTCCGCCGTCGTGAAGGAAGTCGGCCGGCACGTGAGCGCCCGGCCGCGGCCGACGCTCTGGCGGCCACCGGCGGACCCGGACGACAAGGAGCCGGGCGCCGCCGGCGAGGCTCCGTACCTCGGGGACCCCAGGGACTAGCGATGCTGCGAACGAAGACCTGCGGAGACCTGCGTGCCGCCGACGCCGGATCGACCGTGACGCTCGCCGGATGGGTGCACACGCGCCGCGACCACGGCGACGTCACCTTCATCGACCTGCGCGACCGGTACGGCCTCACCCAGATCGTGGCACACGCGAAGGAGGGCGCGGCCGCGCACGCCGCGCTCAAGGACGTGCGCAACGAGTGGGTGCTGCAGGTGAAAGGCACGGTGCGCGCGCGTCCCGAAGGCACGCGTAACCCGAAGCTCGCGACCGGCGAGGTCGAGGTGGTCGCGAGCGAGGTCGCGATCCTGAACGAGTCGAAGACGCCGCCCTTCTACGTGAACGAGGAGTCGCCCGTCGAAGAGACGCTGCGCTGGAAGTACCGCTACGTCGACCTGCGGCGCGAGCGCTCGCGCGAGCTCATGCGCCTGCGCCATGACGTCGTCGCGTTCATCCGCTCCTTCATGACGGAGCGCGGCTTCTGGGAGATCGAGACGACCAACCTCATCCGGTCGGATCCCACGGGCGCGCGCGACCTCGTCGTGCCGTCGCGCTACTACCCCGGGAGCTTCTGGGCGCTGCCGCAGTCGCCGCAACAGCTCAAGCAGATCCTCATGGTCGGCGGCATCGACAAGTACTTCCAGCTCGCGCGCTGCTATCGCGACGAGGATCCACGCTCCGACCGCACGCTCGAGCACACCCAGCTCGACATCGAGATGAGCTTCGTCGAGCCGCAGGACGTCATGGCGCTCGCCGAGGAGCTGTACACGAAGGTCTTCGCGAAGTTCGCGAAGAAGCCGCTCAAGCAGGCGCCCTGGCCGCGCCTGACGTTCGAAGAGGCCATGCGACGCTTCGGCAGCGATCGGCCGGACCTGCGCTTCGCGATGGAGCTCATCGACCTCTCCGACATCTTCCGGTCGAGCGGTTTCAACGCGTTCCGCGACGCGATCGCGAGCGGCGGCGCGGTCCGCGGCATGGTGGTGTCCGGCAAGGCCGACGCGACGCGCAAGGAGATCGACGGCTGGACGCAGGTCGCGAAGCGCAAGGGCGCCAAGGGGCTCGCGTCGTTCGCGTTCAAGGGGAGTGAGGTCGTCTCGCAGGTCGCGAAGTTCCTGACGCCGGCGGAGCTCGAGGCGCTGCGGTCGGCGACCGGGGCGAGGGACGGCGACCTCGTCCTCGCGGTCGCCGATGCGTACCGCGTCGCGAGCGAGTCGCTCGGCGTGGTCCGCGAGCATCTCGGCGCGGCGCTCGGCCTCGCGGACACGAGCGCGCACTACGCGCTCTGGGTCTACGAGTTTCCGCTGGTCCAGCGCACCCCGGAGGGCGGATGGACCTTCGCGCACAACCCGTTCTGCGGCCCGCTCACGCCGCACGACCTCGAGCTGCTCGACACGGAGCCGGAGAAGGCGAAGAGCAAGCAGTACGACCTCGTCGTCGACGGCCGCGAGCTCGGCGGCGGCAGCGTCCGCATCCACCAGCGCTCGGTGCAGGAGCGGCTCTTCACGCAGATGGGCATCTCGAAGGAGGAGGCGCGGCGGCGCTTCGGCGCCATCCTCGACGCGCTCGAATACGGCGCGCCTCCGCACGGCGGCATCGCGCCCGGCATCGATCGGCTCGTGATGACCCTCGCGGGAACGGAGAACATCCGCGAGGTGCAGGCGTTCCCGAAGACGCAGACCGGGTACGACCCGATGCTCGAGGCGCCCGCCGTCGTCACGGAGGAGCAGCTCACGGAGCTCGGTCTGCGGCTCATCGCGCCGCCGCAGGAGCCGCGCGCCTGAGCGACGCGCTCCTCGCCAGGCTCGAGCCGCTCATCGCGAACACCGGCGGTACCGTGGCCCTCGCGGCGACACGCATCTCCGATGGCCGGCACGTCGCGCTCCGCGAGCGGGACGTCTTTCCGCTCGCGTCGCTCGTCACGCTCCCGATCCTCATCACGCGGTACGCGCAGGCCCATGCCGGTCGCATCGATCTGACGGGGCGCGTCGCCTACCGCGTGGCGGACCGCGTTCCGGGCTCCGGCGCGCCGCAGGACCTCGGCGACGGCCCGCGGCTCACGGTGCGCGATCTCGCCAGCCTGATGATCGCGATCTCGGACAACACCGCGGCGGATCTCCTCCTCGCGCGGCTCGGAAAGGATCTCGTCGAGCGCACCATGGCCGAGCTCGGCGCCTCGAGCGTCTGGGTGCCGCTCTCGATCCGCGAGCTGTTCGAGGAGCTCACCGATGCGAAAGGCGCGGACTACGGCACGCGGGGCGAGCGTCTTCGCCTCTCCGCCGGCAGCGGCGGCAAGGCGGTGATCGCCGAGCAGACGGTGCGGGCGACGCCGTTCGACATCTGCTCGCTCTTCGAGCGCCTCGAGCGCGGGGCGCTCCTCGACGCGGTGTCGTGCGAGTACGTGCTCGGCATCCTGCAGCGCACGAAGACCGATACGCGCATCCTCGCGCTCCTGTCGAAGGGGGTCGGGAACGATCTCCGCGTGGACATGGCGCTGGCGGAGATCAGCCTCGCTCCCGAGCCTCGTGGCTCGGGCCGTGCCGTTGCGCCCGCTGAGCGCCGAACGCGCGCGCGATCTCGCCGGGACCGTGCTGCCCGGCGATCGCGCGTCCGCGGACGAGGGCATCGCGGAGCGGTCCGTGGGGGCACCCGCTGCACGCCGAGGAGCTGGTACGGCTCGTCGTCGAGGGCGCCGAGCTGACGAGCTCGGTACCGGCGACCCGCAGGGCTTCATCGCGGCGCGCCTCGACGCCCTCGATCCCGCGGTGGAGGCATCGCTCCAGCGCGCCGGCGTCATCGGGAGGGCGCGGGAGGCTCTTGAGGTCGCGCGCGCCGCCCGCGGGCGGGGCTCACCGTGGCGGTAGCCGCCTGCGCGGTCGCGGGAGCGCCCGCGCACGCCGCCCGCGCTCGAAGACACGCTCGCCGATGAGCAAGAGACCGAGCACGACGAAGAGCGCGATCGCGCCCAGGAACGGCCACATCGCGCCTAGACTTTAGGTCCATGGGACGCGTGTATCTGGACCACGCCGCCACCACGCCCGTCGACCCCGATGTCGCCGAGGCGATGGCGCGCGTCTACCGCGACGTGCACGGCAATCCGTCGAGCATCTACGCGGAGGGCCGCGCGGCACGCGCCCTGGTCGACGCGGCGCGCGAGCAGGTCGCGGCCGCCATCGGCGCCTCGCCCGCGGAGATCGTCTTCACGAGCGGCGGCACCGAGGCCGACAACCTGGCGCTGCGGGGCGTCCTGAAGGCACGGCGCGCCGAGCGCGACGGTCTCGTGACGACCGCCATCGAGCACCACGCGGTGCTCGACACCGCGCGCGACCTCGCCGCGAACGCGCACGTGCGCCTGACGGTCGTCGGCGTCGACCGCGAGGGACGCGTCGATCCCGCCGCCATCGCGGGTGCGATCGACGATCGAACCGGGCTCGTGTCGGTGATGCACGCGAACAACGAGATCGGCACGATCGAGCCCATCGCGGAGATCGGCGCGATCTGCCGCGAGCGCGGCGTGCCCTTCCACAGCGACGCGGTGCAGTCGGTCGGCGCGCTCGAGCTCGACGTGCGGAAGGTCCCGGTGGATCTGCTCTCGCTCAACGCGCACAAGTTCTACGGACCCAAGGGCGTCGGCGCGCTCTACGTGCGGCGCGGTACCCGCGTCGCGACGATGCAGACCGGCGGTGGCCAGGAGAAGGGCCGTCGCACGGGTACGGAGAACGTGGCCGGCATCGTCGCGCTGGGCCTCGCCATGCGCATCGCGATCGAGCGGCGCGCGGTGGAGACCGCACGGCAGCGAGCGCTCCGGGACCGCCTCATCGACGGCGTCCTCGCGTCCGTGCCCGACGTCGTGCTCACCGGCGATCGCACCGAGCGGCTGCCGAACAACGCCTCGTTCTGCGTGCGCGGCGCCGACGGCCCGTCGCTCGTGATGGCGCTCGACCTGGAAGGCTTCGCGGTGTCGAGCGGGTCCGCGTGCACGTCGGGCGACACCGAGCCGTCGCACGTGCTGCTCGCGCTCGGGCTCGACGAGGAGACCGCGAAGGGTTCGCTCCGCGTCACGGTCGGGCGGTCGACGACGGAGGCGGACGTCGACGCGTTCCTCGCCGCGCTCCCACGGGTCGTTGCGCGCGTGCGCGGCGCGGCGACGGTCACCGCGTGACCTGGGGCATCGGCACCGACGCCAACCCACGCGACGGGGATCGCGTCACGTTCACCGTCGAGGTCCTGGACGGACGCGTGCGCGTGCGGCAGACGACGCTCGACGCCTGCCCGGCCGCGCGACGCGCGGCCGAGTCGCTCGTGCGACTCGTGAACGGCGGCACCCCGGAAGCCGCGGCGCGCATCCAGGTGCGCGAGCTCATCGATCGACTTCGTCTCGACGCCGACGCGGAGCGCTGCGCGCTCACCGCGCTCACGGCCCTGCGCGCCGCGCTCGTAGACGTCCACGTGCGGCTGCTCGCATGAGCCGCGTCTTCGTCGCCATGAGCGGCGGCGTGGACTCGTCGGTCGCCGCCGCTCTGCTCGCCGAGCGCGGCGCGGACGTGGTCGGCGTGTGGATGCGCCTCACGCCGTCGGGAACGAGCGGGGACGCGCCGCGCTGCTGCGGCACGGATGAGGCGGGCGAGGACGCGCGGCGCGCGGCCGGCGTGCTCGGGATCCCCTTCTACGCGCTCGATTACGCCGAGGTGTTCGGGCGGGAGGTCGTCGATCGCTTCGTCGACGCGTACGCGGCCGGCGAGACGCCGAATCCGTGCGTCGCGTGCAACCACCACGTGAAGTTCGCGGCGCTCATGCGCGACGTCGCCGCGAAGTTCGGCGCGGACCGTCTCGCGACCGGGCATTACGCGCGGGTCGAGCACGGCCAGCGCCACCGCCTCTTGCGCGCGCGCGACGCGGCGAAGGATCAGTCGTACGCGCTCTACATGCTCGGCCAGCGGGAGCTCGCGCGCCTCGAGCTGCCGATCGGCGAGCTCGCCGGCAAGTCCGAGACGCGCGCCATCGCGGTGCGCTTCGGCCTCCCGACGGCGAACAAGCCCGACAGCCAGGACCTCTGCTTCATCGGCGGCGATTACCGCGACTTCGTGCGGAGCCGGGCGCCGGAGGCGTTCGTCCCGGGACCGGTCGAGCGCCTCGACGGCACCGTCGTCGCCCAGCACGGCGGCATCGGCACGCTCACCGTGGGCCAGCGCTCCGGTACCGGCGTCGCCAGCGGCGAGCGCATGTACGTGCTGCGGATCGAGCCCGACCGCCGCGCGGCGATCGTGGGCACGCGCGAGGAGATCAGCGCGTCCTCCTACGAGCTGCGCGACGTCCGGTTCACCGGCGAGGCGCCTCCGGCGGCCCGGTTCCGCACCGACGCGGTGCTCCGGTACCGCGGCACGCCGCTCGCAGGGTCGGTCACCGTGCACGACGACCGCGCCGTTCTCGACCTCGACGCGCCCGCGCTCGTCGCTCCCGGCCAGGCCGCCGTGTTTTACGAGGGCGACGCGGTGCTGGGCGGCGGGATCGTGGCCGGCGTGCGCGCCGCCTAGCGGGTGCGCGCGCTCTACCGGATCGCCGCCATCGCGGTGGCGGGCGCGGCCCTCTACTACGCCGGCCTGCTGAACAGCATCGTGCTGCAGCGGCCCGAGCGACCCGGGGCCGTCCCCGTCGTGATCGCGATCGGCGCCGCGCTCATCGTGCTCGTCGGCGCGCTGCGCGGGACCGGAGCCGGCGACGCGGGCAGTCCGCCCCGCGCGGTGGCGCTGCATCGCGCGGCGTGGCTCTTCGTCTGCGTGATGGCCACCGTCTCGATGGCGTGGCTCTTCACCATGCCGCGACAGCACTCCGAGGACTGGACGCCGTACCACAACGACGCCATCGCGCTGAACGAGTGCGCCGCGCGCCTCTTCCTCGCGGGCCGCGACCCGTACGCGTCGCTCGACATCTTCGACTGCTACGCGCGCGCCTCGATCGGACCCGATCGGACCACGCCGCTGCGGCGCGGAGTCTTCGCGGACGTGACGGTGTATCCCACCGACGATCAGCTCGACGCGGCGTGGTCGCTGCGGATGCGCGATGGCGGGAACGTCGAGTTCGTGTCCCGCCCGTCGTATCCGTCGCTCTCCTTCCTGCTCATCCTCCCGTTCGTCGCGCTCGGACTGGACACGAACTACGTGTATCTCGCGTGCCTCCTCGCGGCGATGGCCGTGCTCGTCCGGCGCGCGCCGTCCGGGCTGCGCCCCTTCGTGCTCACCGGCCTCCTCGGTTCGGCGTCGCTCGTGGCCTTCACCGTCGGTGGCAGCTCGGACCTGCTGTACGCGCTGCCGCTCACGATCGCGTGGCTCGAGCGCGATCGCCTCCGCGGCGCGCTCGCGTTCGGGATCGCGGCATCGGTCAAGCAGATCGCGTGGTTCAGCGCGCCGTTCTTCCTCATCGCGACCCTCGCCACGGGCGGATGGCGGACCGCGCTGCGCCAGGCCGGCGTCGCGCTCCTCGTGTTCGCCGCGACGAACCTCCCATTCATCGCGTGGCATCCGGCCGACTGGCTCGCGGGCGTGCTCACGCCGGTCGTCGCGCCGATGTTCCCGCGCGGAGCGGGCATCGTCTTCCTCGGGACGAGCGGCGGCTTCCCGCTCCTGCCGGCGACCGCGTACCTCGCGATGGAGGCGCTCGCGACGCTCGTGTGCCTCGCCATCGCGTGGCGCGCGCGGCGCACGAGCCCGGAGCTGGGCATCGTCCTCGCCTTCGTGCCGCTGTATTTCGCGTGGCGGAGCCTCTTCTCCTATTTCTTCTTGCTCCCGCTCTTCGCGTTCGCGGCGCTCCTGCGGATGCCCCTCGGCGACCTCACCCCGCAGCAGGCGCAGGACGACGGGGCGCTCACGCTCTTCGCGCTCCCCGCGAAGCTGCGCGAGATCTCGCGTGGCGAGCGCGCGGCCTGATGCCGCCCGCCCTCATACCGCTCGCGCTCGTCGCGATCGGCGTACCCGCGGCGCTCCGCGCGGCCCTCGGCCGGCCGCGCTCGCTGGGCGCCGCGTGGCTCCTCGCGATCACGGCCGCGGCGATCGCTCAGGCGGCCGGCGAGCTCACCGGCTCACGCATCGGCGTCCTCGGCGACGCGCAGCTCCTCTTCGCCGCGCTCGGTGCCCTGCTCGCCGCCGGCGGTCAGAGTGTCGCGGAGGGCGGCGCGAAGCGCTAACGTCGAGCAGGGCGGCGGCCCTCGGGCCGGCGCCACAGCGATAGGGGAGTGCACATATGGGCTTCTTCATCGGCATGCTCACCGGCGCTGTGCTCGCGCTGCTCTACGCACCGAAGCCCGGGGACATCACGCGCGAAGAGCTGCGCCAGCGGACCGACGAGCTGAAGCGGCGCGCGGACGAGCTCCAGCGGATCGCGCAGGACCTCTCGGCGCAAGCACAGATCAAGGGCCGCGAGCTCGCGGACGAGGCGAAGCGTCAGTGGGAGCGCGCGGGCAGAGGCACGGGGAACCAGGGCGGCACGCCTTCCTGAGCCGCTAGACTTCCCTCGAAGAGGGCAGGGGAACGCGGGGAGTGACCGTGCGGTCGCGCCCCGCGTTTTTTGATACGCCGCGAGGAGTAGGGAACAACGGACAGCTCGACGATCCGCGAGAAGTTCATCAAGTTCTTCGAAGAGAGGGGTCACGTCCGGCTGCCCAGCGCTCCGCTCGTCCTGAAGGACGATCCCAGCGTGCTCTTCACCAGCGCGGGGATGCAGCCGCTCGTGCCGTACTTCCTCGGCCGCAAGCAGCCGCCCGGCCGGCGGATCGTCGGCGTCCAGAAGGTTTTCCGGTCGACCGACATCGATGAGGTGGGCCGCGACGGGTACCACCAGACCTTCTTCGAGATGCTCGGCAACTTCAGCATCGGCGACTACTGGAAGAAGGAAGCGATCCTCTGGGGCTGGCAGCTCCTCACCGAGGTGTTCGGCTTCGACGGCACCAAGCTCGTCGCGACGGTGCATTACTCCGATGACGAGGCGTACGACATCTGGACGAAGGAGCTCGCGCTCCTTCCGCCGGAGAAGCTGTTCCGCCTCGGCGACGAGCACAACTTCTGGGCGCCGGGCCCGACGGGCCTCTGCGGTCCGGATAGCGAGGTCTTCATCGACAAGGGCCCGCAGCCCGGCGTCGCGCCGCACCGGTGCGATCCGGGCGAGCACTGCGG
The DNA here is from genome assembly GCA_035651155.1 of Candidatus Limnocylindria bacterium. Lineage (GTDB taxonomy): Bacteria > Chloroflexota > Limnocylindria > P2-11E > P2-11E > CF-39. Next base: position 141,123 of record DASRGG010000021.1, on the reverse strand, counting down.
CCGCTACATCGAGATATGGAACTTCGTGTTCCAGCAGTACGACCGCAGGGCGGACGGGACGCTCGTCCCGCTCGCGAAGCGGAACATCGACACCGGCGCCGGGCTCGAGCGCCTCGCGCAGGTGCTTCAGGGCGTTCCCGGCGATACGTTCCGCACCGACCTCTTCCAGCCTCTGGTGAAGAAGATCGAGGCGCTGTCGGGAAAGGCGTACGGAGCGGACGCGACGACCGACGTTTCGATCCGGATCGCGGCGGAGCACGCCCGCTCGGCGACGTTCCTCATCGCCGATGGCATCGCGCCGTCGAACGAGTGGCGCGGATACGTGCTGCGACGTCTCATCCGGCGCGCCGCGCTGCACGGCCGCAGGCTCGGTCTGAAGCCGGGGTTCCTGCCCACGCTCGGCGCCGAGGTCGTGAAGACGATGCAGCGGCACTACCACGAGCTCACCTCCTCGCGTGATCGGATCACCGAGGTCCTCACCGACGAGGAGGCGAAGTTCGAGCGCACGCTCGCGAACGGGCTCGCGCTCTTGAACGAGGCGATCGACCGCGCGAAGGCGTCGGGCCAGTCGTTCATCGACGGCGACACGGTCTTCCGCCTCTACGACACGTACGGGTTCCCGCGCGAGATGACCGAAGAGATCGCCGGTGGCGCGGGCCTCGTGATCGACGAGCGCGGCTTCCACGAGCTGCTCGACGCGCAGCGCAGCCGCAGCCGCGCGAGCGCGAAGTTCACGCAGGACGCGATGAAGTTCGGGCAGTTCTACGCGATGCTGAAGGAGACCGAGGGCATCAAGACCGAGTTCCGCGGCTACGACGAGCTCGCGACCGACGCCATGATCGTTTCGATCGTCGTGAACGGCGAGCGCGTCGACGAGGCCTCCGAGGGCACCGACGTCGAGCTCGTCCTCGACCGGACGCCGTTCTATCCCGAGGGCGGCGGACAAGTCGGCGATCGCGGCACGGTCACGACCGACGAGGGTCGCGCGCTCGTCGCGGATACCCAGACCGCCGCGCCCGGCGTGATCGTCATGAGCGCGAAGGTCGTGGACGGCGTGCTCCGCCTCCGCGCGCCCGCGCGCGCGGTCGTCGACGAGCAGCTCCGTCGCGACACGATGCGCAACCACACCGCGACGCACCTGCTGCACGCGACGCTGCGCCGGCTCTTCGGCGAGGACGTGCACCAGGCGGGATCGCTCGTGCACGCGCCGAATCTCCGCTTCGACTTCACCTTCGGCCGCGGCCTCACTCCGGAGGAGCTGCAGCGCGTCGAGGACGAGGTCAACCGCGCGATCCTCGAGAACGCGGACGTGCGGGCGCGCGTCATGCCGCTGCAGGACGCGCTCGCGTCGGGCGCGATGGCGCTCTTCGGCGAGAAGTACGACGACGTCGTGCGCGTCGTGGAGGCGGGGCCGAGCCGCGAGCTCTGCGGCGGGACGCACTGCCACTGCACCGGCGACATCGGCTCCTTCGTCATCACGAAGGAGGAGAGCATCGGCGCCGGCGTGCGGCGCATCGAGGCCGTCACCGGCATGGGCGCGATCCGCGAGGTGAGGGAGATGCGCGACCGCATGAGCCGCGCGGGGGCGCTGCTGCGGGTTCCGCCGGCGCGCGTCCCCGAGGCCGTCGCGCAATTGCTGGAGCAGCGCGAAAAGCTCCAGCGCGAGCTCGAGAGCCGGCAGCGCAGCGGGATCGAGGCCGCGGCGTCCGGCCTGCTCGCGAAGGCCGAGACGATCGGGACCGCTCGCGTCGTCGCCGCCAACGTCGGCGACGGCGGCGTGGATCAGCTCCGCGCCCTCGCGGACCGCGTCCGCGCGGGGATCGGCTCGGGGGTCGTAGTCCTGGGTGGCGTGCGGGAAGGGAACCCCTTCCTCGTCATCTCCGTCACGAAGGACCTCGCGCCCCCGCTCGACGCGAACAAGCTCATCAAGCAGGTCGAGGGCATCATCGCCGGACGCGGCGGCGGGAGGCCCGAAAGCGCCTCAGCCGGCGGGAAGGACGCGACGCGGCTGGATGAAGCGATCGAGGCGGCACGGTCCAGGGTCCGCGAGCGTTTGAACGGAGGACGTGACCGCAGCTAGGCCTGCCACCCACGCGCGCGACACGCGTCCGCAGGGCACGCGCGGACCGGCGGTGGCCGGCGTCGACCTCTCGGCGGGCGTGCTGCACGTGGTCGTCGCGCGGCGCGAGGAGGGTCGTCTGCGCGTCGTCGGACGAGGCGAGAGCCCGCTTCCTGATTCCGCGGTCTCCGCCGGTCTCGTCGCCGACCGTGTCGCGGCGGCCGAGGGCCTGCGTACCGCGTTCGCCCTCGCCGAGCACGCGCAGCGCGCCGAGCGCGTCGTCGTCGCCCTCGACAGCGACGACATCCGCACGTTCCACGCGATGACGTCCTTCGAGCGCGAGGACTCGCGCTCGCCACTCGCCGCGGGCGAGGAGTCGCGCGCGATCCGCGAGGCCGCGTCCGACGCGGCGGCGCGCGCGCTCGCCGCGCTCGAGGAGGACCCCGCGCTGCGCGGCGTCCCGACGGCGCAGCTCCACGAGGACGTCGCGGCGCTCGCCCTCGACGGGCGGACGCTGCGCTCGCTCGTCGGACACCGCGGCCGGCTGGTGGAGGTGTGGACGGACGTGACCCTCGCGCCGCTGGTCCTCACCGGCGCCGCGACCGCGACGCTCGAGGCCGCGCGGCGCCGCGGCAGCGTCGTGTCGGCGGCCTACGCGCTCGGGCGGCTGCTCGCCGCGTCGGGCGTGAGCGACGCCGGCGTGATCCGGCTCGGCAGCGACGCGACGTCGCTCGCGATCCTGCGCGAGGGACGCGTCGTCGCGACGCGCGTGTTCGCGCTCGGACGCGCGGGCCTCGCCGCGCGCGCCGGCAGGGCCGGCGACGACGCGCGCGTGTGGGCCGACTGCGTCGTGGCGTCGCTTCGCGGGCTTGACGGCGCGCCGCCCGGGCGATGGATCTTCGTCGGGGTGCCCGAGACGATGCTCGCGCTGCCGAGCGCGCTCGGCGACGTGGTCGGCGGGATCCGCGGTGACGTGGTCGACACGGCGCCGCTCTCGGTCGGGCTGGCGACCCGCGTCTACGCGGACGTCCCGCTGCGGTCGGACGACCTCGTCGCGGCCGGCGCGGCAGCGCTCGCGGCGGGAGTGTACGAATCATGACGGTGCAGGTGGCGGGCCGGGCGGTCATCGATCTCGGGGCGCGGGCCACGGTGCTCGACGCGATGGATCGCGTCCGCGCGGCCGCCGCCACCGACGAGCTGGTCATCGCCGTCGCGGCGGGCGCCCCGGTGTTGCGCAGCCCGGTGTTCCTCGAGGTGCTGCGGCGCGCCGCGCCGACGCGCCGGATCGCGCTCGTCACGCCCGACGCGCGGGCGAGATCGCTCGCGGCATCGGTCCACATGCCGGCGTTCGCGAGCATCGCGGCGCTCGAGCGTCACGAGCTCGACCCGACCGAGCCGCTCGGTCCGGCGCAGCGCGCCGCGATCGTGGCTGCCGGCCCGCGTGTCGTCTCGCCGGTCCGGGGCATCGCCGCCGGGGCCGTCGTGCTCGTGGCGCTCGCCGTGGTGTTCGCGGTGGTCGCGCCGACGGCGACGGTCGTGGTGGCGCCGGTGTCCCAGGCGCTCGGGCCGCTCGAGTACGACCTCCGCGCGGGTCCGAACAACGCCGGCAGCACCGCCGACATCGCCGCGCTGACGCTCGGGCCGACGCCCATCAGCGTGAAGCTCGGAGGGAACGCGACCGGGTCGCGGACCGAGGAGACGAAGGCCAGCGGCGTCGTGCGGTTCCAAAACCAGACCACCGGCGACATCCGGATCCCCAAGGGCACGATCGTGTCGACATCGGACAACATCCGCTTCCAGACGCTCGAGGACAAGACGCTGCCGCGCAGCTCTATCGGTCCGCTGCCGCCGTTCGTGACGTTCGGGACGGTGGATATCCCGATCGAGGCGGTGAGTCCGGGTCCGAGCGGGAACGTCGGCGCGCAGAAGATCACGCAGGGGCCGCAGCCCGCGCAGTACAGCGTGACGAACCAGATCGCGACGACCGGCGGCGATTCGAAGAAGATCCCCGTGATCCAGCAGTCCGATTACGACGCGGTCGCGTCCCGCGCGGATGGCGAGCTCCGCAAGCAGGTCGACGTGCAGGTCGAGGGCTGGAAGAAGCAGGTCGACAAGGACCACACCGTCTACGGCGCTCCGGTGTCGAACAAGTCGATCACGCCGGCGAGCGACGTCGTGGGGAAGGACGCGGCCGGCGGATCGTTCGAGCTCACGGTGACGGGGACCGCGACCGGCTACAGCGTCCTCGCGATCGAGCCGAAGAAGACCGCGATCGATCGTCTCGCGTCGACGGTCGATCCCGATCACGACATCGACCGGCAGGGCGCTGTGGCGGAGATCGTCGGCACCCCGACCGTCGACGCGCAGGGCGTCCACTGGCGTGTCCGCGTGAAGGCCGAGCAGTTCCGCAAGCTCGACGAGGCGGCGATCCGCTCCACCCTCGTGGGCCGGCCGCTCGACGCCGTCGAGATCACGAAGGTCGTCGAAGCGCAGGGCGTCCGCTGGCGTCGCGTGCTCACGTGGCCGGGCTGGTGGCCGCGGATGCCGATCCTCGAATCGCGCATCCGGATCGAGAAGGAAGCGCCGCCGCCGCCCTCGCCCTGAGTTGCGGTACCTTGCGCTCGACGTCGGCGATCGGACGATCGGGCTCGCGGTGGGTGACGACACCTTCGGCCTCGTCCGTCCGCTCCGGACGATCCGGCGGCGCGGCGTCGCGGCCGACCTCGAGGCCCTGCGCGAGATCGTGACGAAGGAGGACGTTGGCGCGCTCGTGATCGGACTCCCACTCACGCTCCGCGGTGAGGTCGGCCATCAGGCCGCGCGCGTCCGCACGTTCGCCGAATCGGCGCGCGCGCTCGCGCTGCCGGTGCAGCTCGTCGACGAGCGCTTCACGACCGCCGAGGCGGCGCGCCGAGGCGCCGACGACCTGGACGCGGGCGCCGCCGCGGTGCTCCTCGAGGACTTCTTCTCCGAGCGCCGCCGCCGCCCGTGACCCGGCCGCCCGTCCGCGGTCCGCAGTACCGCGCGAGCTCGCGCGCGCGACCGCCCGCGCCGCGCTCGAGCACCGGCCCGCTCGCGTTCCTCATCGCGGTGGCGATCCTCGTGGTCGCGCTCCTCGCGGTGGTGCGTCCGCTCGCCGAGGACGCCTTCGTGTCCTACGTCGCCGAGCACCCCACGCTGCTCAAGCAGGACGTCATCCGTTCGCTGGTCGCGGGGCGGGTCAGCGGCGAGGTGGACCTCGCGCGGGACATCCGCGGCGAGACGCGGCCGTTCGTCATCACGCGCGGCGAGACCGCGGGCGAGGTCGCGCAGCGTCTCGAGAGCGAAGGCGTGGTGCGGAGCGCGCTCGCGTTCGAGTTCGTGCTCTACGAGAACGGCAAGGAGGACGCGCTCCAGTCGGGCACCTACCAGGTGTCGCCGGCCCTCAGCCCGCGCGACCTCGCCAGGCTGTTCGAGAAGGCACCCGGCGATCAGGTCGTGCTGCGCGTCATCGAAGGGTGGCGCCTCACGGAGATCGCCGCGGCGGTCGAGAAGGCCCTCCCCCGGATCACGAAGCAGGCCTTCCTCGCGGCCGCGGTCGTGGGCGACCGGAAGAACGCCGTGCTCGCGGGCATGGACCCGAAGACGCCGCTCGAGGGCTTCCTGTTCCCGGACACCTACTTCCTGCGGCCCGACGCGACCGCGGCGCAGGTCGTCGATACGCTTCTCGCGCAGTTCGAGGAGCGCGACGGCGCGGCGCTCCGCGCGGCGGCGTCGCAGCGGAAGACGACGGTGTACGACCTCGTGAAGCTCGCGTCCCTGGTGGAGCGCGAGGCGCGCGATCGATCGGAGAGCGCGATCATCGCGGGCGTGTACCAGAATCGCCTGAACATCGGCATGAAGCTCGACGCCGATCCGACGATCCAGTACGCGAAGGGCGACTGGGCGGAGCTCACGCTGGACGATCTGAAGATCGATTCCCCGTACAACACCTACATCTACGCGGGCCTTCCGCCGACACCGATCTGCAGTCCCGGACAGGCGGCCCTCGACGCCGCCGCTCGGCCGGCGCGGCACGACTACCTGTTCTTCGTGGCGAAGGGCGACGGGACCGGTCAGCACGCCTTCGCGAAGACGCTCGAGGAGCAAGAGGCGAACCGCGTGAAGTACGGGAACCGCTGATGGGGCGGGTCGTCCTCCTCGGCCATCCCGTGTCGCATTCGCTCTCGCCGCCGATGCACAACGCCGCGTTCGCGGCGCTCGGACTTCCGCACCGCTACGAGACGCTGGACGTCGCGCCCGACGCGCTCTCGCGCACGATCGACGCGCTGCGGCGCGACGAGACGCTCGGCGCGAACGTCACGATCCCGCACAAGGAGGCCGCGATCCGCCTGATGGACGAGACGAGCGACGAGGTGCGCGCGATCGGCGCGCTCAACACGATCGTGCGTCGTGGGTCGCGGCTCGCCGGCCACAACACCGACGCCTACGGCTTCGAGCGGGCGACCGCGGGCATCGGCGAGGGCGACGCGCTCCTCCTCGGCGCGGGCGGCGCGGCCCGCGCGTGCGCGCTCGTCCTGCTGCGCCAGGGTCGCCGCGTGCTCGTCGCGAATCGATCTCGCCGGCGCGCCGAGGACCTCGCGCGGACCCTCGAGGTGGCGGGCAGGCGGCCACAGGTGGTGGCATGGCCGACGGGTCGAGAGCTCGCGACGCCGATCGTGGTGAACGCCACGCCCCTCGGGATGCACGGCGAGGACCCGCTGAGGGGCCTGGCCCTGCCGCGCTGCGTGGTGGACATCGTGCCCACGGCCGTGGAGACCCCGCTCGTCAGACGCGCGCGCGAGGCTCAACATGTCCTTGTCGTGGACGGACTGTCGATGCTCCTGCATCAGGCCGCGCGCTCCTTCGAGCTCTGGACCGGCCTTCCGGCGCCGCTCGAGGTGATGCGGGCCGCCCTGCCGCGCCCCGCATGAGGCTGCTCACCGCCGGCGAATCGCACGGTCCCGGGCTGGTCGCGCTCCTCGACGGCGTGCCGGCGGGGCTGGCCCTCGGCTCCGCGGACATCGACCCGGATCTGCATCGCCGCCAGCTCGGCTACGGCCGCGGTGCGCGCCAGCGCATCGAGCGCGACACGGTGCGCATCACCGCCGGTGTCCGGCAGGGCCGCACGACCGGCGCGCCCATCGTGCTGCAGATCGCGAACCGCGACGCCGTGAACTGGGAGCGCGTCATGAGCGTCGAGCCCGTCCCCGACCCCGCGCCGGCGGTGACGCGGCTGCGTCCCGGCCACGCCGACCTCGCGGGCGCGCTGAAGTACGCGCACGAGGACGTGCGCGACGTCATCGAGCGCTCGAGCGCGCGCGAGACGGCGGCGCGCGTCGCCGGCGGCGCGGTGGCCAAGGCGATCCTGCGGGTCGTCGGCATGGAGGTGCGCAGCGAGACGCGCTGCATCGGCGACATCGAGAGCAGGCCGACGTTCGACGCCGACGCGGTCGAGGCGAGCGAGGTGCGCTGCGCCGACCCGGAGCGCTCGCGCGCGATGGTCGCCGCGATCGCCGCCGCGCGCGAGGCCGGCGACACGCTCGGGGGCGTCGCGGCGCTGCGCGTCACCGGTGTCATCGCCGGCCTTGGCACGTCGGCACAGTGGGACCGGCGCCTCGACGGCCGCATCGGCCAGGCGCTGCTCTCGATCCAGAGCGCGAAGGGCCTGCAGTTCGCCGACGCCTTCGCCGCGGCGCGCGAGCGCGGGAGCGCGGTGCACGACCCGATCGCCGTGCGGGACGGGCGCTTCACGCGCTCGCGCAATCGCGCGGGCGGCCTCGAGGGCGGGATGACCAACGGCGAGGACCTGCTCGTGGACGTCGCGTTCAAGCCGATCTCGACGCTCATGAAGCCGCTCCCATCGGCCGATCTCCGCACCGGCGCGCCGTCGCCGGCGCACGTCGAGCGCAGCGACGTCTGCGTCATCCCGGCCGCGGGGGTGGTCGCGGAGGCGATGCTGGCGTTCGTGCTCGCGGACGCGCTGCTCGAGAAGTTCGGTGCCGACACCATCGACGATCTCCGCGACGCGGTCGAGCGCTACCGCGCGCGCCTCGCGCCCATCGACCAGCGCCGCTAGCGCATGTACCTGTTCCTCGTCGGTCCGCCCGGCATCGGCAAGAGCACGCTCGCGCCGGCGCTCGCCCTGCGGCTCGCGGCGGGCGTCGTCGAGATCGACCGCGACATCGAGCGGCGCACGCGGAAAAGCAACCGCGACACGATCGAGCAGGACGGGATGGAGCGATTCCGCGACCTCGAGACGCAGATCCTCGGACGCCTGCGGCCGACGCCGGCGTGGTGCATCGTGGACACCGGTGGCGGCACGCCGCTGCGCGCGGGGAACCGCGCGCGCATGCGCGAGCTCGGGCTCATCGTCGGCCTGCGCGGGTCGCTTTCGCGCGTGACGCGGGGCATCGCCGCGACGATGGCGAAGCGTCCGAACCAGGACCTCTCGCCGGAGGATCGCGCGCGTCACGCGCTCACCGACCCCGAGCGGCGCGCGGGATACGAGGACGCCGACGTGACCTTCGACGTGGACGGCGCGACGCCCGAAGCGACGGCGGACGCGATCTTCGGCTGGCTCGCCCGGACGCGCGGTCTGCGCATCGACGTCGGCACAGAGCGCCCGTACCCCATCGTCGTGCGCGCGGGCCTCGTCGACGCCCTCGCCGATCACCTCGCTCCGCTCGGATGGAGCGGACGCGTCGCGCTCGTCACGGAGCCCAACGCCGCGCCCCTCGCGGATCGCGCGCGCCGCTCGCTCGAGCGCGCCGGCGCGTCCGTCGCGATGGTGCGCGCGCCGTCGGGCGAGCCGGCGAAGACGCTCCGCGCGGTCGCCGGGCTCTGGCGCGACCTCGCCGAGGCCGGCGTCGGGCGCGACGGCGGGGTCGTCGCGATCGGCGGCGGCGCGCTCGGCGACGCGGCGGGGTTCGCCGCCGCGACGTACCTGCGGGGGGTTCCGGTGGTGCAGGTGCCCACGACGCTCCTCGCGATGGTCGACGCGAGCATCGGGGGCAAGACCGCGATCGACATCGCCGCCGGGAAGAACCTCGTGGGCGCCTTCCACCAGCCGCAGGCCGTCCTCGTGGACATCGAGGCGCTCGCCACGCTCCCGCGGCGGCAGCGCTCCTCCGGTCTCGCCGAGATCGTGAAGACGGCGTTCCTCGTCGACCGGGAATCGGTCGCGCACGTCGAGCGCGCGATCCCGGGGCTGCTGCGCGGGGATCCCGGCGCGACGCTCACCGCGGTGACGCTGTCGGCGGAGGTGAAGGCGAGCGTCGTGACCGCCGATCCGGAGGAGCGCGGCCTGCGCGCGCTGCTGAACTTCGGCCACACCATGGGCCACGCCTACGAGGCCGCCGGCGGCTACCGCGTGACGCACGGAGAGGCGGTGGCCATCGGCCTCGTCTACGCGTGCGCGCTCGGCGAGGTGCTCGGCCTGACACCGCCGGCGATCCGCGCGGACCTCGAACGGCTGCTCGCGAAGGCCGGCCTTGGGATCCGAGCGCGCATCCCGCGCGGCGCGTGGGCGCTCCTCGCGCGTGACAAGAAGGTGCGGGCCGGCAAGGTCCGCTGGATCCTGCCGCGCCGGATCGGGCGCTTCAGCGAGGTGACCGACGTCGGCGAGGCGGCGCTCCGGGCCGCGGCGCGCGTGGTGGAGGCGGCGTGAAGCGGTACCTGCTGGTGAACGGGCCGAACCTGAACACGCTGGGCACCCGGGAGCCGCAGATCTACGGCACCACGACGCTCGCCGAGATCGTCGAACGCTGCCGCGGCATCGCGCGCGAGGCCGGCGCGGAGCTCGACGCGTTCCAGTCGAACCACGAGGGCGCGCTCATCGACTACCTGCAGGCGCACGCCGATGCCAGTGGTGCGATCATCAATCCTGGCGGCCTCGCGCATACGTCGGTCGTGCTCCGCGACGCGGTGGCGGCGTGCCGGTTCCCCGTGGTCGAGGTCCACATCAGCGACGTGACGAAGCGCGAGCAGTTCCGTCACCATAGCTATCTCACGGACGTGACCGCGAACCAGGTCGTGGGCTTGGGCGTCGTCGGCTACGAGGTCGCGCTCCGTTGGCTCATCGAGGAGACGAGGGACAGAAAGTGATCAGCACCGGAGAGATCAAGCGCGGCATCACCGTCGAGATCGACGGCCAGCTGTACCAGATCGTCGAGTTCCAGCACATCAAGATGGGCCGCGGCTCCGCGCAGGTCCGCATGAAGCTGCGGAACGTGCGGAAGGGGGACCTCATCGAGAAGACGGTGCAGGCCGGCGAGCGCTTCCAGCGCGCGCGCCTCGACCACCGCACCGTGCGGTTCATGTACAGCGACGGCACGCTCTACCACTTCATGGACACCAAGACCTACGACCAGATCGCCCTCGACGCGGACCACCTCGGCGACGCGGTCAACTACCTCGCCGACGGCATGGAGGTCACGCTCAACGAGTACGAGGGCGAGCCCATCGGCGTCGACATGCCGGCGTCGGTCGTCATGACGGTCGCGTCGACCGATTTCGGCCTGAAGGGGGATACCGCGACCGGCGCGACGAAGCCCGCGACGCTCGAGTCGGGGCTCAAGGTGAACGTCCCGCTGTTCGTGAACGCGGGGGACAAGATCAAGGTCGACACGCGCACGGGTGAGTATCTCGAGCGCGCCTCCTAAGGACACCCTTCGCGTCGGCCAGCTCGTCATCCGGCTGGCCGAACGCATCCAGTCGGGCGACGAGTTCAAGGACCTCTGGGTCGAGGGTGAGGTCGTGGACGCGACCGTGTCCGCCGCCGGACACGTGTACTTCACGCTGCGCGACCAGGTGGGTCAGCTCGCGTGCGTCCTCTTCGCCACGCAGGCCGCGCGGATCGCGCTCACCCCGCGCGACGGCGCGAAGGTGATCGCGCACGGATACGTCGAGTACTACCACAAGCAGAGCCGCGTCCAGCTCCGCGTCGACGACGTGCGGCCGGCGGGCATGGGCGACGCCTACCTCCGGCTCGAGGCGCTGAAGAAGCGCCTCACCGCGGAGGGCCTCTTCGCGCTCGAGCGCAAGCGGCCCCTGCCGTCCGCGCCGCGGCGCGTCGGCGTGATCACGAGCCAGGTCGGCGCGGTCTGGCACGACATCCAGACCGTCGTCGCGCGGCGCGATCCGCGCGTCGAGCTCGTGTTCGCGCCCGCGCTCGTGCAGGGGCCCGGAGCGGTCGACTCGCTCGTCGCGGCGCTCGAGGGGATGCGTCAGCTTCGCGACGTCGACGTCGTGATCATCGCGCGCGGCGGCGGCTCGCCCGAGGACCTCATCCCGTTCAACGACGAGGCGCTCGTCCGCGCGATCGCGCGGCGGACCTGGCCGGTGGTGTCGGGCGTGGGCCACGAGACGGACGTGACGCTCTGCGACCTCGTCGCGGACGTGCGCGCGCCGACGCCGTCGGCCGCGGCCGAGCTCGTCGTCCCGGATGCGCGCGTCGGCCAGCTCACCGCGGACCGCACCATGCGTCGCCTCGCGTCTCGCGTGCGCGAGGCGCTCGAGGGCCGCAGGCGCCGGCTCGTCGCCGCGCATCGGCTGCTCGAGCGGCGCGCGCCGCCCGCGCGGGTGGGTGCGCGGCGCCAGCAGCTCGACGAGCATCGCCGCGCGCTGGACCGGGCGATCGCGCGAGCGGTCCCGGTGCGGCGCCAGCGGCTCGCGCACGCCAAGCAGCGGCTCGACGCGCTCTCGCCGCTCGGCGTCCTCGGACGTGGCTACGCGATCGTCGAAGGCGCCGACGGCCGCGTCCGCGCGGGCGTGAGCGAGCTGCGTCGCGGCGACGCCGCGCGGATCCGGATGCGCGACGGCCGCGCGAGCGTCACCGTGGAAGGGGTGGACCCGAATGGCCGAACGTGAGCCCACGATCGAGGAAGATCTCGCGCGCCTGGAAGCCATCGCCGACAAGCTCGAGGATCCGAGCCTCGACCTCGACGAGGCCGTGCGCCTCTACGAGGAGGGGCTGCGTCTGTACGAGCGATGCGGCAAGCGCCTCGACGCCGCGGACCTGCGGATCACCCAGCTCGCGGAGGCGCTGCAGAGGCAGGCGAAGGAGCGCGGCTGACCGCGCTCGTCGGTGGCGCGGATGCCGCTAGGCGACCCTGGTCGTACGGAGTCGCCGAAGGAACGGCTCGATGTTCTCGAGGAACTGCTCGGGCCGGAAGCCGTGGATCCAGTGGCCCGTCCCCGGGAGGCGCTTCACCACGAGATCCTTCGTCGCCCGCTTCAGCTTCCACTCGCCGTTGTCGTCGAGGTTCGACCCGAGCCGCGGCTCGCCCGCGAGCACGAGCACGGGGCAGCGCACGGCCGCGAGCCATTCCGCGAGCGCCGGCTGCGCGCTCGCGTCGTCGGCGCCGGTGCGCGCGTCGAGGAACGCGGGATCGACGTCGCGGAGATACGTCGCCATGCGGTCGGCGGCGTAGAAGCCGCGCAGCTCCCCATGCGTGCGCTCGCCCCGCGGTCCCGGCGAGGGCAGCGGCCATCGCTCGACGACCTTGAGGAACGCCTTCTGATCGTCCAGATGATCGAGCGCGTCACGCAGCGGCTTGTAGCGTGCCGCGTCCCAGGCCGCTCCGTACGAGACGTTCGGATCCTCGAGGACGATCCCGAGCACCTGCTCGGGCTCCCGCGCGGCGAGCGCGATCGCGCAGAGGGCCCCCAGCGACGAGCCGATCGCCACGACCGGCCCCTTCACGATGGTGCGCTGCACGCGCAGCGCGTCGTCGCCGAACGCGCGCAGCGAGTAGTCGGTCGCGCGACCGCTCCTTCCGTGACCGCGCAGGTCGTACGCGACCGTGCGGTACCGCGTCGCGAGGCGCGGGAAGACGTTCTCCCAGTCCTCGGATCGCGCGAGCGACCCGTGGATGAGGAGGATCGCCGGCTCGCCCGCGGCGCCGGCGCCACCGTCCGACGGCTCGCTGTAGTAATGCGCGAGCGCGGGGTCGCCCTTCAGGGTCCGTGCGCGGGGCAGACGCTTCGCCATCGGTCGCAGTATGCGAAATGCGGGAGAATCGCGATTGGTGGCCCGCCGCGTTCGCCTCGATCAGCTCCTCGTCCGGCGCTCGCTCGCGCCCAGCCGCGAGCGCGCGCAGGCGCTCATCCTCGCCGGCGCGGTGCGCGTCGACGGCGACCCGGTGCGGCGTGCGGCGGATAGCGTCGCGGACGACGCGACGGTCACCATCGACACCGGACCGCGCTTCGTGTCCCGAGGCGGCGAGAAGCTCGACGCGGCGCTGGACGAGCTCGGGATCGACGTTGGCGGGCGCGTGGCGCTCGACGTGGGCTCCTCCACGGGTGGCTTCACCGACTGCCTCCTGCAGCGCGGTGCCGTCCGGGTGTATGCCGTGGACGTGGGCAAGGGTCAGCTCGACTGGAAGCTGCGCACGGACGCACGAGTCGTCGTGATGGAGGGGGTGAACGCGCGCGAGGGCGTGACGCTCCCGGAGCCCGTCGACCTCGTCGTCGCGGACGTGTCCTTCATCTCGCTCCGCCTCGCGCTGCCGCCGTCGTTCGCGCACCTGAGCGACGGCGGCGACGTCGTCGCGCTCGTGAAGCCGCAGTTCGAGGCCGGACGCGAGGCGGTCGGGCGCGGCGGCATCGTCCGCGACCCGCAGACGCGCGCCGCGGCGGTCGTCGCCGTCGCGGAGCGGTTCGCCCGGGAGGGCGTGCCCGTCGTCGCGATCGTTCCGTCGCGGCTGCCCGGACGTGAGGGCAATCGCGAGATCTTCGTGCACGCGCGAAGGGGCGCGACCGGACTCCCGGCGGAAGAGCTGCGCGCGGCGGCGGACCAGGCGTCGCGATGAAGGTCGCGGTCTGCTACCGGCCGAACTTCACCGACGCGGCCGCGGCGGCGCGCGACGCCGCGGCGCGTATCGGACGCTCCGGGCACGAGGTCGTGGACCTGACGCTCGACGCGGTGCGCGCGGAGCAGGTGAGCGGCGTGCAGGTGGCCTGCGTCTTCGGCGGCGACGGCACGATGCTGCACGCGGCGCGCGCGCTCGCGCCGTGCGGCATCCCGCTCCTCGGCGTCAACCTCGGGCACCTCGGCTTCCTCACGATGGCGACCGTCGGCGAGTTCGACGCGGCGTTCGCGGACGTGGCCGCGGGTCGCTACGAGGTGGAGGAGCGGGCGATGCTCGAAGCGCGCCTCGTACGCCGGGGCGCCGAGGTCGTCGCCGCGCTCGCGTTGAACGACATCGCCGTGGCGCGCGGCGCGCTGGTCCGGTCGATCCATGTCTCCGTCACCGTCGACGGGGATCCGCTCATCGTGTACTGGGCCGACGGCGTCATCGTCGCGACGGCGACCGGCAGCACCGCGTACGCCTTCTCCGTCGGCGGTCCGCTGCTCCTCCCGAGCGCACGATCGATGGTCCTGGCGCCCATCGCGCCGCATCTCTCGTTCTCGAACTCGTTCGTGTTCGAGCCCGACCAGGAGATCGTCCTCGACGTGCAGGACGAGCCGGCGCGCATCTCGCTCGACGGCCAGGTCGAGCACGATCTGCGCGCCGGCGATCTGGTCACGGTGCGCCGCTCGCCGACCGTCGCGAAGCTCGTGCGCACGGCGCGCGCCCGACCGTTCCTCTCGCTCCTGCGACAAAAGATCCTGAAGGAGCCTGGGATATGACCCTCGATGCCAGGGCGGCCGTCGCCGCGATCGGCGAGCGGACGAAGCAGCAGCCCACGGTCGCGATCGTGCTCGGCAGCGGGCTCGGCGCGCTCGCCGACGAGGTCGGAAAGGCGGATCGGATCCCGTACGACCGCATCCCCGGGTGGAAGCGCAGCACCGTCCCGGGGCATGCGGGACAGCTCGTCGTCGGCGCGCTCGCGGGCAAGACCGTGGCGGTCATGAAGGGACGCCTGCACTACTACGAGGGCTACGACATGCGGGAGATCACCTTCCCGGTGCGCGTGTTCAAGGCGTGGGGGATCGACACGATCATCCTCACGAACGCCTGCGGAGGCCTGAACCCCTCGTTCCGCGCGGGCGACCTCATGGTCATCAACGACCACATCAACTTCATGTCCCACAACCCGCTTCGCGGCCCGAACGACGACTCGCTCGGTCCGCGGTTCCCCGACATGGTCGGTGCGTACACCGAGGAGCTGCGGAAGCTCGCGCACGAAGTGGACGGCGATCTGCGCGAGGGCGTGTACGTCGCGGTCTCCGGTCCGAACTTCGAGACGCCGGCGGAGCTTCGGATGCTCCGTCGCTGGGGCGCGGACGCGGTCGGCATGAGCACCGTGCCGGAGGTGCTCGCCGCGCGACACGCGGGGATGCGCATCCTCGCGATCGCGACGGTCACCGACATGGCGACGGGACTGCCGGGTCTGGTCGACCACGTATCGCATGAAGAGGTGCTGGCGATCGCCGACCGCGCGGGCAGGCGGCTCGGGAGCGTCGTGAAGGGCGTCGTGGCGCGGCTGTGACGTCGTTGTCGAGGCGGGAGCGGCGGGGTCTCTCCGCGCTCGAGAAACAGCCCCCGCCCGCCGCTGCCGTCCGCTCGCCTGTGTCGACCTGGGTTGGCCGGCCTGGCCCTCGCGTCGTCTCGCCCCGCGCGCTCGGCGTCCGTTGGGAGGCGTGATGCGCGCGGTCGAGCTCATCGAGCGCAAGCGCGACGGGGGAGCGCTCAGCGCGGAGGAGATCGACCACCTCGTCCAGGGTTACGTGAAGGGCGAGATCCCCGACTACCAGATGGCGGCGCTCTGCATGGCCATCGTGTGGCGCGGCATGACCGCCAAGGAGACGGCGGCGCTCACCGCGAGCATGGTCGCGTCGGGCGAGCGCCTCGACCTCTCGCGCTTCGGTCGCGTCGTGGACAAGCACTCCACCGGGGGCGTCGGCGACAAGACCACGCTCGTCGTCGCGCCGCTCGTGGCCGCGTGCGGACTGCCCGTCGCCAAGATGAGCGGCCGCGGGCTCGGGTTCTCGGGCGGCACGCTCGACAAGCTCGAGTCGATCGCGGGCTACCGCGTCGATCTCGGCACGGCGGAGTTCCTCGCGCAGCTCGAGCGCGTCGGCATCGTCGTGACCGGACAGACGAAGGAGCTCGCGCCCGCCGATGGGCTCCTCTACGCGCTCCGCGACGCGACCGGGACGGTGCCGGCCATCCCACTCATCGCGTCCAGCATCATGTCGAAGAAGATCGCCGCGGGGGCGAACGCGGTGGTCCTCGACGTTAAGGTCGGGAGCGGCGCGTTCATGAAGGATCGCCGCAGCGCGTCGGTCCTCGCGCGCACGATGGTCGCCATCGGCGAGGCGCACGGGCTCGGCGTGACCTGCGAGCTCACCGACATGGAGCAGCCGCTCGGCCGCGCCGTCGGCAACGCGCTCGAGGTCGCGGAGGCGATCGCGGCGCTCCGCGGCGAGGGCCCGGCCGACCTCACCGAGCTCGCTCTCGTCGCCGGCGCGGAGATGCTCGTGCGCGGAAGGCGTGCTCGCGACGCGAGGGCGGGCCGGAAGCGTGTCGAAGCGGCGCTCCGCGACGGCAGCGGCCTCGCGAAGCTGCGCGAGCTCGTGAGCGCGCAGGGCGGTGACGCGCGCGTCGTCGACGATCCGGCACGGCTTCCCCGCGCGCCGCGCGTCGAGACCCTGCGGGCGCCGCGGACCGCGTACGTCGCGGCGATCGCGGCGGATCGCGTCGGCATCGCGTCGGTCCACCTGGGCGCGGGCCGCGAGAAGAAGGGTGACCCGATCGACCATCGCACCGGCGTCGTGCTGCACGCGAAGGTCGGCGACAGCGTCGAGCGCGGCCAGCCGTTCGCCGAGGTCCACGTCGCGGGCCGGCCCGAAGATGCGGCGGCGATCGACGAGGTCCGGACCGCGTTCCGCTGGAGCGCGCGGCGCGTCGCGAAGCGGCGGCTCTTCCTCGGACGCGTCGCGGGTCGCTGACGCGCGCTTTACCTAGACTGGTCGCACAGTGATCGGCGCTCGACGCGGATACGGCGGGCCGGGCGGCATCGATCCGCTGCTGCTCATCGGGCTCCTGCTGCTCGCCTATGGCTTCTTCACCGGATCGCTGTTCGCGCCGGTGCGTGACCCCGTGTTCTTCGTCGCGTTCGTCATCGCGATCGTCCTCGGGATCACCGTGCACGAGTTCATGCACGCCTATGTCGCGCATAGGCTCGGCGACGATACCGCGCGCCTGCTCGGGCGACTGAGTCTCAATCCGATGGCGCATCTGGACCCCTTCGGGACGCTGCTCCTGGTCCTGGCCGGCTTTGGATACGGGAAGCCGGTGCCATTCAACGAGTCGCGCCTGCGCTCGAGCCTCGGCGTGACTGCCGTCGCGCTCGCCGGTCCGCTCGCGAACTTCGCGCTTGCGGCGCTCTTCGCGATCCCGCTGCGCTTCGGGAGCGCGGACGTGCTCGGCGACGTCTACGTGACGATCCTTCGGTACATCGTTCAGATGAACTGCATCCTCGCGATCTTCAACCTCATCCCGATCCCGCCGCTCGACGGCTCGAACGTCGTGTACGGCCTCCTGCCGCCGCGGCAGCAGTACTCGTGGCGGACGTTCCAGCAGTACGGTCCGTTCCTGCTCCTCTTCCTGCTGCTCCTCGCGCCGCGCGTCTTCAGCTCGGTGGTCTTCGCGCCGGCGCTCGCCCTGACGACGTTCCTCACCGGCCTGCGATGAGCGCGCTCGATCGGGTGGTTCAGACGTGGCGGTACCTCTCCGTCACGAGCGGCGACGCGCGCCACGCCGAGCGCACCGCGGACATCCTGCGAGCGCTCGGCGCCGACGACGAGCTCGTGCTCGCGGGACTGCTGCACGACCGCGCGAAGCCGGCCGGGACGCGCCTCTGGCATCGCATCGCCGCCGTCCTCCTCGAGCTGTTCGCGCCCGCGGTGCGCCGGCGGTTGGCGACGGGCGGCGGTGTGTTCGCGCGCTACCTCGACCACGCGCGGCGCGGCGCCGAGCTCGCGCGCGCGGAGGGACGCTCGGAGCGCGTGGTGCGGCTCATCGCGCGCCACCACGACGCGCCGCGCGGCGCCGACGAGGCGCTCCTCGCGCGCGCCGACCGTGAGGCGATCCCCTGATGCTCGGACACGAAGGCCCGAACGTCAGCGTGAGCGGCTTCGATGGGCCCCTCGAGCTGCTGCTCCAGCTCGTCGAGGAGAAGAAGCTCGACATCCTCACCGTGCGCCTCGGCGATCTCGCGGACGCGTACCTCGCGCGCGTGCGCGCGCTCGCGGCGCTGCCCGCGGACGAGGTCGCCTCCTTCCTCGCGCTCGCGTCGCGCCTCGTCCTGCTGAAGGCGCGGAGCCTCCTTCCCGCGCTGGCGCCGATCGTCGACGAGGACGAGGGCGAGTCGGAGGAGGAGCTCCGCGCGCGGCTCATGGAGTACGCGATCGTGCGCGAGCGCGCGGGCGCGCTCGGCGACCGCCTGCGGAGCGGCGAGCGTCAGTTCCATCGGGAGGGCGGCACGCCGGTGGACCTTCCGCCGCGCGGCGGCGAGGTCACCGCGCTCGCGGCGGCGTGGTCGCGGGTGCTCGCGCTCGCCGCGCGGCAGCGCGAGGAGGACCTGGTGGCGCCGGGCGAGCGGTACTCGGTGGAGGAGCGCACCGCCGAGATCGAGGCCATCGTGAGGGAGCGCGGGCAGATCGCGTTCAGCGAGCTCCTCGGCCCCGCGCCCACGCTCGGATGGGCTGTCGTAACGTTCATCGCGCTGCTCGACCTGTACCGACGCATCGTGATCGACCTCGTGCAGGACGAGCTGTTCAGCGACATCCTCATCACGAAGAAGGAGCGGCCGATCGTGACCGAGACGCCCGCATGAGATCACCGCTCGCGAACGCCGTCGAAGCGGTCCTCTTCGTCGCCGAGAAGCCCGTGTCGCGTTCGGAGATCGCGAAGGCCGTCGGCGCGACGCCGAAGCAGGTGGACGCCGCGCTCCTCGAGCTCGCGGGGAGCTACGCGGGGACCGGACTGCGCCTCGCGCACGACGGCGACGACTGGCAGCTCGTGACATCGCCGGAACAGGCGGCCGCGGTGTCCGCGTATCTCGGCGCGGACCGGCTGCGCGTGTCGCCCGCGTCGCTCGAGACGCTCGCCGTCGTGGCGTACCGCCAGCCGGTGACGCGCGCCGAGATCGAGGCGATCCGTGGCGTGAACTGCGACCAGACGATCTACACGCTGATGCAGCGCCGGCTCATCGAGGAGCGGGGCCGGCGCGAGGCACCCGGGCGGCCGATCCTCTACGGCACCACCTGGGAGTTCCTCGAGTGCTTCGGCCTGGCGAGCCTCGACGACCTGCCGGGCGCGCTCACGCCCGAGGGCGGCGTGGTCGAGCGTCCCGGCGATGTGGAGGGCGCGACGCGGCCGTGATCCGTCTGCAGAAGGTCCTCGCCGACCGCGGTGTGGCCTCGCGGCGGGCGGCCGAGGAGCTCATCGCCGCGGGCCGCGTGCGCGTCGACGGGGAGATCGTGACCACGCTCGGCACGAAGGTCGCGCCGGACGCGCGGATCGCGGTGGACGGCGTGGCGACGCGGACGGCGGCCGTCCGCTACATCGCCCTGAACAAGCCGAGGGGGGTCGTGTCGACCGCGCGCGACGAGCGCGGGCGCCGCTCCGTCGTCGACCTCGTGGACGTCGGCGAGCGCCTCTATCCGGTCGGCCGCCTCGACGCCGAGTCCGAGGGCCTGCTGCTGCTCACGAACGACGGCGAGTGGGCCGAGCGCGTCATCCATCCGCGGTACGGGCACGAGCGCGAGTACGAGGTCACCGTGACCGGCGAGCTCTCGCCCGCGGCGATCGCGAGCCTCCGTGCCGGCGTGCGCCTCGAGGAGGGTCTCGCGCGCGCCGAGCGCGTCGACGTGATCACGCGCTCGCGTCGCGCGAGCCGTCTGCGCGTGGTGTTGCGGAGCGGCTGGAAGCGGCAGGTACGCCGCATGTGCGCCGCCGTCGGCCTGCGCGTCGACCGCCTCGTGCGCGTGCGGATAGGGTCGCTCCGGCTGGGCCGCCTGCGCGTGGGCGAATGGCGCGACCTCGATCCGCGCGAGGCCGCCGATCTCGCGCGTCCAGCCGCGCGCCCCGATGCGGCCCCGGTGCCCAGAGCGAGATCCCGCCGCGCGCCGGCGGGCGCGAGACCGTGTCGACCGGAAGCCGCGCGATGACGACGCCGCGGACGATCGCCATCGACGGACCGGCCGGGGCCGGCAAGAGCACCATCGGCGCGCTCGTCGCCGAGCGGCTCGGGTACCTCTTCCTGGACACCGGGGCGATGTACCGCGCGATCGCGCTCGCGGCGCACCGTCGCGGGATCGATCCCGACGATGCCGAGCGGCTCGCGGCACTGGCGCGCGAGGTGCGCGTCGCGATCGGACCGCCCACGGTACGCGACGGACGCGCGTATACGGTGCTGCTCGACGGCGACGACGTCACGTGGACGATCCGCGGCGCCGACGTCGACCGCATCGTCTCGCAGGTCGCGCGCGTCCCGGCGGTGCGCGACGCCTTGGTCGAGCAGCAGCGCGCCCTCGCGGGCCGCGGCCGCGTGGTCATGGTCGGCCGCGACATCGGCACGGTGGTCCTGCCGCAGGCCGAGCGAAAGATCTACCTCACCGCGACCGCGGCCGAGCGGGCCAAGCGGCGCGAGGAGGAGCTGCGGTCGCGCGGCGAGGTGCGACCGCGGCAGGAGCTGCTGCAGGAGATCCTGCGCCGCGATCGACTCGACAGCGAGCGCGCCGTCGCGCCGCTGCGCGCGGCGGTGGACGCCATCGTCGTCCAGACCGACGGTCTCGCGGTGGGAGAGGCCCTCGAGCGCGTCCTCGCGATCGTCACCACCGGATGATCGAGCGGCTGTTTGGCGAGACCGCGGTCGCGCCGGCGTCGGACCTCTGGGTCTGGCGGCTGCTCTTCCCGCCGGTCCGCTTCCTCGTGTCGCTGTTCGCGCGGATCGAGGTGGTCGGGCGCGAGCACGTGCCGACAAGCGGGCCGTACATCATCGTGGCGAATCACATCAACTGGAAGGACCCGCCGGCCGTCTCCATCGCGCTCGGGACGCCGATCCGCTGGATGGCGAAGATCGAGGTCTTCGACTACCCGCTCCTCGGCTTCCTTCTCCGCGGCATCGGCAACTTCTCCATCCGCCGAGGGGAGAGCGACCGGCGTGCGATCGCGCTCGCGCTCCGCGTGCTCGCGAAGGGTCTGCCGCTCGGCGTGTTCCCCGAGGGCCACCGAAGCGAGCGGGGGGCCTTGCTGCGCGGGCAGCCCGGCATCTCGCTCCTGGCGGAGCGGACGGACGCGCCGATCGTGCCCTGCGCGATCGTCGGGACGCCGCGGGCGATGCCGCACATCCCGCGCCGGACGGAGATCACGCTCCGCTTCGGGAGGCCCTTTCGCGTCTCCGAGCTGCCGGCGGAGGTCCGCCGGGATCGTCAGGCGACCGCGGACGCGATCATGACGCGCATCGCCGAGCTGCTCCCGCGTGAGATGCGGGGTGCGTACGCGGAGGCCGTCGACCGACCGAGCACCTAGACTCGATGTGATGGAAGTGCTGCTCGCGCGGGAGAACGGTTTCTGCTTCGGCGTGAAGAAGGCGGTCGAGCTCACCGAGGCAGCCGCGGAGACCGGAAAGCCCGTGCACAACCTGGGTCAGGTCGTCCACAACCCGAAGATCAGCGAGCGCCTCGCGGCACGCGGCGTGAAGGTGATCACGGATCCGGCCGACGCCGCCGAGGGGATCGTCGTCATCCGCGCGCATGGGGTGCCGCCCGAGGTCCGCGCGAAGATCGAGGAGCGCGGCCTGGAGTGCATCGACGCCACCTGTTCGCTCGTCCTCCGCGCGCAGCGGTTCACCAAGCAGCTCGCGGACGAGGGGTACACGGTGATCCTGCTCGGGACCGCCGACCACCCCGAGGTCATCGGGCTGAAGGCGTTCGCGGGCGACAGCTACGTCATCGTCGAGACGGAAGAGCAATGGAAGAAGCTCCCCAAGATGAAGCGCGCCGGCGTCGTCTCGCAGTCCACGCAGCCGCCGTGGGCCTTCACCGCGCTCGTGGCGCACGTCGCGACGATCGCGCAGGAGATGAAGGTCTACAACACCGTCTGTCCGGTTACCGTGAAGCGGCAGGTCGCCGCGAGCGAGCTCGCCGAGCAGGTGCGCACGATCGTCGTGGTCGGCGGCAAGAACTCGGCGAACACGCGCGAGCTCGTGAGCCTCGCGAAGATGCAGGGACGCGACGCCTACCACATCGAATCCGCCAATGAGGTCCGCGCCGAATGGGTGCGTGGCCAGGAGCGTGTCGGACTCATCGGCGGCTGCTCGACCCCGATGGACACGCTGCTCGAGGTGAAGGAGCGGCTCGAGGCCCTGGCGGAACCGGTCCCGGCCTAGCCGACGATGGCGAGGGCCGTCGTCGCCGTCGTGGGGCGCCCCAACGTGGGGAAGTCCACCCTGTTCAATCGCCTCGTGGGCGAGCGCATCGCCATCGTCGAGGACCTTCCGGGCACGACGCGCGACCGCAATTACGCGACGACCGAGTGGCGCGGTCGCGAGTTCTCGCTCATCGACACCGGCGGCCTCGACGATCCGCGCGCGGGACAGATGGAGGCGGCGGTGCGCCGGCAGGCCGAGGCCGCGATCGAGGAGGCCGACGTCGTGCTCTTCCTCGTCGACGCGCAGACCGGCATCCTCCCGGTGGAGCACGACGTCGCGGACCTGCTGCGGCGGAGCCGCAAGCCGGTGCTCCTCGTCGCGAACAAGGCGGACTCCTGGCGAGGCGAGGCGCAGGCCGCCGAGTTCTACGAGCTCGGCCTGGGCGCGCCGATCGCCGTGTCCGCGATCCAGGGCCTCGGAACGGGCGACCTCCTCGACGCGATCGTGGAGCGCCTGCCCGAGCAGGTCGTCGAGCCCGAGTCGGCGGATCCGCGCATCGCCATCGTCGGCAGGCCGAACGTCGGCAAATCGAGCTTCCTCAACGCGCTCGCGGGCGTGGAGCGCGCGGTCGTCAGCGAGATCCCCGGGACGACGCGCGACAGCATCGATACGGCCATCGAGGTCGACGGACGGCGCGCGGTGCTCGTCGACACCGCGGGCATTCGGCGGCGCGGGCGCGTCGAAGAGGGGATCGAGAAGTACGCGCTGCTGCGGACGGAGCGGGCGCTCGAGCGCGCCGACGTCGCGATCCTCCTCACGGACGCGACCGAGGGCGTGACCGCGCAGGATGTGCACATCGCGGGCTACGCGATCGAGGCGGCCGTCGGATTGGTCCTGGCGGTGAACAAGTGGGACGTGGTAGACCGTAGACCGGAGATGACGGCGAGCGTCGAAGCGGAGGTCGCGCGCGAATTCCATTTCGCGCCGTGGATGCCGCACCACTTCGTGTCCGCGAAGACCGGCCGCAACGTGCGCGAGACCCTCGCCGACGCGCTCGCGGTGGTGGACGAGCGCCGCAGGAAGGTGTCGACCGCCGAGCTCCACAGCCTCCTCATGGAGGCGGTCGAATCGCATCCGCCGGCCGCGCATCGCGGGAAAGAGGTCCGCTTCCGGCACGTGACGCAGGCGCGCGGCAAGGCGCCGACGTTCGTGTTCTTCGTGGATCCGCCCGAGGGCGTCCACTTCACGTACCAGCGCTATCTGGAGAACCGCATCCGCGAGCGCTTCGGCTTCGCGGGCACGCCGATCGCGCTCGAATTCAAGGCGGCCAAGGAGTGACCCTTTCGCCGGCCACGCTCATCGCGTTCGCCGTCGTGGCCCTCGTGGGCTATCTCGTCGGCTCGATCTCGAGCGGCTACCTCGTCGGCAGGATCTATCGCAACGTCGACCTGCGCACGGTCGGATCCGGCTCGACGGGCGCGACGAACACGTTTCGAACCCTCGGAAAGGGCGCGGGCCTGCTCGTGGCGTCGTTCGACATCGTGAAGGGCGCGCTCGCGGTCGTGTTCGCGCAGCTCATCTTCTCGGAGGGCACCACCGGCCGGCCGCTCGCCGAGGCGCTCGGGGCGGTCTGCGCGGTCGCGGGCCACTGCTGGCCGATCACGCTGCGCGGCCGTGGCGGGCGCGGCGTCGCGACGGGCTTCGGCGCGCTGCTCTTCGTCGCGACGCCGGCCTGGGCGAGCGCCGTCGCGGCATTCGCGATCGCGCTCGCGCTGACGCGCATGGTGTCGGTCGGATCGCTCGCGTCGGTGGTGGGCGCGCTCGCGGGATACCTGCTCTTCAGCGCCACGGGGTGGCTCGAGTTCCACTGGGCGACGCTCGCGTTCATCCTCGCGGCCGGCGCGATCGTCTACGTGCGGCACCTGCCGAACATCCAGCGCATCGTCCGCGGCGTCGAGCCACGCCTGCGCGCATGAGCAGGGTCGCCGTGCTGCAGGCGGGCTCGTGGGGAACGACGCTCGCGACGATCCTCGCGCGCGACGCGGGCCGCGAGGTCGTCCTCTGGACGCGCGATCCGGAGCAGGCCCGCGCGATGGCCGCCGAACGCGAGAACCGCCGGTACCTGCCGGGCATCCGCATCCCGGAGCGGGTCGTCATCACCGCGGAGCTGGAGCGCGCGGTCTCCGAGGCGGAGGATCTCATCGTCGCCGCGCCGAGCGTGGGCGTGCGCGCCCTCCGCGATCGCGTCGCGCCGCTCATCGACGCGCGGCACCACCTGCTGTCCGCGACGAAGGGCCTCGCCGACACGGGCGAGCGCATGAGCGAGCTGTGGGCCGAGGTCGTGGGCGCCGGGCGCGTCGCCGTGCTCTCGGGACCGAACATCAGCCGCGAGATCGCGGCGGGGCATCCCGCGGCGTCGGTCGTCGCGTCGGCCCGCAGCGAGACCGCGAAGCGCTTCCAGTCCATCGTCGGGACGCCGATGTTCCGCGCGTACACCGACGCGGACGTCGTGGGCGTCGAGCTGTGCGGGGCGCTGAAGAACATCGTCGCGCTGGGAGCGGGCGCCATCGATGGGATGGCATACGGCGACAACGCGAAGGCCGGGTTCATGACGCGCGGCCTCGCCGAGATCGCGCGCTACGGGTTCGCGTGCGGCGCGAACCCGCTGACGGTGGCGGGCCTCGCGGGGGTGGGCGACCTCATCGCGACCTGCATGAGCAAGCACTCGCGCAACCGGACGGTGGGCGAGCTGCTCGCGAGGGGCGTTGCCATGCCCGAGATCCGGGAGCGTCTGGGCGGCCAGGTCGCCGAGGGCCTCACCACCGCCGAGGCGACGTACGCGGCCGCGCGCGCGAAGGGCGTGAGCATGCCCATCACCGAGCAGACCCACCTCGTGCTGTCGGAGGGCAAGCCGATCCGCGACGCGATGCGCGACCTGATGCAGCGCGAGCGCGGGGAAGAGGTGGCCGGGCCGCTGGCGGAGATCTCGCGGCTCATCGCCAGCGCCACCGCGGCCCGCCGCGGCTAGCGCGGCTCAGATCCCGATCGCGCCCGCGAGCGAGCGCAGGAGACCGCCCAGGCCGGCCGCGACCTGGCGGATATCGACCCCGGCCACGCCGGCGTAGACACTGCCGCTCATGGCGAAGACCAGCACCGCGAAGACGATCGCGAGGACGAGACCGATGCCGAGGAGCTCGTCATCCGCCGCCACCATCGTCGCGTTCTCCTTCGCCCTGCTGCTCGTTACGCGCGTGAGGCCCCCTCGGTGATCCGCTCCATCTGTTCGTTCTCCGTGAGGTCGCTCGCGCTCGCGCTGGCGGCCTGCACAGCGGCGAGCGCGCCGTCGCCCGCGCCCGCCACGACCCTGCCGGCCGCGACGGCGGTCCTTCGCGTGCTCGTGGTGCAGGCGGACGGCGGCCCGCCGCTGGGCGGCGCGCGCGTCTGCGCGTCCACCGCCCGCGGGCCGGAGTCCTGCGCCGACACCGGCACGGATGGCGCGGCCGCGCTCACGGGCGCTCCCGGCACGTATTTCGTGCGCGTCAGCGGTCCGGCCGAGCGGCGCTTCGCCGGCGCCCAGCGCGTCACCGATCTCTCGGGCGCCGACGCGGCGCTCTGGGTCGAGCTCGTCCCGCAGCACCGCATCTCGGGCCATGTCCGCGACGAGTCCGGCGCCGCGGTCGCCGGCGCCGAGGCCTGCGCGCACCCCGCCGGAGACGGCCCGCCGATCTGCGCGAAGACCGGCGCGGACGGCGCGTACGCGATCGACGCGAAGGCGGCGGTCTACCGGCTCGAGGTCACGAGCGCGCCCGGCGCGCGGTTGGTGTCGCAGTGGGCGCGCGGCCGCGCGTTCCTCGAGGAGGCCGACGTGCTCGACGCGCGCACGACGGACGTCCCCGACGTCGACGTGACGCTCGTCAAGGGTGTCGTGCTGAAGGGCGTGGTGCGATTCGCCGGCGATCCGGTGGAGGACGCGCAGGTGTGCGTCCGGACGCTCGCCGCGCCGCTCCCGTGGCAGTGCGAGCGCACCGACAAGAAGGGCCGCTACGCCGCGCTGCGCGAGCCCGGCCTCTACTACGTCTGGACGGTCCCGCCGCCCACGATCCGCGCGGTGCCGCAGTGGTACGACCGGGCGCTCACCGGCGTCGGGTCGACCGCCCTTCGCCTGGCGGACGACGTGACCCTCGACGTCGTGCTCGCATCGGGACCGCAGGTGCGCGGCGTGGTGCGCACGACCGACGGCGACGTCGTGCCGAACGCCCTCGTCTGCATCGACACGGCGTTCACGACCGGCCGCATCTGCCGCGAGACCGACGGCAACGGCCGGTACGCGATCACCACGCGGCCCGAGACCTACATCGTCAGCGTGGTCCCGCCCGCGCACAGCGGGCTCATCGGCGAGTACTGGGACGGCAAGCGCACCTGGAAGGATGCCGATGAGATCGTCGTCGGCGCGAACGACGTGACGCTCGATCTCGCGGTCGCGCGTGGGGCCATCGTGACCGGCGTGGTGAAGGATCCGCGCGGCATCCCGGTGGCGGGGGCGACCGTCGATTTCTCCGACGCGCGCGGCGTGGCCGCCGCGACGGATACCGATAGCGCCGGAAGGTTCGAGGCGGCGATGCGGCCAGGACGCTTCGTCATGGAGGTCTTCCCGCCGTTCGCCGGCAACCTCGTGGGCAAGACACAGACCGTCGACGTGCGCGCTTCCATGGACGTGCAGGTCACCCTGGACGACGTGGCCCCCTAGCGGGGAGCGCCCCGCGCGCGTCGCGCGCGGGGCGATAAAGTGGGGAGGCGCCCGGCCATGTGGGATGCGCCGGGCAGTCTCTGGGACGCCCAAGGAGTGAACCTGCATGCTTGCCCGACTGCTCAAGCCAACGACCGTCGCGTACGCGCACTGCGACATCCCGTGCGGCATCTACGACCCGACGCCGGCGAAGATCGCCGCGGACACCGTCGCGAAGATGGTGGAGAAGATCAACGCGCTCGATAAGAGCGCCACGGACTTCACGACGCGCGGGAACTTCGTCCGCATGGTCGTCGTGAAGGAGCAGCACGCCGAGATCTGCAAGAAGGAGCTCCAGGTGCTCTGGTCGGACTACTTCAAGCCCGAGCACCTCGAGAAGTTCCCGAAGCTGCACGACACCTTCTGGAAGGCGCTGAAGCTCGCCTCGAAGAACAAGCAGAGCGTGGACGCGCAGGCCGCCGCGGACCTCCAGGCCGCGGTCAAGGAGATCAGCGACATGTTCTGGGCGACCAAGAAGTAGCGATGCGTCCGTGGCGCGTGGCCGTGCGCGGCCACAGCATGGAGCCCGCGCTGCGGGAGGGGGACTGGGTCCTCGTTTTTCCGCCGCGCGGCAGACCGCGCCCGGGCGACGTCGTGCTCGTCCGCGACCCGCAGGAGCGCGCGCGTCTCCTGCTCAAGCGCGTCGCCGAGGTGCGGAGCGATGGCGTCTTCGTCCTCGGCGACCGGCGGGACCACTCGCGCGACAGCCGCGCGTTCGACGCGATCCCCTTCGTGGACGTGGTCGGACGCGCGGCGTTCCGCTACGCGCCGCTGCGCCGCTTCGGACCGATCGGCCGTGCCTGAGACCGTCGCGTGCGTGCGCTGTCACGAGACCCGCGAGGGCGCCGGCCGCGTCCTGCCCGGCGCGCTCGGCGACGACATCGCGCGCAGCGTATGCGCGGTGTGCTGGAAAGAGTGGCTGCAGCAGCAGATCCGTGTGATCAACCACTACGCGCTGCGGCCGGCGCTGAAAGAGGATCGCGAGAAGCTCTACGGCATCACGCGGGAATTCTTCGGCCTGGGGCCGGCGAAGCGGGACGGCTGATCGAGCTGTCGGGGTGGACGGATTCGAACCGTCGACTTCGTGAACCCCATTCACGCGGTCTACCTAGCTGACCTACACCCCGTTGACCTACTTGAGTGTACCTACGGGCGACGTTCTTGAACTGACGCGAAGGGATGCGACGCAGACGACCGCCGCGCATCGCGACGTAGGAATAGAGATGACCGCGCCCGCAGTGCTCTGAGTTGCCGCGGAATCGCCTTTGCGCCTTGAACTCCTCGAGCGCGCTTGCCCCATCACGGAGCTTTGCGTCTCCGAGCCGGCGCGAAGCTGCGGCGCTGGCTCGCGCGCGAGATCGCGCTGGTGCGACCGCGCGTCCTCCTGCTCGTCGGCCGGCTCGCGGTCGCGCGCTTCTGAGGTGAGGTCCCGCTCCACGAAGTCGTCGGTCGCAGCCGGCGCGATGGCGATCGCGCGCTCGTCCGCTGCCGCATCCGAGCGGTGCGTCGCGCTGGCTCAACGACGCGGGCCACCGCCGCCTCCTCGATCGAGGCCTCGCGACCCTCCGACGCGAGGCTCGGGCCCTTGACAATGCAGCGAGCGCAGGTAGAGTCACGTCGAGCAGGTGACGCTCATAGAAGTAGCCTACGCAGGAGCCGCAGTGGCAATGGCCCGACCGCGACCTGACCACGATGCCTCCGACGCGGAGTTCCTCACCACAGAAGAGGTCGCCTCCCGGCTTCGCGTGCATCCCACGACGATCCTCCGCCGGCTCGGCGCGGTGGACGACGCGGACCCGACGCGGATCCCCGCTGTGCGCGTCGGTCGTGTCTGGCGCATCCCGCGCAAGGAATTCGAGGAATGGCTCGCCCGATCGAGCCAGGCGTCGCGCCCCGCGGGGCGGCAGCGACGCCTCTTCTGAAATCGCGCGCCTGATCACTCTCGTGGGAAGGGAGGTGACCGAGATGCCGGCCAAGAAGAAGAAGGCAGCCAAGAAGGGCAAGAAGAAGTAACTCTTCCCTTGTAGGTGAAGGCGCCGCGGGCGGGCGGCGCCGGAGCCGATGGCTGCTGCCGAGCTGATCCCCGTATTCGCTTCCTCGGTGTGGCCCTCTCCCGTATGCGCCGGTGCCGCGAGCGCGGACGCCGCGAGCGAGATGCCGCTCCAGCAGGACCAGCTGCGCTTCGCGACCGGCGCGCCGACGATCGGCGCCGATCCGCGCGCCGTCGCCGCCGCGCGGCACCACGCGAGCTACAACGCCGCGAATCGCACCATCGGCCACGACGGAGGACCAGGGCATCCTCCTGGTCGTGACGGTGGCGCCGTAGAGCTGATCAGCGCGGCGAGTCGCTGAAGCGCACCTCGAAGAGCTCCTTGCACTTCGGACACTTCACCGTCGCCGCGTACGGCGGATTCGGCGGCACGTCGAGGTGCTCGCGCGTCACGAAGCGCGGACCGACCTCCGTTCCACAGAAGGGACACGGCGCCCTGTAGTCGAGGAACGCGTGCCTGTCGGCATCGGTGCGGCGGCGCTGATCAACGCTCATGTGCGTTCGGACTCCCTCGATCGTTCGCTCGGCTAGTGTACGAATGTGGCCGCACCCAAGGGTCGGAACAAGATCGCGGCAGAGACGACGACGCTCACGGCCGGCGACCCGGCTCCCGATTTCCGTCTCCGCGCACACGACGGCCGGGAGGTCGCGCTCTCGGATCATCGCGGCAGGCGCCTGGTCCTCGCGTTCTTCGCGTTCGCGTTCACCAACACCTGAAACAGCGAAGCCCCGGCGCTCAACGCGCTGCAGGAGCGCTTCGCGGGGGGCGGCGCCCAGGTCGTGGGCATCTCGTGCGACACGGTGTACGCGCTGAAGGTCTGGGCCGAGCAGCTCGGCGGCGTGAAGTACCCGCTGTGCTCGGACTTCTGGCCGCACGGCGAGGTGAGCCGCGCGTACGGCGTCTTCAACGAGGAGGTCGGCCGTCCGGAGCGCGCGATCATCGTCATCGACGGCGCGGGGATCGTGCGGTACATCGACGTCCATCAGCTGCGTGAGGTCCCGGACGACGAGGAGATCGCGGAGGAGCTGAACAAGCTCGAGGGGTAGCGCGGGCTCTCCCCGCCTCAGCTGCGCGTCGGGATCAGGTAGGCCTTCCCTTCGCCGTCGATCGTGAACTCGACCGCGTCGCCGACCTTCACGCCGCCCAGCGTCTCGCCCTTCACCAGCACCGGTGCGCCGCAGTCCACGACCGCGACGTCACCGGTCTCGGCGACCGTCCCCTGGACCGCCGCGTTCGGCGCGACCAGGCCGCCACTGACGCTCGCCTCGCCGGTGCCGGCGCGCACGTCCTTCGCGCGGTACTCGAAGGCCATGAACACGCGGTCGCCGATGGCGAGGCGCTGCTTGCGCACCGCGCCGGTCGCGTCCCGGCCGCGGAGGTCGAGGCGCTCGCCGAGCTCGCCGACGCGGAGCGTCACGACGATGTCGCCACGCGTCCCGTCGAGCGCGATGACGATCCCGCGCGACGCCTTCTGGCGCCACTTCTCGATGAACGCGAGCTGCTCGAAATCCATCACGTCGGGTCCGTACGATACCCACGTGGCCGTACGTGCCGCGTTCTTCGACGTCGGAGACACGCTGGTGGAGCACTGGGCGCCGCGCGAGAAGCTCCACGAGCTGCTCCGCGAGGCGCTGTGCCGTGAGTTCGGCCAGCGCCACTGGTACGAGGAGTTCCTGCGGGCCGAATTCGGCCCCGCGCGCTCGCGATGGGCGCGGCCGGCGGCCGAGGCCGAGATCGAGGAGATCGGTCGCGACGACGAGGAGGAGCTCCGCCAGGAGACGATCCGCTGGTACGAGGAGTGGTTCCGGAATGCCGCCGTCGGCATCGACGACATGGAGATGGAGCGGCTGCGTGTGGCCATGACCGTCCCGCTCGACCTCGTGTCGACGCCGGTCCCCGGAGCGCTCGGCGCGCTGCGCTGGTGCAAGCAACAGGGCCTTCGAGTGGTCCTCGTGACGAACACGCTGTCGCGCGGCGACGAGGAGGTGTGGGAGGACTGGCGGCGCTTCGGCGTCGCCGACGCGATCGACGGCGTCGCGAGCTCGCACAGCGTCGGCTGGCAGAAGCCGCACCGCCGCATCTTCGAGCGCGCGCTCGAGATCGCCGGCGTGCGCGCGGAGGAAGCGTTCATGGTGGGCGACCGACTCGACGCTGATGTGCTTGGCGGCGCGCGGCTCGGGATGCGCACCGTGCTGCGGCGGACCGAGCACCCCCAGCGCGAGGTGGATGTGCGACCGGATGCGGTCATCGACGATCTCACGCAGCTTCCCGCCGTGGTCGGGCCGTGGCTCGGGATGCGCGTGGCACAGTCGGGATTGCCCTCGACGCGACCCTGGGGCAACGTGGGTCGTGCGGAGGGCGACAGATGACGGACTACGCACATCCCGAAGCGCTCGTCGAGACACAGTGGCTCGCGGATCACACGAAGGACCCCGCGGTGCGCGTCTTCGAGGTCGACGTCGACACCAAGGCGTACGAGCAGGGCCATGTCGAGAACGCGATCGGGCTCGATTGGCGGAGCGATCTCCAGCAGCATCCGGTGCGCGACGTCCTCGACAAGCGAGGGCTCGAGGAGCTGCTCTCGAAGTGGGGAGTGGCCAACGACACGACGATCGCCACGTACGGCGACAACAACAACTGGTTCGCCGCGTGGTTCTTCTGGCTCCTGAAGTACTACGGCCACGCCGACGTGCGCCTCGTGAACGGCGGACGCGCGAAGTGGATCGCCGAGGGACGGCCGCTCGTGACCACGACGCCGACGGTCGCACGCGCCGCGTATCACGCGAAGGCGCCCGACGCCTCGGTCCGAGCGCTGCGCGACCTCGTGCTCGAGCGTGTGGCCGACAGGAAGGCGAAGCTCGTCGACGTCCGCTCGCCGAAGGAATACGCGGGCGAGCTCCTCGCGCCCGAGAACCTGCCGCAGGAAGGCGCGCAGCGCGGCGGCCACATCCCCGGCGCGCAGAACGTGCCGTGGTCGACCGCGGTGGCCGAGGACGGCCGGTTCAAGTCCGCGGACGAGCTGCGGGCGATCTACGAGGGCAAGGGTCTCAGCAAGGGGACCGAGACGATCGCGTACTGCCGCATCGGCGAGCGCAGCGCGCACACCTGGTTCGTGCTGCGCTATCTGCTCGGCCACGAGCGCGTGCGGAACTACGACGGCTCGTGGACGGAGTGGGGCAGCCTGATCGGCGTGCCCATCGAAAAGAGCTAAACGCCCGCAGACCGCAATATGTGCGCGTGACGTTCACGCGCGAGGAGATGGTCCGGCAGCTCCGGCATCTCGGTATCCGGGACGCCCGGGTGCTCGAGGCGATGGGCCGCGTGCCCCGCGAGGAGTTCGTGCGCGACGAGGATCGCGAGGTCGCCTACGGTGATCACGCGCTGCCCATCGCCGAGGGGCAGACGATCTCGCAGCCGTACGTCGTGGCCTGGATGACCGAGCTTCTGGACGTGCGTCCGACGCATCACGTCCTCGAAGTGGGCACCGGCTCCGGCTATCAGGCCGCGGTCCTCGCGGAGCTGGCTCGCGACGTGGTGAGCGTCGAGCGGCACCGTGCGCTCGCCGACGCCGCACGCGAGCGCCTCGCACGGCTCGGCTACCACACCGTGCGGGTCATCCACGACGACGCCTCGATGGGCCGTCCGGAAGACGCGCCGTACGACCGCGTCATCGTCACGGCCGCGGCGCCCGCGATCGACCCGGCGCTCACGGCGCAGCTCGCGGACGACGGCAGGCTCGTGGCTCCGGTCGGCGACGCCGAGATGCAGGAGCTGGTCGTCCGCGACGCGCACGGCCGCGAGGAGCGGCACGGGTCCGTGCGCTTCGTGCCGCTGCGCGGCCAGGCGGGCTTCCGCCAGTGACGCGCGCCGTCCTGTTCCACGGCGGCCGCATCCACGTCGGGGACGGCCGTTCGGCCGAGGCGCTGCTCGCGCGCGACGGTCGCGTCGCCGCGATCGGCCCGGCGCGCGATCTGCGGCGCGAGGCGCCGGACGCCGAGCTCATCGATCTCCGCGGCGGGCTGATGACGCCGGGCTGGGTCGACGCGCACGTCCACTTCGTGTGGTGGTCGATCCAGATGTCGCAGCTCGACCTGCGCGACGCGAGGACGGTCGACGAGGCGCTCGCGCGCGTCGCCGCGCACGCACGCGCCCTTCCCGGCGGCGCGTGGATCCTCGGCGGGCGCTTCGACAGGAACGCCTGGGGACGCTGGCCGACCGCCGCGGAGCTCGATCGCGCGAGCGCGGGCCATCCCGCCGCGCTCCGCAGCCGGGACGGCCACTCCCGCTGGCTGAACAGCGAGGCGCTCCGGCGCGTCGGCATCGGGCCCGACACGACGCCTCCGGCAGGCGGGACGATCCTGCGCGACGCGAGCGGCGCGCCGACGGGCATCCTGCAGGAGAACGCGAACGACCTCGTCGACGCGGTCGTGCCGCCGCCCACCGACGCCGAGATGCTCGAGGCGGCTCGCCACGGGCAGACCGAGGCGTGGCAGCGGGGCCTGACCGGCTTCGAGAACCTCGACGCCTTCCGCGACCGCTTCACGCTCGCGACCTTCCAGCGTCTCCACGACGCGGGCGAGCTCGCGATGCGCGCGCACATCGGCATCCCCCGCACCGCGATCGACGAGGCGCTCGACCGCGGCCTGCGCACGGGCGCCGGCGACGACTGGCTACGCGTCGGCCACCTGAAGATCTTCACGGACGGCGCGCTGGGATCGCAGACCGCCGCGCTCGAGCAGCCGTACCTCGGGACCGACGATCGCGGCGTCCTCACGGTCGAGCCGGAGGAGCTCGCGCGCCTCGTCGCGCGCGCGGCGGCCGGCGGCATCGCGGTCGCCGTCCACGCCATCGGCGATCGCGCGGTGCGCGTCGCGCTCGACGCGATCGCGCCGACGCGCGCGACCGCGCCGGCGCTGCGGCCCAAGATCGAGCACGTCCAGCTCGTGCGCGCCGACGACCTCGACCGCTTCGCGCGACACGGGATCGTCGCGTCGATGCAGCCGCTCCACGCGACGAGCGACCGCGACCTCGCCAACCGCTACTGGGGCGCGGAGCGGGTCACGCGCGCGTATCCCTGGCGCGCCCTGCTCTCGAGCGGCGCGACGCTCGCGTTCGGCTCGGACGCGCCGGTCGAGCCGATCGATCCGCTCCTCGGCATCCACGCCGCCGTCGCGCGCCGCCGGCCCGGCGACGCCGAGGCCTGGACGCCGGCGCAGCGCCTCACGCTCGACGAAGCGCTCGCGGGGTATGCCGCGGGCCCCGCGTACGCGCTCGGACGCGAGAGGGAGCTCGGCACGCTCGCGACCGGCATGCGGTGCGACGCGACGGTCGTGGACCGCGATCTGGCGCGCTGCCGCGAAGACGAGCTCCTCGATGCGCGCGTGCGCGCGACGGTGACCGACGGCGTCGTGCGGTTCGCGGACGGTCTCGCATGATCCAGCTCGTCCTGCACGGCGAGCTCCGCCGGTGGAGCCCCGGCGGCCGCAAGGAGCTCTCGCTGCCGGCGGCCGGCCGGCGGGCGCGCGACGTCGTGCGCGAGCTCGGCATCCCGAGCGCCGAGACCGCCGCGTTCGTCGTCAACGGCGAGCAGCGCGATGCCGACGTGCTGCTGGCGGACGGGGACACGCTCGAGGTGCTTCCCGCGATCAGCGGCGGCGCGGACGCGCGTCCGAGCGCGGAACGGGAGCCCCGGCACCCGGGCGCGCTCCGCGGCGTCCGCGTCCTCGACCTCACGCGCGCGCTCTCGGGTCCGTACTGCACGCTGATGCTCGGCGACCACGGCGCGGACGTCGTCAAGGTCGAGATGCCGGGCACCGGAGACGAGACGCGCTCGTGGATGCCGCCGTCGATGAACGGCGTGTCCGCGTACTACCTCTCGATCAACCGCAACAAGCGGAGCGTCACGATCGACCTCAAGAACGCCGAGGGGAGACGCGTGCTCGAGCGGCTCATCGAACGGAGCGACGTCGTGGTCGAGAACTTCAGCCCCGGAACGCTCGGCCGGCTCGGATTCCCCGACGATCGCATCCGCGCGATCAACCGGCGCGCGATCGTGTGCCACATCAGCGGCTTCGGGCAGGACGGCCCGGGCCGCGCGCGGCCGGCGTACGACCTCATCGTTCAGGGAATGGGCGGGATCATGAGCCTGACCGGCGAGCCCGGTGGCGATCCCGTCATGGTCGGCGTGCCGCAAGCCGATATGGTCGCCGGGATGTTCGCGGCGTTCGCCATCGTCGCCGCCTTGCACGCGCGCGGCGAGACCGGCGAGGGTCAGGTCATCGACGCCACGATGATCGGTGGCCAGGTCGCGCTCCTCTCGCGCCAGGCGGCGCGCTACTTCGCCGACGGCACGGTGCCGCGGCCCGAGGGGAACGTCCACGCGTCGATCGTCCCGTACCAGACCTTCCGCGCGGCCGATGGCCACGTGAACGTCGGCGTCGCGAACGACGCGCTCTGGGAGCGCTTCTGCCGCGCGCTCGATCTGGAGGAGCTGCTCGAGGACCCGCGCTTCGCGGACAACCCGCGGCGGGTCGCGCATCGCACGGAGCTCGTCCCGATCATCGAGCGTCGTCTTCGCGCGCTCGCGAAGGATGAGATCGTGCGCAGGCTCCAGGAGGCGAACGTGCCGGTCGGCCCGATCAACACGCTCGACGAGGTGTTCGCGGATCCGGTGGTCCGGCATCTCGGTCTCATCGCGGAGGTCGATCATCCGACCGCCGGCCGCGTGCGCGCGCCCGGCATCCCCGTGCGCATGTCGGGCACGCCGCCCTCGGTCCGGACCGCGCCGCCGCTGCTCGGCGAGCACACCGACGAGGTGCTCGCGGATCTCGGCTACACGCCGGACGAGATCGCGGCGCTCCGCCGGGACGGCGCGATCTGAGCCAGACGCTGACGCTCGCCGGACGCCGCCGGCCGCTCTGGCTCGTCGCGGCGCTCTCGATCCTGACGCTCGGCGCCTACGTGCCGATCTGGTTCGGCCTCACCTGGTCGGAGATGCGGAAGGAGACGGGCGACGACCAGATGCTGCCGCTCGGGCACGCGCTCTCGACGCTCATCCCCGGCTGGAACGCGTGGCAGGCGTGGCGGCACTTCCGGGTGATCGACGTCCTCGTGCGGAAGACAGCGCCGGGAGCGCGCGTCGACGCCGCGAGCGCCGCGCTCGGTCTGGCCATCTGGTGGCTGACGTTCACGCACTACTCGAGCGATCCGCTCTTCCTCGCCCTCGACGCCATCGAGCTCGTGGCCGGCACGGCGGTGCTCGTGTACGGGCAGCGCGGCCTGAATCGCTACTGGGGGGCGAAGGGCGGCGAGGAGCGCGTCCTCGAGACAGATCTCATCGCACTCGCGATCGCGGGCACCTACGCGGTCTTCACGATCGTCGCCTTCCTCTCCGCGCCGGCCTGACGGCTATCCTGCGGTCCTCGGTGCCCACCATCCTCGTCGTCGGCTCGCTCGCGTACGACGATGT
Organism: Candidatus Limnocylindria bacterium; assembly: GCA_035651155.1. Classification (GTDB taxonomy): domain Bacteria; phylum Chloroflexota; class Limnocylindria; order P2-11E; family P2-11E; genus CF-39. Next base: position 104,413 of record DASRGG010000021.1, on the reverse strand, counting down.
CCGCACACCCGTGGCACACCGCGACCGCGTCCTCGGAGGCGCGGCGTCGTACTTCGCCAGCGCCGCGTCCCGATACGCGCCGGTCCGCCTCGTGGGCGTGGTCGGCGACGACTTCCGCGACGAGGACGTCGCGCGGCTCGCGGACCAGGGCATCGACCTCGGCGGGCTCGAGCGCCGTCACGGGGATTCGTTCCGCTGGACCGGCAGCTACGACTTCGCGCTCGACACCGCCGAGACGATCAACACGGACCTCGGCGTCTTCGGCGACTGGCGTCCGAAGGTGCCCGACGGGTTCGCCCACAGCGACTTCGTCTTCCTCGCGAACATCGATCCCGAGATCCAGCTCGCGGTCCTCGACCAGGTACGCGCGCCGACCGCCGTCGCGCTGGACACCATGAACTACTGGATCGACCACTCGCGCGACGCGCTCCTGCGCGTGCTCCGCAGGGTCGACATCGTCAGCATCAACGAGGGCGAGGCGCGCCAGCTGTGCGAGACGTTCAGCATCGTGCGCGCGGCGAGGGACATCCTGGCACTCGGGCCGAGGGTGCTGGTGGTGAAACGCGGCGAGCACGGCGCGTCGCTCTTCACGCGCGAATCGTCCTTCTGGGCGCCGGCGTTCCCGCTCGAGGACGTCGTAGATCCGACGGGGGCGGGGGACACCTTCGCCGGCGGATTCATGGGCTACCTCGCCGAGTGCGGCTCCGTCGACGGACCGGCACTCCGGCGCGCCGTCCTCCACGGGACGGTCTGCGCGTCGTTCGCCGTCGAGCGCTTCAGCATCGACGGGATCGCGGGCGCGACGCGCGACGAGATCGCGCGGCGCTATCGCGCGCTCCAAGACCTCATCGCGGTCTGAGGAACCGTTCGGTCTCGCGGGTGTAGTGGGAGCGGAGAGCGACTCCGTGGAGGGCCGTCCGACGGAGGACTCAGGACTCGTGGAGCGTGCGAAGCATGGCGACCAGGACGCGTACGCCGAGCTCGTGACGCGCTACCAGGCCATGGCCGCGCGCACGGCGTACGTGATAACGGGAAGCGACGCCGATGCGGAGGAGGCGGCGCAGGAGGCCTTCGTGAAGGCGTACTACGCGCTCGACCGCTTCCGGCCCGGCGCCCCATTCCGCCCCTGGCTGCTGCGGATCGTCGCGAACGAGGCCATCAACCGCCGCAAGGCGGCCGGCCGTCGACCGACGGTCGACCTCAGCGTGGCCCTGGACCGGCCCTCGCCCGACACGGCCCTGTCGCCCGAGGGCGCGGCCCTGGCCAGCGAACGCAGGGACCTCGTGCTCGCGGCGCTGCGCGCGCTGCGCGACGAGGATCGCCTCGTCATCGCGTACCGCTACTTCTTCGAGCTCTCCGAGGCCGAGATGGCCGAGGCACTCGGGGTCGCGCGGGGCACGGTGAAGTCCCGGCTGTCGCGTGCCCTCGATCGCCTGCGGGTCGTCATCGAGAGGACGCCGGCCGATGGCTAGGACGATGGACGAGCGCGAGCTCGAGGCCGTCCTGGGCGATATCGGCGCGCGCCTCGCGTATCCGCGACCGACGCGCATGGCCGACGCGGTGCGCGCGCGCCTGCGCGAGCCGCGGCCGCGACGGCGCTGGATCGCGCGCCTCGTGCCGGCCCTCGTGACGGTCGCGCTGCTCGTCCTGGTCGTCGCGCTGGCGTCGCCCGGCGTCCGTGCCGCGGCGAACGAGCTCCTGCGCCTGCGCGGGATCGACATCTTCCCCGTCCCGAGCGTGCCCGCGCCGACGACCCCGCCGCCGAGCGCGAGCCCCGCCGGCCGGTTCCCCGGAACACACGTCACGCTCGCGGACGCGCGCGGTCGCGTATCGTTCCCGATCCGCGTGCCCGCCGATCTCGGCGAACCGGACGAGGTGTACGTCGAGCGCGTCGGCACGAGCGACCACGTCACGCTCGTGTATCTCGCGGCGCCCGGCCGCCCCGCGCCCTCGGCCGCCATGCCGGACGTCGCCGCGGTCGTCGTCGAGCTGCGCGGCGGATTCGACGAGGCGTTCCTCGGCAAGGGCGTCGGTCCGGGGACGCGCGTCGAGCCCGTGACCGTCAACGGGGCGGCGGGTAGCTGGATCGAAGGACAGCCGCACTTCTTCTTCTACCGGGACGCGCAGGGCGGGATCCAGCAGGAGACGCTCAGGCTCGCGGGGAACACGCTCATCTGGATCGAGGGCGACGTGACCCTGCGGCTCGAGGCGCAGGTGTCGAAGGATGTCGCGATCGGCATCGCCACCCGTTTCCGGTAGGCGCGAGCGGGCGAGGATCCAGGCACTCGTCCACGCGCCCGCCTTGTGCGCAAGGCGAAAAGCTCATGTCGTATCGCGCGTAGGGCGTATACAGTCCCCCGCAACGCCAGACGGGAGGTAGTGGTGGACGACACGAAGACCACGAAGACGAGGGTCGATCGGCGGACCCTGCTGAAAGGCGCGGCGGCCGCGACGGCGGCGCCGGTGCTCGCAGCGTGCATCGGGCCGCAGCCGAGCGGTGGCGCCGCGGCCACCGCAAGCGCGGGCGGCACGGGTCGATCGGGCGCGCCAAAGCTCGGCGGCACGCTGTCGATCCTGCAGTGGAGTCACTTCGTTCCCGACTTCGATACGTATCTCGACGCGTGGGCGGCCGACTGGGGCAGCAAGAACGGCGTGACGGTCAAGATCGACCGGATCCCGCAGGCGGACCTGCCGGCGCGCTTCGCCGCCGAGGTCTCCGCGAAGTCGGGGCACGATCTCGTTGCGCATTTCGCGAACGGTCTTCCGGCGCTCTTCACGTCGAGCCTCGTCGACATCAGCGACATCTGCGACCGCGCCGCGACGAAGTACGGCGGGTGGATCCCCGCCGGCGAAGCGATCGGGAAGGTGAAGGGGAAGTGGTACGGCTACCCCGACTTCCTCGTGCCGTTCCTGTCCTCGTGGCGGACCGACGCGTGGAAGGCCGCCGGGTTCACGAAGGATCACCTGGAGACCTGGGACGAGCTGCTGGAGTTCGCGCCGAAGCTCAAGGCGGCCGGAACGCCGGTCGGCACGGCCGTGTCGCAGACGTCGGACGCGGAGCACACCTGGCGTTCGCTGATGTGGTCGAACGGCGCGTACGAGTTCAGCCAGGACGGCAAGAGCGTCGCGATCGACAGCCCGGAGACGCGGACCGTCCTCAGCTTCGCGAAGAACCTCTACGCGAGCATGGAGAACGCGGTCTTGTCGTGGCAGGACGTGGACAACAACACGTACCTGCAGTCCGGGAAGGGCTCGTGGATCTACAACCCGATCAGCGCGTACCGGACGATCGAGGCCCAGAACAAGGACCTGATCGCGAAGATCAAGGTCGACAACCCGCTGAAGGGCACGAAGGCGCAGATCGCGTCGATCCAGTTCACCGTCTACGGGATCTGGAGCTTCTCGAAGAACATCGACGCGGCGCGCCAGTTCCTGGTCGACTACAGCGACGACTGGGAGGGCCAGTTCAAGGCCAGCAAGGGCTACAACAACCCGTTCCTCAAGGCCCATTCGAAGAAGCCGATGCCCGTGCTTGGCGAAGACCCGAAGCTCGCGCACCTGCAGGACATCGCCAGCTTCGTCCAGCCGGTCGGCTACCCCGGCCCGTCGTCGCAGGCCGCGTACGACGCGCTCAACAACCACGTCATTACGGACATGTTCGCCAACTTCATCACCGGCAAGAAGACGGCGGACGACACGATCGCGGACGCCAGGAAGCGTCTGCAGGATTCGCTCACGAAGTTCCCGGTCTGATAGCGGGGCCCGCGGAGACGCGGGTGGGGAGCAGCGAAGAGGCCGGGCCGGGCGGTCCGGCCCTTCGCGTACCGCGCTCCGCGTACGCGATCGCGAGCTGGGTCACTTGAGGGCGCCGCCCGTGATGCCGCGGACGAAGGTGTCCATGAACATGTTGTAGACGATGGCGACGGGTACCGAGACGATGAGTGCGCCGGCCATGAGCGAACCCCAGAAGAACACGTCGCCGCGGATGAGGTCGGTGACCACGCCGAGCGTGATCATCTTCTGGTCCGACGACGACACGAACGTCAGCGCGTAGACGTACTCCTGCATCGCGAGCGTGAACGCGAAGATGACGATCGTGAGGACGCCCGGCACGCTGATGGGGAGCACGATCCGGAACATCGCGCCCAGCCGGCTGCAGCCGTCGACGCGCGCGGCTTCGGTGATCTCGCGCGGGACGCCCTTGAAGAAGCCCATGAGCAGCCAGGTGCAGAACGGGATCGTGAACGTCGGGTAGACGAGCGCGAGCGCCCACTTGCTGTTCACCAGGCCGAGGCCGACGACCAGCTGCGACAGCGGCAGGAAGAGCAGCGTCGGCGGCACGAGGTAGGTGAGGAAGATGCCGATCCCGAGCGTGCCGGAGCCGGGGAACTTCGTCCGCGAGAGCACGTACGCGGCCGGCACGCAGATGAGCACGGTGATCGCGACGACCGCGAGGCCCACCTCCGCCGTGTTCGCGACCCACGTCGTGAAGTTCGTCCTCTCGAAGAGGTAACGGACCTGTTCGAGCGTCGGCGCGAGGTGGAAGAGCAGCGGGTTGTTGCTGAGGTTGTAGAGGTCGTTCACCTGCTTGAACGTCGTGACGAACATCCAGTACACGGGGAAGCACGCGAAGATGAGGTACAGCGCGAGCGTGCCCCAGAAGAGCACGGAGCCGCGCAGGCGGCGCAGCCGGTAGGCGGTGGAGTGGTGGACCTGCGTGCCGAGCATCAGTCCACCGACCGTCCCTTGATGTTCCGCAGGAACAGGAGCGCAGCGACGAGCAGCACCGGGAACAGGAAGAGCGACATCGTCGCGCCGCGCCCCAGGGATCCGGCCACGACGCCCGTCTGGAAGGCGTAGGAGGCGATGACGTGCGTCGCGTTCACCGGGTTGCCGCGGGTCATGAGCCACACGACGGTCATGTCGGTGGCGGTGAAGACGAGCGAGAACAGCAGCGCGATGTACAGCACCGGCGCGATGATCGGCACCATGATCTTGTTCCAGCGGACCCACCAGTTCGCCCCGTCCAGGTCCGCGGCCTCGAGGATCTCCGAGGGCACCGAGCTGATGCCGGCGGTGAGCACGATGGCGCTGAACGGGAGATTGCGCCACACGTTCACGAGGATGATCGAGATCATCGCGGGGATCTCTTCCCCCAGCCAGTTCGGTCCTTCCGCGAAGAACCCAGCGTGCTCGCCGATCCAGTTGATGACGCTGTAGGTCGGGTTGAGCATCCAGGTCCAGGCCATCGCGCCGATCGCGACCGGGATCGTGAAGGGCAGCATGATGAGCGCCCGAGCGATGCGCCGGCCGCGGAACTTCCGCAGCAGCAGGAACGCGAGGAACGTCCCGAAGAACATCTGCAGCGCCTGCGAGACGAGCGTGAAGATGAAAGTGTTGAGCAGGGCGCGGCGGAAGATGTCGTCGTCCAGGACCGCGCGGAGATTGTCGAGGCCGGTGAAGTCGCCGATGGGCCGCGCGACCGTGGCGTTGCTCATGGTGAACCAGATGGCGATGGCGAAGGGGTAGGCCACGAGCAGGAGGATGTAGATGATCGCCGGCGCCACGAGGACGTAGCCAAAGACCTTCTCGCTGTCCAGCAGGTGTCCGATGCGACCGCCGGTCGCATTCACCCCGAACTGCCGGCGCCTCGCGATCTCCGCCACGTCGTTCCACAAGATACGCGAGCGGGAACGAAAGACTCGCCCTGTTGGTCGGTCGGCCGCTCTGGTCGGGGTGCCGGGACTCGAACCCGGGACCTCAGCGTCCCGAACGCTGCGCGCTACCAAGCTGCGCTACACCCCGTTGGCCGACCGGTACCGCGAACGTGGAACGGGAGGCGAACTCGATTGTACGTGTTCGCGACCTACAATCGATGCGCCGATGCTCGCTCCTTACCTCCCGGTCCTCGTGCTGTTCGCGCTCGTCTCCGTCATCGGTCTGGTGGCCGTCAACATCCCGCACTTCGTCGCGCCGCGCCGGCCGTCGCTGGCCAAGCTCGCCGCGTACGAATCGGGGATGAGCCCCATCGGACCGGCGTGGAAGCGCGTGCCGATCCGCTTCTACCTGACCGCGATGCTCTTCGTGCTGTTCGACGTCGAGGTGGTCTTCTTCTACCCGTGGGCGGTCGCCCTGCACCGCCTGCGGGCCTTCGGCCTGATCGAGATGGGCGTCTTCGCCGGCCTCTTGCTCCTGGGATACGCGTACGCGTGGCGCAAGGGAGCCCTGCGATGGGAGTAGAAGGGCGTGTCTCCTCGGCGCAGCCGAGAGACAGAGCAGGCGGAGACCAGCGCGTAGCGCTGGGAAGAGATCGAGCGACGAGCGGATTCGCCGCGAGGAGCGAGTCGACCAGTCCTGAGCGTGTCTCCTCGGCGCAGCCGAGAGACAGAGCAGGCGGAGACCAGCGCGTAGCGCTGGTCGAGCAGCCGGGCGGCATCGGCACGCACCAGAGCCAGGGCGTGGTGTTCTCCACGATCGAGCGGGCGGCGAACTGGGCGCGCTCGAACTCGCTGTGGCCGCTCAGCTTCGGGCTGGCCTGCTGCGCCATCGAGATGATGAGCATGTCGGCCGCCCGCTTCGACGTCTCTCGGTTCGGCTCGGAGATCTTCCGGGTCAGCCCGCGCCAGGCGGACCTCATGATCGTCGCCGGCCGCGTCTCGCAGAAGATGGCGCCGGTGCTCCGCCAGCTCTACGACCAGATGCCCGAGCCGAAATGGGTCATCGCCATGGGCGCCTGCGCGTCGTGCGGTGGCGTCTACAACAACTACGCGCTCGTGCAGGGCGTCGACAAGATCGTGCCGGTCGACGTGTACCTCGCGGGATGCCCGCCGCGCCCGGAAGCGCTCATCTTCGCGCTCCAGCAGCTCCAGGACATGGTGAAGCGCGGCCTGCGTCGGACGATCAGCATCCAATGATCCGCGTCGCCGACGGCATCCCGACCGCCGTCGTCGCCGCGGAGCAGCTCCTCGATCGGGTGGGTGAGCTCCGCGCCGACGGATACGACCTGCTCGTCGATCTCTTCGCGTACGACACGCCCGAGCGCGAGCCGAGGTTCGACGTCGTCTACCTGTTCCACCGGCTGGCGGACAACGCGCGCACGCGGCTGAAGGTCCAGGTCGGGGAGGAGGTGGCCGTGCCCAGCATCACCCGCCTCTACCCGCCGGCAGAGTGGTACGAGCGCGAGGTCTACGACATGTACGGGGTGACCTTCGCCGACCATCCGGACCTGCGCCGCATCCTCATGCCCGACGACTGGATCGGCCACCCGCTCCGCCGCGATCACCCGCTCGGTGGCGAGGTGGTGGACTACGGCCTGCGCCCGCCGGCCGAGCGCGTGGCGCCGATCGACTTCCCCGAGGGAACGACGCGATGACGGTCCTCCGAGACAGCGAGCCGACCCTGCCGCCGCACGAGACGATGCTGCTGAACATGGGCCCGCAGCACCCGTCGACGCACGGGGTGCTGCGACTCATGCTCGACCTGGACGGCGAGGTCGTGGTCGACGCGCACCCCGACATCGGGTTCCTGCACACCGGCATCGAGAAGTCCTGCGAGTACCGCACCTATCACCAGGCGATCACGCTCACCGATCGGATCGACTACCTGTCGCCGTACTCGAACAACCTCGCGTACGTGAACGCGGTCGAGAAGCTCTTCGGCATCAGCGCACCGCCGCGCGCGAGCTGGCTGCGCGTGCTCATCGCCGAGCTGCACCGCATCGCGTCGCATCTCGTCTTCGTGGGAACGACGTCGCTCGACCTCGCCGCGTCGAGCGTCTTCATCTACTGCTTCCGCGAGCGCGAGGAGCTGCTCCGCCTCATGGAGCTCCTCTCCGGCGTGCGGATGATGACGAGCTTCATCCGCATCGGTGGCCTGCCCGCCGACGTGCCACCCGGGTTCCTCGAGGGCGTCGCGACGTTCATCGACCGGTTCCCGGCGCGCCTCGCGGAGTACGACGACCTGATCCGCGAGAATCCCATCTTCAAGCAGCGCATGGTCGGGATCGGGAAGATCTCGGCTCACGACGCGACGCGCTGGAGCCTCACCGGTCCGAATCTGCGCGCCTCCGGCGTCGCGTACGACGTGCGGCGCGCGCTCCCCTACGAGGTCTACGGCGAGCTTGAGTTCGACGTGATCACGGAGACGGCCGGCGACGCGTACGCCCGGTACCTGGTCCGGCGCCGGGAGCTCGAGGAGAGCGCGAAGATCTGCCGGCAGATCGTCGCGAGGCTGCCGAGCGGCCCGATCCGCATCGACGATCCGCACATCGCCTATCCGAAGCGCGAGCTCATCCACAGCTCGATGGAATCGCTCATCCATCACTACAAGCTGGCGACCGAGGGTCCGATCCCGCCGCCAGGCGAGGCGTACGCGGCGGTCGAGTCGCCGCGTGGCGAGTACGGCGTGCACGTGGTCTCGAACGGGACGAACCTTCCGCAGCGCGTCCGCTTCCGCGCGCCATCGTTCGCGAACCTCCAGGCGCTGCCGCTCCTCGTACGAGGCCACATGGTGGCGGACTGCATCGCCGCGCTCGCGTCGATCGACTTCGTCCTCGGCGAGATCGATCGATGAGCGGGGGCCCTCGGTCGGACTCGCCGCTCCCTGCGGCGTTGCTCGATCGGATCGATTCGCTCGCGGCGAAGTACCCGACGATGCGAGCGGCTCTCCTTCCCGCGCTCTGGCTCGTGCAGGACGAGCGGGGCTGGATCTCGCGCGCGGACGTCGCGGAGGTCGCGGACCGGCTCGGACTCGCGGCGGCGGACGCGGAGGGCGTGCTCTCGTTCTACTTCCTGTTCCATCGCGCGCCGCGCGGCACGGTCGTCATCGACGTCTGCGACAACGTGGTCTGCCGGGCCAACGGCGCCGAGCGGCTACTCGCGGACCTCTGCGCGCGCCTCGGGATCACGCCTGGCGAGACGACGGCCGACGGGCGCTTCACCGTGCGCCGCCAGGAGTGCATCGCGGCGTGCCACCAGGCGCCCGCCGTCCAGGTGGATCTGCAATACCGCGGACCGATCACCAGCGTCGACGAGCTCCTCGGCATGGAGGCGCGATGAGCGCCGCGTACGAGCCCGTCCTCCTGCGGCGTCGCGGACTCGAGCGGTCCGGCGACATCGACGTGTACGAGCGCACCGGCGGATATCAGGCGTTGCGCAAGGCGCTCATCGAGATGACGCCGCAGTCCGTCACCGACCTTGTCATCGCGTCCAACCTGCGCGGCCGCGGCGGCGCGGGGTTCCCGACGGGGCGGAAGTGGTCGTTCATCCCGAAGGACGCGCCGGTGAAGTACCTCGCGGTGAACGCCGACGAGAGCGAGCCCGGGACGTTCAACAACCGCGTCTTCATCGACGCCGACCCGCACGCGCTCGTGGAGGGCATCCTCATCTGCTGCTTCGCGGTCGGGATCTCCGCCGCGTACATCTACATCCGCGGCGAGAACCTCGCCGGCGCCCGCGCCCTCGAGCGCGCGATCGCGCAGGCGCGCGCGAAGGGCTACGTCGGCCGCGGCATCCTCGGCAGCTCGTTCTCGTGCGAGATCCACGTGTTCCGCGGCGCCGGCGCGTACATCTGCGGCGAAGAGACCGCACTGCTCGAATCGATCGAGGGCCGCCGCCCGCAGCCGCGCTCGCGCCCGCCGTTCCCGGCCGTGGTCGGTCTCTTCGGCAAGCCCACCGTGATCAACAACGTCGAGACGCTCGGCTGCGTGCCGTCGATCGTCGAGCGCGGCGCGGCGTGGTTCAAGAGCATCGGGCCGGAGAACGCGCCCGGACCGAAGATGTACTGCCTCTCCGGTCACGTCGCGCGTCCCGGCGTGTACGAGCGGCCGATGGGCACGCCGCTCCGCGAGCTCATCGAGGAGCATGCCGGCGGGATCCGCGGAGGCCGGTCGCTCGGCTTCGTGATCCCGGGCGCGGCCGCGTCCACCGCCCTCAGGCCGGATGAGATCGACGTCGCGATGGACTTCGACTCGCTGCGGAAGATCGGGACCGAGCTCGGCGCGGGCGGGATCATGGTGTTCGACGACCGCGTCTGCATCGTCGAAACCCTCGAGCGGCTCGCGCGCTTCTTCCGTCACGAATCGTGCGGAAAGTGCGTCCCCTGCCGAGAGGGCACCGTGTGGCAGCACGCGACGCTCGTCCGGCTCGCGGAGCGTCGTGGCGGCGCGGCCGACGTCGCGCTCCTGAAGAGCGTGAGCGAGCAGATCTCGGGGAAGACGCTCTGCGCCCTCGGCGACTTCGCCGCGGCGCCGCAGCTCGGCGCGCTCCGCAAGTTCCCCGAGCACTTCCAGGCGCACGTCGAGGGCCGCTGCCCGGCGCGCGCCGAGGCGGTGGTGGCGTGACCGAGCAGAGCCGGCTCGTGAAGGTCACGATCGACGACGTCCCCGTCGAGGTCCCGAATAACACGCTGCTCATCGAGGCGGCCGGCACGGCCGGCGTCCACATCCCGCGCTTCTGCTATCACCCAAAGCTCTCGCTGGCCGGCGCGTGCCGCATCTGCTCGGTGTCGGTGGAGAAGATGCCGAAGCTGCAGACTGCGTGCACCACGCCGGTCGCGGACGGCATGATCGCGAAGACGAACACCCCCGAGGTCGCCGACGCGCGACGGTCGGTGCTCGAGTTCCTGCTGCTGAACCACCCGCTGGACTGTCCCGTGTGCGATGCGGCGGGGGAGTGCCCGCTCCAGGACTACTCGCATCTGTACGGGCCCGACGCCTCGCGCTCCCAGATCCCGAAGCGGCGCGCGCCGAAGGCCGAGCGGCTCTCGCCGCTCGTGGTCCTCGACATGGAGCGCTGCATCCTCTGCTACCGGTGCACGCGCTTCATGGACGAGGTCGCCGGCGACGCCGAGCTGGCGTTCTACGACCGGGGCGCGACGAGCGTGCTGGGGACCTTCGACGGCGCTCCGCTCACGTCCAGGTTCCAGGGCAACATCGTCGAGCTCTGCCCCTGCGGAGCGCTCACGAGCGAGCCGTATCGCTTCCGCGCGCGCCCGCAGGACCTCGCGTTCGGCGACTCGATCTGCGGGCACTGCGCCGTCGGCTGCGCGGTCCGCTACGAGGCGCGGCGCGGCGAGGTCGTGCGCGTGAAGCCGCGGCAGCACGAGGCCGTGAACGAGGTCTGGCTGTGCGACAAGGGCTATTTCGGCATCGAGTACGTGAGCCAGGCGCCGCGCCTCGAGCATCCGCTCGTGCGCAGCGGCGACTCACTCGTGCCGGCGCGCTGGAACGACGTGCTCGACCTCCTCGCGGACCGGCTGCGCCAGATCGCGACGCGCTACGGCCCCGACGCGATCGGCGTGATCGGCGGCACGCGCATCACCAACGAGGAGTGCGCGCTCGTCCATCGCGTCTTCGCGAAGGGCCTCGGAACGCCGCACGTCGACCACCGCAGCGCCGCCCGGCAGACCGGCGGCGCGCTCCTCGACCTCGCGGGCCTGCCGGTCCCGATGACCGACGTCGAGAAGGCCGACGCGATCGTGCTCGTCGCGCTGGACCCGACCGAGGAGCTCCCGATCCTGTGGCTGCGCATGCGCAAGGCCATCCGGCGCGGCGCGTCGCTCGTGATCGTCAGCTCGCGGCCGATCGACGCCGAGCGCGACGCGGCCATCGTCGTCCGCGCCGACGTCGGCGGCGAGGTCGACGCGCTCGCGGAGCTCGCCGCGCAGCGGCCGCACCTCCTCGTGGAGTCGAAACGTCCCCTGTTCCTGGGCGGCTCCACGCTCGAAAGCCGCGTCGACGGAGAGGCCGTGGCGCGCGCCATCGCGAACTTCGCGCGCGAGATCGGCGGACCCGACGCGCCCAGGCGCGCCGGCATCCTCATGCGTGCGCCGAACGCGATGGGCGCGCTGCGCGCGGGGCTCGTCCCGGGCGAGCGCGGCGTGGCCGGAGGCCAGATCATCGCCTCCGCCGCGGAGGGCCGCCTGCGCGCGCTCTACCTCATCGGCGTCGATCCGCTGCGCACCTTCCCCGATCGCGAGCTCGTCGAGCGCGCGCTCGGCCGCGTGGACTTCCTGGTGGTGCAGGACATCGCGCCGTCCGCGACCGCCGGGAAGGCGCACGTCGTGCTCCCCGCCGCCGCCCTGCCGGAGAAGGAAGGGACGATCACGAACGTCGAGGGACGCGCGCAGCGCCTCGAACCGGTCGTGCAGCCGCCCGGCGAGGCGCGCAGCGACCTCGCCATCCTCGTGGACCTCGCCGGCCGTCTCGATCTGCGCGAGCCGTCGCGCGAGTTCCTCGCGCGCGCGCCCGGACGCGTGCCCGAGGTCGCGGCGCTGCTTCCGGCGGCCGGCGCGCCGGGACCCGGGACGCGCATGGCGACGGCGCCGGGCGGTGTGTACGGCGTCTACGCCAGCGCCACGCCGCAGACGCGGGGGATCACCACGCAGAAGCCGTTCTTCGCGCCGGGCGGATGGCCGCTCGGGATGCCCGGGTCGGCGCGCGTGTCGCCGATCCACCTCGGCGCGTCGCTCGCGGCGGTCCCGCTGTCCGCGGGGGAGGAGATCCTGCGCACGAGCGATCAGCCGCACGGCGTCGCCGATCCCGGCGTGCTCGAGCCGCCTGCGCGCGACGCGCTCGGACCATACGAGCCGCTGCCGGGACGTCGCCCCGAGCCGGGCGACGGCATCGTCCTCCTCACGGCGCCGCTGCTCATCGGGGGCGGCACGATGCTCGCGCGCTCCGAGCGCCTCCTGTCGGCGGACGCGCACGGCACGATCGCGCTCGCGCCACGCGACGCCGAGGCGCGCGGCATCGCGGAAGGCGCGCTCGTGACGGTCGCGAGCCGCTACGGACGAGTGTCGGCGTACGCGCGCATCGATCCACGGATGCCGGCGGGCCGCGCGTTCCTCGCGGAGAACGCGCCGGGCGTGCCGACGAGCCGGTTGCTCGCGTGGCACGACCCGCAGCCACGCGTCGAGGTGACGCCGGCGTGAGCGAGGTCGTGATCGCGGCGATCGAGTCGCTCGCGCTCGTGCTGATCGTCTTCACGGTCGCGGCGTACGCGATCCTCGCCGAGCGCCGGGTCATCGCGCGCATGCAGGCGCGCATCGGCCCGGACCGCGTGGGACCGCAGGGCATCTTCCAGCCGCTCGCCGACGTCCTGAAGCTGCTCACGAAGGAGGACGTCCGGCCCGTCGCGGCCGACCGGGTGCTCCACTACCTGACGCCGATCCTCACCCTCGTTCCGATCATGCTCGTGTTCGCGGTCATCCCCGCGTCGCCGGGCATCCATCTCGCCGATCTGAACATCGGCTACCTGTATGTCGCCGCGGTCTCGTCGATCGCCGTGTACGGCGTGGCGCTCGGCGGCTGGAGCTCGAACAGCAAGTACGCGCTGCTCGGCGGGCTTCGCTCGAGCGCGCAGCTCATCTCGTACGAGCTCGCGCAGGGTCTCGCCGCGCTCGGGGTGATCGCCGCGGCCGGCTCGCTGTCCTTGGTGCGCATCGTCGACGCGCAGTTCCCGCTCCCGTTCGCGATCGCGCAGCCGCTCGGGCTCGCCGTGTACCTCCTCGCCAGCATCGCGGAGTCGAGCCGCGCGCCGTTCGACCTGCCCGAGGCGGAGCAGGAGCTCGGCGCCGGCTACCACACCGAGTACTCGTCCTTCCGCTTCGCGCTCTTCATGCTGTCGGAGTACGTCCACGTCATCGTGTCGAGCGCGCTCGTCGCGACGCTCTACCTGGGCGGCTGGTGGCCGTTCGCCGGCGGGCTGCTCGGGGTCGCCGCGTTCGCGGCGAAGATGGCGCTCCTCATCTTCGTCTTCATCTGGCTGCGCGCGACGCTTCCGCGCGTGCGCTACGACACGCTCATGGCGTTCGGCTGGAAGGTCCTCATCCCGCTCGCGCTCGTCCAGCTCACCGTCGTCGCCTTCTGGGTGGCGCTCCGATGATGTCGCCGATCCGCGACATCCTCGCGATCGCGAAGGGCATGGGCGTGACCCTGCGCACCGCGTTCCGCGCGCCGGTGACGCTCCGCTACCCGGAGGAGCGCCCGGAGCTGCCGGGACGCCACCGCGGCCGTCACGAGCTGGAGCGGCACGAGAACGGCCTCGAGAAGTGCGTCGGCTGCGAGCTCTGCGCACTGGTGTGCCCCGCCGACGCGATCTACGTCGAGGGCGCGGAGAATCCGCCCGACGCGCCGATCTCGATCGGCGAGCGCTACGCCAAGACCTACGTCATCAATCTGCTGCGCTGCATCTACTGCGGGTACTGCGTCGAGGCCTGCCCGACCGAGGCTCTCCAGATGAAGGACGAGTTCGAGCTCGCGGCACCGACGAAGGCGCAGCTCGTCGTGACGAAGGAGCAGCTCCTCGCGACGCTGCCGAAGCGCGAGCCTGAGGACTCCTGGCTACCCGGATGAGCGAGGGAGACCCGACAGTGCCGGGCCGACCGAGCCCCACCAGCCCCGAGCGCGCCTCCGCGCCGGAGGCGCGAGGTTGAACGCGGAGCAGGCCATCTTCGCCGTCGCCGGACCCATCTGCCTCATCGCGGCGGCGAGCGCCGTCACGCGGCGCGATCCGCTGTCCGGCGCGCTCAGCCTCACGGTGACGCTCTTCTCGCTCGCGGTGCTGTTCCTCGGGCTCGGCGCGCCGTTCCTCGCGGGCGTGCAGGTCGCCGTGTACGGCGGCGCGATCATGGTGCTGCTGATCTTCGTGATCATGCTGCTCGGCGTCTCGCACGCCGATCTGCCGCGTCTGCGGCGCCCCGCGCTGCAGCTCGCCGGTCCGCTCATCGCCGCGGGCCTGTTCACCGTCCTCGCGGTCGCGATCCTGCGGAGCGAGCTGCCGCCGGCGTCGAGCGACGCGCTCCCGGACGACAACGTGGCCGCGATCGCCGACGTGCTCTTCGGCCGCTACCTGTTCGCGTTCGAGGCCGCGAGCGTGCTGCTGCTGGCGGCGCTCGTCGGCGCGGTCGTCGTCGCGCGCAAGCGGTCGACCGAACGCGAATGGCCGGGTCGCCGCTGATGCCCACCGAGGCGTACCTGCTCCTCGGCGGGCTCCTCTTCGCGCTCGGCGCGGCGGGTGTGGTGACGCGGACGAACGCGCTCTCCGTGCTGGTCGCGGTCGAGCTGATGCTGAACGCGGTCAACCTGACGTTCGTCGCGGCGGCGCGGCGCTACGCGCAGCTCGACGGCGGGGTCGTGGCCTTCTTCGTCATCACCGTCGCGGCCGCGGAGGTGGCGGTCGGGCTCGGCATCGTCATCGACGTCGCGCGCCGCACGGCGTCCGTCGACGTCGACGAAGCGTCGGAGCTCCGCGGATGACGCTCGTGCTGCTCGTCGGGCTCCCGCTCGCCGGCGCGGTCGTCGTCGCGCTCTTCGGCGGCCTGCTCTCGCGCCGCGCGAACGGCGCGATCGCCACGGCGGCGCTGGCGCTCTCGTTCGGCGCGGGCATCGCGCTGGCGCGGGCGTTCGCGGCGGGGAAGACTTCTCTCGTCGCGGAGGTCGGACCGTGGCTTCCGATCCGCGGCGCCGACCTCACGCTGCGGATCGATCCGCTGACGATGCCGCTCGCGCTCATGGTCGCCGGGGTGTCCGCCCTCATCTGCCTCTATTCCGTCGGCTACCTCGCGCACGACGCCGGCGCGCAGCGCTACTTCGCGGCGCTCGACCTCTTCGTGTTCGCGATGCTTCTCATCGTCGTCGCATCGAACCTGCTCCTCCTCTTCGCGGGCTGGGAGCTGGTCGGGCTGTGCTCGTACCTGCTCATCGCGCACTGGCGCGAGCGGCCCGCGGCGGCGGCTGCCGGCGTGAAGGCGTTCGTCGTGAACCGCGTGGGCGACGCGGCGTTCCTCGTCGGCATCTTCGCGATCTTCGTGGCGTTCCAGACCGTCGACATCGGCGAGGTCGCGGGCCGCGTGCACGCCATCGTCCCCGCGGGCGTGCGGAGGATCTCCACGCTCGGACCGGATCGCTACCTTCTCGTCCCGAGCGCGCTCCTGCTCGTCGGCGCGCTCGCGAAGTCCGCGCAGCTGCCGCTCCACGTGTGGCTCCCCGACGCGATGGAGGGTCCGACGCCGGTCTCGGCGCTCATCCACGCGGCGACGATGGTGACCGCGGGCGTGGTGCTCCTCCTGCGGCTCGCGCCGATCCTCGATCCGAGCGTCCTCCTCGCCGCGGCGATCGTCGGCGCCGCGACCGCGCTCTTCGCCGCGGTCGTCGCGCTGGCGCAGACCGACCACAAGCGCGTGCTCGCGTGGTCGACGATCTCGCAGGTCGGCCTGATGTTCGTGGGCGCGGGCGCCGGCGCCGCGTTCGCGGCCGCGTTCCATCTCGTCGCGCACGCGCTCTTCAAGGCCGCGCTCTTCCTCGGCTCGGGCTCGGTCATGCACGCCACCGACGACGAGCTCGACGTGCGCCGCCTCGGCGGTCTCGCGAAGCGCCTTCCGCTCACGACGATCGCGTTCGCGTGCGGCGCGCTCGGACTCGCCGCCATACCGCCGGCCGCGGGCTTCTTCAGCAAGGAGGCGATCGCCGCGGCCGTGCTGGACCGCCCGATCCTCCTCGTCGCGGTGATCGCGACGAGCCCGCTCACCGCGCTCTACGTCGCGCGGCTCTTCGCTCTCGTGTTCGTGGCGCCCGCGGCTTCCGAGGAGGCGCGTCACGCGCACGAGTCGCCCGCGCTGATGCTCGTCCCGCTGCTCGTCTTCGCCGCCGGCGCGCTCGCGTTCGGGATCCTCGTCGCGTCGGGCGCGCTCAGCCTGGGCAGCGAGCCCGGCGCGGAGCCGCCGCTCGCGCTCTCCCTCGTGTCCGCGTCGCTCGCGGTCGCGGGCGCGGCCGCCGGCGTCGCCGTGTACGCGCGCGGGCCGCGCGCGCTCGTGCCGGTACGCGCCGCCGACCTCGCGCGCTCCGGCTTCGCGATGGACGCGCTGTACGCGCGCTCGATCGTCGCGGCGTTCCGCGGCCTCGCCCTCGCGCTCGAGACCGGGAGCGAGCGTGTGGTCCAGGGATCCGCCGACCTCGTCGGGCGCGCGGTCTCCGGCGGGGGCGCGGTGGTGCGGCGCGCGCAGGGCGGGTACGTCCGGGTCTACGAGGCGATGCTGCTCGCGGCGGCGGTCGTGCTGCTCGCGTACTGGAGCCTGCGGTGATCGCGAGCGCGCTCGTCGTCGTTCCGCTCGTCGCCGCGGCACTCTGCGCGGTGCCGTGGGTCTCGCGCGCCGCGCGCGTCATCGCGATCGTCGCGTCGCTCGCGGTCGCGGCCCTCGCGGCCTGGTCGTTCGTCGCGGGCGGGTCGGCCGGCGTCCGCGCGGCGTGGGCCGGCGTCCTGGGCGCGAGGTACGCCGTGGATCTCGACGGGCTGGCCGCGGTCTTCGTCGCGCTCGCGGGGATCCTCTTCGCGACGGGCGCGGCGGCGAGCGGGCGCGTGGGTCACCGCCGCGCGTACTTCGCGCTCTGGTGCGCGCTGCTCGCCGCGGTCGACGGCGTCTTCATCGCGCGCGACCTCGCTCTCTTCTTCGTGTTCTGGGAGGCGATGCTCGTCCCGCTCGCCGTGCTGATGTGGGAGTGGGGCGGCGCCGACCGCCGCGGCGCGACGCTGCGCTTCCTCCTGTACACCATGGGTGGGAGCGCGTTCCTCCTCGTGGGGATCGTGTCGCTCGCGGTCGCGCGCGGCACGCTCGACATCGACGCGCTGGCGGCGCGTCCGATCCCCGCGAGCGCGCAGCTCCTTCCCGCGATGCTCTTCCTCGCGGCCTTCGCGGTGAAGCTGCCGCTCTTCCCGCTCCACGCGTGGCTGCCGCGCGCGTACGTGGCCGCGCCCATCCCGGTCGCGCTCGTGCTCTCCGGGATCGTCGCGAAGACGGCGGTGTACGGCATCCTGCGGATCTCGCTCGCGCTCTTCCCGCAGGGGATGAGCACGGCGGCGCCCCTGCTCGTCGCGCTCGCCGCCGTCGGCACGCTCTACGGCGCGCTGCTCGCGATGCGGCAGGACGACCTGCGGCGACTCATCGCGTTCTCGAGCCTCTCGCATCTGAACCTCATCGGCCTCGCCCTCTTCGCCGCGACGCTCGTGAGCCTGCGCGGCGCGATCGTCGAGAGCGTGTCGCACGGTCTGGTCGTCGCCGCGCTGTTCCTCCTCGCGGCGATGCTCGCGCGACGCACTTCGTCGTACGCGCTCTCGCGCGCCGGCGGGCTCGCCGCCACCGCGCCCGTGCTCGCGGGCCTGTCGACGCTCGCGGTCGTCGCGGCGGTCGGCGTGCCCGGCACGAGCGGCTTCGCCGGCGAGCTGCTGGCGCTCGCCGGAGCGTACGAGCGCTATCCGGCGGCGGCGGCCGCCGCGACGCTCGTCGTGATCGTGGCGGCGGTCTACGGCCTGGGCTTCATCCGCCGGGCGTACCACGGACCGCCGCTCGCGACGGGCGCGGACCTGGGGTGGCGCGAGCGCGCGCTGGTGGTGCCGCTGCTCGCACTCGTCGTCGCCGTCGGTGTCGCGCCGCGCGTCGTGACGGACCGCGTCTCCGACGACGCGCTGCCGGCCGTCGAGGTGACGCGATGACCGCAGGCGATCTCGTCGCCGCGCTGCCGTTCATCCTGCTCGCGGGCGGCGCGTGCCTCGTGCTGCTGGGCGACCTCCTCGTACACGCCGACGGCCGGGCCTGGGTGGCGCTCGGCGCCGCGGCCGCGCTCGCGACCGCGGTGACCGCCGCCGTCATCGGGACGGGCGACGACGCGTTCGCGGGCTCGCTCCGCCGCGACGGCGCGAGCGTCTTCTTCGCCATCGTCGTCGGCGGCAGCACCGCCGCGGCGCTCCTGCTCGCGACCGGATACGTCACGCGGACGTCCCTGCCCGCCGCCGAGGTGACCGCCCTGACGCTGTTCTCCGCGTCGGGTGCCGTGCTGATGTCCTCCGCCGGTGACCTGCTCGTCGTCTTCGTCGGCCTGGAGCTCCTGTCGCTGCCGCTGTACGCGTTGACCGGCCTGCCGCGCGCCGCACGTCACGCCGACGAGAGCGCGCTCAAGTACTTCCTGCTCGGCGCGGCCGCGTCGGCGGTGTTCGCGTACGGCATCGCGCTCGTGTACGCGGCGACGGGATCGGTCGCGATCGGCGCGCTCGCGGCGGTGGCGTCGCCGGTGGGGCTCGCCGGGATCGCGCTCCTCCTTGCGGGCCTCGCGTTCAAGGCGGCGCTCGTCCCGTTCCACTTCTGGGCACCTGACGCGTACGTCTCCGCGCCGACACCGGCGACCGCGTTCATGGCGGTGGTGGCGAAGCTCGGCGCCTTCGCGGCGCTGCTTCGTTTCGGCAGCGCGGTCACGGCGCCAAGCGCCGCCGGCCTCGACTGGCGCGCCAGCGTCGCCGTCCTCGCCGCGATGACGCTCGTCCTCGGGAATCTCGCCGCGCTCGGGCAGTCGTCGCTGAAGCGGCTCCTCGCGTACTCCTCGATCGCGCACGCCGGATACATCGCGATCGCCGCCGCCGCGGGTGTGGTCGCGAGCTCGGCGATCGCGTTCTACCTCGCCGTGTACGCGGCCCTCACGCTCGGCGCGTTCGGCGTCATCACGCTGCTCGCCAACGACGACCCGCGCGTGGACGACCTCCACGGCCTGGCCCGGCGGCGGCCGCTCCTCGTCGTGCTGCTCGGCGTGCTGCTGCTCGGGCTCACCGGGCTTCCGCCGACGGCCGGGTTCCTCGCGAAGGTCTACGTGTTCGAGGCCGCGATCGGTGCGCAGCTCGCGTGGCTCGTGCTCCTCGGCGTGCTCACGAGCGTGGTATCGGCGGCGTACTACCTGCGCGTGCTGTTCGCGTGTCTCGCGGAGGGGGAAGGGGAGCCCGCGGCCGCTCCCACCGTGGCCGGCGGCGTCGTCATGCTCGCGGCCCTCGCGGTGATCGTCGTCGGGATCGTGCCCGGACCGCTCCTCGACGCGGTACAGACGGTCCGGTTCTAGCGGCCACGGGGTCGATAATGAGTGCGGCTTCGCCGCATGGGGCTGTAGCTCAGCGGATAGAGCGCCGCCGTCCTAAGGCGGGCGTCGCCGGTTCGATTCCGGCCAGCCCCACAGATCGGGATCGGCCCGAACGGCGCGTCCTGCGCCGCGGGCCTAGAGCGAGTACAAGCTCCCGTCCGACGCGCCGTCGAACGGGTTGAACGCGACGGCCGGCCTCCGGGCCAGGACGAGCTCGTTCACGCGGTAGAGGCGGCCCTGCTTGTCGGTGACGAGCCGCGTCCGCCGCCCGCTGTCCTCGAGCCGCACCGGCCGCCAGTCGCCGTCGGCGAGCACCTGGAGCCGGTAGCTGGGCTCACGCCCCGCCTCGAGGTCGGCGACGAGCTCCTGCGGCGGATCCGCGAGCGCGAAGCACAAGGTGCCGCTGCCGGAGTGCATCGCGGTCATGCTCGTCAGCGTGGTCATGCCGGCGCGGTCGATGACGCGGATGCGCGTCGCGGGGTACCGGACGTCGCAGTCGAGCTCGAGCCGTGTGCCGGCGCCGTCGTGGTGCAGGCCCCACCGGAAGGGGAGCGCCCCGCCGGCCGTCTCGGCGACCGCGGCGGCTCCGGCCTCCGCCGCCCGGGCGAACGCGGACAAACGCCCGAGCCGGTCGTTCGCTTCGGCAAGCTGGCGCTCCAGCTTCTTGATGTGCCGCTCCCGGCCGCGCCCCTCGACCACCAGGAGGTTCGCGGTGACCTCCGCACGATCGAGCTCGCGCTTGAGCGTGGCGAGGTCGTTGACGGCCCACTCGAACTGGCGGATGACCATCCCCACGCGGGTGTCGGCCTCCTCGTTCAGCGCGGCGATGGCCCGCTCCCCGGTCGCGCGGGCGCCGGCGACGGCGCGGCGGACGCTCACGACCGCGAGCGTCGCTCCGGCGATGAGGCCGGCGATCGAGCCGAGGCCGAACCAGCGGTCGGATCCCACGCCGACGCTCGCCACCACGGTCGCCACGGTGAGCGCGAGGACCCAGGGGAAGAGCGTGTCGGAGCGATCGGCCCGTGCGCGAGCCGGCCTCGCCTCGTGGGCGGCGCACAGCGGGCATGCCGTCGCGTCGGGGGCGACGACCGTGATCCCTGTCTCCACCACGCTCACCAGACGCACCTCCCCAGGTCGTGCCACATTCCCGCCGAACGTCCGTGCCGGGCATCACCCGAGAAGGTGGCGGTGGTAGCGCTTTCGTGACGAGGAGACACGGTCTCACCCGTTCGGGGGAGCCGGCCTGCGGCATCGCTGGAGGACGCCGCGCGTATGTGACACTGGAGGCGGATGGCCGGCCTCGCCGTGCGGGCGCCGCGGCGGCTCAGCGCGCCCCTCGTGCTCATGCTCCCCGCGCTCCTCTTCGGGCTGCTCGTCTCGCTGCAGTGGCGCACCCAGCAGGAGCGGAGCGCGCTCACCGTGCGGTACAACGCGCCGCTGCTCGACGCGGCGAACTCGCTGCAGAACGAACAGAACTCGCTCAAGGCGCAGCTCGCCGACCTGCGCGCCCAGCTCGACGAGATCCAGCGCGGCGCGGCATCGCAAAGCACGGCGAGCCGTGACCTGCAGGCGCGTATCGACGAGCTGCGCGGCGCCTCGGGGCTGACCGAGCGCACCGGCGACGGCGTCGTCGTGACGCTCGACGACGCGCGCAGCACGAGCCCGGGGCAGGCCGCCAACGTCGACAAGTCCATCTGCCACTCGACGGACCTGACCGACATCATCAACGCCGCGTGGCGCGGCGGAGCGCAGGCCATCGCCGTGAACGAGGAGCGCATCGTCGGATCGTCGAGCGTGTACTGCGTCGGCTCGACGATCATGGTGAACGGCAGGCTGATGTCGCCGCCGTTCTCGGTCGTGGTCATCGGACCGCAGAACGATCTGCTGGCGGCCTATGACGATCCGAACGAGCTTCGCGACATCAAGCAGCGACGCGACGTGTACGGCCTCGGCTTCCGCGTCGCGCGCGCGACGTCGCTCAAGGTCCCGGCGTACGGGGGCGCGCTGAACATCCGCTACGCCGAGCCGCGCTAGATGCGCACCAACGCGGGAAGCATCGCGACCGCCATCGTCGCGCTCTTCCTCGGACTCCTCGCGGTCACGCAGGTGCGCGCGCAGGACGTGTACAGCCGCAGCCTCGAGCTCGAAACGCCCGCGTCGCTCACGACGCTCATCGCGAACGTCGCCGAGCGCAACAACGCGCTGCGCGAGGAGATCTTCGATCTGCGGCTCCGGACCGAGAACGCGCGGGAGGACGCCGCGAGCGGCAAGGGAACGCTGAGCGAGGCGCAGCGCCAGCTCGCCCAGCTCCAGGTGTTCGCCGCGCGCACCGCGGTGAAGGGGCAGGGGATCAGCGTCCGCGTCGACGGCAGCTTCGACGACAAGGCGCTCTCGGATCTCGTGAACGAGCTGCGCAACGCCGGCGCCGAGGCGATCGCGGTGAACACGGTGCGCGTGGGTCCGCGCTCGTGGTTCGGCATCACGCCCGACCGGGCGCTCACGATCGACGCGCAGCCGATCCGCGGACCGTGGACCGTGAGCGCCATCGGCGCGCCCGAGGTCATGTACGTCGCGATGACGCGAACGGGCGGCATCATCGGGCAGTTCGAGCTGATCTACCGCAGCACCCGCTTCAGCGTCACGAGGGAGACGGCGCTGCAGCTGCCGAGCCTCGCCAAATAATCCTCGCGGCTAGACTGCGGCCATGAGCGCGACACGCACACGTGGCGCGAAGGGACCGCTCGCCCTCTATCTCGACGATGTCGTCGTCCTCCGGAAGCCGCATCCCTGCGGCAGCGACACCTGGCGCATCGTCCGGCTGGGCGCCGACATCGGCCTCGTCTGCTCCGGATGCGGCCGCCGCGTGCTCGCCGGGCGCGCCTCCCTCGAGCGCGACATCAAGCGGTTCGTCCAGCGCGGACCGCTGGCGCCGGCGGACTAAGCCGGGTCTTGGCGGAGGTCAACGAGGCCGCGCGGCTCGGCCTCCTGAGGAATCGCGCATTCACGGCCCTCTGGGGTGCCCAGATCCTGTCGCAAACTGCCGCGAACGCGGTCACCTCGGCACTCATCATCCTCGTGGCCGAGCTCACGCACTCGAACACCTCGTCGTCGTTCCTCATCCTCCTCGCGATCATCCCGGCGGTGCTCTTCGGATTCGCGGGCGGCGTCGTCGTCGACCGCAGCGATCGGCGTCTCGTCCTCGTCGTCACGAACGCGCTCCGCGCGGCGGCGGTGGTCCCGCTCATCCTCGCGGGCGAGAGCGTGACGACGGCCTACCTCGTGAACTTCCTCGTGGCCACCGTGACGATCTTCTTCGTGCCCGCCGAGGCGGCGACGATCCCGTCGATCGTACGCAAGCGCGACCTGCTGGTCGCGAACTCGCTCTTCACGTTCACCTTCAACGGCGCGTTCCTCGTCGGATTCATCATCCTCGCGCCGGTCGTCGTGAACCTCTACGGCTTCTACGTGCTGTGGTTCACGGTCGTGACGATGTTCGCGATCGCGTCGCTCCTGTGCCTCACGCTCCCGCCCGCGCCGCCCGCGCCGTCGTTCCTCTCGGTGGAGCTCGCCGAGCGCGCGGTGAGCGAGACGCGGCGGGGGATCAGCGAAGCGTTCCATTACCTCCGCTCGACGCCGCTGGTGACGTGGGCGATGGTGTACATCGCGCTCACGTACACGCTCGTCGCGATCGCCGGCGCCCTCGCGCCGGGCTTCGTGCGCGAGGTCCTCCGTCTGGGCGAGCGCAACGTCGTCGTGCTCGTCGCCCCGGCGGGCGTGGGCGTCGTCGCCGGTCTCGGGCTGCTCAACGTCGTGAGCGGCCGTATCGGGCGATCGCACGCGATCGGCGCGGGATTGATGGTGACGACGGTCGCGCTCGTGGTGCTCGCCGCGGCGCGCCCGTTCGCCGACGTCTTCGCGGAATCGCGGTTCGGTGGCGCGCTCGGCAGCCTCGGCGGCGCGCTGCCCTTCTTCATCGGGATCGTGAGCGTCACCGCGTTCGTGTTCGGGATCGCCTACTCGTTCATCACCGTGCCCTCGATGACCCTCCTGCAGGAGGAGCTCCCCGAGGACATCCGCGGTCGCGTCTTCGGCGTGCTGAACTCGCTCGTGTCGATCTTCTCGTTCCTGCCGCTCATCATCGTCGGACCCATCGCCGACGTGTGGGGCGTCGCGCCGGTGTTCGTGCTCGCCGCCGCCATCGTCTTCGGCCTGTGGCTCGCGGGACGCGCGGAGCGACTCCGCGCGGGTCGCGGAACGAGCCCGAATGTGACGGACGTCACGCAACGACGGGAGCCGACCGGCTAAACTGTCCTCGAGTGACGTCTTCCGGCGCGACACTCCTCCAGTACCTCGGCCAGCACAAGCTCCGTCTCGCGATCGGGATCCTCCTCGTCGGTCTTTCCGCGTTCGTCGCCGTGCTGCCACCGCTCATCATCGGCCGCATCGTCGACGCGCTGACCGCCGGCAGCGATCTCGGCATCGTGGTCCAGCTCGCGCTCGTAATGGTCGGGCTCGCAGCCGCCGAGAACCTGCTCCGCGGGTTCGGCCGGTGGCGGATCCTCGATGCCTCGCGCCAGATCGAGTACCGCATGCGCGACGACCTGCTCGCGCATCTGCAGACGCTGCAGCTCGCGTACTTCCAGCACCAGCGGATCGGCGACCTCATGGCCCGCCTCACGAACGACCTGCAGGCCGTGCGCCAGATGGTCGGCTTCGGCATCCTCATGCTGACCAGCACGCTGCTCACGCTGCTCTTCACGTTCGTGTCGATGTTCAGCGCGAACGCGAAGCTCGCGGTGGTCGCGCTCGTCGTCACGCCGGTCTCCTCGTACACGTTCTGGGCGATCGGGCATCGCGTGAACAGGCGCTTCGGCGCGCTCCAGGCGCAGTTCGGCGACCTCTCCGCCAAGGCGCAGGAGAACTTCTCCGGCATCCGCGTGGTGAAGGCGTTCTCGCAGGAGCCCGCCGAGATCCGCGGATTCGCGGCGGTCAACGCGCGATACCTCCAGGCGGCCGTGGACCTCGCGAAGGTGAACGGGCTCGCCTGGCCCGCGATGCAGTTCCTCCTCGGGGCGGCGGTCCTCGCGACCCTGTACGTCGGCGGTCAGTTCGCGATCGACGGCACGGTGAGCCTGGGTGAGCTCGTCCAGTTCGTCGCGTATCTGCAGCTCATCTCGTGGCCGATGATCGCGCTCGGCGAGGTCGTGAATCTCGTGCAGCAGGGCTGGGCGTCGCTGCACCGGCTGCAGGAGCTCTACGACGCGCACGCCGCGATCGCCGACCCGGTCGATCCCGTGACCGCTCCGATCGCGGGCGCGGTCGAGTTCCGCAACGTCTCGTTCGCCTACGGACAGACGATCGTGCTGCGCGAGATCTCGTTCCGCGTTCCCGCCGGCGGATCGCTCGCGATCGTCGGACCCACCGGCGCCGGGAAAACAACGCTCGTGAATCTCATCCCGCGCCTCTTCGACGCGCAGCAGGGTGAGGTGCTCCTCGACGGCGTCGACGTGAAGCGCTACCCGCTCGGCGTGCTGCGCCGCGCGGTGGGCTACGTCCCGCAGGAGACGTTCCTCTTCTCCGTGCCGCTGCGCGAGAACATCGCGTTCGGGATCGATCGCGCGCTCACGCCGGCGGAGCTCGAATGGGCCGGCGAGGTCTCGCAGCTCGCGAAGGACGTCGCCGACTTCCCGGCGTCGTACGACACGATGATCGGCGAGCGCGGCGTGACCCTTTCCGGCGGCCAGAAGCAGCGCGCCGCGATCGCGCGTGCCGTGGCGAAGGACCCGCGCATCCTCATCCTCGACGACGCGCTGTCCGCGGTCGACACCTACACCGAGGCCGAGATCCTCAAGCGGATGCGCGGCGTCATGCGCGAGCGCACCAGCATCGTCGTGGCGCACCGCATCTCCACCGTGAAGGACGCGGACGAGATCCTCGTCCTCGACGAGGGGCGCATCGCCGAGCGGGGCACGCACCTCACGCTGCTCGAGCGGGGCGGCCTCTACGCCGCGATGTACCGGCGCCAGCTCCTCGAGGAAGAACTCGAGGTGGACGAGGAGCAGTCCGAGCACGAGAAGCGCGTCCGCGCGCCCGAGGCGGAGCCGACGTTCGAGCGGCGCGCCCCGCGCATCGACGATCTCTCCGGCGGTCAGAGCTGATGGCGCACCACGGCGGAGGCGGCGGCTTCTTCCACGAGGACGAGATCCTCGGCAAGGCGTACGACGCCGTCCTGACGCGCCGCCTGCTCGGCTATCTACGGCCGTACCGCGCCTGGGTCGCGCTCGCGATCGCGCTCCTGCTCCTGCAATCGCTCGCGCAGATCGCTCCGCCGATCATCGCGAAGGACATCATCGACCAGGCCATCGTCCCGGCGGTGAACCGTGTCTTGGGACGCGACGACGCCCTCGCGCGCCTCACGGGCCTCGGCGCGCTCTACCTCGTGGTCCTCGCCGCGGGCGCCGCGCTCCGCTACGGGCAGCTGCTCCTGTCCACCTGGGTCGGGCAGAAGGCCATGTACGACCTGCGGATGCGCCTGTTCAGCCACCTGCAGTACCTGCCGCTCGCGTTCTTCGACCGCAACCCGGTCGGTCGCCTGATGACCCGCATCACCAACGACATCGACGCGCTCACGGACCTCGTCACGCGTGGCGTCGTCTCCATCTTCGGGGACCTCGCGATGATCGTCTTCATCTCCGCGTCGATGCTCGTCCTCGACGTCAGGCTCGCGCTCGTGACCTTCCTGGTGCTGCCCGTGCTCGTCGCGCTCACCGCGTACTTCCGCGGGATCATGCGCGAGTCGTTCCGGGCCATCCGCATCCGCCTCGCGCGCGTGAACGCGTACCTCAACGAGACGCTCTCCGGCATGTCGATCGTGCAGCTCTTCACACGCGAGAAGCGCACGTTCGACCAGTTCGACGAGCTCAACCGCGACCTGCTCGCGGCGAACCAGGGCCAGGTGCGCGCGACGAGCATGTTCCAGCCCGCCATCAACTTCACGCGGAGCGCGACGACGGCGCTCCTCTTCATCGTCGGCGCCATCTGGATCCTGAACGGGGAGCTCACGCTCGGCACGCTGGTCGCGTTCTGGCAGCTGCTCAACCAGTTCTTCCAGCCGATCCTCGACCTGTCCGAGAAGTACAACATCATGCAGGCGGCGATGGCGTCGTCCGAGCGCGTGTTCCGCCTGCTCGACACGCCGGCGACCATCGTCGACCCCGCGCATCCGGTGGAGCTCGCGCACGTGCGCGGCGAAGTCCGCTTCGAGAACGTCTCGTTCGCGTACAACGAGGGCGACTGGGTCCTGCGTGACGTGAGCTTCACCATCGGCGCCGGTGAGAGCGTCGCGATCGTCGGCGCCACCGGCGCCGGCAAGACCTCGATCATCAGCCTGGCCTCGCGCTTCTACGACGTGCAGAAGGGCCGCATCCTGCTGGACGGCGTGGACATCCGCGAGCTGCGGCAGAGCGACCTGCGCCGCCACATCGGTGTCGTGCTGCAGGACCCGTTCATCTTCGCCGGGACGATCGCGTCGAACATCCGCCTCAACGACGAGCGCATCACCGACGAGCAGGTGCGCGCGGCCGCGCGCTTCGTCAACGCGGACCGGTTCATCGAGCGCCTGCCCGAGGGGTACGACACGGTCGTGACCGAGCGCGGGTCCACGCTCTCGGTCGGACAGAAGCAGCTGCTGGCATTCGCGCGCGCGATCGCGTTCAACCCGGAGATCCTGCTCGTCCTCGACGAAGCCACGAGCTCCGTCGACACGGAGACCGAGCACCTCATCCAGGACGCGCTCGCGAAGCTGATGGTCGGCCGGACCTCGATCATCATCGCCCACCGTCTGTCGACGATCCAGAACGTCGATCGCATCGTCGTGCTCCACAAGGGCCGCGTCGTGGAGATGGGGACGCACCACGATCTCCTCGCGCAGCGCGGCGTCTACCACCGTCTCTACGAGCTGCAGTACCGGGCGCACGAGCCGGTCGCCGAGCGGGGCTAGCGACGCCGTGCCGCTAGCATCGGTGGCGGTGCGTCGACTGTTCGCTGCCATCGTTCTCGCGGTCGGTGTCGCGTGCACCACCGCCGGCGTCCCGATCGACTCGCCGGCCGCGAGCGTCCCCGGCCTCGCGGCCGACCGGATCCAGCTCCTCCACACCGGCGACATCCACGGCCACCTCGACTACGACACCGTGAAGAGCGGCGGCTCGTCGTTCTCGCAGGGCGGCATGGCGTCGCTCGCGTCGCAGGTGTACGCGCTCCGCCGCCGGGCGTCGGAGCGCACGCTGCTCCTCGACGGCGGCGACGCGTGGCAGGGGACCTTCATCTCGAACGCCAACAAGGGCGAGGCGGTCACGCGTGCCATGACGCTCATGAAGTACGACGCGATGGCCGTGGGCAATCACGACTTCGACTGGGGCCAGGACGTGCTGGCGCAGCGCGCGAAGGAAGCGTCGTTCCCGTTCCTCGCCACGAACGTCGTCGAGGCGGCCACGGGGAAGCTGCCGGCGTATCTCAGGCCCTACGTCGTCAAGGACCTCGGCATCGCGAAGGTCGGGATCCTCGGCATCACCAACCCGGAATCGAACACGATCGTGAAGGCGACGAGCGTCGCGGGCCTGAGATTCGGGCCGGCCACGCAGGTGCAGAAGTACCTGGCCGAGGTGCGGGCGCGGTCGGACATCGTGGTGGTCGTCGCCCACATCGGATCGGCGGACGCGGCGAAGCTCGCGCGCGACCTGCCGGGCATCGACGTCATCGTCGCCGCGCACGACCACGCGCCCGTCCAGACCGCGCGCGTCGAGGGCAAGACCACCATCGTCGACGCCGGCGCCTACACCCAGTACCTCGGCCGTCTCGAGGTCGTGGTCGACCCGGCCACGCACAGGATGAAGGACGCGGTCCGGGCGGGGGAGCTCGTCGCGATCGCCGCGTCGAGCTCGCTGCGGCCGGATCCGGAGATCGCCGCCCTCGTGGAGGCGCGTCGCACCGAGGCGGAGAAGTACACGTCGCGGATCGTCGGCACGATCAGATCGGACCTCGACAACCCGCGCGACGAGAGCGGCCTCGGCAACATGATCGCCGACGCGTTCGTCGAGTACGGTCGGCAGCAGGGGTGGAAGACGGACGTCGCCTTCTACAACGCCGCGGGCGTCCGCGCGCCGCTCAAGGCCGGTCCGGTCACGTACGGACAGCTCTACGAGGTGCTGCCGTTCGGCAACACCATCGTGAGCGTCGACCTCACCGGCGATCAGCTCAAGGAAGTACTCGAAGATGCGTCCGGGCGGGCCGGGCGGCTGCAGATCGGCGGCGGGAGGTGGGTCTACCGCTTCACGAATCCCGCGGGGCAGCGCGTGCTCGAGGCGACGATCGCGGGCGAGGCGCTCGACCCCAAGCGCGTGTACCACGTGGCGACGATCGACTACCTGCTCCTCGGCGGCGACGGCCACACCTGGTTCGGAAAGGGCACGAACGTGATCTACGGGGATGTCGAGGTCGACGCCGTGGCCGCGTACATGACCGCGCACTCGCCGCTCGACCCGAAGGTCGAAGGCCGGATCAGCACCCGATAGCCGGCGAGAAGGAGGTCCGCGTCGCGATCGACGCGGCGCGCACAGGTGGCGCCGCGCTCCGCGCGCGCTGGGGCGCGCGCGGAGCGGGCCTCGCCACCAAGACGAGCGCGACCGACGTGGTCCTCGACGCCGACCGCGCGTCGGAGGCCGAGGTCGTGCGGGTGCTCGTGGCCGCGTTCCCGGACGACGCCATCGTCGCGGAGGAGGGGACCGACGTCGGCGCGGGCGCCGCGCGGCGCTGGTACGTGGATCCGCTCGACGGCACGGTCAACTACCTCTATGGCATCCCGCACTTCGCCGTGGCGATCGCGTGCGAGGACGCCGACGGGCTGCTCGCCGCCGTGGTCTTCGATCCGTCGCGCGACGAGCTCTTCACGGCGGCGCGCGGCGCGGGCGCATGGCTCGGGACGGCGCGCCTCAGCGTGTCCGCGCCGGAGGACGTGGGGTCGGCGCTCGTGGCGACGGGGTTCGCGTACGTGGCGTCCGCGCGCGAGCGGCAGGGCCAGGTGCTGTCGAACATCCTGCCGCGCGTGCGGGATATCCGAAGGAACGGGTCGGCGCAGCTCGATCTCGCGTGGTGCGCGGCGGCGCGTGTGGATGCCTACTTCGAATCGGTCGACAAGCCGTGGGATTGGAAGGCCGGCGCGTTGCTCGTGCGTGAAGCGGGTGGGCGCGTCACCGAGCTCGCGCAGGAGCGGCCGGGCGACCCGCACATCGTCGCGAGCGGTCCACGGATCCACGATGGCCTCGTCGCGCTGTTACGTGACGCCGTGCAAAGTCGTTAGAAGACCCTAGACTTGACCCCGATGGCGATCGAAGAGCGCCCCGCGGAGACCGTCAAAGGCGTCCCGATCGACTTCGAAGAGGACGTCATCCAGCGGCGGCCCACCACCACACAGACAGGCCTCGGTGGCGAGGACCTGCCCGCCCGGCGGGCCTTCCTTGCAAACGACGACAACGTCGTGTTCACCACCGTCGCGAATCTCGTGAACTGGGCGCGCTCGCGGAGCCCGTGGCCGCTCGGTTACGGCCTCGCCTGCTGCGCCATCGAGATGATGGCCACCGGCGCCTCGACGCACGACATGGCGCGCTTCGGCATGGAAGTGTTCCGCTCCAGCCCGCGGCAGGCCGACGTGATGATCGTCGCGGGCACGGTCACCCACAAGATGGCGCCGCGCCTCCGTCGCCTCTACGAGCAGATGCCGGAGCCGAAGTGGGTCATCGCGATGGGCAACTGCGCGTCGAGCGGGGGCGAGTTCTGGGACAGCTACTCGACGCTGCAGGGCGTCGACACCGTCGTGCCCGTCGACGTCTACGTCCCGGGTTGCCCGCCGCGCCCCGAGGCGCTCCTCGAAGGTCTGCTGCGTCTCCGCGAGAAGATCACGAGGGGCGGGTAACGTCCTGAGCACCGACGCCGAGGTCCGGCAGATCGAGGAAGGCGCACGCGTCGAGCTCCCCGTCGTCGACGACGAAGGGCTCGAGACCGAGGAGCTCATCCTCAACATGGGTCCGCAGCACCCGTCCACCCACGGCGTGCTGCGTCTGGTGCTGAAGCTCTCCGGCGAAAAGGTGATCGAGTGCATCCCGGTGATGGGATACCTGCACCGCGGCCTCGAGAAGATCTTCGAATGGCGCACCTACCACCAGGGCGTGCGCTACGCCGACCAGTCCGACTACGTCTCGAACATGCTGAACGAGCACGCCTATGCGGGCGCGATGGAGGCGATCGCGGGCATCGACGTCCCGCGGCGCGCCGAATACATCCGCGTGATCGCCGACGAGATGAGCCGGTGCGCGTCGCACCTCGTGTGGCTCGGCGCGTACGCGCTCGACCTCGGCGCCACGACGCCGATTCTGTGGTGCTTCCGCGACCGCGAAGAGATCCTCGACATGTTCGAGGAGCTCTGCGGGTCACGCATGAACTTCAACTACTACCGGCCGGGTGGGGTGCTCTACGACCTTCCGCCGGGGTGGGTCGCCAAGCTGGAGCGCTTCCTCGACCGGTTCGAGAAGCACATCGAGGACGACTTCGTCCGCATCCTCGAGGGGAACGAGATCTTCCTCGAGCGCACCGTGGGCATCGGCACGATCCCCGCCGAGGTCGCGAAGGCGTACGGCCTCTCCGGTCCGATGCTGCGCGGCTCGGGCATCCCATGGGACCTGCGTCTCGACCGTCCGTACTCGATCTACCCGGAGCTGAAGAGCGTGAAGGCCGCCGTGTACGACGGATGCGACGCGTTCGCGCGCTACAAGGTGCGCGTGCAGGAGATGCGCAACTCCATCGCGATCCTGCGCGAGTGCATCGCGAACCTCCCCGGCGGCGCGGTCCGCGCGCGACTCGGCCACGTGTGGAAGTGCCCGAAGGGCGAGGCCTACTACACCGTCGAGTCGAGCAAGGGCGAGGTCGGGATCTACATGATCAGCGACGGCCGCGGCCCCAATCCCTTCCGCGCGAAGATGCGGGGGGCGTCCTTCCACAACCTGCAGATCCTCCCGTGGCTCCTGAGCGGGCGGCTCGTCGCCGACGTCGTCGCGATCCTCGGCTCCATCGACATCGTGCTCGGCGAGGTGGATCGATGAGCGAGCGACGAAAGGCATGCCGGTGATGCTGGGCATCGCCGACGGCCTCATCCGCACGCTGCAGCACTTGGTCCGCCCGCGGCCCGTCACGCGCCAATACCCCTACGAGAAGCGCGAGCTGCCGGAGCGCTCGCGCGGGCTCATCGCGCTGCTGCTCGAGCCGGAGACGAGCATCTTCAAGTGCGAGTCCTGCCTGATGTGCGAGAAGGCGTGCCCGCCGCGCGCGATCTCGATCTCGTACACCTTCCGCAACGGCTTCCGCAAGCGGCCGCTCCTCGCGCCGCGCGCGGCCTACTACCGCATCCGCATGGTGCAGACCGCGCCCTACGGCGACCGGCGGCCGATGTCGACCGCCGTCGTGACCGTGCCCGCCGAGGAGGAGCGCGAGCTCGACCTCGCGCCGGTCGACCGCATCCTGCGCGAGGAGCGCGACGGCCTCGACCGCCTGACGCGGGTGCTCTACCGCACGCACGAGGCCTACGGCTACCTCCCCTGGACCGCGGCGTCGCGCGTCGCGGAGGAGCTCGGCAAGACGATGACCGACGTCTACACCGCCGCGTCGCTGCTCGCGAACTTCCGCGGCGCGCCCGAGGGCAAGGGGACCGCGATCCCGCGTGGCGGTCGCCGGTTCACCGGGAACCTGGGCGTCGCAGGCGCGTGGCCGCCCGTCTCGCCGCCGCCGGCGCACGACTCCCTCCACGAGGACGAGATCCATCACGTGCTCGAGCCCGCGTATGCCGGCTAGCGTCGCCGCGAGCGTCCTCGAGGGTCGCGCGCCCGGCGCGGTCGGCAGGGCGCGTACGATGTCGCCCGACGATCTCATCGCGGCGGTCGAGCGGAGCGGTCTCCGTGGGCGCGGCGGCGCGGGCTATCCGCTCGCGGAGAAGCTGCGCGCGGTCCGCGCCGCGGCGCTGCGCACTGGGCGCGCGCCGCTCGTCATCGCGAACGCGTACGACGCCGACCCCGCAAGCCCGCTCTCGCGGACGCTCGTCGCCCGCAACATCGGCAACGTCCTCCAGGGCGTGACGATCGCCGCGCACGCCGTCGGCGCGCGCGAGGCCATCGTGTACATGCACCCGGAGGCCGATGCCGAACGCGGCGCGATGGAGCGGGATATCGCCGCACGACCCGAAGCGCTCGCGGATCTCGCGGTCAGCGTCGCGCTCGGGCCGGGCGGATTCATGGGCGGGGAGGAGAGCGCGCTCATGAACGTGCTCGAATCGAAGCGCGCGATGGCGCGCCAGCGTCCGCCGTACCCCGCCGACTCCGGGGTGCGGCAGCGGCCCACGCTCGTGTCGAGCGCCGAGACGCTCGCGTGGCTGCCACAGATCGTCGACGGCGGCGCGCGCGCGGAGACGAAGCTCGTATCGGTGACGGGCGCGGTGCGCTCGCCGGGCGTGTACGAGGTCCCGCTCGGCACGACGCTCGCCGCGATCCTCGAGCAGGCCGGCGGCGTCCAGGGCACGCTGAAGGCGATCCACGTCGGCGGGCCTACCGGCGGCATCCTCGCGGCCGCGCGCGCCGACACGAGGCTCGACTTCGACGCGCTCGAGGCCGCGGGAACGCACATGGGTTCCGCGCAGATCCGCGCGATCGCGGCCGGAACGTGCGTCGTCGCGGAGGCCGCGAAGCTCTGGTCCTATCTCGCGAAGGAGAACTGCGGCATCTGCGTGCCGTGCCGCGTCGGCACCGCGCGCGTCACCGGGATCCTCGAGAGCGTGCAGAGCCAGCTCGGCCGCGAGAGCGACGTCGAGTGGCTCGGCGAGCTCGGCGATCACATGGAGAAGTTCTCGCTCTGCGGCTTCGGGATCACGGCCCCATCGATCCTGCGGACGACGATGACCGAGTTCGCGGACGAGTACCGCGCGCACATCGTCGAGCGCCGCTGCCCGACGAACACCTGTAGGCCCGTCCGCGCGCGCCGATATGAGACGATGGTCCAGCCGTGAATGAGCGAGGAGCGGCTTTGCCGCGACGAGCGAATCGACCAGCCTTGAGCGTGTCTCGGGCCGTAGGCATGTTGAACGAGGAAGAGCAGACGTGAGTCTGCTCGAGCGGTACACGCAGCCCGCCGAGGCGCAGATCCCCACGGTGAGCCATCACGGTGAGATCCCGTCCGGCCAGCCGACGTGCACGATCACCATCGACGGCACCGAGGTCACCGCGGTCCCGGGCGAGGCGATCCTCCGCGCGGCGCAGCGCGCCGGCTTCAACATCCCGACGCTGTGCGACGACGAGAAGCTCGCGCCGGCCGCCGCCTGCCGCATGTGCCTGG
Organism: Candidatus Limnocylindria bacterium; assembly: GCA_035651155.1. Lineage (GTDB taxonomy): Bacteria > Chloroflexota > Limnocylindria > P2-11E > P2-11E > CF-39. Next base: position 70,098 of record DASRGG010000021.1, on the reverse strand, counting down.
TGAACGTCGAGGGCTACGACCGGCCCCTGCCGTCGTGCCACCTCGCGGTCGAGCCCGGCATGAGGGTGACCGCGGTCAGCGACGAGCTCTTCAAGCTCCGCCGGCAGAACCTCGAGTACATCCTCAGCGACCACAACGCCTACTGCATGCCGCCGTGCCAGGTCGGATGCCCCACGCACATCGACATCCCCGGGTACCTCGAGCTCATGGCGAAGGGGCAGCACGTCGAGGCCGCGCGGCTCGTGAAGGAAGTGCTGCCGTTCCCGTACGCGCTCGGCCTCGTGTGCCCGCGCCCGTGCCAGGAGGTCTGCCGCCGCGGCCTCGTCGAGGAAGAGATCGCGATCTGCCAATGCCACGGCTACACCGGCGAGATGGTCATGGAGATGGACCAGGCGCCGACGCCGTTCCCGCAGGCGCCCGCGACCGGGAAGCGCGTCGCGGTGATCGGCGCGGGACCCGCGGGCCTCACCGCCGCGTACTACACGGCGCTCAAGGGTCACGCGGTGACGGTGTTCGACATGATGCCGAAGCAGGGCGGCATGCTCCGCTACGGCATCCCCGAGTACCGGCTCCCGAAGGTCAAGCTCGACAAGGAGCTGAACTCCGTCTGGCAGCTGCGCGACACCGAGTTCAGGGGCGGCATGAAGCTGGGCCGCGACTTCACCATCGACGATCTGCTGGCGCAGGGCTACGACGCCGTGTTCGTCGGCATCGGCGCGTGGTCGAGCAACGAGCTCCGCATCCCCGGTGAGGATCTGCCCGGCGTCATCGAGGCGATCACCTACCTGAACCAGAACGCGCGCGGCGACCCGGTGCCCGTCGGCCGCGGGTCGCGCGTCGTCGTCATGGGCGGCGGCTTCACCACCTTCGACTGCGCGCGCACGTCGCGGCGCCTCGGCGCCGAGGTGACGGTCGTGTACCGGCGCTCCCGCAAGGAGATGGGCGCGCACTACAGCGAGGTCGACGACGCCGAGCACGAGGGCATCCGCCTCGAGTTCTTCGCCGCGCCGGTGCGGATCATCGAGAAGAACGGCCGCGCCGCGGGCGTCGAGTTCCAGCGCATGGCCCTGGGCGAGCCCGACGCGTCCGGCCGCCGCAGGCCGGTCCCGATCGAGGGCTCCAGCTTCACCATCGACTGCGACGTCGTCATCCCGGCCATCGGCCAGGTGCCGGTGCTCGACTGGATCGACAAGGACGCGACCATCCGCAAGTCGCGCCGCGAGACGATCGTGACGAACGGCGCGCTGATGACCGACCGTCCCGGCGTGTTCGCCGGCGGCGACGTGCAGATGGGGACGCGCACGGTCATCGAGTGCGTCGCGCAGGGCAAGCTCGCGGCGAAGGCCATCGACCGCTACCTCGCGGGCGAGGACATGGCGCGGGTCGCCGCGGAGATCGCGGAAGAGGAGCGCGTCCCCGAGCTCATCGACATCGTCCCCTACAAGCCCGAGGAGCCGCAGGTGCGCATGCCGTTCCTACCGTTCGAGGAGCGCGTCCGCTCCTTCGAGCTCATCGAGCTCGGGTTCGACAAGGCCGGCGCCGAGAAGGAGGCCGCCCGCTGCCTGCAGTGCGTGTGCCCCGACGTCGGGCGCTGCCATCTGCAGCGCCTGTCGCTCGAGCACGGGCTCACCGACAACCGCTTCCACCGCGCCGAGCCGGTCGATTACCACGACTACGAGTACGACTTCAGCCACGACTTCATCCTCCGCGACCTCAACAAGTGCATCAACTGCACGCAGTGCGTGCGCATCTGCCGCGACGTCATCGGCGCGAACTGCTACGGGCTCATGGGCGGCGGATACGACTCGATCGTGACGACGCCGTGGAACGTCTCGCTGCAGTACACCGACTGCGTCTCGTGCGGCGCGTGCGCGGAGACCTGCCCGACCGGTGCGCTCATGATGCGCGAGCGCGATCTGCAGACCTACGAGCTCGACGTGGTGCGCTGCATCTACTGCGGCGACTGCGTCGAGGTGTGCCCGCACGGCGCGCTCGGCGAGACGCCGAACTTCGAGCTCTCCTCGTACCAGCGCTTCGGCCGCACCGTCCTCGCGAAGGAGGAGCTCGCGGTGGCGCGCACCTGGAAGCCGTCCGAGCACATCCCGGTCGGCGAAGAGGAGACGCACCGGAGTGGCGTCCGTCCGCCGGAGGTCCGTCCGCCCGCACCACCGCGCTGGAGCGCGTGACCCTTCGCGATCGCCTCGTCGCGCGCATACGCGCACGCGGCCCGATGACCTTCGCCGATTACATGGACGCGGCGTTGTACGACCCCGAGGAGGGCTACTACGCGACGCGCGTCGCGCTCGGCTTCGAAGGCGACTACCTCACCGCACCCGATCTCGGCGCGCACTTCGGGCGCTCGCTCGCGCGCGCGTTCGCGGACTGCTGGACGCTCCTCGGAAGGCCCGCGTCGTGGGACCTCGTCGAGGCGGGCGCGGGGCGGGGGACGCTCCTGCGCGACGTGCTCGTCTCGCTCGAGCGGGAACGCTCCGACGCCGCGCGCGGCGTGCGCCCGGCGATCGTCGAGGTCTCGCGACGCCTGCGCGCCGAGCAGTCGTCGGCCCTCGAGGGGCGCGACCTGCGCTGGGCCTCGGACCCGCACGCGCTCGCTCCGCTCCAGGGCGTCGTCTACGCGAACGAGATCCTCGACGCGTTCCCGGTCCACGTCCTCGCGCGGACGGAGGACGGCATCCGCGAGGTCTTCGTGGACGAGCAGGACGGGCGTCTCGCCGAGACGCTGCGCGCGCCGACGAACGCGGACCTGCGGTATCGCGTCCCCGAGCAGCTGCCGGTGGGCGGCCGCTGGGAGGTCAGCCCCGAGGCCGAAGGCTGGGTCGCGGGTCTCGCCGCCGCGCTGACCCGCGGCTACGTCGTCTTCATCGACTACGGCGGGGACGAGGCCGAGCTCCTCACGCGCCTTGGCACCGGAACGGTGCGCGGATTCTCGCGGCACCGCCTCGTCGCCGATCCGTACGCGGAGCCCGGCGCGCACGACCTCACCGCGAGCGTGAACTTCACGGCCATCCGCCGCGCGGCCGAGGGCGCGGGCTTCACCTTCGCCGGGCGCACCTCGCAGCGCGAGGCGCTGCTCGCGCTCGGGATCCGCGACGTCGCGTCGCGGCCGACGACGCCGGTGGAGCAGCTCCGCGACTTTGGACGGCGCTCCGCCATCGACACGCTCCTCGAGCCGACCGGCTTCGGCGCGTTCCAGGTGATGTGCTTCGCGAAGGACGCGCCGATCGACGGCCTGCGCATGTTCGCGGGCCGCGAGGCCCGTACGCGCTAGGTGTCCTCGGGATAGACGCGCTTGCCGGCGTCCGCGTTGATCACACGCAGGTGCGCGTCGCCCAGGGCGTCCTCGACCATCTGCCATCCGTCGCGCTCGAGATCGGCGAGCCACAGCGCGAACGAGTGCAGCTCGAACGCGGCCTCCGACAGCGTCGCGGTGTCATCGATGACGGGCCCGAGGCAGATCGTCTCGATGCGCGTGTCGAGCTCATCCTCGTCGAGCCCGGCGGCGAGATCCGCCGCCTCGTCGGGCGTCAGGGCGCGCGGTCTCATGCGTCGCATCGTGACCTCCGGGCGTGTGGGGCGCGGTAACGTGATCGTCCGCGGCTTGCGTCCGCGGGAACGGGTATCCTTGGATGTCGAGGGCTCTTAGCTCAGCTGGTTAGAGCGCAGCGTTGACATCGCTGAGGTCCGGTGTTCGAGCCACCGAGAGCCCACTGACGAGCGAACGCTCCGGCGTGCGCCTGCTTGCTTGCTTGAGGCGATCCCCCTAGTCCGGACGGAAGCTCACGCAGTCCGTCACGCGCATCCGGATGCCCCCGACGGTCGTGTACTCGCGAACGATCTCGTTCGTCGTCGGATCGACGATGAGCACGCGGCCGGCGAAGTCGTCGCTGATCGCGACGCGATTCGACGCGAGGGGCACCGCGCTCGATGGATTGTGCAGCTGCTTTCCGGGGCCGTAGCGCCAGAGCACGGTGCCGTCCGGCGCGAGGCGCACCACTTGACCCGGCGACACGTAGTCGGAGACGAGCACGCTGCCATCGGGATAGGCCATCGCGTCGGATGGATAGGTGAGCGGCGACTTCACCGTCCAGCGCACGGTGCCGCCCGGGCCGATGCGGCTGATCCACGATCCGGTGATCTCGGTGACGACGAGATCGCCGTCCGCGGTCGGGTACGCGCCGTTCGGCGATGCGAACGACCGGGGCGGGTCGTGCACGCACTTCCCGTCGCCGATCGCGTGGAGGAAGGTGCCGTCCGCGGCGAGCTGCACGATCCGGCAGTTCAGGATGTCGGCGAAGTAGGACGTGCCGTCGAGCGCGGTGACGATGTCGTCGGGTGAGCTGAACGAGGTCGTCCCTCGTCCGGGCTTGCCCGGCGTTCCCGCCTGCCAGCGGATCGCGCGCCGCGACATGTCGATCGCGATCACCGTGCTCGTTGCGGCCGAGTTCGCGACGACCGTCGTGCCGTTGGGCGCGTAGTGCGCGTCGTCCCACGGGCCCAGCGCCGCGGCGGCCGCGTCACCCGGGGCGGGGAACGACCACGTCATCTCGCCGCCGGGCGCGATCTCGACGATGCGCTTGTTCCCGACGTCGGCGATCAGGAGACGACCCTCGAACGGCACGTCGCTCGGGACGGGTGGGAGCGTCGCGGCGCCGCCCGATAGGCGCGTGGCTGGTTGCTGGCTCGGCGGTGCGACCTCGAGGATCCGCTGCACGAACGGCGCGGGCGTCACCAGGGCCGCCGGCGCGACGGAGCTGGCGGAGATCGCTGACGACGGCCGTGGCGATGCCGCCGGCAGCTCTGCAGTGGCCCCGCCGCAGCCCACGACGGTCGCTCCGGCCGCGACGAGCGCGATCAGTCCCCGCATCCGCTGCCGGTCACAGTGGCGTCCTGCGGCGGGGCCCGACTAGGGTCGTTCGGCCCTTTCGGCTCTCAGAGGGGGACACACCGCTCCGCGCTTGCCTGGGAGACTCGGAGCGACGGAGAATCCGCGTCGGATGGGGATGCGGCTGGGTACGGTGGTCGCGGTTGGGTTCGTCTTCGGGGCGTCCCTGGGCTTCCTGGCGGGGCTCTTCCTCGCCATTCCCGCCGCCGAGATGGTGCCCGGGGGCCGTCCGGTGATCTTCGGGGCGGCGGGTCTCGGCGCCCTCGTCGGCTCCGCGTTCGCGGCTTGGCGCTCGTCGGACGAGCTGCCACGCGAACGTTCTGGCAGTTTCAACGTTGACGAAGTACTGTCCCGACTTACGTTCAAGCGACCAAGCGACAAGCCGCGTCCCGACAAGGGGAGCTCGTCGATGACGCCGGTGTGGCGTCCCGCCGAACCGCCTGCGCCTGGGCGCGCTGAGGAACCCTCGGAGGGGAAGGCAATGCAGCAGCGAGACACGCGGGACTCCTCGGCGAGCGCCGGCGGAGACCTGAACGCCCTGCTCGGCAAGGGCTCGGAGTTCGAGGGCAAGCTCGCCTTCGAGGGCAAGGTCCGCATCGACGGCACCTTCACCGGCGAGATCTCCACCAACGACCTGCTCCAGGTCGGCGAGGGCGCGAAGATCCAGGCCGAGATCAGCTGCGGCACGATCGTCGTCGAGGGCGAGATCGTCGGGAACATCAAGGCCACGCAAGCCGTCGAGCTCCGCCGGCCGGCGAAGGTCCACGGCGACATCACGACGCCCTCGCTCGTCATCGAGAAGGGCGTCCTCTTCGAAGGCCGTTCGCGCATGGACGATGTCGCGGCCTCGAACGTCGTCCCGATCCACGCGGCAGCCGACGAGAACTAGACCGCCGGGGGGAGCGCTCTTCGATGCAGGGCGTCCTGATGCTCAGTCGTGTCACCGTCCGCGACGCGGACTTCCGCCACGTCACGTTCGATCAGCTCGCCCCCGAGGGCTGCACCTTCGAGCATTGCGACTTCTCGGGCCAGACGCTCGACCGCCGCTACCAGCCGCTGTTCTCCAGCCGCCGTCAGTCGATCTTCCGTGACTGCTCGTTCGACGGCGCCGACCTCACGGGCGTCCGTCCCGGGCAGGCGCGCTTCGAGCGCTGCAGCTTCGACGGCGCGCGCATCGACGCGTGGGAATCGTTCACCGCCGAGTTCGTGGACTGCCGGTTCGCGGGTCGCCTCGTCAACGTGCGTTTCTACGGCCGGCCGTGGGGCGCGAACGCGGAGCACCTCGATCCCGATCGCACGGTGAACGCGTTCACCGGCAACGACTTCCGCAAGGCCGACCTCGTCGGCGTGACCTTCATCCACGGCGTCGACATCGGCAAGCAGCTGTGGCCCGGCGGCGGGCAGTACGTGATCCTCGACCGCATCCATCAGCGCATCGCGAAGACCCGTCTCGGCGTCCTCGAATGGCGCGACCACAAGGCGCGCCAGGAAGCGCTCGACATGCTGCAGGCCGCGTCGCTCCTCTACGCGCACCAGATGACGGTCATCAGCCGTCGCGTCGAGGAGCACTGGGCCGCGACGCCCGCGGTGCAGGAGCGCGTCTGGGACGCGCTCGCTCGCTCCATCGCCTAGCCTCGGCGGCGTCATGCCGCTGTAGGTCCGCTGGCGTGCGGCGCGGCCGCGCGCGACGTGAGCGCGTATGCTGATGTGACGCGACGACGCGGACAGCGATCGCGGGGAGCGCGACAAAGCGAGCCGGGGACGGTGTGAGCCCGGCGCAGCGAGCCCGCGGGAGACCACCGCCGAGCGGAGTGGGTGAGCCCCGTACAGCTCGAACGAGAGCCCGGAAGGGAACTCGGGTGGAACCGCGGGAGCAGCGCCTCTCGTCCCGATCGCGAGGACGGAGGCGCTTTTTCTTTGTCCATAAGGGGGAGCTGCCATGGCGAAGACGGAACGAAGAGCGGACCACGGCGACGAGCGGCTCTACGCGCTGCGCCACTCGACGGCGCACGTCATGGCCGGCGCGGTCCTGGAGCTCATGCCGGAGGCGAAATTCGGCTTCGGCCCGCCCATCGCCGACGGCTTCTACTACGACTTCGAGCTGCCGCGCCCGCTCACCCCCGAGGATCTCGAGCGGATCGAGGGCAGGATGCGCGAGGTCGCGAAGGCCAACGTGCCGTTCGAGCACCGCGACATGAGCGTGTCCGAGGCGCTCGACTTCTTCCGCGCGCGCAAGCAGACGTACAAGGTCGATCAGATCGAGAAGCTCGCGCGGCAGGGCGCGGACGACGACAGCGACGACAAGGTCGAGAACGGCAAGGTCTCCGTGTACCAGCACGACGGGTTCGTCGACCTGTGCCGCGGACCGCACGTCGCGCGAACCGGCGAGATCACGGCGTTCAAGCTGCTCTCGATCGCCGGCGCCTACTGGCGTGGCGACGAGAAGAACCCGCAGCTCCAGCGCATCTACGGCACGGTCTGGCCGACGCAGCAGGAGCTCGACGCCTATCTCGAGAAGCTGCGGCAGATCGAGCTGCGCGATCACCGCACCCTCGGCAAGGACCTCGAGCTGTTCCGGATTGACGAGGAGCTGGGCTCGGGCCTGGTGCTGTGGCTCCCGAACCTGTCGATCGTGCGCGAAGAGCTCGAGACGTGGTGGCGGAAGGTGCACCACGAGCGCGGCTACACGCTCGTCTACACGCCGCACATCGCGAGCGAGAAGATCTACCAGCGCTCGGGCCATCTCGAGAAGTACGGCGACAACATGTACGGCCCGCTCCTGCTCGACGACGGACGTGGGGGGTCCTCGGGCGGCGAAGCCCCCCGGCAGTCGTTCTGGATCAAGCCGATGAACTGCCCGGGCCACATCAAGGTGTTCCAGTCGAAGGTCCATTCGTACCGCGAGCTCCCGATGCGCATCGGCGAGCTCGGCACGGTCTACCGGTACGAGCGCGGCGGCACGCTCCACGGGATGCTGCGCGTCCGCGGGTTCACGCAGGACGACTCGCACATCTTCTGCTCGTGGGACCAGGCGCAGGACGAGATCGGGAAGGTCTTCGACCTCGCGATGGAGTTCCTCCGCGTCTTCGGCTACTCGGATCCGAAGATCTATCTCTCCACGCGGCCGGCGAACCGCCTCGGGAGCGACGAGCTCTGGGACAAGGCGGAGAAGGCGCTCGCGGACGCGCTCGCCGTGCGCGAGGTGCCGTACGCGATCGACGAGGGCGGCGGCGTCTTCTACGCGCCGAAGATCGACATCAAGGTGCTCGACGCGATCGGCCGCGAGTGGCAGGGGCCGACGATCCAGATCGACCTCAACCTGCCAGAGCGGTTCGACGTCACGTTCGTGAACGCCCAGGGGCAGCGGGAGCGCGCGGTGATGATCCACCGCGTCCTCTTCGGCAGCCTGGAGCGGTTCGTCGGCGGGCTCATCGAGCACTACGCCGGCAACTTCCCGCTGTGGCTCGCCTGGGAGCAGGTCGCGATGATCCCGGTCCGCGAGACGGCGCTCCGCTACGCGAAGCATGTCGCCGAGCGGCTCCGTGCGAAGGGCTTCCGCGTGCACCTCGACGATCAGGTCACGGACATGCGCAGCCGCATCAAGGAGGCGCAGGAGCGGAAGGCGAGCTACATGCTCGTCGTCGGCGAGAAGGAGGCCGCGGTCGGGACGGTGTCGGTGCGGCGCCGCGGATCGCGCGAGGAGGAGCGCGGCGTCACGGTCGACGCCTTCCTCGAGCGGATCATGCGAGAGCGCGACACGAAGGCCCTGCCGCCCGATTTCGCGGCGCACCGCGAGCCCACGTGAGCGGACCGGTCCTGCGCGGAGCGCGCGTCGTCCTCCGGCCGATGACATACGACGACGCGCCGGCTCTCATCTCGTGGGCCAACGACGCCGACTTCGCGTGGTTCCAGTGGGGCCGGCGTCCCGGACGCTGGAAGGACGATGCCGCGGCGCGAGAGTGGATGGACCGCTTCGCGCAGCGCGACGGCATGCTGTTCGCGATCGAGTACGAGGGCCGCGCCATCGGTCAGGCGAATTACCGCGACTGGCAGCCGAAGGCGAAGAGCGCCGAGGTCGGGATCGGCATCGGGGAGCCGGCGCTCTGGAGCAAGGGTCTTGGCCGTGAGGCGCTCGGGCTTCTCCTGACGCACCTCGTCCAGGACAAGCGCGCGCACCGCGTGAGCCTGCACGTCCTCGCGTACAACGACCGCGCCATCGCCTCGTACAAGGCCACCGGCTTCCAGGTCGAGGGGATCGAGCGCGACGCCGTCATGACCGACCGCGGCCACTACGCCGACGACGTCGCCATGGCGTATGTCGTCGGGCGGCAGCCGCCGGCGTTCGACCCGCGGCCGGTGACCCTCGCCGGGGCGCACGTGCGCCTCGAGCCGCTCCACCGCGAGCATGCGCCGGAGCTCCTCCGGGTGGCCCAGGACGAGGACATCTGGCGGCTCATGCTCGTCGCGATGCCGCGGAACCTGGCGGACATGCAGCGCTTCATCGGCGCCGCCATGGAGGAGCAGACGCTCGGGAACCAGGTCGCCTTCCTCACGCGGCGGACGAGCGACGGCGCGGCCATCGGCACCACCCGGTTCCTCCACGTCGACCGCGGCAATCACACCGCGGAGATCGGCTGGACCTTCCTCGGGCGGGAGGCGCGGCGGACCGTCGCGAACACGGAGGCGAAGTACCTCCAGCTGCGCCACCTCTTCGACGAGCTCGGGGCGCAACGCGTCTGGCTGCAGACCGACAAGCTCAACGAGCGTTCACAGCGCGCGATCGAACGCCTCGGAGCGGTGGAGGAAGGCGAGCTGCGGGACGACCGTCTCTCGTTCGACGGCCGCATCCGGACGAGCGTGGTGTACGGGATTACCCGAGCGGACTGGACGGGCGTGAAGGAGCGCCTTCGAGGGTTGCTGGCGCGGTGATATCCTTCTCCGAGTTGAAGCTTCCAACGCCAGAGGCGTCCCTCTCCTGATCGCGGAGTCAGCCCGATAGCCGCGCCTGAACTGCGGGTCAACGAACAGATCCGCGTCCCGGCCGTGCGCCTCATCGGCCCCAACGGCGAACAGCTCGGCGTCCTTCCGACGCAGCGTGCGCTCGCGCACGCGCAGGACCTGGGCTACGACCTCGTCGAGATCGCGCCGAACGCGGTCCCGCCCGTCGCGAAGGTCCTCGACTTCGGGAAGTACCGCTTCGAGAAGCAGCAGGAAGCGAAGGAAGCGAAGAAGCGCCAGAAGTCGGTCACGTGGAAAGAGGTGCGCGTGTCGCCGAAGATCGACGACCACGACATCGACACGAAGATCCGGTCGGCGGCGAGGTTCCTCGACGAAGGCGACAAGCTCAAGATCACCGTGCGCTTCCGTGGCCGCGAGCTCGCGCACCCCGACCGTGGTCGCGTGCTCCTTCTCCAGATCGCCGACAAGCTGAAGGACCACGGCGTCATCGAGCGCAACCCGCTCCTCGAGGGACGCTCGATGTTCATGGTCATGAATCCGCTGCGCCAGCAAGCATCCGGACCCACGCCTCCGGCGTCCGCCGCGGCGGCTCCGGCATCGCGTCCGCCCGCCGCGTCCGCGCAACGCCCGACGCCGAGCGCGGCACCGCGCCCGCAGGCCGCCACCCCGCCGACACCTGGTGCGACACCCGTGCCGCGCCCCGCGGCGTCACCGACGAGCGCGGCCGCGTCGCGAGCGGCTCCCGCCGCCCGTCCGGCGCCACGCCCGGCCAAGCCGACGAGCTAAATGAGGTCTCCCCAGACCTGAGTCACAGATGGATCTCGCCGGTGAAGAGCCACTCGCCGCCCGAGCGGAAGCGGACCTTCACATAGCGGGCGAGCGTGCCGGTCGCGTCGATCTCGTAGCGTCAGCGCTGTCCCTGGTCGTTGAAGGCGTCGGCCGCGAGCACGCTGCCGCGTGAGGTGAACGTGACGTTGTCGGCACTCGTGAGCACCTCGATGCTCGTCGGCTCGCCGAGAGCACCTTCGTCGTTGGCGCACTGCCCGCTGGTCCGCAGCAGCCGCGCCGGACGCGCTGCTACGGGTTCTTGGCCTGCCTCAAGGGGCTTCCTGCTCTTCCAGTCACAGCCGACTCGAATTCGCCCAGTGCGTCGCCGGCGTGTGTGCGAAGGCTGTGCGGAGCAGCGAGTTTTCGCGGGTTCGCCGTTCCGCGACGGGAACGCGAAAGGAACGAGCGACGGGAACAGGCGCGCAGCCTCGCTCGCGAGCTCAGCGTAGGCCCGCACCGGTCGGATCGGTTCCACTCCCGTATCGAGCGCAAGTATCGGTTCCGTGCCGCAACACGATGGACGACCGTGGTCTCGAGATCGTGCTCAGCAGGATGAGCGGACCAGATTGGCAAGTCGCGTTACGCCGGAATGTCGGCCCATGCGGCGCTGAGTTTCACCAAATCGGTGTCGGTGAAGAAGCCGCATGACCGCTCTGCTGTCGACTCGAGAGACCGAGACACTCCTCCTGCTTGGTTGCTACCGCTATCTCAGCCGGAGTCAGATCCAGGAATTGTCGATTCTCAGCTGGTCCCTAGCAGCTGAGAATCGACATGAGGGTAGCCCCGAGGCGCTACGCGGGCCGCAGCGGCCCGCGGCCGCGACGAGCGCGGCGCTCGCCCCGCCTCCGAAGGGCGAGATCGATGTCCTCGATGCCGATGGCGTCGGGAATGAGCCCGTACGAAGCCCCAGGAGGCATGCAACAGAACGGCCGAAGGTCATGACACCCGGAGCGAGAGGGAGAGCGACGACCCGGATCAGTCCTCCACGCGTGCGGTCATCGCGACGCGCTCATTGACGGTGAGGTCCGCCTGGTCTATGAAGCGATCGTCACGCCGAGGGGCCTGAGGGTGGTCCCTACTTTCTGAGAAGGGCTGGTCCCTTCCGGCTGAGAAGCGACACGGAGGCCCGCTCCTTCATGGCATCAAACCACGTCATCCGGCTGTTTATCGCGAGTCCTCGGCGGGAGGATAGGGCGCTCGTGTTGAACGAATCTGATCCGGCGCGCACCATGCCGAGGTGTTTGACAAGACCTGGCGGATCCTTGCGCGACGCGTGCTGGTCGACCGCATGCCCTGGTACAGGATCGAAGAGCAGGATGTGCAGCTGCCGGATGGCAGAGTCGTTGAGGGTTACCCGCGCATGGACCTACGCGACTACTCGATCGTCGTCGCCCTGACGGCTGGGGGTGACCTGCTGGTTGAACGCCTCTATAAGCACGGAGTCGGACGCGAGGTCTTCGACCTTGTAGCCGGCCTTATCGAAGACGGTGAGGCGCCGATGGACGCCGCGCGACGGGAGCTCCGCGAGGAGGCGGGTTTTGACAGCAGCAATTGGACGACGCTTGGCAGCTTCGTTATCAACTCCAACTACGGCTGCGGTCGAATGCACGCGTTCCTCGCGAAGCAGTGCCAACGCGTCGCGGAGCCGAGTAGCCACGATCTTGAGGAGACCGAAATCATCTTGATGCCGCTCGATGAAGCGTTGGACGGCCTACGCGCTGGTCGCTTCGAGCTACTGTCCGCCGCCGCTGCGCTCGCGCTGGCTCACGCCAACCTCACAGCCTGACGCGCCATCAGGATGTGATCGGCAACCTCCCGCGACGCTGAACGATTGCGCGCGACGAACAAGTTCACGCTCGGGGCCGTATTGGCTCAGGACGCTAGCGGTCATGGCGACGCAGCGAGCGTATTTGTCTCGATCTTTAGAGCGAGCCGGTCGCGATCGGCGCAACGCGGTTGCCATGAGACTGGCGTTGCCCTCGAGGAAATGCCACGAACACGACGAGACTGAACGTGATGAATGACGCGACGGTCATCACTGCGTCGACGTTCACTCCGATGAGGATCCCGCCGGCGATCCCGACTATGCCTAGCCCAAAGAGGAACCAAAGCAACGAGGCTCCGTATGAACTTGGGTGGCGCGATGCCAGCCGGGCCGAGCACACAACAAGACCGGCGACAACGCCGACTACTACCCCGGCCAAAATTGTCGTAACCACCACCGAACTCACTTTCCGAACTCTCGCCCAATCTTGACCGCAAGGCGCCACGCCGTGTACGCAAAAAGCGGGCAGAACCCGACAAGAAGGCCGAGCGTGTAGAACTGGAGCACGTCCGGCCACTTCACCGAGCTGACGATCTGGCCGGAAACCCACGATCCGCCGAACCATGCACTCGCGACCGCAAGCAAGTACGCGCCGAGCTTTCCCAGTTTGCCCACGTCGAGCGTGCCCTGCGTCGCGCTGAGCAACGCGAGATTTGCAATCGCTCCCGTCAGGAGCCCGATGAGTACGCCAATCAAGACGGCCGCGATCTCCATGTGTACTCGGACCCTTTCCAAAGCGAGTTAACTTTGGTTTGGCTGCCAGGTTATCCCACAAGGTCAAGCCCGCGATGTGGCCACTCGACCGAGGACTCGAGTTCTGCTCCTTTGGCTTCCCGCTCATGACGCCGACGCGCGCGTTGTGGCCGAACTTAGTCGTCAGACTCGCCTATCTCGTATCCGCCGCGCTCGTCGCTGTCGGCCGGTGGCGCACCTAGCCGCGCAAGAACGTGGTCTGCCGCACCACTTCTTAAGGGCTCGACTCGTGACTCGTTCGCAGGTGCTCCGCAACCATGCGAGCTGCGGGCGTGTCCGGAACGATTCGCTCGAGCGAGGGGACCGCGAGATCGACCGTGGTTCCGGCTTCAGCAGTCGGCGTCTCGTCCTTTGTTCGGCACCTGACGCAGAACACGACAAGCTGCCGAGGTCGAAGCAGGGCGCGGCGAAGATCCTGCTCTGCGCGATGCCCCAGGCGCCGACCCGCACCGAGGCCGCGCGGCTGCGCGACGGCTTCGCCCGCCGCTACCGCGCGAGCTACCCCGAGGCGGTCGCCATCCTGGAGAAGGACTGGGACGCGCTCACCACCTGCTACGACCTCCCGCAGGAGCACGGGAAGCACCTCCGAACGTCCAATGTCGTGGAGTCGCCGTTCGCCGCACTGCGCGTCAGGACCGGCGCGGCCAAGCGCTTCAAGGTGAAGGAGAACGCGACGATGCTCATCTGGCGCGTCCTGCGCGTCGTCGAGGGTCACTTCCGCAAGCTCGACGCGCCGGAGCTCCGCAAGGACGTCTACGAGGGAAGGAGGTTCGTCGACGGCAAGCCGATCACGCGAGCCATCGGGAAGGAAGCCGCCTGATGTCGTTTACACACTTCTTGACGTGGGCTCCCATCGGTGGCAGATGCAGCAGCATCGTGAACCTCGTCGTGCGTTCGACAAGCATGCCGATGGCGGAGCTGCCCAGGCCCAGGATGAGGTCGCCTTCCCAATGCCCCGGCACGGCACGGTCGTTCGCCTCGGCTGGCCGCTCGCTGATCATGACCTCGGGGGCTCACGAAGGTCTTGCCCCGCAGCCGCGAGCGCGCTCTCGGGACGCGCAGCGCCCGTCCCGTCCGTAGACAGGCGACCAGCTCGCGGCGCAGCGCGCCGCGGCCCTGCACGTAGAGCGCCGGATAGATGGCCTCCTGCGAGATGCGCATCGATGCATCATCGGCGAACTCGATCCGAAGCCGGTTCGAGATCTGCGCTGGGCTCCAGGCGTGCGCCCACCGTCGATCCTGGTGACGCCCGTGACGCCGGCCTCGCCAACGCACCTGCGGGCCCGGCACAGAGACGCCGCCGGGAGTCGCGATCACGCCAGCGAGGCGGTCCTGCACATAGCGCCGCAGCGCGTCGTTGGCGGCGAGCTTCGCGACCTGCGGCCGCATCGCTCGGCGGTCGGCATGACGCGCGCGTTCCGGATACACTTACGCTTCACGTTTCTGTCGAGGAGGCGTCACGCCGTGCCCAAGATGAAGAGCCACAGCGGTGCCAAGAAGCGCTTCCGCGTGACCGGAACGGGCCGGCTGTCGCGCATGAAGGCCTACAAGGGGCACCTCAACCAGCACAAGTCGCCGTCGCGCAAGCGTCGCCACGCGGGCAAGGGCCTTGTCGCGAAGGGGGATCTCAAGCTGATCCGCAAGCTGCTGCCGCACCTCTAGGCCGCGAAGGAGTAAGGGATGTCACGTGTCAAGCGCGGGGTCGCCGCGCACAAGAAGCACAAGAAGCTCCTCAAGGCCGCCCAAGGACGGCGCGCCACCAAGCGCAAGCTCGTCCGGCCCGCGCGCGAGGCAGCGCAGCACGCCCTGACCTACGCGTTCCGCGACCGCCGCAAGCGGAAGTCGCAGTTCCGCGCGCTCTGGATCGCGCGGATCAACGCCGCCTCGCGCGAGGCCGGCGTGTCCTACAGCCGGCTCATGGCCGCGATGCGCGCCGCCGGCGTCGACCTCGACCGCAAGGTCCTCGCGGACATCGCGGTGAGGGACCCGAAGGCGTTCCGCAATTACATCGACCTCGTGAAGGAGAAGAAGATCACGGCGACCTCATGAAGGCGCTGATGGAGAGCAGTACCGCGTAGACGTCGCGACAGGGAATGTGGGCCCGCGATTGAGAGGCCACAGCGACACGGGACGCGGGAATTCGCTCCGGAGCCGATGCGCAGAAAAGCGCATCCGGGTCGAGCCCGATAGCGCTCGAACGAAGTGTCCGGCGCGGGGGCAGGGGCCCCGTTCAGCGAGCGATGCGAGCGTGCCGCCGGGAACACGGGTGGTACCGCGGAGGCCCGCCTCCGTCCCGAGCCGCGCATGCGGCGGGACGAGCGGGCTTTTTCAATTGGAAGAGCGATGACGACGACGGCGGACCTGAAGCGGCTCGCGGACGCGGCGGTAGCGGAGATCTCCGCCGCGGCGGACGAGGCCGCCCTCGAGGCGGCCCGCGTGCGCTATCTCTCGCGCAGGGACGGCCTCATCACCACGGCGACGAAGCAGGTCGCGACGCTGCCCGCCGCGGAGCGCCCGGCGTACGGCCAGGCGGTGAACGAGGCGAAGCGGCGCGTGGAAGGGGCGCTCCACGAGCGCGCGCGCGCGCTGCGGAGCGCAAGCATCGAGAAGAGCCTCGGCGAGAGCGCGGACCTCACGCTGCCGCCGCGCCGCGTGCGCCTCGCGCGTACGCATCCGATCTCGCGCACGATCCGGGAGATCACGAGCGTCCTCGCGACGCTCGGCTTCGAGTCGATCGAAGGTCCGGAGGTCGAGTGGGACTACTACAACTTCGAGGCTCTCAACATCCCGCGCGACCATCCGGCGCGCGACAAGTTCAGCACGCTCTGGATCCAAAACCCGCTGGGGGATGACCCGTCGCGGCCGGTGCTGCTGCGCACGCACACGTCGCCGATGCAGATCCGCGTGATGGAGCAGCGGAAGCCGCCGGTGCGCGTCGTCGTGCCCGGCCGCTGCTATCGGTTCGAGGCGACCGACGCGACGCACGAGAGCATCTTCCACCAGTACGAGGGACTGGCCATCGACGAGCAGCTCACGATGGCCGACCTCAAGGGCGTGCTCTACTCGTTCGCGCGGCAGCTCTTTGGGGGTGAGCGGAAGGTCCGCTTCCGTCCCGACTACTTCCCGTTCACCGAGCCGTCGGCCGAGATCGCGTTCGACTGCTTCGTCTGCGACGGCACCGGCGCGACGAACGCCGGCCGCTGCGCCACGTGCTGGGGCACCGGCTGGATCGAGGCCGCGGGCTGCGGCATGGTGCATCCGAAGGCGCTCGCGCGCGTGGGCTACGACGCCACGCGCTACCAGGGCTTCGCGTTCGGCGGCGGCGTCGAGCGCCTGGCGATGCTGCTCACCGGCACGCCCGACATCCGGCTGTTCCACGAGAATGACCTGCGCTACCTGGAGAGCGTGTAATGCCGTCCCTGCGCGTCCCGCTCTCGTGGCTGCGCGAGTACGTGGCCGTCGACGCGGCGGCGGAGCAGATCGCCGAGCGCCTGCACATGGCCGGCATCGAGGCCGACCACGTCGAGCGCGTCGGCGGCGCGTGGGGCGACAAGGTGCACGTCGGGCGCATCGCGAAGCTGGAGAAGCACCCCAATGCGGACAAGCTCCAGCTCGCGACCGTCGAATACGGCCGCGGGCGCGTGAAGACCGTGGTCACCGGGGCGACGAACATCGCCGTCGGCGACGTCGTGCCGTACGCCGAGGCCGGCGCGACTCTCATCGACGGCCACACCGGCCAGCCGGCGGTGCTGAAGCCCAAGCCGATGCGCGGCGTCCAGAGCGAGGGGATGGTCCTCTCGCGCAAGGAGCTCGGCCTCGGTGACGACCACGAGGGCATCCTGCAGCTCCCCAAGACGCTCACCGTCGGCGCGCTGCTCCAGGACGCGATCGGCGACGCGGTCATCGCGCTCGAGGTCGCGCCCAACCGGCCGGACGCGCTCTCGATCGTCGGGATCGCGCGCGAGGTCGCGGCGCTCTACGCGACGACGCTGCGCGAGCCCGAAGGCGACGATCTCTCCGCGACGGTGGACGCGAAGCTCCTCCAGGTCCGCATCGAGGACGAGGGCGCCTGCCCGCGATTCGCGGCGGCGTACCTCGAGGGCATCGAGATCCGTCCGTCGCCGGAGTGGATGCAGGAGCGTCTCGCGGCGGCGGGCATGCGCCCGATCTCCAACATCGTCGACATCACGAACTACGTGATGCTCGAGCTCGGCCAGCCGCTCCATGCGTACGACGCGACGACGCTGCGCGGGAACGCGCTCGTGGCGCGGAAGGCGCGCGCGGGGGAGACGCTGCGCACGCTCGACGGCGTGGACCGCGGGCTCCGGACCAGCGATCTCGTCATCGCCGACGCGGACCGCGCGCTCGGCCTCGCCGGGATCATGGGCGGCGAGGACAGCGAGATCCGTCCGGACACGACGACCGTCGCGCTCGAGGCCGCGTCGTTCGAGCCGCTCGGGATCCGGCGCTCGGCCGACGCGCACGGCCTTCTGGGCTCGAGCGGCAGCGCGGCCGCGCGGCGCTTCGGTCTGGGGATCTCGCCCGCCACCGTCCCGCTGGCGCTCGCGCGCGCGGTGAGATTGATGCGCGAGCATGCCTCGGCGCGCCTCGTCGGCGCGACCGACGTCTATCCGCGCCCGCGCGGGCCCAGCGTGGTGCGCCTTCCGGCGTCGGACGTCGCGCGCGTCCTCGGGATGCCCGTGACGAGGGACGAATCGGTCGAGGCACTGCGTCGCCTCGCGTTCGACGTGGAGGTCGACGGCGACGCCATCGTGGCGACCGCGCCGGCGGTGCGCACCGACATCGCGATCCCCGAGGACATCGTCGAGGAGGTCGCGCGCATCGTCGGGTACGACCGCATCCCCCAGCGGTTGCCGTCGGGCCCGCTGCCCACGCACGAGCGCCATCCGCTCGAGATGCTCCGCGAGCGCGTGCGCGACATCCTGGTCGGCCTCGGCGTGCAGGAGACGATCTCGTATTCGGCGATCGATCCCGCGTGGCTCACGCGCCTCACCGCGGACGGCTCGCGCATCGCGCCCGAGCCGCTGCGCATCGTGAACCCGACGACGGTCGCGCAGTCGGTGATGCGGCCGACGCTGCGCGCGAGCCTGCTCGACACCGCGTCGCGCAATCTCCGGGCTCGCTCGCGCGCCGCGATCTTCGAGATCGCGCCGACCTACCTGCCGCGCGCGAAGGACCTGCCCGAGGAGCGCTGGACGATAGGCATCGTGCTCGCCGGCCTCGCCGAGCCGGTGCGCGAGAACGAGACGTGGCTCACGCCGGAGCGCGCGTACGACCTCCACGACGTCCGCGGCATCGTCAGCGGTCTGCGCGATGCGCTGCGGTTGCCTCCGCTCGCGCCGGGCACGCGCGGCGCGCCCGGACTCCATCCCGGACGCTCGGAGCGCGTCGAGGCGAACGGCAGGACCGTCGCGCTGTGGGGACAGCTCGATCCGCGCGTGGCGGAACGCTGGGAGCTTCCGAGCGCGACGTACGTCGCGGAGCTCGACCTCGCGCGGCTGCTCGCGGAGATGCCCGCGCACCCGACGGCGGCGCAGCCGCCACGCTATCCGCCGGCTCTGCGCGACCTCGCGATCGTGGTGGACGAGGCCCGCCCCTACGCGGAGGTCGAGCGGGCGGTGACCGAGGCGGCGAAGGGGCTGGTGGAGTCGGTCGCCCTGCGCGACCTGTACCGCGGGCCGCAGCTCGGCGCGGGGAAGAAGAGCTTCGCCGTCCGCATCGTCCTCCGGTCGGCGTCCGGGACCCTCTCGGACGAGGACGTCGACAAGGCCATGCGACGCGTCCAGGGACGCCTGGAGCGTCAGCTCGGAGCCGCCCTGAGAGGTTGAGCCCTACGCCACCTGTCCGGTAGCGACTTGTGTGACCGGAGTCACGAATGTAGCCTCGCCCGCATTCGTAGGCCGGTCCTGTATGGCGGGACCGGCCGCGGGAAGCGTGGGAGGTAGCACAGGCGGTGAGTCACTACAGGCGAGTCCTGGCGGCAATGGGTGTCGCGATGCTCGTCGCAGCGTGTGGCCAGTCTGGTCAGCCGACGCCGACGGCGTCCGGTGGCGCAGCGGCCAGCGCGACGACAGCGGCAACGACACGGGGCGCCGGCGGGGATCTCAAGATCCTCTACTGGCAGGCTCCAACGATCCTGAACGCGCACCAGGCGACCGGCACCAAGGACGCGGACGCGAGCCGACTCGTTCTCGAGCCGCTCGCGTCATTCGGTAAGGACGGGCTCCCGATCGCGAACGGGCTCGCCTCCGAGATCCCGACGCCCGCCAACGGCGGCGTGTCGAAGGACTTCAAGACCGTCACGTGGAAGCTCCGCAGCGGTGTGAAGTGGTCGGACGGGACGCCCTTCAAGGCGAGCGACGTCGCGTTCACCTTCAAGTACCAGTGCGACAAAGCGACCGCGGCCTCGACCTCGACGTACTGCGAAGGCGTCGACTCGGTCGTGGCGAAGGACGACACCACCGTCGTCGTGACCTACAAGGATTCGCAGCCGTTCTACTACCAGTGGGGTGTGGGCGGCGGCAACCTGATCCTCCAGGAAGCGCAGTACAAGAGCTGCGTCGGCGCGGCGGCGAAGAACTGCCCGGCCGACCAGAAGCCGATCGGCACGGGTCCGTACAAGGTCGACACGTTCAAGCCGGGTGACACCGTCACCTACGTCATGAACGAGAACTTCCGCGACCCGAAGAAGCCGTACTTCAAGAGCGTCACCTTCAAGGGCGGCGGCGACGCGCAGGGCGCGGCCCGCGCGGCGTTCCAAACCGGTGAGGCCGACTACGCGTGGAACCTGCAGGTCGACGCGACCATCCTCAAGCCGATGGCCTCCTCGTCGACCCTCGCGAACCTCGTCACCGTCTACGGCTCGAGCGTCGAGCGCATCCTCGTGAACTTCGCCGACCCGTCGCCCTCGCTCGGCGACAAGCGCGGCGAACCCGATACGAAGCACCCGTTCTTCAGCGACAAGGCGGTCCGCCGCGCTCTCGCGATGGCCACCGACCGCAACACCGTCGCCTCGCGGTTCTACGGCGACGGACTCATCGGCAAGCCGACGTGCAACATCCTCACCGCACCGGAGCCGATGAACTCCAAGGCCAGCGCGAGCTTCGACGTGTGCAAGTTCGACCTCGCGGCCGCGAACAAGGAGCTCGACGGCGCCGGCTGGGTCAAGGGCGCCGACGGCGTCCGCGCCAAGGGCGGCGTGAGGCTCGAGCTCACCTACCAGACCACGGTCAACGCGATCCGTCAGAACACCCAGAACGTCATGAAGCAGAACTGGGAGTCGGTCGGCTTCAAGGTCAACCTGAAGTCCGTCGACGCCGCGGTCTTCTTCACGAACACCTCGCCGGATGGCGCGAACCACTTCTGGGCGGACGTCGAGATGTACACGAACTCCGGCGACCCGGACCCGACGTCCTACTACAACAACGGGTGGTCGTGCAGCCAGGTCGCCGCGAAGGCGAACAACTGGCAGTCCGGCAACTACGCCCGGTACTGCAACAAGGACTTCGACGCGATCATCGCGCAGCTGCGCACCGAGACCGACCAGAACAAGCGCAACGAGCTGGCGACCAAGGCGAACGACCTGCTCATCCAGGACGTCGCGGTCATCCCGATCGTGAACCGGACCTTCGCGACCTCAGCGGTGGCGAAGAGCCTGAAGGGCGTCGACCCGTCGCCGTGGGACTCGGAGATGTACAACATCGCGGACTGGTCCAAGTAGTACGCGCGTGAAGCCGCAGGAAGGGCGGCGCGGTAGCGAAAGCTCCGCGCCGCCCAGGCGGCCCCGCATCGAGCCGAGGTAGAGCGTGGGCCGCTACATCGTCCGTCGATTGCTCATCGCGATCCCGACCCTGTTCGCGATCAGCTTCATCATGTACGCGATCCTCGCCCTCGCGCCCATCGACCCGCTCTCGTCATTTGGAGCGGATCCGCGCGTTCCTCCGGAGGTCCGCGAAGCGATCCGTCATTCGCTCGGGCTCGACGAGCCGTGGCCGGTGCGCTACATGAAGTGGGTCACGGGCATGCTCCAAGGAAACTTCGGGTTCTCGTTCCTGAGCCACTCGCCGGTGATCGACCTCATCTGGCAGCGCCTTCCGAACACGCTCGCGGTCGTCGGCGTGGCCTACATCGTCGGACTCGTCATCGCCCTGCCGGTCGGCATGGTCTCGGCCGTGAAGCGCAACTCGATCGCCGACCACATCTTCTCGACGGGCGCCTACTTCGGCTTCTCGGTCCCCACGTTCTTCACGGGACTCGTCCTCATCATCGTCTTCAGCGTGAAGCTGCACTGGCTCCCGTTCGTCTACAACTCGAATCTCAAGGTCGAGGACGTCGGATCCCTGGCGGAGCAGCTGCGGCAGTCGATCATGCCGATCGCGGTGCTCGGCCTCTTCGACGCCGCCGTCTTCACGCGATATATCCGCGCCGAGATGCTCGAGCACCTACCCCTCGACTACGTGCGTACGGCCCGCGCCAAAGGCTTGCTGGAGCGGCTCGTCATCATCCGGCACGTCCTTCGAAACAGCCTCATCCCAGTGGTCACGCTCGTCGCGCTCGGGATCCCGTCCGTGTTCGGCGGCGCAATCGTCACCGAGCAGATCTTCCACGTGCCCGGCATCGGCGAGCTTCTGGTGCGCTCGATCTTCCTCGGCGACACGCCGGTGGTGACGGCCGTGCTCATGATCTTCGCCGTGCTCGTGGTGCTCTTCAATCTCCTCGCGGACGTCCTCTACGGAGTGCTCGACCCGCGGATCCGGTACGCCTGATGGCGACGACGACGCGCGAGGTCACCCGGCTCGCGACGGTGGACCTCGTCCGCAAGCCGCGGTCGCTGTGGGAAGACGCGTGGTACACGTTCACCCGGGATCGGCTCGCGATGCTCGGATTGTTCACGCTCGTCTTCCTGGTGATCGCCGTCGTCATCGGACCGTACGTGTACACCGGCACCAAGATCATCGATTTCACGCGCTCGCTCGAGGGTCCGTCGCCCGACCACCTCATGGGCACCGACGACCTCGGGCGCGACCTGCTCGGCCGCATGCTCGACGGCGGCCGCATCTCGATCGCCGTGGGGTTCTCCGCGGTGTTCGTCGCGATCACGCTCGGCACGACCGTCGGCGCCATGGCGGGCTACTTCAGCACGCTCGACAACCCGCTGATGCGCGTCACCGACATGTTCCTGTCGCTGCCGGTGCTGCCGCTGCTCCTCGTGCTCGTGTACCTCTTCCGCGAGACGCTGAAGGCGCTCTTCGGCCCGGAGCTCGGCATCTTCCTCATGATCGTGTTCGTCATCGGCATCCTGAACTGGATGCCGGTCGCGCGGCTCGTGCGTGCGTCGTTCCTGTCGTTGAAGCAGAAGGAGTTCGTCGAGGCCGCGCGCTGCGTCGGCGACGGCGACGCTCGGATCATCTTCCGGCACATCCTGCCGAACACGCTGTCGCCGGTGCTGGTCGCCGCCACGATAGGCATCGGCGGCGCGATCCTCACCGAGTCGACGCTGTCATTCCTCGGCCTCGGCTTCCCGCCGGACGTGCCCACCTGGGGCCGCCTCCTCTTCGACGCGAAGGACTTCATCGAGATCGCGCCGCATTGGGTCCTCTTCCCGGGTCTTTGCATCTTCGTCGTCGTGCTGTCCATCAACTTCATCGGCGACGGACTGCGCGACGCGCTCGACCCGCGCCGGAAGATCTGATTCATCGCGCTCGTGGAGCTCGCTCCTCGCGAGTGAATCGCTCGTCGCTCACACTTTGCCGATGCGCCTCGGCCCGCGCCTCCCGCGCTCCTTCTACGCGCGCTCGACCCTCGTGGTGGCGCGCGACCTCGTGGGTCGCGTGCTCGCCTACGATGACGGCGGCGGCCGCCGCGCCGCGCGGATCGTCGAGGTCGAGGCGTATCTGGGAGAGCGCGATCCCGCGTCGCACGCGTTCCGTGGACCGACGCCGCGAGCGGCGGTGATGTTCGGCAAGCCGGGGGTCGCGTACGTGTACTTCATCTACGGCAACCATCACTGCATGAACGTGGTCGCCCACCTGCCCGGCGTCGCGGGCGCGGTGCTCCTGCGCGGCGCGGAGCCGCTGGCGGGGCTGGGCGGTGACCCGCGCGCCCTCGCCGGGCCTGGCAGGATCGGCCGCGCGTTCGGGCTCACGACCGCGCACACCGGCTGGGACCTCGTGACGTCGCCCCTGCATCTCCGCGAGGGGACGCCCGTCGCGGCTCGCGCGATCGACCGCTCGACGCGCGTCGGGATCGCGGAGAGCGTCACCTCGGGGCGTGCCTGGCGCTTCTCGCTGCGCGGCTCGCCCGGAGTGTCGCGGCGGTGAGCGACATCACCGAGCGTTCCCTCGTCACGCTCGAGCTGCCGGCCGTGCGCGCGCTCCTCGGGGAGCGCTCCTCATTCGTGCCCGGACGCGAGCTTGCCGAAGCGATCGTGCCGGCGAGCGAGCTTCGCGAGGCGGAGCGGCTCCAGGACGAGACCGCGGCGGCGCGCGCGCTCCTTCGCGCACAGCCCTCGGCCGGCATCGGCGGCGCGCGCGACATCCGCGACGCGATCCGCCGCGCCCGCCTCGGCGGCGCGCTCGATCCGGGGCAGCTCCTGACCGTCGCGGACACGGTGCGCGCCGCGCAGAAGCTCTTCGAGGACGTGCGCCCGTATCCGCCGCTCGCGGCGCTCGCCCGCTTCGCGCGGCCGCCGCGTCCGCTCGCGGAAGCCATCGAGCACGCGGTCTCCGGCACGGGTGAGGTGCTCGACCGGGCGAGCCCGCGGCTCGGCGGGCTGCGCGCCGAGCTCCGCGCGGCGCAGGCCCGCCTGCAGCAGCGCCTCGATGGGCTGCTGAGGTCGAGCGACCTCGCGCGGGCGCTGCAGGAGCCCATCGTCACGCTCCGCGGCGGGCGCTACGTCGTCCCGGTGAAGTCGGAGATGCGCGGTGCGGTGAAGGGCATCATCCACGACCAGTCCGCGAGCGGCGCGACGGTCTTCATCGAGCCGCTCGAGATCCTCGAGGCGAACAACGCCCTGCGCGAGGCCGAGCTCGCCGAGAAGGCCGAGGTGCAGCGGGTCCTCGACGAGCTGTCGCGCCGCGTCGAGAAGGACGCGGACGAGCTCGACGCGGTGACGGGCGCGCTCGCGCGTCTCGACCTCACGCTCGCGAAGGCGCTGCTCGCCGACGCGCTCGAGTGCGAGCGGCCGATCCTCGACGGCGAGGGGACGCTGGACCTCGCGGCGGCGCGGCATCCGCTGCTCGTCGCGCAGGGGACGGCGGTCGTGCCGATCGACGTCCGGCTCGGCAGCGATTTCCGCGCCCTCGTGGTGACGGGGCCCAACACCGGCGGCAAGACGGTCACGCTCAAGACGATCGGCCTGCTCGTGCTCATGGCGGCGTGCGGGCTCCACATCCCCGCGCAGCGAGGCAGCCGCGTCCCGGTCGTGAGGCGCGTGTTCGCGGACATCGGCGACGAGCAGTCCATCGCGCAGTCGCTCTCGACGTTCAGCTCGCACCTGCGCAACGTCGTCGCGACGCTCGCCGAGGCCGACCGCGGCGATCTCGTGCTCCTCGACGAGCTCGGCGCGGGCACCGACCCGGACGAAGGGGCCGCTCTCGCGATGGCCGTGCTCGAGACGCTCCTCGCGCGTGGCGTGCTCGTGGCCGCGACGACGCACTATCCCGAGCTCAAGGCCTTCGCGCTCAGCACGCCGGGCGTCTCGAACGCGAGCGTCGAGTTCGACACCGAGACGCTGCGCCCGACGTACCGGCTGCACGTCGGTCTCCCGGGAGCCTCGAACGCGTTCGCCATCGCGTCCCGGCTCGGGCTCGACGCGGGCGTCCTGCGGCGCGCGGAGTCGCATCTCTCGGAGCTGCACCGGTCGCTCGAGCGGACGCTGCGCGAGGCCGAGCGCCAGCGCACCGAGCTCGCGGGCGCGCTCGATTCCGCGCGCATCGCGGCCGAGGACGCGCGACGGGCGGCCGCGGATGCGGAGCGCGAGAGCGCGAAGCTGCGCGAGGAAGCCGCTCGCACGCTGCGGCGCGCGCGGGCGGAGGCCGACGAGCTCTTGCTGCAGGCGCGGCGCGCGCTCCGGCAGGCGGAGCAGGCGCGCGACAAGGCCGCGAAGCGCAACCTCGTCGACGAGGCGCGCGAGGCGCTCGCGAGCGCGCAGCGGTCGCGGGAGGCCTCCGCGGCGCCCACGGCCACGCCGGCGACGACCATCCCCGTCGCCGCCGGCTCACCGGTCCTCGTCGAAGGCGTGAGCGAGCCCGGCACGCTGATCGCGGTCGACGACAAGGGGATGGCCGATGTCGCCGCGGGCGCGCTCCGCCTGCGCGTTCCGGTCTCGAGCCTGCGCGCGGCCCCCGCGACCGTAGAGCCGGTGCGCTCGGCCCGGACGACCGTGAGCGGCAGCGCGCCGAGCGTGCCCCTCGAGCTCGACCTGCGCGGCGCTCGCGCCGAGGAGGCGCTCGCGGTGCTCGACCGCTACCTCAACGACGCCGCCGTGGCCGGCATCGACCGGCTCCGGATCGTGCACGGCAAAGGCACCGGCGCGCTCCGCGCGGCGGTGCGCGAGATGCTCTCGTCGCATCCGCTCGTGCGCGAGGTCACGACCGCGGCGCAGAGCGAGGGCGGCGAGGGCGCGACGATCGTCCGGCTGTAGACGCGAGCTAGCCGACGCGCCTCATGGAGAGGTTCGTGAGCCGCATGGCCCGCTCCAGCGCGCCGTCCGTCTCCGCACGAAGGCCCGCGTCGGCGAGCTCACGCCGCAGCGCGGGGTGATAGCCGCGATCGCCGGGTGCGCCCCAGCGCACCGCCGAGCCGGCCTCCGCCCGCGGCACGCCGGCGGCCGTCGCGCGGAAGAGATGCACCAAGGCTCTGAAGTCCTGCGTTCGCTCGTCGACCTCATACGCCGCGACCGGTCGCACATCGGAGAGCTCGCAGCCCGTCTCCTCGCGCATCTCGCGCCGCAGCGCGTCCTCGATCGACTCGCCGTCGTCGACGCCGCCGCCGGGCAGCAGCCACGCCCCGGTGAACGGACCACTGCGCTGGCGCACGAGCAGGACTCGGCCTGACGCATCGACGCAGGCGACGATCGCGGTGAGGCGCCTTCCCCCGTTGACGAGGAAAAGACTAGGGCGTCGGCGTGGGTGTGCGCAGGCCCGGCGGCGGCGTGGGCGTCGGGATGGGGGGCGGCGTGATGCCGGGCGGGAACGTCGGCGTCGGGATGGGCGCGCCGGATCCGGAGGGTCGCGGGCCGGTGGCCGACGGGGACGCGGACGGCGAGGGCGACGGCGATGGGCTGGGGCACGGCTGCGAGCCGATGACGTTCCACGAGTAGCGCCCGTAGGTGTGGAGGCCCGCGTTGGCGTCCGCGACCCACTTGTCGGTGTAGCGCTGCCACGTCGGCGGCGCGTTCTCCTTGAGCTGCAGCGCGACCTTGCGCGTGCCGTCCGGCTGCGGGCAGCCCAGGACGAACCAGTCGTCGGCGCGCGCCGGCTGCGTGCCCTTGATGAAGTTCTCGGACATCGAGAACGGTGAGAGCGACGACGGAAGCAGACCGGAGCCGTATCCGCCGAACGCGCCGGGCGCTACGACGACCTGCGCCGTCACGATGTTCGCCGGGCGCTCCCAGTCGGCCTTCGGTGTGTCCGCCAGCACTTCCTTCATGTAGTCGCGCCAGAGCACGCCCGGGCCCATGGCGCTCGAGAAGTCGTTCGAGGACATCTCGAGGTTGTTGCTGTTGCCCATCCAGATCCCGGTGACGAGCTGCGGCACGTAGCCCACGCTGTACACGTCGCGCAGGTTGTCGGTCGTGCCCGTCTTGAGCGCGGCCGGGCGGCCGATGTTGGTCCACGATCCGAAGATGAAGTCCTTCGCGGGATCGGTCATGTCCTTCAGGATGTCCGTCATGAGCCACGCGATCGACCTGTCCACGACCTGCTTCTGCTCGTAGTCCTTGTGCTCCCACACGACCTTGCCGCGCGGGTCCTCGACGCGCTGGATGAACGTCGGCGCCACGCGCACGCCGTTGTTCGCGAGGACGCCGTACGCGCTCGTCATGTCGATGAGCTTCACGACCTGCGCGCCCAGGGTGAGGGAGAGGCCGACCTGGGACGGGTCGATCGGCGTGGTGATCCCCATGTCGCGCGCGGTCTGGATGGTGTCCTCGATGCCGCTGTACTGCGCGAGGAACTTCACCGCCGGGACGTTGCGTGACTCGCGCAGCGCCTGCCGCATCGTGACCGGCCCGTGGTACTGCAGGTCGGCGTTCTCCGGGCAGTAGCCGCAGGTGTTCCGGTTCATGTTGTTGGGATCGGCCTTGCCCGTGAAGTCGGTGCGGGCGTCGACGACGACGGTCGCAGGGGTCGCGCCCTTCTTCAGCGCGGTGAGGTAGTTGAACATCTTGAACGACGACCCGGGCTGCCGCAGCCCGATGCCGGCCACGTCGAACTGCCCCTGCACGCGCGGATCGTCGCGGTTGTAGTAGTCGACGGACCCGACGTACGCGAGCACCTCGCCGTTGCGCGGGTCGATGCTCACGAGCGCGGCGTTCCACACGTTCTTGCCGTGCAGGTCCTCGACGTGTTCCTTCACGTTCCGCTCGGCGGCCTTCTGCTTGTTCATGTCGAGCGTGGTGATGACCTTGAAGCCGCCCCGCGTCACGGCCGCCTCGTTGCCGCCGAGGATCTGCTTCAGCTGATCGCGCACCTGGAAGACGAAGTGCGGCGCGGTGATCGTCGTGATCTGCACGCCCGCGACCTTGATCGGCTCCGCGTCGGCCGCCGCGGCCTGGTCCTCGGTGATGGCGCCCATGTCGACCATCTGGCCCAGCACGTACGCGCGCCGCGCCTTCGCGCTCGCGACGTTCTCCGGATCCGAGGGATCGAGCGCCGAGGGTTGCTGCGGCAATCCCGCGAGCAGCGCGGACTCGGCGAGCGTGAGCGTGGAGAGGTCCGACTTGCCGAAGTACGTTTCCGCGGCCGCCTTGATCCCGTAGGCCTGGTTCCCGTAGTAGATCTGGTTGAGATAGAGCTCGAGGATCTGCTTCTTCGAGTACGTGCGCGTGACCTCGACGGACAGGATCGCCTCCTTGATCTTGCGGGTCACGCTGACCTCGTCGCCGACGATGCGCTGCTTCACGAGCTGCTGCGTGATCGTCGACGCGCCGCTCACGACGGTCCGGTGGAGCAGGTCGTCGCGCGCCGCGCGCAGGATGCCGAAGACATCGACGCCCGGGTTCGTCCAGAAGGTCTTGTCCTCGGCGCCGAGCGTCGCGTCGATCATCTGCTGCGGCACCTGATCCAGGCTCACGATCTCGCGCCGCTCCACCTCGAACTGGTAGAGCAGCATCGTGCCGGTGCGGTCGTAGACCTTCGTCGAGAGGGCCAGCGGGTCCTTCGCGAGCTCCTCGGGCGCGGGAAGGTCCGCGCTGAAGAAGGCGAACGCGGCCACCGCCCCGACCGTGGCGAGCGCGACGCCGGCGATCAGGACGGCCGCGAGGATGGAGGGAAGGACCGCGAGCCGAGCACGGACCGCGCCGCCGTTCCGGCGGCGCAACTGGCGATATGGCCCCCGCCCGAGCGCGTGCTCTCGGGTCCTCTTCGTGCGCGCGATGCAGCGAATGCTAACCGCTGGGTTGGCGAAAACCGAAGCTGTTGACTCGCTCGTCGCGGGAGACCCGCTCCTCGCTCGTATCCTTGTCGCATGCCCACGATCCCTTCGAAAGCGGAGCTCGACGAGTTCCTGACGCGCGGTGTCGCCGACGTCATCGTGCGCGAGGAGCTCGCCGCGCTGTTGCGGTCGGGAGAGCGGCCGCTGCGTATCAAGCAGGGCTTCGACCCGACGCGTCCGAACCTGCACATCGGCCACGCGGTCGGGCTTCGCAAGCTGCGCCAGCTCGCTCGCTGGGGCCACGAGATCGTGCTCATCATCGGCGACTGGACGACGCAGATCGGCGATCCGACCGACAAGGACGAGACGCGTCCGACCATGTCGCACGAGCAGGTGATGAAGAACGCCGAGACCTACCTCGAGCAGTTCCACATGATCGTACCCAAGGGGAACACCCGGATCGTCTTTCAGTCGGAGTGGTACGGAAGGTTCGGCCTTCGGGACGTCATCGACCTCGCGTCGAAGTTCACCGCGCAGCAGATGCTCCAGCGCGAGGAGTTCCGCAAGCGCATGGAGAAGAAGACGCCCATCCCCATCAAGGACCTGCTGTACCCGCTTCTCCAGGCATACGACTCCGTCGCGATCGAGGCCGACGTCGAGATGGGCGGCACCGACCAGCTCTTCAACATCCTCGCCGGCCGCGAGCTGCAGACCCAGCTCGGGCAGCGGCCCCAGCAGGTCTTCATCGTGCCCCTCCTCGAGGGCCTCGACGGCGAGAAGATGAGCAAGTCGAAGCCGAGGACGGGCATCTGGCTGACCGACCCGCCGAACGAGGTCTTCGGTAAGGTCATGTCCATCGATGACGCGCTCATGCCGCACTACTTCGAGTGGGCGACGGACCTCCCGCTGCCCGAGGTGAAGGAGCTGCTCGGAGCGCTCGCGCGCAAGGAGCTCGGACCGAAGGCCGCGAAGGAGCGGCTTGCCTGGCAGATCACCAGCGAGCTGCATTCACCGGCCGCGGCCGACGAGGCGAAGGCGGCCTTCGCGCGGCAGTTCCAGAAGGGCGAGATGCCCGCCGATATGAAGGACGTCGCCCTCGAGGCCGACGGCGAGCGCGAGGTCGGCATCGTCGACCTGCTCGTGCGCGCCGCGATCGAGAAGAGCAAGACCTCGGCTCGGCGCGTCATCGAGCAGGGCGGCGTGAAGGTGGACGGATCGAGGGTGAACGTCGAGTTCATGGTGCCGGCGAGCGGCGAACACGTCGTGCAGGTGGGGAAGCGCAACTACACGCGCGTGCGCTTCCGCTAGCACAGTGAGTCCGCGCCCTGTCATCGCGGTGGTCCCCTTCGGCGCGCGCGGCGCCGACCCGCGGGCCGGCGCGTGGGCGCGGCAGCTCGCGCGCCGCCTCGTCGATCGATTCGCCGATGACACCGCCCTCGAGCTGCGCCCGGTGTTCCTCGTCGCGATGCCCGAGGCGTCGAGCGAGGCGGGGTACCTCGTGTTCGGCTCGTCGCCCGACCCCGACCTCGCGGCGCGGTACGCGTCCTCGCTCGGGGCGACGCACGCGCTCACCGCGACGTATCGCGAGGGCGATGGCCGCGCGCTCGACGCGACCCTCGTCGACTCCGCGACGCGCCGCGAGGCGGCGCGCGTGACGCTGCCGGTGCCCGCGGACGCGCTGCACGAGCTCGAGCCGGCGCTCGCGTCGTGGATCGCGCGCTCTCTCGCGGTCACGCCGTCGACGGAGGTGACCGCCCCCGCCACCGCGAACGAGGCGTCGTACGCCGCGCTCCTCGAGGCGATGGACGAAGAGGTGAACGCGACGCTGCTCCGGCCGAGCGACGCGCACCGCGCGGACGACGCGCTGCGGTCCGCCCTCGAGGGATACCTGCGCTCGGCACGTGCCGATCCGGCGAGCCAGATCTGCGAGGAGCGCATCCTCGTGCTGGCCGCGGAATCGCTCGAGCGCGGGGCGGCGACGCACGAGGTGCGGGCGCTGGAGGAGCTCATCACACTCCGGCCGAGCTCGTGGCGCGCGCACTACGTCCTCGGTCAGCTGCGCGCGGAGGCGGGCGACGCGAACGGCGCGATCATCGCGTTCGAGCACGCGCACTCGCTGCACCCGCTCCCGGACGTGGACGTCGTCCGCCTCGCGGAGCTCTACGCGAACGCCGGAGCGATCGCGCCCGCGCTCGCGCATCTCCGGCGTATCCCCGAGGCGAGCCCGGCGTACGGCGAGGCGCAGGAGCTGCGGGCGATCGTCGCGTTCCAGCGAGGTGATCTCGAGACGGGACGGGACGCGTTCGCGCGCGCGATCGGCGCGGGGACGACGAGCTGGGAGCTGTACGCGTCGCACGGGGCGGCGCTGCACGCGAAGGGCGAGCTCGCCGACGCCGCGGCGCGCTACCGCGAGGCGCTCGCGGCGGGCGCGCCGAGCGTCGTTCGGCTCAACCTCGCCCGTGTGCTGCTCGCGTCCGGATCCCGCGAGACCGCGCTCGGCGAGCTCGACACGCTGCTCGCCACCGAGCGCGTGGGCGAAGCGGCCGGACACGCGCACCGCCTGCGCTTCGGGCTCCGCGCGCCGGACCTCGAGCGCGAGCTCGAGCGCGCCGGCCAGGCCGCGCTCTCCGGCGAAGCCGCCGCGCTCGACGACGCCGCGCGCGTCTTCGAGCGCGCGCTCGCGGTCGAGCCCGACCTGTGGGAGGCGCACTTCGGGCTCGGCATCGTCGCGCGCCAGCGCGCCGACGCGGCCGCGGCGCAGGCCGAGTTCGCGACGGTGCTCGAGCTCTGGCCGGATCAGCCCGACGCGCTGCACGAGCTCGGCGTCGCCCTGCTGATGCGCGACGACACCAACGCGGCGCTGCGAGCGCTCGACCGCGCGGCGTCGCTGCGCCCGGACGATCCGGCGTACGTCGCCGACGCCGGCTTCGCGCACCTGCGGGCCGGCAATCTCGCGAGCGCGCGCCGCCATCTCGAGCGCGCGTCCGGCCTGGACGCGAACGACCCGATCACCAGGTCGTACATCGGCGAGCTGCTGCGCGTGGAATCCGAGGCGGGGAAGCGGCCGCAGTGAGCGCCGAGCGTCGCGGATGAAGCGCGTCGTGGTCGTCGGGGGCGGCTTCGCCGGGCTGCACCTGGTGCGGCGTCTCGAGAACAAGCTGGCGCCCGACGAGGCCCAGGTGACGGTGATCGACCGCAACAACTTCCATCTCTTCACGCCGCTGCTCTATCAGGTCGCGACGGGCGAGCTTCCCGCGCACGCGGTCGCGTATCCGCTGCGCGTCGCGCTCGCCCGCGCCGGCTACAGCTTCGCGCGCGCCGAGGTGACCGGCATCGACCTGGAGCGGCGTCTCGTCCGCACCGGCGAGGGCGCGTACCCGTACGACCACGTCGTCGTCGTGCCCGGATCGGTGACGAACGACTACGGCATCCCGGGCGCGCGCGAGCACGCGCTCACGCTGAAGTGGCTCGAGGACGGACGCAGGATCCGCCACCGCATCCTGTCCATCTTCGAGGAGGCGGCGCGCGAGACGGACGCCGGTCGGCGGCGCGAGCTGCTGTCCTTCGTCATCGTCGGCGCCGGCCCGGTGGGCATCGAGCTCGCCGCGTCGATGCGCGATCTCATGGACCACACGCTCCGCCACATCTATCCGACGATCGACTTCGATCGCGAGCCCGGCATCACGATCGTCGACGCCTCGGAGCGCGTGCTCCCGCAGATGGACGAGCGCCTCTCGCGGATCGCGGCGAAGCGCATGGCCGAGCTGCGCGTGAGCGTCCTCCTGCGCACGCTCGTCGCCGAGGTCGCGCCGCGGACCGTCCGCACGAGGGACGGGACGACGCTCACCGCGCACACCGTCGTGTGGGCAGGTGGCGTCCGGCCCAATCCGCTCCTCGCGTCGCTCGACCTGCCGAAGTCGAAGGACGGCCGCCTCGCGGTAGACGAGTCCTTCCGCGTCGGTGGACGCGACGACGTGCTCTCGTTCGGCGACGCCGCCGCGTTCGTCGACGGCGGCGGGCCGCTGCCGCAGCTCGCGCAGGTCGCGGTGCTGCAGGCGCCCGCGGCCGCGCGCAACGTCCGGCATCTCGTCCGCGGCGAGCCGATCGAGGCGTTCCGGTACCACCGTAAGGGCGACCTCATCGCGCTCGGACGCACCAAGGCCGGCGCGGAGTTCGCGCGGCCGGTGCGCATCGTGCTCTCGGGTCTCCCGGCGTGGACGGTGTGGCGCGCGAACTACCTCATGCAGCTCGTCGGCGTGCGCAACCGCGGGACGCTGCTCATCGAATGGCTCCTTAGCTACTTTTCGCGCCGGATCGTCGCCGACATCCCCTGATCTCCGCGCGGTGCCCATCGTCCTCACCCCCTCCGAGGCTCGGGACCTGCTGCGCGCACGCGGTCACGACGCGCGCGACCTCGTGCCGCTTGGGGGCGGCGAGTGGTCCGCCGCGTTCTCGTTCGTCGAGGACGGCCGCGCCTACGTGGCCCGCTTCCACGAGCGCCGCGGCGATCTCGAGAAGGACAGCTACGCGCAGCGCCGGGTCTCGCCGGCACTGCGCACGCCGCGGATCGTCGAGATCGGCGACCTGCAGGCGGGCGCCTACGGCATCTCGGAGCGGGTGCGCGGACGACCGATCGACGACCTCGGCGCGGACGGGATGCGGCGGATCCTGCCGTCGCTGTTCGCGGCGATGGACGCGCTGCGAGAGGCGGATCTCTCCGGCACGTCGGGCTACGGCCTCTGGCACCGCGACGCACGCGGCGAGCACCGCAGCCGGCACGACACCCTCGTGCTCGAGGATCCGCCCGGCGAGCGCGCCGCGCAGCGGCGGCGGCTCGCGGCGTCGCCGATCGGCGGCGCCGCGTCCGACGCGGGCCTCGCCCACATGCGGGAGCTCCCGCCCTTCTGCCCGGAGGACCGCCATCTGGTGCACAACGACCTCCTCAACGTCAACGTGCTCGCCGACGAGCGGGGAGTCGTGCTGCTCGACTGGGGCGCGTCGCTCTTCGGCGACGTCCTCTACGACGCCGCGCTCCTCACGTTCTGGTGGCCCTGGTACCGCGAGCGGTGGGGCGGCATCGACATCCGCGGCGAGCTCGAACGGCACTACGACGCGATGGGCCTCGAGGTGCCGGCGTCCCGGGAGCTGCTGCGAGCTCGATATCGGCGTGAGCCACATCGCGTACCAAGTCGGACGTGGGCGGCTCGAGAGCGCCGCCTGGACCGCGCGAAACACGCTCGAGGTCGCGAACGCCCCGCTCTGACCGGGCGCGGACTCAACTCAATGGGCGGCCGCGGTCTCCTCCGCCTGCTCCTCGTGCGCGGCGATGACCTTCTGCGCGATGTGCGACGGGCACTCCTCGTAGCCCAGGAACCGCGAGCTGAAGGTGCCGCGCCCGCCGGTCATGGAGCGAAGGTCGGTCGCGTAGCGGAAGATCTCCGCGAGCGGCACGTGCGCCTTGATGCGCTGGTATCCCGCGCCGGTCGCCTCCATGCCGAGCACGCGCCCGCGCCGCCCGTTCAGGTCGGCGAGCACGTCGCCCATCTGCTCCTCGGGCACGAGGACCTCGAGCTCGTGGATCGGCTCGAGCAGGTAGGGATCGGCCTCGCGGACGCACGCCTGCAGGCCGAGCGAGCCCGCGACGCGGAAGCTCATCTCGTTCGAATCGACGGCGTGGAACGAGCCGTCGTACAGCGTGGCGCGGAAGTCGGAGAGCGGATAGCCGGCGATGACGCCTCGCTCGGCGGCCTCCCGGATGCCCTTCTCGACCGCCGGCCAGAAGTTGCGCGGCACGGAGCCGCCGACGATGCGCGTCGCGAACTCGACGCCGCTGCCCGGCGGGAGCGGCTCCACCTCGATCCACGTGTCGCCGAACATGCCGTGGCCCCCGGTCTGCTTCTTGTAGCGGCCCTGCGCCGACGCCTTCTTCCGGATCGACTCCTTGTACGGCACGCGCGGGGTGCGCGTCTGGACCTGCACGCCGAACTTCTCCTTCAGGTGGTGGACCGCGGTGTCGATCGCCGACTCTCCGATGCCGGAGAGGATCGTCTCGTGCGTCGCGTCGTCGCGCCGCACGTGAAGCGAGGGATCCTCGTCGGTGAGCTTGTGCAGCGCGGTGCCGAGCTTGTCGAGGTCGGCCTTCGATTGCGGCTCGATCGCCACCGAGAACGAGGGCGGAGGGAAGTCGATCGGCGCGAGCGTCACGGGCGCGTCCTTGTCGGTGAGCGTCGCGTTCGTGGACGTCGCCGTGAGCTTCGGGATCGCGCAGATGTCGCCAGCCACGACGGCGTCGGTCGCCTCCTGCTCCTTGCCGCGCAGGAAGAAGATCTGCCCGACGCGCTCTGTCTCGTTCTTCTGCGCGTCGAAGACCTGCGAGTTGTGGCGCAGCGTCCCCGAGTACACGCGCACGTAGGAGAGCTTCCCCACGAACGGGTCGGCGAGCGTCTTGAACACGAACGCGGCCAGCTTCTCGTCGGGGTCGACCTTGCGCGCGACCTCCTCGCCCGACGCGGAGCGGCCGATGATCGAGCCGGCCTCGACGGGCGAGGGGAGCATCTCCGCGATCGTGTTGAGGAGGCCCGCGTAGCCGACGTTCTTCGTCGACGAGGTCGCGATGACCGGCAGCACGCTGCCCTCGCGCACGGCGGCGTGCAGCGCGTCGCGCAGCTCGTCGTAGGAGAGCTCCTTGCCGTCGAGATAGCGGGTGAGCAGATCCTCGTCGGTCTCCACGATCGCCTCGACCAGCTGCTGGCGGTACTGCCCGACGCGCTCCTTGTCCTGTGCCACCATGTCGACCGGCCTGTCCTTCGGACCCTTCAGCACGGTGCCGTGCAGCAGATCGATCGTGCCCGACATCGCCTGGTGGTCGCCGACCGGCACGTGCAGCGGGACGACACGGATGCCGTACGCCTCGCGGAGCTGAGCGAGCACGCGGTCGAAGTCGGCGTTCTCCCGGTCGAGCCGGCTGATCACGACGATGCGGGGCATCTTCGCCTTCTCCAGGTCGGTCCACACCAGCTGCGTTCCCACCTGCACGCCCGCGGACGCGTCGACGACCACGACCGCCGCGTCGGCGACCCGCAGCGCGGCGCGCTGATCGCCGGCGAAGTCGGCGAATCCGGGCGTGTCGAGGAAGTTGATCTTGACGCCGTCGTGCTGGAGCGACGCGATCGCGACGTTGATGGTGATCTTGCGCTTGTGCTCCTCGGGATCGGTGTCGAGGATGCTCGTTCCGTCGTCGACCTTGCCCAGGCGGGCGGTGGCGCCGGCCGCGAAGAGGATGCTTTCGACGAGCGTCGTCTTGCCGGACCCGCCGTGCCCGACCACCGCGACGTTGCGGATCTTCTCCGGAGCGACAGAAGGCATGTGCTTCTCCCCCACAGCGCTAGTCGACGACAGTGTGCTCGGACATACTATTCAGCCGATGTCCGGTCACTCAAAGTGGTCCCAGATCAAGCGCCAGAAGGGCGCCGCCGACGTGAAGCGCGGCGTCGTCTTCACGAAGGTGACGCGCGAGATCATGCTCGCCGCGCGTGAAGGAGGGCCCAATCCTGAGGCCAACTTCAGGCTCCGGCTCGCACTCGACCGCGCTCGCGCCGTGAACATGCCGCACGCGAACATCCAGCGGGCGATCGAGCGCGCGACGGGCGGCGGCGACGGCGCGCAGATCGAAAGCGTCGTCTACGAGGGCTACGGGCCCGGCGGCGTCTCGATCATGGTCGAGGCGGCGACGGACAACCGGAACCGCACCGCGTCCGAGGTCCGCGCGGCGTTCGTGCGGCATGGCGGCAAGCTCGGTGAGTCGGGCTCGGTGCAATGGCTCTTCGAACAGAAGGGCATCATCGAGATCGACGCCGCCGGCCGCTCCGTGGACGAGGTCCAGCTCGTCGCCATCGACGCGGGCGCCGAGGACGTCGAGGTCGACGGGTCCCTCATCACCGTGTACACCACGCCGACGGCCTTCGAGGCCGTGAAGAAGGCGATCGAGGCCGCGGGCATCCCGATCAGCTCGGCGGAGATCTCCATGCGCCCCACGACGACCGTGCGCGTCGAAGGCGACAAGGCGCAGCAGGTCATCAAGCTCGTCGAAGGGCTCGAGGACCTCGACGACGTCCAGAAGGTGCACGCGAACTTCGACATCCCCGTCGAGGTGCTCCAGCACGCGTAGCCGTCTCACCGTCCTCGGCATCGACCCGGGGACCACCGGGATGGGATACGCGCTCCTCGCGCTCGACAGCGATCCGCCGCGTCTTTTGCGCTGCGGCCTCGTGCCGGCCGGATGCGACGGCGGCGCCGCGGAGCGGCTCCTCGGCATCGCGAACGCGCTCGACGCGCTCATCGCGGAGCACGCACCCGCTGCGCTCGCCCTTGAGCGTCTCTACTTCAACAAGAACGTGAAGACCGCGATGAGCGTCGCCGAGGCACGCGGCATCGCGCTCGTCTGCGGCGCGCGCGCCGGCCTCGAGATCGCCGAGTACACCCCGCAGGAAGTGAAGCAATCGGTGACCGGCAGCGGCGGCGCCGGGAAGAAGGCGGTGCAGCTGATGATCCGCCACATTCTGAAGCTCGAGACGCCGGTCACCGAGGACAACGTCGCCGACGCGATCGCCGTCGCGCTCACGCATGCGCAGCGCGTGAAGTACGCCGCCGCCGTCGCGATGGCCACATGATCGCGCTCATCCGCGGCGACGTGGTCGCGCGCGGCAGCGATCACGTGATCGTCGACGTGCGTGGTGTCGGCTACAAGGTCTTCGTGCCGCGGCATCCGAGCTCCGACGCGGTCACGTTGCACACGCATCAGGTCATCCGCGAGGACGCGCACCAGCTCTACGGCTTCGAGACGCGCGAGGAGCTCGCGCTCTTCGAGATGCTCATCGGCGTCTCGGGCGTCGGACCGAAGGCCGCGATGTCGATCCTCGGCGTCGCCCGACCCGCGCAGGTCGCGTCGGCGATCGCGAGCGGGGACGTCGCGGCGCTCTCGAAGGCGCCCGGTGTGGGAAAGAAGACGGCGGAGCGGCTCATCGTCGATCTGAAGGGAAAGGTCGCGCGCGCCGGGATCGAGCGCGAGACCGGCGCCATGCCGGTGGACGACGAGGCGGCGGCGGCGCTGCAGGCCCTCGGCTACAGCGCCGCGGAGGCCCTCGCCGCGTTACGGTCCGCCCCAGCAGCCACTACGGCTAGTACCGAGGAGCGGGTGACGGCGGCGCTCCGCTCGGCGGGCCGCGCCTCGGTGGCAGGGAGGTGACGAGCCCGTCCGGCAGGCTGACAGACGGCCTTGGACATGGCAGGCTTATGCTGGCCGCCGCGCCGCGCAAGGAGTACGGATGCGAGCGTTCTGGAAGGATGATCAGGGACAGGGGATGGCCGAGTACGCACTCATCATCGCCCTCATCGCGCTCGTCTTGCTCGCGACACAGGTGTTCTTCTCGGGCCAGATCAAGAACTTCTTCTCCAACGTCGGCAACAACCTGACCTAGGGGCGGCGCGGCGGCCGGCCCTTTCCGCTCCTCGAGAGGTTTGCTAATATTTCCCTAGGTCGGCGGGCGACGCCTGTCGTCCTCGGGCGCCAGTAAAAGTGGGTGACCCCCACTTTTTTTGTCGCCCAGGGGCAGGAGCCCCGGTATAGCGAGCGAACCGAGCGTACCGAATTGAAGATGTAGGGGGAGCAACGGCGATGAACCGAGAACTCGTCACCGGTCTAGCGCAGCTCTCCGCCGAAAAGGGTCTCCCCAAAGAGGTCGTTGGCGACATCATCGCGCGCGCGCTCAAGCGTGCGTATGGCGCCGAAGAGAACATCGACGTCAAGGTCGACATCACGACGGGGGCCTTCAAGGTCTATCTGCTCAAGACCGTCGTGGAGAAGGTCGAGGACCCGAAGCTCCAGATCGAGCTGAAGGCGGCGCAGCGCATCAAGCCGGACGCGCAGCTGGGCGACGTCGTGCCGCTCGAGGAGTCGGCGGCGGCGCTCGGTCGCATCGGCGCGCAGACCGCGAAGCAGGTCATCCAGCAATCGCTGCGCGAGGCCGAGCGCGAGCAGGTCTTCGCGGAGTACGCCCAGCGCGAAGGCGACATCATCAACGGGCAGATCAGCCGCTTCGAAGCGGGCTCCGCGATCATGGAGCTCGGCAAGGCCGAGGCCATCCTGCCGCGCAACGAGCAAGCGCCGCACGAGCGGTACTTCATCGGGCAGCACCGCAAAGTGGTGGTCCTCGAGGTACGCCGCACGCTGCGCGGGCCCGCCATCATCGTCAGCCGCGCGCACAAGCTTCTCGTGAAGCGGCTCTTCGAGCTCGAGGTCCCGGAGATCTATCACGGGCAGGTCGAGATCGTCGGCATCGCTCGCGAGGCCGGCTCTCGCACCAAGATCGCCGTCCGCGCGCGCCAGCCCGGCATCGACGCCCGCGGCGCGTGCATCGGGCAGCGCGGTCTGCGCGTGCAGGCGATCGTCAACGAGCTCGGTGGCGAGAAGATCGACATCATCGAGTGGAGCGAGAAGCCCGAGCAGTACGTCGCCAACGCGCTCGAGCCCGCGCACGTCGTGCGCGTCGACATCGTCGCGGAGGACAAGACCGCGTACGTCGTCGTGCCGGACCGCCAGCTGTCGCTGGCGATCGGCAAGGAGGGCCAGAACGCCCGTCTCGCCGCGAAGCTCACCGGTTGGCGCATCGACATCCGAAGCGAGTCCGAGGTCCGCGCCGAGCTCGAGCCCGAGCCCGAGCCGGTCGTCGAGGCCGCGGCCGCGGAGCCGATGCCGCTGCCGGAGGCTGAGGACGCCGAGATCCGTCACGACCTCGTCGCCGAGGTCGAGGCGGAGTCGGCGCTGGCTGACGAGGAGGACCTGGATGAAGAGGACCGCGCGCTCCTCGGAGGGAAGAAGAAGCGCGACCGGCGCTAGCGGTGCGGGACGCCCCACACCGCAGCGCACGTGCGTGGCCTGCCGAACGGTCCGAGCGAAGCGCGAGCTCGTTCGGGTGGTGCGCTCGCCGGCGGGCGGGCTCTCGGTGGACCTTCGCGGGAAGGCGGCCGGACGGGGGGCGTACCTCGATCCCGACCCGGTGTGCCTCGAGCGCGGCCTTCGAGAAGGAGCCCTGGGCCGAGCACTGGCGGTCACGATCGACGATGTGACCGCGGAGCGGCTGCGCGCCGAGATGGCTGACGCGGCGCGGGCGAGACAATCTGAGCGACGAGCGGATTCGCGGCGAGGAGCGAAACCACCAGCCTGAGCGAGTCTCTCGGCGAAGCCGAGAGATCGGGCGAGACGATCTGAGGAGAAGCGCTGATGCCGAAAGCAAGACCACGCCGACTGCCACCGCAGCGCGGGCCGCGCCCACGGGGACGCCGTCCGCAGCGGCCTCAGCCGCAGCAGGCGCCCATGCCCGCTCCCGAGCCGGTGGCGGTCCAGGCCGGCGCGAACGGCCGGCCGCCTGTCGTCCTGCCCAAGACCATCATGGTCGGCGAGCTCGCGAACATCCTCGATGTCAGCCGCGTCGACGTCATCCAGAAGCTCGTCGGTATGGGCGTCATGGCCTCGATCAACCAGACCATCGACTTCGACACCGCGTCGCTCGTCGCGGCCGAGCTCGGGTTCGAGACGACGGCGGAGGCCGAGGCGCCCGCTCCCGAGGAGCCCACGGAGGCCGAAGCACCCGCCGGCAAGGTGGAGCTCTGGACCGAAGAGGACCCGAGCAAGCTGAAGGACCGGCCGCCGGTCGTCACCGTCCTGGGCCACGTCGACCACGGCAAGACGAGCCTCCTCGACGCCATCCGTTCGACGAACGTGACCTCGCGCGAGGCCGGCGGCATCACGCAGCACATCGGCGCGTACCAGATCGAGCACAACGGCCGGAAGATCACGTTCCTCGACACGCCCGGTCACGAGGCGTTCACCGCGATGCGCGCGCGCGGCGCGCAGATCACGGACGTCGCGGTGCTCGTCGTGGCGGCGGACGACGGCGTGCAGCCGCAGACGATCGAGGCGATCTCGCACGTGAATGCCGCGGGCGTGCCGATGGTCGTCGCGCTGAACAAGATCGACAAGGCCGACGCGAACCCCGATCAGGTGAAGTCGCAGCTCGCGGAGCGTGGCGTCACCATCGAGGAATACGGCGGCGACACGCCGCTCGTGCCCGTGTCGGCGCGGACGAAGCAGGGCATCGAGGAGCTCATCGAGGTCGTGCTGCTCGTCGCCGACGTCGCGGAGCTCAAGGCGAACCCGGACCGTCCCGCGATCGGGCGCGTCATCGAGGCGCACCTCGACGCGAAGCGCGGTCCGGTCGCGACCGTCCTCGTGCAGACCGGGACACTCCAGCGCGGCGACCTCGTCGTCGCGGGCGCGACCTATGGCCGCGTTCGCGCGATGACCGACGACAAAGGGAAGACCGTCGGCCGCGCGGAGCCGTCGCGTCCGGTCGAGATCCTCGGCCTGCCGAGCGTGCCCGAAGCCGGCGACGTCTTCCGCGCGGTGCCCGACGAGAAGACCGCGAAGGCGCTCGTCGCGCAGAACGAGCGCGAGCGCGCGGGCGGCGCGGGCGCGGAGCGCCCGGCGACGCTCGACGAGATGTTCGCGCAGGTCAAGGAGGGCAGGGCCAAGGAGCTGAAGATCGTGCTCAAGGCCGACGTCCAGGGATCGCTCGAGGCTATCAAGGGCGCCCTCGCGAGGATCCCGCAGGACGAGGTCGCCCTGCAGCTCATCCACGACGGCGTGGGCGACATCACGGAGTCGGACCTTACGCTCGCGGCGGCGTCGGGCGCCGTCGTGATCGGCTTCAACACCAAGATGGAGGCCCCGGCCCGGCGTGCCGCCGAAGCGACGAACGTCGACGTGCGCCAGTACAAGGTCATCTACGAGCTGCTCGACGAGGTCCAGAAGGCCCTCAGCGGCATGCTCGAGCCGGTGATGGTCGAGAGCGTCCTCGGTCACGCCGAGGTGCGGCAGATCTTCACCGCCGGCAAGACGACCATCGCCGGCTGCATGGTCGCCGACGGCACGATGCGCCGCGGCGCACAGGCACGCCTCATCCGCGGCGGCGCGGCGGTGTGGGAGGGCTCGATCGGCTCGCTGCGGCGCATGAAGGACGACGTGCGCGAGGTGAACGCGGGCCTGGAGTGCGGGATCGTGCTCGAAGGCACGAACGACGAGCAGGTCGGCGACATCATCGAGGCCTTCGTCGTGCAGCCCAAGCCGAGGGGATGAGCTTCAAGCGCGCCGATCGCGTCAATGCGCTCCTGCAGCGCGAGCTCGGCACGATCATCAGCGAGGAGCTGCGCGACCCGCGGATCGCGTTCTCGACCGTGACGGCCGTGGAGACCACCGACGACCTGCGCACCGCGAAGGTCCACGTCAGCGTCCTGGGCGACGACGAGCAGATCGCCACGACGATGCGCGCGCTGACCGAGGCCAAACCCTACCTCCGTCACGAGCTCGGATCGCGGGTGGACCTTCGCTTCGTGCCGGAGCTGTTCTTCGTCTCGGACCGCTCGGCGGAGCGCTCCGCGCGGATCAGCTCGCTGCTGCGCGAAGCGAAGGAACGGGGGCGCCAGTGAACGACGTGCTCGCCGAGCTGCGCCGCGCGCGCCGGATCGCGATCGTCTCGCACCGCGACCCGGATCCGGACACGATCGGGTCGGCGATCGCGCTCGGCCTCGCGCTCGAGTCGATGGGGAAGCAGGTGAGCCTGCATTGCGCCGACGGCGTGCCCGAGGCGCAGCGCTTCCTCCCGCGTGCCGGGACCGTCCGCTCCGACGCGCCACCACCGGACGCCGATCTCGTCGTCACGGTCGACTTCGGATCGCTCGAGCGCGCGAAGTTCCCGCTGCCGAAGGGTCCGCGCATCGTCAACATCGACCACCACACGTCGAACGACCGCTTCGGCGACGTGAACCTCGTGGACGTCGCGTCCGCGGCGTGCGCGGAGATCGTGTCGCGCGTGATCGACGCGCTCGGCGTGACGTGGACGCCCGACATGGCCACGGCGGCGCTCGTCGGGATCATGACCGACACGGGATCCTTCCAGTTCCCCTCGACCGACGGACGCGTGCTCGAGCGCGCGGCGCGGCTGCGCGAGGCGGGCGCCGACCTGCAGTCGATCACCTACAACATCTTCCGCAACAAGCGCTTCGAGGCGCTGCGCCTTTGGGGCCACGCGTTCGCGCGCATGCGCCGCGAGCTCGGGGGCACGCTGGTCTGGACCGAGATCGGGCCCGCCGACTTCGCGGACGCCGAGGCGCGCGACGAGGACATCAGCGGGCTGGTGGAGCAGGTCGCGCGCTCGCACGGCATGCGCGTGGCGCTCCTGTTCAATCAGCAGACCGACGGCATGGTCAAGGTCTCGTGCCGCACGTCGGCGTGGGCGCCCGCGGTCGACGCGGTGGCGCTCATGTCCAAGTTCGGGGGCGGGGGGCACGTGCGGGCGGCCGGGGCGCTCGTCCGGGGCGACCTGGCGCGGGTCCGGGACGAGATCCTCGCCGAGGCGCGCGCCGCGCTCGCGCCGCAGGATGACGCCGTCGCCTCTTGGGTCCCCTGATCCAGGGGAACGCGCCGGCCGGCGTCCTCGCGATCGACAAGCCCGCGGGGTGGACCTCGCATGACGTCGTCGCCGTCGTGCGCGGCGTGCTCGGTGAGAAGCACGTGGGCCACGGCGGGACCCTCGACCCGCTCGCGACCGGACTGCTTCCCGTTCTCGTCGGCTCGGCGACGAAGTTCGTCGAGCGGATCCACACCGCGCCCAAGGTGTACGCCGCGGTCGTCCGCTTCGGGTCCGAGACGGCGACCGACGACGCGGCCGGGGCCGTGACGGCCGAGGCGCCGCCGCCCGAGCGCTCGCGCGCCGAGGCGGCGCTCGCGGGATTTCGCGGCGCCATCTCGCAGGTGCCGCCGGCATACGCGGCCGTGAAGGTCGGGGGTCGCACCGCCTACTCGCGCGCCCGCGCGGGCGAGACGGTCGCGCTCGCGGCGCGCGAGGTGCAGGTCCTTCGGCTCGACGTGACAGCCTGGTCCTCGGACGCCGATCTCGGGCTCGTCGTCGTGTGCTCGAGCGGCACGTACGTGCGTTCGCTCGCGCGCGATCTCGGCCGGGCGTGCGGATCGGCGGCCCACCTCGCGTCGCTGCGACGCCTCGCGGTCGGGGCGCTCGACGTCTCCGGCGCGGTCGGGATCGAGCGGCTGCGCCGCGAGGGCCGCGACGCCGCGCTCGCGCGATTGCGCGCCGCGGACGACGCGCTGCTCGCCCTCGACGACCGCTATCTGACCGCGCCCGCCGGTACACTCGTCGCGCAAGAAGAGGGGAACGCATGATCGCGAGAGCGCTCGAGCGCGCGGGGCGCGGCGTGCTCGAGACGTGGCGGGCGCTGTCGATCGACGCGCGCGCGGTCGCGGGGATCGGCCTGTTCAACTGGCTGCTCCTCTTCGCGAACCACACCACCGTCGCGGCCACGCGCGACCTGCCCCTCTGGCGGCTCTTCCCGCAGGGCGGTGACGCGGTGTT
The DNA here is from genome assembly GCA_035651155.1 of Candidatus Limnocylindria bacterium. GTDB lineage: Bacteria > Chloroflexota > Limnocylindria > P2-11E > P2-11E > CF-39. The sequence continues at coordinate 25,736 of DASRGG010000021.1, read as the reverse complement.
CCTCTTCTCGTGCGGCGTGCTCGCGGCCGCGTATGCGCTGCGCGACCTGCGATCGGGCGCGGCGTTCACGACGCGGCAGCGCGCGATCCACCTGGCGGCCATCGTCGCCGCGTTCGCGGTCGCACCCACGATCGCCTCGATCGTGCTCCGCGAGACGGGGAAGCCGTACACCTACATCCACGACGGCGCGCTGATGATCGAGTGGGCGGCGCGCAAGCTCGTCGCGGGGCAGAACCCGTACGTCGCCGACTACCTCGACACACCGCTCTTCTACTGGCCGATGGTGAACAACCCCGCCCTGTACCACCTCACGTACTTCCCGTCGCTGTTCCTGGTGACGGTACCGTTCGTGTGGGTCTTCGATCACCTCGGGCTCTTCTGGGACGAGCGCTACCTCTACCTCCCGGCGTACGTCGCGACGCTCGCCGTGGTGCCGCTCCTCGTCCGTCGCACCGAGCACCGTCTCGCCGCCACCGCGCTCGTCGCGCTGAACCCGCAGCTCTTCCCGTTCGTGGTCGAGGGACGCAACGACTTCTTCGTCCTGGCCTTCCTCTTCGCGGGGATCGCGCTGCTCCAGCGCGAGCGGCGCACCCTCGGCTCGCTGGCCGTCGCCGCGGCGGCCGCGGCGAAGCTCCACGCCGTGTTGATCCTGCCGTTCGTGCTCGTGTGGCTCGTCGCCACCCGCAGGCCGAAGAGCGCGCGCGACGCCGCGGCGGACCTCGCGCCCCTCGTGCCCGCCACGATCTTCCTCGCGGTGACCTTCATCCCGTTCCTCGCGAACGACTTCGCCGCCTTCTACGACGACGTCGTCCGGTACAACGCCGGCGGCGCGGCGTGGAGCTACCCGATCAGCGGCATGGGGTTCTCGGCGCTGCTGCTCGCGCTCGGAGTCATCGAGTACCGTCAAGCGGACTTCCCGTTCGCGGTCATCGAGCTCGCCGTCGCGACGCCCGTGGCGCTCTGGTGGATGCGCAGGCTGTGGCGCGATCCCACCCTCGCGACCATGCTGACCGGCTACTCGCTCACGCTCTTGGCGTTCCTCTTCTTCGGACGCTACTTCCAGGGCAACTACCTCGGATACATCCTCGCGATCGCCACGCCGGTGCCGTTCCTCCGTCGCGAGTCGCGGCGGGTCGTCCGCAGACGGCGTCCGCGCGTCGTGGCACCCGCGCCCGGGCCCGCGCCGGAACGCGTGGTCGCGCCGGTCGCCGAGCCACCGCTCGCGGAGCCGACGCCCGCGAGCGTCGATTAGCGCCGCTCCGTAGTCTTCCGGGGTGACCGTGCTCCACGACTTCGCCGGATGGCCGCGCGGCCCGCTCCACGTCGCGATCGGGGTCTTCGACGGGGTGCACGTCGGGCACCGCGCGCTGATCCGAGCCGCCGCCCTGCGCGCGCGCGCCGACGGGGGCCGTGCCGTCGCCACGACGTTCGATCCGCTCCCCATCGAGGTCCTCGCCACCGGGGCGCCGCCGTCCGCGCTCTCGGACGTCTCGGAGCGCCGCGACCTGCTGCTGGAGGCCGGGGCCGACGCCGTCGCGGTCTTCCACTTCACGCGCGAGTTCGCGGCGATGCCGCCCGAGGAGTTCGCGCGCAGGCTCGCGGGGGCCGGCGAGGTGCGTGAGGTGCTGGTGGGGGAGGACTTCCGGTTCGGACGCGATCGCGGCGGCGACGTGGCGCTCCTGACCGAGCTCGGTGCGCGTCTCGGGTTCCGCGTGGAGGTCGCGCCGCCCGTGACCGTCGATGGGCGCGTCGTGAGCTCGACGCGCATCCGCAACGCGCTGCTCGCGGGCGACGTGCGCGAAGCGGCGCGCCTGCTCGGCCGACGCTACGCCGTGACCGGGACCGTCGAGCACGGCGACAAGCGCGGACGCGCGCTCGGCTTCCCCACCGTGAATCTCGCGGTGCCGATCAACCGGCTCCTGCCGCGGGACGGCATCTACGCGATGTGGGCGAACGTGAGCGGCGAGCGTGTGGCCGCGGCGGCGAGCCTCGGCGTCCGGCTGACCTTCGGCGCGGGCGAACGGAGACTCGAAGCATTCCTGCTCGACTGGTCGGGCGAGGTGTACGGCGACAGCGTGAGAGCGGAATTCGTGGAGCGTCTGCGAGACGAGCTGAGCTTCGCGAGCGCGGGCGAGCTCGCCGCCCAGATCGCCGGGGACGTCGAGCGGACGCGCGCCGTGTTACGCGGCCGCTAGGCGAGCGGGCGTTTTCCGGTACACTAGCCAGCGAATAACGAGATCCCAAGGATCAGAAGAAAGGACAGTGGGTGCCGTCCGCCACGACCACAGCCAAGCGTGAGCTGATCGAGGCCTACCGCCGCGACGACAAGGACAGCGGTTCTCCAGAGGTCCAGATCGCAGTGCTCACCGAGCGCATCAAGCACCTGACCGAGCACCTTCGTACAGCCCGTCACGACAATTCGAGCCGTCGTGGGCTGCTCATGATGGTCGGACAGCGACGGCGGCTGCTCGCGTACCTCCACAGGAAGAGCCCCGAGCGCTATCAGGCGATCATCGGGCGGCTCGGTCTGCGGCGGTAGCGAGCCCGCGGTGCGGATGACCCAGGGAGGCCCCTGGGTCTTTTCATAGGCGCGGCATCCACAACAGAAGGCTCATGGCAGTCACGCAAGCACACGCGACCATCAACGGGAAGCCCCTCACCTTCGAGACCGGCAAGTACGCGAAGCAGGCCGGGGGCGCGGTCACCGTCCGCTACGGCGACACGATCGTCTTCGCCGCGGGTACCGTCGCGAAGACGACGCGGCCGGGGATCGACTTCTTCCCGCTCACCGTCGACTTCGAGGAGCGCCTCTACGCGGCCGGAAAGATCCCCGGATCGTTCCCGCGCCGCGAAGGCCGGCCCTCGGAGGAGGGCATCCTCACCGCCCGCCTGGTCGACCGGCCGATCCGGCCGCTCTGGCCGAAGGGCTTCAAGAACGACGTCCAGATCATCGTGTCGGCCTGGTCGAGCGATCAGGAGAACGACTACGACGTGCTCGCGGTGAACGCGGCGTCCGCCGCGCTGCACATCTCGAACGCGCCGTTCGAAGGTCCCATCGGCTGCGTCCGCGTCGGCACCGTCGACGGGAAGCTCACGCTCAACCCGACGATCTCGCAGATGGACGAGAGCGAGCTCGACCTCGTGGTCGCGGGCACGCGCGACTCGGTGATGATGATCGAGGCCGGCGCGCGCCAGGTCGGCGAGGAGCTGCTGGTCGAGGCGCTCAAGCTCGCGCTGGAAGGCATCCGCGACCTCTGCGACGCGCAGGAGACCCTGCGCAAGGCCGCGGGCAAGCCCAAGCTCGAGTTCGCCGTTCCGGCCGTCGACCACGCGAAGCTCGCTCCGGTCCGCGGCTACCTCGGCGAGCGCCTCCGCGCGAAGCTGCGCAACCCCGACAAGGCGCAGCGCGAGGCGGGCCTCGACGACCTGAAGAACGAGGCCATCGCGAAGTTCGCCCTCGAGGAGGGCAGCCTCATCACGACCGACGAGGTGAGCGGCGTCTTCGAGGAGGTCCTCGAGGAGGAGTTCCGCCGCGCGGTCACCGAGGAGAACCTCCGGCCGGACGGCCGCGGCGTCAAGGACATCCGTCCGCTCTCGATCGAGGTCGGCGTCCTGCCGCGCACGCACGGCTCCGGTCTCTTCACGCGCGGTCAGACCCAGGTCCTCTCCATCGCGACGCTCGGCCCGACCGGCGACGAGCAGATCATCGACACGCTCTCGCCCGTCGACACCAAGCGCTACATGCACCACTACAACTTCCCGCCGTATTCGGTCGGTGAGGTGCGGATGATGCGTGGCGCGGGCCGCCGCGAGATCGGCCACGGCGCGCTCGCGGAGCGCGCGATCGTGCCGGTCCTCCCGACGAAGGAGGAGTTCCCGTACACGATCCGCGTGGTGTCGGAGACGCTCGAGTCGAACGGCTCGTCGTCGATGGCCTCCACCTGCGGCTCCACGCTCGCGCTCATGGACGCGGGCGTGCCGATCAAGGAGATGATCGGCGGGATCGCGATGGGTCTCGTGACCCACGGCGACAAGTACACGATTCTCACCGACATCCAGGGCCTCGAGGACCACTACGGCGACATGGACTTCAAGGTCACCGGGTCCGCCAAGGGCGTCACCGCGCTGCAGATGGACATCAAGATCAAGGGCATCTCCATCGACGTGATGGCGAAGGCCTTCGCGCAAGCGCGTGAGGCGCGCCTCGTCATCCTCGACGCGATGCGCAAGGTGATCGACCGTCCGCGCCCGGACCTCTCGAAGTACGCGCCGCGCATCGAGACGATCAAGATCCACCCGGACAAGATCCGCGAGGTCATCGGCCCCGGCGGCAAGATGATCCGCTCGATCCAGAGCCAGACCGGCACGAACATCGAGCTCGAGGACGACGGCACCGTGCGCATCACGGGCGCGAAGCCGGAGGGTCGCGAGCAGGCCAAGCAGATGATCCTCGGGATGACGCGCGAGCCCGAGGTCGGCGAGATCTACGACGGCAAGGTCACCCGGATCATGAGCATCGGCGCCTTCGTCGAGTACCTCCCCGGCAAGGAGGGTCTCGTCCGCGCCTCGGAGATCTCGTCCCAGCGCGTGAACCGCATCGAGGACGCCGTGAAGGTCGGCGACACCGTGAAGGTGAAGATCGCCGAGGTCGACCGGCAGGGCCGCGTCAACCTCTCGATCCGCGCGGTGACCGAGGAGAACGGTGACGGCTACGACGAGCGCCAGCGCGCCGAGCGCGCTCGCTTCCAAGATCGCGAGGGCGGGGACCGCGGCGGCTTCCGTCGTGGTCCGGGGGGCGGCGGAGGAGGCTTCCGCCGGAGCGGTCCGCCCCGCGGGTAACGCATCCTCTCCCTGATCCTTCCTGCCTACAACGAGGCTCGCCGGCTCCCGGCGAGCCTCGCCGCATGCGCGGAGTACCTGCTCGCGCGCGGCCTGCGCGCGGAGATCATCGTCGCCGACGACGGCTCCACGGATGCGACGCCCAAGGCCTTCGCCGACGCGGCCGCGAGCCTGCCGCGGAACGGCCTCGACTACCGCTACATCGCGCTGCCGCATCGCGGGAAGGGCGCGGCCGTCCGCGCCGGGGTCCTCGCCGCGAGGGGCGACCCGATCATGTTCCTCGACTCGGACCTCACGATCCCGATCGACATCGCCGATCGCTTCCTGCGCGCGCTGGGCGATGGCGCCGACATCGCGATCGCGTCCCGCTACGTGAAGGGATCGGTGGTGAGGCGGCCGTGGTGGCGCAGCCTCCTCGGCGTCGTGTTCCGCCGCTGCGTCCATCTGCTCGTGCCCATCGACGTGAACGACACGCAGTGTGGCGGGAAGATGTACACGGCCGAGGCCGCGAAGGACCTCTTCGAGCGCTCGCGCCTGGAGGGCTTCACGTTCGACGCCGAGGTCCTGTTCCTCGCGCGCCGCGCGGGCTACCGCGTGCGAGAGATCCCGTTCACGCTCGTCCAGGACCGCGTGACGAGCATCCACTTCCTCGCCGAGGCGCCGCGCATGCTGCGCGACCTCTTCCTCATCCGTCTGAACGCGATCCTCGGGCGGTACGGGGGCGGCCTTTGAGCCTCGTCGTGACCGCCGACGACCTCGGCATCTCCGCGGGCGTCAACACGGGCATCCTCGAAGCGCACCGGACCGGCGTGGTGCGCTCGACCAGCCTCCTCGTGACCTTTCCGGCAAGCGAGGAGGGCGCGGCGCTCGCGCTCGCCGAGCGCGACCTCGAGGTCGGCGTGCATCTCGACCTCGTCGGCGGCGCGCCGGTGAGCGATCCGTCGGCGGTGGCCACGCTCTGCGACGACGACGGGCGCTTCTATCCGCTCGACCAGCTCGCGAAGCGTCTCTTCACCGGCCGCGTCCGCGCGGCCGAGGTAGCGACCGAGCTGCGCGCGCAGGTGGAGCGCGCCCGGAGCTGGGGCGTTCCGGCGCTGGCCTGGGATTCGCACCGCCACGTCCACCTCATGCCCCCGGTCGCACGCGTCGTCTCCGTGCTGGCGCGCGAGCTCGGCGCACGCTGGATCCGGCGCGGGCGCGCGCCGCATCTGACGCTCGCCCCGAAGCAGCTCGCGATCCACGCGTCCTCGCTGGTCTGCGAGCTCGCCTACCGCCGGATACCCGGCAACGCCTGGTTCATCGACCTCACCGCGGCGCGCCCGCGCCTGGACGCGACCACGGTCGCGCTCCTCGCGGCGCTCCCCGGCGTGGGGGAGCTGGGCGCGCATCCGGGCTACGCGGACGACGAGCTGCGGCGCAGCGACAGCCTCGTCGGCGGGCGCGAGGACGACCTCGTCCTGCTCACCGACCCGCTCCTGCGGGAAGCGCTCGGCCACGACTGCGTCGCCTGGAGGGTGCACTGATGCCCGGCAGCACGGCCACCGGCGCCCTGCGCCGCGCGGTCGAGCGGTATCGCTCGGCGCCGCTCGGAGCGCGCCTCTTCGTCCGCGGGCGCGCTTTCCTTTCCGAGCTCGCCGTCGTCGAGCGGTACGTCCCCAAGAAGGGCTTCGTCGTCGACCTCGGCTGCGGTCACGGCCTGTTCGCCTGCGTGCTGCGTGAGGCGTCGCCCACGCGCCGTGTCCTCGGAATCGACCTCGACCCGCGCAAGATCGAAGTGGCGCGCCAGGCGATCCAGGACACCCAGTGGCTGCGCTTCGAGGTCGGCGACATCGCGAGCGACGCACCCCCCAAGTGCGACGCGGTCACGATCGTCGACGTGCTCTACCTCCTCCCGTTCGAGGTGCAGGAGCGGGTGCTCCGGAACGCCGCCAGCGCGCTCGGCGAAGGTGGGCCGCTCATCGTGAAGGCCCAGGAGCGCCGGATGGACCCCCGCTACGCGCTCACCTATGCCCAGGAGATCGTGACCGTCAGCCTCGGATTCACCCGCGGCGGGCGCGAACGCTTCTATTTCCCGTCGCGCGACGAGGCGCTCGCGATGTTCGAGCGCGCCGGCTTCCTGGTGGACGTCGTCGAGATGCCCCGCCGCCCGTATACCGATGTGGTGTACCTCGCGCGGAAAGCGCCGACGAAGCCGTGACCGCGAGCCATAATTCGCTCGGATGATCGACGAGCAGCTGCGCGGTCTCGCGGCGGACATCCGCGCCTGCACCGCGTGCCCCCTGCACCGGAGCGCGCGGCAGGCCGTGCCGGGCGAGGGGAGCGCCGAGTCCGGCGTCTTCTTCCTCGGCGAGGCACCCGGCTACAACGAGGATGTGCAGGGCCGCCCCTTCGTCGGCGCGGCCGGCCAGCTCCTCGACGAGCTGTTGAAGGGGATCGGGCTCGACCGCTCGAGGGTGTTCATCACCAACGTCGTCCGCCACCGGCCGCCCGAGAACCGCGATCCGCTGCCCGACGAGGTGACGGCGTGCGACGTGTGGCTGCGGCGCCACCTCGAGGTGCTGAAGCCGCGCGTCGTCGTCACGCTCGGCCGTCACGCCATGTACAAGTTCTTCCCGACGGACTCGATCTCGCGCGTGCACGGCAAGCCGCGCACGCACGAGGGCCTCACCATCTTCCCGATCTATCACCCCGCGGCGGCGCTGCATCAGCCCGCGCTCCGCGACGCCCTGGTCGCGGATTTCGCCGCGCTCGCACTGCTCTTGGCCAACGAGACGGCCGCCGCGACGCCCGCGGCGGCCGAGGCGAAGCGGGCGGATCAGATGACGTTGTTCGGTGACTGATCCCCTCCGGGTCATCCCGCTCGGCGGCGTCGGCGAGATCGGCAAGAACATGCTCGCCCTCGAGCAGGGCAACGACATCCTCGTCGTCGACGCGGGCCTCATGTTCCCCGACGAGGAGATGCTCGGCATCGACCTCGTCATCCCCGACATCGCGTACCTGCGGCAGAAGAAGGCCCAGGTGCGCGGCATCGTCCTCACGCACGCGCACGAGGACCACATGGGCGCGCTCCCGTACGTGCTGCGCGAGATGCCCGAGGTCCCGGTCTACGGCACCAAGCTCACGCTCGGCCTGATGCGCACGAAGCTGAAGGAGCACAGGCTCCACGACAAGGTCGTCGCGCGCGAGATCGCGCCGGGCGGCCCCTTCCAGATCGGAGCGTTCGCGTGCGACTCGTACGCGGTGTGTCACTCGATCCCCGACGCGGTCGGCGTCACCATCGAGACCGAGCAGGGCACCGTCGTCCATTCCGGAGACTGGAAGTTCGATCACACGCCGGTCGACGGACGGCAGACCGACTTCGCGCGCCTCGCCGCGATCGCCGCGAAGGGCGTGCTGCTCCTCATGTCCGACTCGACGCGCGCGGAGGTCGCCGGGTACACGCCCTCCGAACGGCACGTCGGCGAGCTGCTCGACGGGATCTTCGCGCGCGCGCAGGGCCGCGTCATCACCACGACGTTCGCGTCGAACATCTCGCGCATCAAGCAGATCATCGAGATCGCCGCGTTCTGGGGGCGGCGGACCGCGATCGTCGGCCGCTCCATGGACAACTACACCAAGACCGCGCGCGACCTCGGCTATCTCGCGCTGCCGGAGGGCTCGCTCATCCAACCGAAGGAGATCGACGAGCTCTCGGACAACGAGATCTGCATCATCACGACCGGAAGCCAGGGCGAGCCCACGAGCGCGCTCTCGCGGATGGCGCTCGGCGACCATCGCCACGTGGTGGTGAAGGAGGGCGACACGGTCGTCATGTCCGCGACGCCCATCCCCGGAAACGAGGAGCTCGTCTCGCGGACCGTCGACAACCTCTTCAAGCTCGGCGCCGAGGTCATCTACGATCCGGGCGTCCGTCCGCACGTCTCCGGGCACGCGAGCCAGGAGGAGCTGAAGCTGCTCCTCAACATCCTGCGGCCGAAGTACTTCGTGCCGATCCACGGCGAATACCGCATGCTCGTGCGGCACGCGCGCCTCGCGATCGACCTCGGCGTGCGGCCCGACAACGCGTTCGTCATCACCAACGGCGACGTCCTCGAGATCTCCGACCGCGGGGCGCGCATCGGCGAGAAGGTCGCCTCCGGCGTCGTGTACGTCGACGGACTCGGCGTCGGGGACGTGAGCCAGTCGGTGATGCGCGACCGCTGGTCGATCGGCAGCGACGGCATCTTCCTCGTCGTGCTCACCATCGACCGGCAGACGGGCGCGGTCATCGCGGGACCGGACATCGTGACCAAGGGCTTCGTGCCCGAAGAGGACGCCGCCGACCTGGTGGAGCGCACGCGCGTGCGCGTGCTCGACGGCCTCGGCGAGACGCAGAGCGGCGAGCACCTCGCCGAGGTCGCGACGATCCGCGATCAGATCCACGACATCGTCTCGTCGTATCTGTACGAGCGCACCAAGCGCCGCCCGATGGTGCTGCCCGTGATCATGCAGGTCTGACGTGGCACGACGCACCGCGAGGAAGGAGCGGCGGGGCGCGGTCCCGGCCGACGGGTCGCGCATCCGCAACGAGGTCGCCGCGATCGCGCTCGTCGCGTTCGCGGTGCTGTCGCTCGTCGCGCTGTTCGTCGACGAGAACGCGGTCCTGCTCCACTGGTGGCGCTCGTCCCTCTTCTCGTCGCTCGGCTGGGGCGCGCTCGTCGTCCCGCTCGTCCTCGTCGCGCTCGCGGGAGAGATGTGGTTCGGGCTGCTGCGCCGCTCCATGGCCGCGCCGATCGGCGGCGGCTTCATCGCGTATACCGCGCTCCTCGCTCTGCTCCAGCACTACCAGCGCGGCGATCCCGCGAGTGGCGAGGGCGCGGGAGGCCAGCTTGGCTCGGCGTTCGAGAGGCTCGCGGCCGGCGCGTTCGGCGACGTCGGCGCGCCGATCGCGCTGCTCGCGCTCTTCCTCGTCGGCGTCGTGGTCGCGGCGAACCGCACGCTCGCGGAGCTCGCGCGGCCGGCGTGGGACCGTCGCGGCGCGGTGGCCGCGATCCGTACGCTCCCTTCGGTCGCGAAAGGAGGGCCCCTGCCCCCCGGCATGAACCTTCCCGGCGGGACCGCGACGCGGTTCGCCGGTCGCGACGCCGCGGACGGCGACCTGGAAGAGGGGGACGAGGCGCCCTTCCGGGCCGCCACGCCGGACGTGCCGTCGGCGCAGCTCCGCATCAACCTGCCCCCAGAGCGCCCCAAGACCGCCGCCAAGCCCCCGGAGCCGGCGGGAACGCCCCAGCTGCGCCTGCTGCCAGCGACGCCGGCCGAGGGCCACGGGCCGTCGATCGAGGGGCTGCCGCAGGCTGAGATCGCCGCCGAAGGCGTGCTGCATGCCAAGGCCGACAGGCAGTGGACGCTGCCGCCGCTGGACCTGCTCGCGGCGGGCGACCACGGCAAGGCCGGCGGCCCGGCCGAGATCCAGCGCAGCGCCGCGGTCATCGAGGAGACCCTGTCGCACTTCGGCATCGCCGCGAAGGTGGTCGAGGCGACCGTCGGGCCGACGGTCACGCGCTACGAGCTGAAGCCCGCCGCGGGCGTGAAGCTCTCGCGCATCGAGGCGCTGAACGACGACCTCGCGCTCGCGCTCGCGGCGCGCACGCTGCGCATCGAGGCGCCGATCCCAGGCAAGAGCGTCGTCGGCATCGAGGTTCCCAACATCGCCGTCGGCCTCGTGTCGCTGCGCGACGTGGTCGAGACCGCGACGTTCAAGCAGTCGCCGTCGAAGCTCACCGTCGCGCTCGGGCGCGACGTGGCGGGCTCGCCGATCATCCTCGACCTCGGCGCGATGCCGCACCTCCTCGTCGCGGGCCAGACCGGTTCCGGCAAGAGCGTCTCGATCTCGTCGATCCTCTGCAGCATCCTCCTGAACGCGAACCCCGACGACGTGCGCCTGCTCATCGGCGACATGAAGCGCGTCGACTTCACCGCCTTCGGCGACATCCCGCACCTGCTCACGAACGTCATGACCGACTCGGAGAAGATCCTCAACGCGCTGTACTGGCTCACCGGCGAGATGGACCGCCGCTACCGGCTCTTCGCGCGCAAGAGCGCGCGCAACATCGGGCAGTACAACGAACGCCACACCGGACCGGACCGCATACCGTACATCGTGTTCGTCATCGACGAGCTCGCCGACCTCATGCTCCAGGCCCCGATCCAGGTGGAGAAGCAGATCACGCGCGTCGCGCAGCTCGCGCGCGCCACGGGCATCCACCTCGTGCTCGGCACGCAGCGGCCGTCGGTCGACGTCATCACCGGGCTCATCAAGGCGAACATCCCGGCGCGCATCGCGTTCGCGACGGCGTCGGCGGTCGACTCGCGCACGATCCTCGACATGACCGGCGCGGAGAAGCTCCTCGGCCGCGGCGACATGCTCGTGCTGCGACCGGACCTCGCGAAGCCGATCCGCGCGCAGGGCGTGTACGTGTCCGACAACGAGATCCAGGCGATCAGCCACCACTGGACGCTGCAATCCGGCCTGCGCTACGACCGCAACGACAAGGTCGTCGAGGGGCCGGATCGCCTCACGCGCCGCGAGATGGACGGCGACGAGCCGAGCGAGGACGACCGCTACGACGAGGCCGTGGAGATCGTGACCTCGGAGGGCAAGGCCTCGGTGTCGATGCTGCAGCGCAAGATGACGATCGGCTTCGCGCGCGCCGGACGTCTCGTCGACATGATGGAGCGGAACGGCGTCATCGGGCCGGACCGTGGACCGGGCAAGTTCCGCGAGGTCTACGGCATCTCGCCGGATTCCGCGTCGGAGCGCTAAGCGGTGTCACGCCTCGGCGACCTCCTGCGTGCCCAGCGCGAGAAGAAGGGCCTCACGCTCGACCAGGCCGCCGCCGACACGCGGATCCGCGAGAAGTTCCTGAAGGCGCTCGAGGACGGCGACTACCAGTCGCTACCGGGTGCCGTGTACACGAAGGGGTTCCTGCGGAACTACGCCGAGTACCTCGACCTCGACCAGGAGGAGCTCGTCGTCCTCTTCCACGAGGAGCGCGGCGGATCGGCGCCCGAGCCGCCGCGCACGTTCCAGCCGATCCGGCCGATCATGCGCCGCAGCCTCATCTTCACGCCGGCGGTGCTCGTGCCGGTGGTCGTGCTCGCGGGCATCGTCCTCTTCGTCGGATATCTCTACTACCAGTTCACCTCGTTCGCGGTCGCGCCGGTGCTCGACGTCATCGATCCGGCGAGCGACGCGATCGCCCAGAGCGCCCATTTCGTGGTGAGGGGACGCACCGTCCCGAATGGCAAGGTCACGGTGCAGGTCTTTCCGGGGCCGGAGACCGTCGCCGACATCCATCCCGACGCCAGCGGCACCTTCAGCGCGCCGATCGATCTCACGCCCGGGGCGAATCACGTGATCATCGAGGTCCTCGACCAGAGCGGGAAGGTCAGTCGCGTCTCGCGCAGCATCATCCTGCAGCCTCAGTCCGCGGCGAGCGCGGCGCCGGTGAAGCTCGTCATCGACTCGCCGCCGAACGGCGCGCGGATCGAGAACAGCGCCGTGACCGTCAGCGGCACGACCGACGGGACCCTCACGATCAATGGGGCGCCGATCCCGGTGGTGACGCCGCCGGGACGCTTCGAAGCGCGCCTCTCGTTCCCGGCGGGCGCGCAGACGATCACGATCGTCTCGCGCAACTCCGCGGGCGCGAGCGTCACCGAGACGCGCACGGTCACCGTCGCGTACACCGCGGCAGTCATCCAGATCCTGGTGAAGGGCGGAGAAGCCTGGGTGCAGGCGGTGGTCGACGGGACGGTGGTGCCGGGCACCGGCCGCGTGTACAGGGACGGCGAGACCGCCACGTTCAGCGGCAAGCAGGTGACGCTGCGCACCGGCAACGCGGCCGCCACACAGGTGACCCACAACGGCGTGTTCGAGGGCGCGCTCGGCGCGCAGGGCCAGGTCGTGGAGAAGGTCTACACGGCCCAGTGACCCTCGCGGACCTCGTGGGGGTCGTTCGCGCCGTCGCCACGATCCCGATCGCGCTGGCCATCCTCGTCGACGCGCGCCCGCTCGCGCTCCTCCTCTTCGCGGCGGCCGCGGCGAGCGACGGGCTCGACGGCTGGCTCGCGCGTCGCACCGGCACGGTGACCGCCCGCGGCGCGCTCCTCGATCCGATGGCCGACAAGGTGCTCGTGACCGGCGTCGCGGCGGCGCTCGCCGTGGCCGGCGAGCTCGATGTCTGGCTCGTGTCGGCCGTCACACTCCGTGAGGTGATCGTCGCGGGTCTGCGCGCGGCCGCCTACGCCCGCGCGATCCCCATCGTGACCGGCCGCGAGGCGAAGGCGAAGACCGCCCTCGAGATGATCGGCGTCGCGCTCGCCGTCGCCGCGCCTGGCGTGTCGCTCGCGGGCGGCGCGTTCCTCGTCACCGCGCTCGTCATCGGCGTGTTGACCATCCCGCACTACGTCGGGCGTCCGATCCACCCGCTCGCCTAATCTCAGCTGTTGCGCTCGTCTCCGCCCGCTTCGCGGCGTCGCCTCGCCGCCTCGCCCCGTTCCGCTGGACTCGCCCCTCGCGGCAAAGCCGGTCGTCGCTCGCCTAATCTGCTCGCGTGGCAAAGACGTCTCCTACCTACGACCGACTCGTCGAGCGGATGGCCAAGATCCAGCCGAAGCTGACGCGGAAGAAGCTGACCGTCGCGGTCGCCGAGTCCTGCACCGGCGGCCTGCTCGGCGTCGTGCTCTCGGCCCACGGGGGCTCGAGCGAGGCTTTCCGCGGCGGCGCCATCGTGTACAGCAACGAGGCGAAGATGATCCTCGCGGACGTTCCGCCGCAGCTCATCGCGTCGCACGGCGCGGTCTCGCCGGTCGTCGCCGGCGCGCTCGCACGCGGCGCGCGCACGCGCCTCGGCGCGAAGGTCGGCCTCGGGATCACCGGGATCGCCGGGCCGGGCGGCGCGACGCCGGGGAAGCCGGTGGGCCTCACCTATGTCGCGATCGATTCCGACAAGCACAGCGCCGTGAAGAAATACGTGTGGCCCTTCGATCGCACCGGCAACCGGCTCGCGTCCGTGGGGGCCGCGCTCGACCTCCTCGAAGAGCTGATCGGGTGAGCACGCCGCTCGGCGTCGGTCTTCTCGGCCTCGGCACCGTCGGCTCGGCGGTCGCGCGGGCGATGGCGGAGCGCGGCAAGCGCCTCGACGCGATGGCCGGCCGCCCGCTCCGTCTCGTGGCCGCGTCGGTGCGCGATCCCAAGAAGACGCGCGACGCCGGCGGCGTCGCGGTCACGAGCGATCCCTTCGCCATCCTCGACGACCCCAACGTCCACGTCGTCGTCGAGGTCATCGGCGGCACGAGCCCCTCATACGACCTGCACCTCGCGGCCTTCGAGCGCGGGAAGCACGTCGTGACCGCCAACAAGGAGCTCGTCGCGAAGCGGTGGAACGAGCTGCACGAGGCCGCGCGCGGCGCGAAGCGCGAGCTCCGCTTCGAGGCGAGCGTCGCGGCGGCGATCCCGATCGTCGCGGCCACGCGCCAGCTCGGCGCCTCGCGGCCGCGCGTGCTGCGCGGACTGCTGAACGGCACGACCACGTACATCTGCTCGCAGCTCGATGCGGGCCGCCGGTTCGACGACGCGCTGGCGGAGGCGCAGCGGCTCGGCTACGCGGAGGCAGATGCGAGCGCGGACATCGACGGCTTCGACCCCGCGTACAAGCTCTCGATCCTCGTGTCCCTGCTCGAGGGACGGCACTTCCATCCCGACAACGTGCGGCGCACCTCGCTGCGGGGGCTGTCCGCGGCCGACGTCGACGCGGCACGCGCGAAGAGCGCCAGGATCCGCTACCTCGCCACCGCGGACTTCGGGGACAGGGCCACCAGGGCGCGCGTGGGGCCGGAGGAGGTCGCGTCCGATTCGCTCGAGGGGCAGGCCGCGGGTCCGACCAACGTCGTGCGCATCGAGACCGACCTCGCGGGGACGCTCGTGTTCAGCGGACCGGGCGCGGGCGGGGAGGCCACCGCCTCCGCGATACTCGGCGACGTGATCGCCGTCGCACGGGCCGCACGTTGACCCGCACCGTCCTCAAGTTCGGCGGCACCTCCGTCGCGTCGCCGACCGCGCTCGAAAGCGTCGCGCGCATCGTCGCCGCGCTCTCGGGCGACCGCATCGTGGTGGTCTCCGCGACCGCGGGCACGACCGACGCGCTGCACGCGGCCGCCCGCGAGGCGCAGGCCGGGCACGCCGCGGCCGCCGAGCGGATCATGCAGGACCTCGCGAAGGCGCACGCGAACCTCGTCGCCGATCTTCTCGGCGTGGGCGGCGCGGACGCGCTGCGCGAGATCACCGATCTCACCGAGCGCACGATCAGCCTGCTGAAGAGCGTGGCGATCCTCCGCGAGTGCACGCCGCGCACGCTCGACGCGATCGTCACGTACGGCGAGCACGTCTCGGCGCCCATCGTCGCCGGGCTCCTGAACACCCGCGGGGTCAAGGCGGAGGCCCTCTCCGCCGTGGGCATCGTCATCACCGACGAGCAGTTCGGCCACGCGAATCCGCTCGCGGACGAGACGCGCGCACGCGCGCAGCGGGAGCTCATCCCGCGCCTCAAGAACGGCGTCGTCCCCGTCGTGACGGGCTACGCGGCCTCCACCGCCGACGGCGTGACGACGACGCTCGGCCGCGGCGGCTCCGACTACTCGGCCGCGGTGCTCGCGGCCGCCGTGAACGCGACGGAGCTGCTCATCTATACCGACGTGAGCGGCGTCATGAGCGCGGACCCGCGGATCGTGAAGGACGCCAAGCCGCTCGCACGGGTGTCGTACGCAGAGGCCGCGGAGCTGTCGTATTTCGGCGCGAAGGTGATCCACCCGCGGACCGTGCTGCCGGCCATCGAGGCGCGCATCCCGGTGCGCATCCTGAACACCTTCGCACCGAACGACGAAGGCACGACGATCACGGCCGACCCGGCCCCCGACGGGAGCGTCGTGAAGGCGACGACGTCGCTCGGGAACCTCGCCCTCGTCACCGTCCAGGGCGCGGGCATGAGCGGCGTGCCGGGATTCGCGGCGCGCGTGTTCGACACCACCGCGGCGGAAGGGGTCTCGGTGCTGATGATCAGCCAGTCGTCGTCGGAGAACTCGATCTGCCTCGTCGTCCCGGCCGAATTCGCCGAGCGTCTGCGCCCCGCGCTCGAGCGGATCTTCTCCGCCGAGATGCGCCGTCACGACGTCGAGCGCGTCTCGGTCGACGCCCCTGTCGCGATCGTCGCCGCGGTGGGGGAGGGCATGCGCGGCACCCCCGGCGTGGCCGCCCGGGTCTTCGGCGCGCTCGGCCGGGCCAAGGTGAACGTCGTCGCGATCGCGCAGGGCTCGAGCGAGGAGAACATCTCGCTCGTGGTCGCCGAGTCCGAGCGCGATCGCGCCGTGCAGGCCATCCACGAGGAGTTCCATGCGCGACACTAAGCGCGTGCGGAAGCGGAAGGTCGCGGTCTTGGGCGCCTCGGGCACGGTCGGGCAGCGCTTCATCAGCCTGCTCGCCGGTCACCCGTGGTTCGAGATCGCGGTGCTCACCACCTCGGACGCGAAGGCCGGGAAGCGCTACGGGGACGTGACGCCCTGGCACTTCGGCGCGGACATGCCCGCGGGCATCGCGGACATGAAGCTCGAGGCGACGCACGCCGATCTCGACGCCGAGATCTGCTTCTCCGCGCTGCCGCACGAGGCGGCGCAGCGGTGGGAGGCGGCACTCGCGAAGACCGGCCATCACGTCTTCTCGAACGTG
This sequence comes from Candidatus Limnocylindria bacterium, assembly GCA_035651155.1. Taxonomy (GTDB): domain Bacteria; phylum Chloroflexota; class Limnocylindria; order P2-11E; family P2-11E; genus CF-39. The sequence goes on along the minus strand of DASRGG010000021.1, from coordinate 9,136 downwards.
AAGACGCACCGCGAGGATCCTGACGTCCCGCTCATCATCGCCGAGGTCAACCCCGATCACGCCGCCGCGCTCGACGTGCAGCGCACACAGCGCGGCTGGTCCGGGTCGATCGTGACGAACGGCAACTGCTCGGCGATCACCTTCGCGCTCGCCGCCGCTCCGGTGCACCACGCCTTCGGCATCCGGCGCGCGCTCGTGACGACGATGCAGGCACTTTCCGGCGCGGGCTATCCGGGCGTGGCCTCGCTCGACGCGCTGGACAACGTCGTCCCGTTCATCGGCGAAGAGGAGGAGAAGATGGAGCGCGAGTCCAAGAAGTTCCTCGGCTCCTGGGACGGCGCGCGCTTCACGGACGCCGACTTCGCGTTCTCCGCGCACTGCAACCGCGTGTCGGTGCGCGACGGCCACACCGAGACCGTGACGCTCGAGCTGCGCGAGAAGCCGAGCATCGCCGAGCTGGTCGACGCGATGCGCACCTTCCGCGGCCGCCCGCAGGAGCTGCGCCTGCCGACCGCGCCGGAGCGCCCGGTCATCGTGCGGACGGAGCGCGACCGGCCGCAGCCGGTCCGCGACCGCGACACCGGCCGCGGCATGTCCGTCGTGGTCGGTCGCGTGCGCGACGATCCGGTGCTCGGCTATAAGTTCGTCGTGCTCGGACACAACACCATCCGCGGAGCAGCCGGCGCGTCCGTGCTCAACGCGGAGCTGCTCGTCGCCGAGGAGCGCATATGAGCCTCACGCTCGGCGGCGCGGGGGCGGCCGGCCCGGAGACCTTCACCGCGCGCCTCGACCGCATCCCCTTGAACTCGTTCCACTGGCGGCTGCTCCTCGTGAGCGGCATCGGCTGGCTCTTCGACGCGATGGACGTCATCCTCATCTCGTTCGTCCTGACGCCCATCGGCCGCGAGTTCGCGCTCGACGCGACGCGCATCGGCTTCGTCGCCAGCGCCGGCTTCGTGGGCATGTTCGTCGGCGCGGCGGTCTCCGGGCGCCTCGCGGACCGCTACGGACGCCGGCTCGTCTTCACCTGGACCCTCGTGCTCTTCTCCGTCGGCGCGGTGCTCTCGGCGATCGCGCCGACCTACGAGACGCTGCTCGCGGCGCGCGTCGTCGCGGGGCTCGGCCTCGGCGGCGAGCTCCCCGTCGCGTCGACGCTCGTCTCCGAGCTCTCCCCGCGGGCGCAGCGCGGCCGGATGATCGTGCTGCTCGAGTCGTTCTGGGCGTACGGCACGATCGCCGCGGGACTCGTCGCGATCACCGTGATCCCCGCGTACGGCTGGCGCTGGGCGTTCGTCGTGGGCGCCGTGCCGGCGCTGTACGCAGCGTACCTGCGGAGCGCGCTCCCCGAGTCGCCGCGCTATCTCGCCGAGCGCGGCCGCGCGGCGGACGCGGACGCGATCGTGCGCCGCGTCGAGCGCGCGAGCGGGGGAGCGCTGCTCACCCTCGCGAAGGCCGTCGCGCCCGCGCGCACCGGGCGCTCGAAGGTGGGCGACCTCTTCCGGCCGGAGTACCGCCGGCGCACGGCGATGCTCTGGATCCTCTGGTTCGGCATCACGCTCACGTACTACGGCATCTTCCTCTACGTGCCGACGCTGCTCGTCGGTCGCGGCCTCTCCGTCGTGCGCAGCAACGAGTTCTTCTTCCTCTCGTCGATCGCGCAGGTGCCCGGATACTTCAGCGCGGCGTGGCTCGTGGAGCGCTGGGGCCGCAAGCCGACCCTCGTCGCGTACCTGCTCGGCTCGGCCGTGACCGCGTTCCTCTTCGGCAACGCCGGCACCGGCACCGACGCGTTCGCGTACGCGGCGCTGCTCTCGTTCTTCAACCTCGGCGCGTGGGGCGTCGTGTACAGCTACAGCCCGGAGCTCTACCCGACGGCGATCCGCGCCACCGGCGCCGGGGTCGCCGCGGCGGTCGGCCGCATCGGCGGGACCATCGGACCGTTCCTGACACCGGTGCTCGTACCGGTGCTGGGCCAGGCAGGCGTCTTCGCGCTCTTCATGGCGCTCCTCGTCGTGACGGCCGCGAACGTGTTCGTGCTCGCCGAAGAGACGAAGGGGCGGTCTCTCGAGGAGATCGCGCCGCCCGCGGCGGCCTGATGCGCGACGACGGCGAAGCCCGATCGCTGTTCGGAGCCGTCGGGAGCGCCGCGCTCGGGATCGGCATCGGCGTCGCGGTCCTCGGCATCGGCTTCGCCGTCAGCCGGTACGCGCTCCCCGACAACGCCGCCGCCGCCTCGGTCAGCACCGCGTCCGCGACACCGGTGCGCACCGCGTCGCCGACCGCGCGCATCGCGGCAGCATCGCCGACGGTCGCCCCCTCCGTCGCGCCGACGGTCGCGCCAGCACCGACCGCGGATCCGATGGTGGTGGAGGCCGCACAGGGACAGGGCCTGCGTCTCGCGGCGATCACGATCCCGGCCGGCTACACATTCACCTCGCCCATCGCCGGCACGGTGAAGATCCTCCGCTATCAGTTCGTCGACGGCGAGATCCGGACAGGCGCCGACGCCGCGGGCGAGCCGACGTATCCGTACATCTTCGTCACCTCGGCGACGCGCGAGATCAAGCTGCGGCCCGGCGCGATCGACCGCGACATCCGGCTCCTCGTGAGCGACGGGCAGACGGTCGCGATCGGAGCGCCGCTCTTCAAGACGATCACCACGGGTGCGTCGTCATGGGCGACCTTCTACGACAACACGGTCACCGCACAGGTCGTCGCCTCCGTCACCGCGCAGCCGTCGGGGAACGAGATCGATCCCGTCCCCGCGTTCAAGCGCTGACGAAGACCCCCTTGCAACCGTCGACGTGCGCGCCATGGCTGTAGTCCGAAGGACTACAGCCCGAGAGGAGGCGCGACGGTGCGCAGGGGAGCACCCGCGACCAGACGGAAGAGCGCGACGCCCACGTCGCCGATCAACTTCCAAATGCCGTCGCCGCTGCGGGCGAGGCTGGACAAGTTCGCCAGAGCGCGCCACATCGGAGAGGCTCAGGCGCTTCGGGTCGTCGTAGGATCGCTTTCTTCACGGTGAAGGCCGCACGGTCCCGCATGAGGAGATCCAGCGTATCTTCGCTTCCGCGCTGGAGCCGTTTGCCGGAGCACGCTGAACGGACCGCGTAGGCGATGGCGCACATCGTCTACGCGGAGGGGTTCGCACACGACCTCGCGAAGGACGTTGGATGCCTACGTCGCATCCAAGAGCCGGGATGGATCAGGACCCTCGCCGAGGATCTGGCTGAGCTCGAGGCGCTCCGCATGCGCTTTCCTCAGGCCGGCTCCGAGCATGCGCGACGCGGTACGGGCCTACTCCGGCTCTTCCACACGCGACAGCGGACGCCGGAGATCCGCTTCCCGTCCTCCTCGCTCTCCAGGCGCCGCACCAGCGCGCGGAGCGCGTTCTTCGCCTCCGGCCGGTACAGGAACGCCAACGCCTCGTCGAGGGTGCATCAGCGGTACTGGTCGTGCTCGTGATCGAGGACGGGCTCCCAGCCGTCCGGCGCTTCCGCGACGTACGCGGCCACGGTGACGGTGCGGCCACCAGGTGCATACAGCGGACGCAACCGCGGCTCGAAGAACGTGTCGCCCCGGTGGACGGAGATCGCGACCTCGCGCGTCTTGCGCATCAGCCGACGTGACGCTTGTAGAACGCCTTGAGCTCCGCGTCGGAGCTGCCGAGGTACCGCTGCGTCGTCGCGATCTGGCGGTGACCCGCAAGACGCTGCGCCGACGAGAGATCGCCTTTCGCCCAGAACGTGATCGCGGCGTGCCGCAGCCAGTGCGGCGTGACGTCCTCGACCAGGCCGGCGCTCTTGGCGGCGTCGCGAACGATCTGCTCCGCGGTCCACACGCTCATGCGATACGAGCCATCGGCGCTCTTCTTTCGCGTCACGAAGAGGGCCTCGTCCTTGTCCTTGCGGATGGCGAGGTAGCGCCGCACCCACGTGCGGGCATTCTTCGTGAGATAGACGCGCCGGTAGTGGCTCCCTTTGCCGAAGACGGTGACCTCGTCGGCGATGCGGATGCCGTCCTTCGGCGTCGGTGCCGCACGATCGAGCTCGAGCTGCCGGCGATCCAAACCGACGGCTTCCGAGATACGGCAGCCGGTCGCGAGCAGGAACTCCAGCAGCGCCCGCGCCCGGACGCCTCTGTCGGTAGCGGTCTCGCAGGCCTCGAGGAGCCGTTTCACGCGCTCCTCGGCGAGGTGGCGGGCATCGGGGCTCGGCTGCACGGCCCTCGCAAGCTCGACCTTCTCTGGACCCGGCACCGGCAGATCGATGAGGACGCCGAATTTCAACATCTGTCGTAACGCGATCAGGTGCAGATTCTTTGTCGCTGCCGAGATCGTGCCCTTCCCGCCGTAGCGGCCGTTGCGGACCTGGCGCCGCGTCAGCGAGCTGCTGTAGGCCTTGAGAGCACGCATATCGATGTCCGAGACCTTCGCGGTCTTGCCGCCGCGCTCCATGAACGCGAGGAAATCGTTCACATAGGCCGCGTAGCGCGGTACGGTGCGTTCTCCGCGACCCTTGTCACGAAGCTCTTGCAGGAACGTGATGGCAAGGTCCCTCAGGGGGCTGGAGGGCTTCAGGTCGCGGGGATCGACGTACTCGGCATCCAGGAGCCCGGCCCATCCCTCACCTGAATGTGGTGCAATCTTCATTCCTGTAGATTAAGCCTTAGGTGCATCCGAGGAGTCAAGGTCGCTTCACCGAGCGACCGGACGCCTCCCCTGTGAGGCTCGGAGCCGACCGCTCATCGCGGCGTGTCGGTGAAAGGCGCGTCTGGCGCGGGTAGGCGGCTCCGTCGTGGTCGCGCCACGGCGCGAGTCCGAGACGCCGGCGTTGCGCATCCGACAGGTACTTCGCTCCCTCGCGGAGCGTCAGCCCGCTCACGCGCTCGCGGCGCGGCAACAGGCAGTCGGACACGAGCTTCGGACGCTTCTTGCTCGTCTCGCGCAGGACCCACCCGATCGCCTTGCGGACGAAGAACTCCTTGTCGTCGAGCATCGCGTCGACGAGACGGGTGAAGAGCGGCCAGTCGCCTTCGCCGCGCTTCAGCAGATCGTGCTGGGCCAGGATCGCGGTGCAGCGCACCCAGACGTTCTGCTGCTGCCCCCACTTCGGCAGCCAGCGCCGCGATGCCGGGTATCGAGGATGGCGATCGCCACCGAGCGCAGGTCGTGCTTGCGCGTCTTGAACGCGCCCAAGGCGATGGCGCGCAGGTCCCGCCGATCGAGGTCCGGATGCTCGTGCACGTACTCGCGCGCGATCCCGTGCAGCCGCGGCAGCGTGACGCCGTAGAAGACGAGGTCGCTCCTGAGGTAGACGGCATCGGAGCGGGCGCGTCTCTTGACGCGGGCGGCACGAAGTCGGCGGTCGAGCTCGGCGAGGGCGCGCTCCCCCACTACGGCCGGATGTCGGCCGGTGCCGAACCGCCCGTGTAGGTGTACGAGGCCGTGCGTCCAAGCTTGTCGACCGCGGTCACGGTGATGTTGCCGAGGTGGATCGCCTCGGCCGGGCAGCCGCCCGGGATGTCCGGGTGGTTCCAGGAGGCAACGGGACCGCTCGCCACGAACGAGCCGCACTGGTTGGTGCGCGACCAGCTGTACGTGAGGCCACCCCCCGCGGGATCGGTGATGTCGACCTGGTAGGTCGTCGTCGTCCCCGCGAACGTCGCGGTGAAGTGGACGACGCGTGGCGCCGCCGCCGTCGTGCCGCTCGTCGTGGTCGGCAGCGGCGGCGGCGTGTAGTTCGTGTAGTCGTTGCGCGTTAGCGCGTAGAGCGCGACGAGGAACACCAGGATCGCGACGGCCATCCAGTGATACGGCACCGGGAACATCCAGTGCTCGTCGAGCTTCCCCGGGCGGTCGGTGTCGATCCATCCGCCGTCGACGACCATGGGCATGACCTCGGATGCGACGAGCGACGTCACCGGGCCGAGCGCGTCGAAGAGCCCGGGCCGAACGGCATCGGTGAACGATGCGAGCCGTGTCCCCTCCGGGACCGAGTCGAGAAATGCGATCAGCACGGCGTCCAGGCGCCCGCTGTCGAGCTTGCGCAGGAAGGTCGCCAGCGACTCGCGCGGAACGCTCGCGTAAGCGCGGCGCCACGGTCCCGACAGCGCGAACACGGTCGTGTCCCACGTCGCGACCTCGGCCGTCACCGTGTACCCGGGTCGCTCGCGCGTGCGAATGACGTCGCCGAACGGGTTGCGCTGCGGCCACGCTGCCGTCGCGTCCGTCGCGGACGACGTCGTCACGGACCAGACGCGCTCCGAGGGCAGCGCTAGCCGTCCCGCGACCAGCGCGTCGGCCTCGCGCAGGTCGCGTGGGTCGACGTTCCCCGCGAGCATCGACCGCGCGGACTCCCACGAGGCCTCGAGCTGCTCCTGCGCGGTGATCGTCCCGCCGCGGCGTCGCTCGAGGACCGCGCCGCGACCGCTGACGACGATGTCGTCGCCGAACGCGTCGCGCGTGAGGCCCCAGCCGTAGCGGTCCGCGGTCGTCACCCCGAAGGCCCGCACCAGCGGCGGCAGGCGTGTGGGATCCCGCCGCGTCACCGCGTCTCCCGCCACCATCGCCGCGCCTGTCGCAAAAGCGGTCGCACCGCGCAGCTGCGGCCCATCGAGGTACTCGAACGCGAGCTCGAGACGGCCCGGCCGTGGACGCACGAGCAGACCCGGCGAGTCCGCGCGATCCCCGAGGAGCATCATGCCCGGCGCGAACGTCGACAGGAAAAGACGCGCCGCGGCCTCGTTGAGCTGAGCGGGCATCGAGAAGCTCAGGTGCGTGGAGTAACCGCTGAGATCGAAGCCCTTCGGCAGCGCGCGGTGCAGCGCTTCGCGCGCGCCGATCGCCGTGCGCTCCAGACGCGACACGAAGCCGGGCGCGCGGCGGATCGGCGGCGTCGCGATCTCCGCCTCAGCGCCATCGGCGGTCACGATGCCGCCCCAGGCGCAGCGCGTCGCGTTCTTGTCCGCGGGATCCAGGCGCCGCCCGCCGAGGGGGATGTCGCCGACCATGGTGCGGAAGTCGACGACGGCGTTGGGATCGAGCACGATGAACTCGTGCTCGAGCCCGACTAGGCGGCCCGGCTCGGGATCACCGCTCGGATCGGGAGCGATGATCTGCGCGAAGGCGCGGCTCGCGTCACTGCCGCGCAACGATCAGTGCTGGGGGCCGAAGTCCGTCGGTCGATGCCCCTGCGACCAGTCGCTGCCCATCGTCTGCCCCGAGGCGCCCTTCCAGCTTTGCTTGTCGAAGTCCCACGTGGCGCGGCTTCCATCGGGATGCTCGAGGAACGTGTGGCCATTCTCGTCGACGCCCATCCGGTAGCCGTCCTCGAACTGGACGCTGCCGGTGTAGCTGCCGCCACCGCCACCGCTCTTACCGCTGCCTTTGTCGCCGCCACCCTGGTTCGACGGCTGTTCCGGCTTCGGGTTCGGTGTGCCCGTTCCGGGCTTCTCCTGTGTCCCTCCGTACGGCTTGTCGCCGCCCTGATCCACCGGTTTGGGATCCGCCGGTTTGATCTCTTTCTCACCCATCGAGCTTTCTTCCTCCACCACCGCCGGGACGCGGGAACTGGATCGGCTGTTTCTTGTCCGGTTCCTTCTTCTTGCCGGTGATGATCTGCTGCGGCTTCGGTCCTTCCGGCATCGGGTCAATGAGCGGCCCCGGTCCCTTGCCCGGACCACCCGGACCTCCCGGTCCGTCCTTGCCGCCATCACCACCGTCGCCGCCCTGACCGGGTCCCTCACCGGGCTTGCCCGGACCACCCGCGCGCGGGTCGTCCTTGGGCTTGTCGTCGCCGCCTGCGATCTGCTTCTCACCCATCAGAACGGAAGGGAATCCCGGTTCCGCTGAACGTCAGCGACTTGCGCGAACAGATCGGTGGTGCGATCGCCGCCCGATACGACGTTCTTCGCGTGCATCGTCGGACCCTTCTGGCCCTGGAACAGGCCCGTGCCGAATTGCGTGATGTCGAACGTGTAGAAGACGTAGTCCGGGATCGTGACCTCGGGACAGCCCGCCTCGCGCAGCTGCGCGTTGATGTCGTCGATCTGCGCCTTGATCTGCCGCGCCGCGCCCTCGGTCGTGTTGCACGCCGCGGCCGCCGCGCAGAAGTCGGCGTACGCGGCCTGCGCGCGACTGATGTCGCCGCTGGTCGCCCCGTCCTTCATCCAGTTGCCGAGCGCGTCGAGGATCGCGCCGCGCACGATCGATTCGATCGCGCCGGCGGGGCCCTGGAACGGCTGTGTCGCGTCATCGGCGTGCGACCCGGTGGCCTTGTCGTAGAACTTGTACGCCGCCGAGCCCATCGTGCCGGCCTTGTCGCCGATGTAGGCGTCCGCGACCTTGCCCGCGACCTTGATGCCGATCTTGCCCCAGGCGTCGCCGACGCTCTTCGCGCCGGCCAGACCCTGACCGAACGCACCTTCGGCGATCGAGCCCTCACCGGCGATTCCGCCCCAGCCGCCGGCCGCGAAGAGCGCAACGTCGATGAGCATCTTGCCGGTCGCGTTGTTCGCGTCGACCACCGCCTTGGTGATCTCGGACGAGGTCAGCGAGTGCGCGTAGCCCTGATTGATGTTGCTCTTGCGCGGCCCGAAGAACGCGTTCAGCGCGCGCTGCATCGCCGCACGGTTGGCGTCGTGGGCGCTGGCGAGCTGCTGCAGGAGCGCCTGGGCCTTCTCCGTCAGCTCCTTGCAGGGATCCTTCTTCTCCTGCGTCTGCGGCGTGCCGCTGCCGCCGCCGTCGGTCTGGCCGGGCGGGGGCGTCCCGCCTCCGCCGCCTTTGTCGACGGTCGGGGGCACGCCGCCACCCGTCGGTCTGCCCTGCGTGCCCGGAACGAGGCCGGCCGGCTTCTCCCGTGTGCGCAGATCGTCGCCACCGACGATCTCCTTCTCACCCACCGCGCGAAAGATGCTCGGTTGGCGAGCGGACTGTCAAGAGCTTTCGTCACAAGAAGTGTGGTGCGCCGAGGCGAAGCCTCATCTGTCTAGAGCGTAGAGCCCACGTTGAAGGTAGACACTCCGAACCCCTTCCTGCAAAGAAGAGGAGCCACGCGCATCCTCATCCCCGAGTCCAGGAAGACGAAGGGAAGGGGTACGTCGTGGCTCCATCCGATAGCCTCGCACGTCTGCG
>DASRGG010000020.1:0-60249 GCA_035651155.1 Candidatus Limnocylindria bacterium | reverse complement strand
GCCCTCCGGCGCGGGCACGAGATAGCCGCCCTCGAGGAGCGCCTGCAGCGCCCGCGAGAACCCGCCGCTCGCGAGCGGCAGGTGCTCGGCGGCGAGCGCCGCGAGCAGCGTCGCCGGCCGCGCGGGCGCGGGCACGAGCGCTTCGAGGAGATACAACCGAAAGAACGCGGTGGCGAGGCCTGTCGCGGCCGGACGGATCAGGGCACGACCTCCGTGATGCGATCGCATAGCGAAACGGCCGCGCCTTGCGCTCAGACGGGCGCGACCTTCGCGATGGCGGCGAGACGCTCGTCGAGGTCGAACGACTTCTCGATGACCCGTTCCCGGGGGACTCCCCGCCCGCGATCGTTGCGTCTCGCGACGCCGTGAGGACGATGAGCGGCGCGTGCTCGGCCGCGCGAGCGTGATACCGCCGCGCGAACCCGTATCCGGCCATGAGCGGCATCCGACATCGAGCGGGATGACGTCGAACAGATCGCGTTGGAGGAGGCGCGGCGCCTCGAGCCCGACCGCCGCGACCGTCACGGCGTGGCCCGCCGACTCGAGCGCGAGCCGAGCGGCCCTGTACTCGTCATCGCTGCTCGCCCGCTTCCGCGCGCCTGCGGAATGCCGCTGTCCGCGCGCGCGATCACACGCTCACATGGCTTCGTGTCGCGGGGTGCCCGCCGGACCCGGCCAGGTTCTTGAGTGAAAGCTCGAGCCCCTCGATGCGCGATGACGCGAGGCTTCAGATCGGAGAAGTTGAAGTCAATACACCAACTTTGGAAAGCATCGGCCGCCACTCCAGCTCAGGGCAGCTAGCTCTTGGCGTCGGCCTCCATGGCCTTGGCGATGGACGACAGGAACTCCCTGTTCGTCTTCGTCTTCCCAAGGCGCTGCAGCAGGAGCTCGGTGCCTTCGATCTGGCCGACGGCCGAGAGCATCTTCCGCAGCAGGATGACCTGACGCATGACCTCGGGCGAGAGCAGCATCTCCTCGCGGCGCGTGCCGGAGGCGGGGATGTTGATCGCGGGGAACGTGCGGCGCTCCTGCAGCTTGCGGTCGAGGATCATCTCGGAGTTGCCGGTGCCCTTGAACTCCTCGTAGATGACGTCGTCCATACGGGAACCGGTGTCGACGAGGCAGGTGGCGAAGATCGAGAGCGATCCGGCCGGCTGGCCGTTCGGGCCTTCGATGTTGCGCGCCGCGCCGAAGAAGCGCTTCGGCGGGTACAGGGCGACGGGGTCCATACCACCGGACAGCGTGCGGCCCGATGGCGGGACCGCGAGGTTGTACGCGCGGGCGAGCCGCGTGATCGAGTCGAGGAGGATGACGACGTCGCGGCCGCCTTCGACGAGGCGCTTCGCGCGCTCGAGCGCGAGCTCGGCGACACGCGTGTGGTTCTCGGTCGGCTCGTCGAACGTGGACGAGAACACCTCGCCCTTGATCGAGCGGCGGATGTCGGTGACTTCCTCGGGACGCTCGCCGACGAGCACGACCATGATGTGGACGTCGGGATGGTTCCCCGCGATGCCGTTGGCGATGTCCTTGAGGAGCGTCGTCTTGCCGGCCTTCGGCGGCGACACGATGAGCGCGCGCTGCCCGAGGCCGAGGGGGTTCACGAGGTTGATGAGGCGCTGGGAGAGGTTCGCGCCCGGGATCTCGAGGTCGAACATCTTGTCGGGGAAGACCGGCGTAAGGTCCTCGAAATGCGGCCTGCGCTTCGCCACCTCGGGGTCCATTCCGTTGACGGCCTCGACGCGGAGGAGGCTGAAGTACTTCTCGTTGTCCTTCGGCGGCCGCGTCTGGCCGGTGATGAAGTCACCAGTGCGCAGGCCGAGGCGGCGGACCTGGCTCGAGCCGACGTACACGTCGTCGGGCGAGGGAAGAAGACTGCGCCGGCGAAGGAATCCGAAGCCGTCCTCGACGATCTCGAGGATGCCCTGGGCGAAGATGTTGCCCTGGGCCTCTGTCTGCGCCTGCAGGATGCGCGTGATGACGTCCTGCTTGTTCATGTCGGCGGTGATGTCCGTGACGCCGAACTCCTTCGCGATCGCGAGGACGTCCTTCGGCTTCGCCTCGTTCAGCTCGGTAATCGTGTAGTACTTGCGCACGCTCGCGTCGCTCGCTGAACGAGGGCCCCCACCCCCGGGCGCCGGTGGTGCCTCGCGACGCTGGGCGGGGGGTGCGCCTGCGGGCGCGGCGGATTCGGTGGTCGCGTGCGGTGGTGTGGCGCTATCGCTGTTCGGTTGTGTGGGCTCTGGCGTTTCCAACTGGGTGGTCGCTCCTTGCGGTGATATGCGGCTGTACGGATCCTGTGGAGAACACCGGGGGCGCTCGATGCGGGATGCGCCGACACCCGGCGGGGGAGATGGGGAACGTCGCTACGGGGCAGTATACCCCCTGGTGAGGCTCCCCGACGAGACGAGACGCGAGCTCATCGCGCTCTCCCGCGAGATCCACGCCGACCCCGAGCTCGCCTACAAGGAGGAGCGCGCCGCCGCGCGCGCGGCGGCGCTGCTGCGCACGCACGGGCACACGGTGGAGATGGGCATCGGCGGTCTGGCGACCGCCTTCCGAGCGCGCGTCGGCCCCGCGGGGAAGAGCGTGGCGCTCCTCGCCGAGTACGACGCGCTCGCCGGTATCGGTCACGGCTGCGGCCACAACCTCATCGCCATGACGAACATCGGCGCCTTCCTGCTCGCCACGACCGAACCGCAACGCCTCGAGGTCGCCGTCGAGATCATCGGCACGCCGGCCGAGGAGGACGGTGGCGGGAAGATCGACCTGCTCAACGCGGGCGTCTTCGACGGCGTCGGCTACGCGCTCTCGACGCATCCCGCCGCGCAGGCGGCCTGGGTCGTGAGCGGCACCGGGCTCGGCATCGTGGGAAAGCGGGTCATCTACCGCGGCCGGCCGTCGCACGCGGGCTCATCGCCGGAGAAGGGGCGCAACGCGCTCAACGGTCTCATCCGTCTCTTCACCGGCATCGACGGCTGGCGGCAGCAGCTGCCGGCCGACTCGCGTGTGCACGGGATCATCGACTTCGGCGGGGATGCCGTGAACGTCGTGCCCGCGCGCGCCGAGGGGCGCTTCGGGCTGCGCGCGAGGGACCGCTCGACGCTCGAGGCGATGGTCGCGACGTTCACCGACATCGCGCAGGGCGCCGCCCTCGAGACCGGTACGACCGTCGAGATCACGGACTATCTGCCGCTCTATCTCCCGGTCACGGCGAACACGAAGATCGGCGATGTCATCGCGGCCGAGCTTCGGTCGCGCGGCGTCGAGGCCGAGCGCGGCACCCTCGTCACCGCGTCCACCGACCTCGGGAACGTGTCGCACGCGGTGCCGACCGACTGGATCCGCTTCCCCGTCTCCGAGCGCGCGATCCCGGGGCACTCTGACGAGATGCGGGACGCCTGCGTCACCGACCTCGCGCATCAGAACGCCATCCTCACCGCGGAGGCCCTGGGCGCCGCCGCGCGGCGCATCGCGACGGATGGCGCCGTCCGTGCGAGCATCGCGCGGTGAGCAGCGCGCTTCGCGACGACCTCATCGTCCTGTCGCGCGCGATCCACGGCACACCCGAGCTCGCGTATCACGAGCGGCAGGCGGTCGCGAACATCACCGCGCTGCTCCGCCGTCACGGTCACGACGTCGACGCGAAGCTCGGCGGCGTCGACACCGCGTTCCGCGCGCGCGTCGGGCCGAAGGGCCCCTCCGTCGCGCTCCTCGCCGAGTACGACGCGCTGCCCGAGATCGGCCATGCCTGCGGTCACAACCTCATCGCGATGTCGAACGTCGGCGCGTTCCTTCTCGCCGCGCAGCGCGCGAGAGACCTGCAGGTGGGCATCGAGCTCATCGGCACCCCGGCGGAGGAGTCGGGCGGCGGGAAGATCGATCTCATCGACGCCGGCGTGTTCGCCGAGTCCGTCGCCGTGCTCTCGTCGCATCCCGGCCCGAACGAATGGGAGTTCGGCGGCGCGAGCCTCGGCATCGTGGGCAAGGTCGTACGTTTCCACGGCGTCGCGTCGCACGCCGCGTACTCGCCGCACGCGGGACGCAACGCCCTGAACGCGGCCATCCGGCTCTTCCTCGCGGTCGACGGCTGGCGCCAGCACCTCCCGCCGGACACGCGCGTGCACGGGATCATCACGAAGGGCGGCGCCGCGTCGAACATCATCCCCGACCTCGCCGAGTGCGAATGGGGACTGCGCGCGGCCAAGCGCGAGGTCCTCGACGAGATGGTCGCCATGTTCCGCCAGATGTGCGAGGGCGCCGCGATGCAGACCGGGACGACCGTGGAGATCGACGACAGGATGCGGCTTTACCTTCCGGTCGCGCCCAACGCGAAGATCGGCGATCTCCTCGCCGCGGAGCTCGCCTCGCGGAAGATCGAATACGTGCGGGGCCGCCTGACGCTCGCGTCGACCGACTTCGGCAACGTCTCGCACGTCGCGCCCGCCGACTACATCGGCTTTCCGGTGAGCCGCACCTGGATCCCCGGGCATTCGCATCAGATGCGCGACGAGTCGGCGAGCGACCTCGCGCACCAGAACGCTATGACGACGGCGGAGATCCTCGCGACGGTCGCGGTGCGCATCGCGACCGATCCCGCGGTCCGCGCGTCGCTGCGGGCGTGAACAGCAACGACACCGTCCATCCGGTGCCGCGCACGGAGATCGCGGCGGCGCGCTGGCTCGACGTGGACTTCCCCGGCGTCGAGTTCGGGATCGCCGAGTACGCCGAAGGCCCGACGGGCTGCACCGTCTTCCACTTCCCGGAGGTCGCGTCGATGCACATCGACGTGCGCGGCGGGTCGCCGGGCATCAACGGCGAACACCTCACCCTCACGAACGCGATCTGCTTCGCGGGCGGCTCGCTCTACGGCCTCGAGGCGTCGACCGGCGTCGCGGCGGAGCTCTTCGCGAGGCGCGGCTACTCGACGAAATGGATGGACATCGCGCTCGTCTCGGGCGCGATCGTCTTCGACTACGGCCGGCGCGACAACGCGATCTATCCCGACAAGGAGCTCGGTCGCGCCGCGGTGCGCGCGCTGCGTCCGGGCCGCTTCGCGCTCGGTCCGCACGGCGCGGGCATCTCCGCGACCGCGGGTCACGGCGCGACCGCCGAGCTCTCCGGGCAGGGCGGCGCGTTCCGCCGCGTCGGCCCGACGCGCATCGCCGTCTTCACCGTCGTGAACGCGTACGGCGCGATCGTCGATCGCGCGGGCAACGTCGTCCGCGGGAACCGCGATCAGGCGAGCGGGAAGCGCCGTCGCGCGGAGGATGTCGTCGCAGAGACCGGTGTGTACGATCCGCCGCCCGGCCGCATGCGTGGCGTGACGCCGAACACGAACCTCACGCTGGTCGTCACCGATCAGAAGCTCGATCCGCTGCAGCTGCGGTCGCTGGCGCGCCAGGTCCACTCGTCGATGGCGCGCGCGATCCAGCCGTTCCACACGCGCTGGGATGGCGACATCCTCTTCGCCGTCTCGACGCAGCAGGTCGACCACGTCGCGCTCGACGAGGTCAGCCTGGCGATCATCGCGTCCGAGCTCGCCTGGGACGCCGTGCTCGCCTGCTTCGATCCGTAGCTCGTATCGCCGAAGGCGACTCTGACGCGCGGCCGCGTCGACGCGAGGATCCGCGGCGCTCAGCGCTCCGCGATCGGGATGTAGCGCTTCCCCTCGGGCCCGGTGTACTCGGACTCCGGCCGGATGAGCCGGTTGTCGGCGTGCTGCTCCATGATGTGCGCGCACCATCCGGCGATGCGGCCCACCGAGAAGAGCGACGTGCCGAGATCGGCCGGGATCCCGAGGAACGTGTACGTCGTCGCGGCGAAGAAGTCGACGTTGACGATGTTGACCTTCTCGGCCGCGGACGGCGACATCTTCGGACGGCGCGCCGCGATCGCGGACACGAGCCGCTCCTGGATGTCGTAGTACTTCGGCCCGGTCCAACCCTTCTGCAGCTCGGACGCGAACGTACGAAGGAACTTCGCGCGCGGGTCCTCGGTCTTGTAGACGCGGTGGCCGAACCCGGAGAACTTGTACTTCCGCTCGATCGCCTTTTCGACCCACGTCTCGACGTGGTCCGGTGAGCCGATCTCGTCGAGCATCTTCATCGTCCCGTCCGTCGCGCCACCGTGCAGCGGTCCCTTGAGCGCGCCGAAGGCCGCGGTCACCGACGCGTGCATGTCGGCGTTCGTCGCGGCGACGATGCGCGCGGTGAAGGTCGACGCGTTCAGGCCGTGCTCGGCCTGAAGGATGAAGCACGTGTTCAGGATCTCCGCCGCTCGCGGATGCGCCTCGTCGATGCCGGCCATGTGCGCGAAGTTCGCGGCGTGGCCAAGCCTGGGGTCGGGCGGTACCGGTTGCTGACCGTTCCGGCGGCGGATGTAGGTAGCGAGGATCGTCGGCAGCTTGGCCGTCAGTCGTACCGCCTTCTGGTACTCGGCCTCGCGTGAGTTGTCGCCCTCGGCGGGGTCCTCCGTGGCGGCGGCCGAGACGACCGTCCGCAGGACGTCCATGGCGGTGCCGTTCTCGGACATCTCCTGGAGGATCTGTCTCAGGAACGGGGAGAGCGCACGGTGCTTGCTGAGCTCCGCCTTGAAATCGCGCAGCTCCTCCTTGTTCGGAAGGTCCCCGTTCAAAAGGAGGTAGGCGACTTCCTCGTACTCGGCCTTCGTGGCGAGCTCCTCGATGGGGTAGCCGCGGTAGATGAGCTTGTTGTCCTCGACCTTGCAGATCGCGGTCGACGCGGCGATGACGCCCTCGAGTCCGCGGGGTGAAACGGCCGACGGCCTTTGTTCGGTGGTCATGCGCCGAGTGTGGCATAGCGGTGTCGGCCGGCTGCAAGTGCCCTTTCACCCCTCTTGCGGGGGCCAGTCGGCCGGGGTACAGTGCCAGCCGCAGGGTCTCTCTGGGCTATACCCTGCGGGGAGGACGGAACGAGCGGCCGCGTCTCCGCGTTATGGGCGGGGACACGCAGTGCTTCGAAAACCCTCATCCCACCCACCAGCGGAGGGCGGCGGCCGTAGGGCCGGCGCCCTTTCGCTATCTTCCGCGTTACAGCCTCTGATGACGGCATCCGTGCGCTCGCCCCGCCGCCTTCCCGTGTCCCGAGATCGCTATCGGGCGGTCGCTCGCGGGACAGGCGTGCGCGCGCGCCTGCGCCGTCCGATCCGCGTCCTGGACGCCGCGATCCTCGTGGTGGCCGGCGCGTTCGCCATCCTCGCCGCGCCGCGGGTCGCGGGCGCGGTGGGGACCGGAGCGGACGACATCGGGGCCCGTCTCGGGGAGATGTTCCCGGCCCTGCAGGGCACGAGGGCGATCGACCTGCCGAGCGGCGGCGGGACGGTGACCGCGGCGGCTCCGGTCGCGAAGGATCTCCCGGACTTCACGCGCGATCCCGTGCTCAGGCTCAGCGGCCGGGTGCCGGGCTTCGCGCTCGCCCCGGCGAGGACCGTCGAGGTCGCGCTGAACGGCGCGGCCGTGGCCACGGTCACGCCCGACGACGCGGGCGGCTTCACGACGCCGCTCACGCTGCGCGAGGGACCGAACGCGATCGCGCTCACGCTCCTCGCGGGCAAGGACATCGTCGCGCGCTCCTCGTACACGGTGGTCCTCGATCGCCAGCCGCCGAGCCTCGAGGTCACGAAGCCGGCGAACGGCGAGACCGTCGACGGCCCGAACGTAACGGTGAGCGGCAAGGCGGAGGCGGGCGCGACCGTGATCGTGAACGGCCGCACCGTGCTTCCCGCTCCCGACGGCAGCTTCAGCGACTCGTTCGCCGCATCCGCCGGCTCGTTCACGGTCACCGTCGTCGCCCGCGACCGCGCGGGCAACGAGACGACGGTGAGGACCGCCGTGACCGTCCGTGGCGCGACCACCACCGCGCCGCTCGACGTCGCGGTCACGCTCGACAAGAGCACGGTCGCGCCCGGCGCGTTCGTCACCGCGACGATCCGGGTGGCCGCGAACGGCGTCGCGCGAGCGGGAGAGCAGGTCACGCTGTCGGTCGGCGTCATCACGATCGGCTCCGCGACGACCGACACGAGCGGCGTCGCGCGCATCGGATTCGCCGCGCCGCCCAACGAGGGCGATGCGGCCGTGGTCGTGCTCGCGAACGGCGCGACGGGGAGGGCGACGCTCACCGTCGCGAAATGACCTCCGGCGCGATACTGCGCCGATGACCTCCGCGGACCTCGTGCTCTTCTCCGTCCTCGGCGGCACCGCGCTGCTGCTGTATGGCGTGCGCCTCGTGGGCGAGGGTCTGCAGCGCGCCGCGGGCGCGCGGCTCCGCCACCTCCTCTCGACCCTCACCGGCAACCGCTTCAAGGCGTTGCTCGTCGGCGCCGGCGTGACCGCGGTCCTGCAGTCGTCGAGCGCCACCACGGTGATGCTCGTGGGGTTCGCCTCGGCCGGGCTCCTCTCGCTCCGGCAGACGATCGGCGTGATCCTCGGCGCGGACATCGGCACGACGGTCACCGTGCAGCTCCTCGCGTTCGATCTGCTCGCGATCTCCCCGCTCGTCGTCTTCGTGGGCTGGCTCCTCTGGGCCACCGGGCGCGGCACGGTCCGATACGCCGGCCAGGCGATCCTCGGCTTCGGCTTCCTCTTCCTCGGCATGAAGCTCGTCGCCGACGGGACGGCGCCGCTCGCGCGGAGCGCGCTCTTCGCCGACCTGCTCGCCGCGCTCGCGCGACAGCCGCTCCTCCTGCTCATCATCTCGGCCGCGTTCTCGGGCATCGTTCGGTCGAGCGCGGCGACGATCGGCTTCGCGCTCTCGCTCGCCGCGGCAGGACTCCTCCCGCTCGCCGGCGCGATCCCGATCATCTTCGGCGCCAACATCGGGACGGCGGTGACCGCGATCATCGCGGCCATCGGCCAGAACGCCGAGGCCCGCCGCGTGGCGGCCGCGCACGCCGTGTTCAAGGTCGTCGGCGTCGCGCTCTTCTTCCCGTTCATCGCGCCGTTCGCGGAGCTCGTGGCACGGACCGCGCCGGATGTGCCGCGCCAGATCGCCAACGCGCACACGATCTTCAACGTCGTCGTCGCGGCGCTCTTCCTGCCGGCGAGCGATTGGGCGGCGGGATTCTTCACGCGCGCCGTCCGCGAGCGCGCCGCGCCGGAGACCGGCGCGATCTACCTCAACCCGCAGACGCTCGATACGCCCGCGGTCGCGCTGGGCCAGGCGCTCCGTGAGACGCTGCGCATGGGCGACGTCGTCGTGCAGTCGCTGCGCGATTCGATCGTGGTCCTCGAGCGCGACGACGAGTGGCTCATGCGGCAGGTCATCGCACGCGACGACGTCATCGACCGCCTCGAGGAGGACATCAAGCAGTTCCTCATCCAGCTCTCGGCGAACTCGCTCACCGAGGAGCAGGCCGAGCGTGAGACCGCCCTCATCTTCGTCATCGCGAACCTCGAGGAGATCGGCGACGTCATCGAGAAGAACCTCATGGAGCTCGCGGATAAGAAGATCCGCGGCGGGCACGTGTTCAGCCAGCAAGGATGGATGGAGATCAAGGATCTGCACGCGATGGTCGTCGAGAACCTCGAGCTCGCGCTGTCCGCGCTGGCGGCGCACGACGACGCGATCGCCGAAAAGGTCATCCGGCACAAGTCCCGCATCAACCTCCTCGAGCGGCAGCTTCGTCAGACGCACATCGGCCGCCTTCACGAGGGCCTGCCCGAGTCCATCGACACGTCGAGCCTGCACCTCGATCTTCTCGCCAACCTGAAGCGCGCGAATTCCCTCGCCGCGGGCATCGCGTACGCGGTGCTCGGGCGCCACGCGGTCAAGGATGACGACGCCTAGGGCCTTCGTCGGCACGTCCGGATGGTCGTACGCAAGCTGGCGTCCGGCGTTCTACCCGGTAGGCACGAAGTCGAAGGACTTCCTCGCGTACTACGCGACGAAGCTCAGCACCATCGAGATCAACTACACCTTCAACCATCTGCCGACCGAGAAGAACGTCGCCGAATGGACTGCGGCGACCACCGAGGACTTCGTCTTCGGCCTGAAGGCATCACAGCAGATCACCCATCGCAAGCAGCTGCGCGAGCCGGCGGAGACGCTTCCGATCTTCTTCGAGCGCGCGCGTCTGCTGGGCGCGCGCCTCGGTCCGATCCTCTTTCAGACGCCGCCGTGGGTGAAACGCGACGATGACCGCCTCGCGATGTTCCTCGCCGCCCTGCCGCGCGACGTCCGCTGCGCCCTCGAGGTGCGCGATCGGTCCTGGTACGCCGACTCGGTGTACGACCTGCTGCGGACCGCGAACGTGGCGCTGGTCCACGCGGAGGGAGAGGGGCATCCCTCGCCCCTCGAGACGCTCGGTACGACGGCGGGCTTCGCGTACGTGCGGCTGCGCGCCCGCGCGGGCTACCCCGACGAGGCCGTCGACGCGTGGGCCGCGCGGCTGCGCACGATCCTTGCGGACGGCAAGGACGTGTACGCGTACTTCCGCCACGACGACGACGGCTCGAATGCGCTCTCGGCGATGCGTCTGCGCGACGCGCTGGCGTGAGCGCGCCGGACCTCGCCGCGGCGATCGTCATCGCGAGCTTTGCCGTATTCGGGCTCGTGGCACAGGTGGCGCGCGCCCGCGCGGTCGCCACGCGCGGTGCGTCGCGGCGGCGGGCGCGCGGGATCGCCGATACCGCCACGGACTTCTTCTGGCTTCCGTACCTCGTCGTGTGGCTGCGCCCGGGGCCGACGCTCGCCCTCCCCGCGGCGGCGATGTGGCTCGGCGTCGGGCTCGCCGTCGCCGGCGTGGTCTTCGCGCTCGCCGCCATCGCGGCGCTCGGACGCCACTACGACCTGACCCTGGAGGTGCACGGCGGTCACGAGCTCGTGCGGCGCGGACCGTACGCGATCGTCCGCCATCCCGTGTACGCGGGCCTCGCGGTGCATTCGCTCGGCGCGTGTCTCGCCACCGGGAATCTCCTGTTCGTCGCGGGAACGCTCGCGATCACCCTCCCGATCTTCGTCGCGCGCGCTCGCGTTGAGGAGGGCCTCATGCGCGATGAGTTCGGTGCCGAGTACGACCGCTACGCGCGCGAGGTCCCGATGCTGATCCCGGGCCTGCGCTAGGCGGGCTTCGGGAAGAGACGCGCTCCGACCGCGGAGAGCGCGATGGTGAGCGCCGCCGACGCCAGGGCCGCGCTGGACTGGCCGGCGCTCACGACGCCGGCCGCGACGCCCAGGCCGAGCACGACGAAGCTGAACTCCCCGATCTGCGCGAGGCCGACGCCGAGCTGCCAGCGCCGCGCCGGCACGCGGAAGATCGCGGCGAGCGCGGTGACGACGAGGCTCTTCGACACGACGAGCCCGACGAACACGGCGAGCCAGCCCGGCTCGCGCGCGACGGCCGCCGGATCGACGAGCGTGCCGATCGCGACGAAGAACAGCACGGCGAAGAGGTCGCGGAAGGGCAGCACCTCGCGGCGCGCCTCCTGCGCGATCGGTCGCACGGAGAAGAGCGTTCCCGCCACGAACGCCGCGAGCGCCACCGGCACCGCGAAGACGACCGCGCCGAGGCCGGCGATCGCGAGCGCCGCCGACACGGCGGCGATGAGGAAGGTATCGGCCTGGTCCTGCACCGCCACGAGCAGGCGTGGGACGACCCAGCCCTGCACGACGGCCGCGACGGCGACGAACGCCAGCGCGCGAGCGAACGCGATCGCCGGCGACTCGTTCCCCGGCGCGAGCAGCACGGCCAGGGTCGTGGCGGCGACGAGCGTGACCGCGTCCTGCAGGATCGCCCACACCACGAGTGCGCGTTCGGTATCGCGATCGGTGGTGCGCTTGCGGCTCCGCGAGATGTTCACGACGACGACCGAGCTCGAGAGCGCGGCGACGAGGCCGACCGTCACGGCGCCGAGCACCGTGGTGCCGAGCGCCAGCGCGACGCCCGCGCCGGCCGCCGTGACGAGGGCGACCTGGAGCGGGACGGCGACGAGGATGCCGCGAGGCTCGCGTGCGAGCGACCGCAGGTCCAGCTCGATGCCGACCTCGAACAGCAGCAGGACGACGCCGACGTCGGCGAGCACCTGGATCTGGTGCCGGTCCGCCACGTATCCCGGCGTGAACGGGCCGACAACGAGCCCGACGACGAGATAGCCGACGACCGCCGGGAGGCCGATCCGCCGCGCGAGGACGCCCGCGATCCCGGCGACGAGCAGGACGACCCCGATCTCGAGGACCGCGACCGCACTCTCCACGGTCGAAGGTTATTGGAGCAGGGCCGCGGTCGCGCTGAGGTCCGCCTCCGATCCCATCGCCACGACGAGGTCGCCGTCCGCGATGCGCAGCGTCTCTTCCGGGTCCACGTGGAGCGTCCCGTCGCGCCGGCGCACCGCGAGCAGCCGCGCGCGGCCGCCGTCCAGCAGCCCGGCCTCGCGCAGCGTGCGTCCGCGCGCGCGGCACGCGTCGCCCACGAGGATCTCCTCGATGCCGATCGAGCTCCCGCCGTGCTGCATGGTCTCGACGACGTCGACCACGGCGGGGCGGATCGCGAGCTGCGCCATGAGGCGCCCGGCCATCCGGTAGGGGGAGACGATGCGATTCGCGCCGGCGAGCTCGAGGCGCCGCGGCGACTCCGGCTGGCCGGCGCGCGCGGTGATGTAGATCCCGGGGTTGAGCGCGCGCGCGGCCAGGGTGATGTACACGACGCGCTCGTCCGAATCGACGACGGCCAGGAGTCCCTTCGCGTGCGCGATGCCTGCCATCCGCAGCACGTCCTCCGACGCGGCGTCGCCTTCGACGAACGGACGCCCCTCGCGCCGCAGTCGCGCGAGCGGCTCCGCGTTGACCTCGACGACGACGTAGGGCACGCGGTGCTCCTCGAACTCGCGGACGATCTGCGTGCCGATGCGGCCGTACCCGCAGACGATGAAGTGATCGCGCAGCGCATCGATGTCCCGTCTCATCCGCCGGTGCCTCCGGTACTCGCCGAACCGCCCCTCGGCGAGGGTCTCCGCGAAGATCGCGAACGTGTAGAGGATCGTGCCGGTGCCGCCGAGGATCAGCGTCGACGTGAAGAGGCGGCCCCACGTCGAGAGCGGATGGACCTCGCCGAAACCGACGGTCGCGATGGTCGTCAGGCTCATGTAGAAGGCGTCGAGCGCGTTCCAGCCCTCGATGAGCATGTAGCCCGCGGTCCCGTAGGCGAGCGCGGCGACGACGAGCACGAGCGACAGCTGGAAGCGCCGGAACGGGTGCTCGGGACCCACGGACGGAGAGCCTAGCCCGAGCCGGCTACCGGATCGTGTCTAGCTGCTCGGGATCGCCCAGTCGATCGGGACGATGTGGATCCAGGTCTGGCCGGGCGAGAGGAGCATCCGCTCGCCGTTCTGCGAGATGAAGGTGAACGGGTCGAACCAGGTCCCGCGGTACCAGGTGCCGTCCTGGCGGCGGCCGTCGCGGAACATCGTCGCCGGACCCGTCCCGGTGAGGCGCATGTCGAGGCTGAAGGCGCCGCCGGCGTCTTCCTGGACGGTCGTGGTGATCACGTCGGTGTTGATGACGACGACGTTCCGCGCGGCGATCGCGACGCCGTTCGCCGCGTCGACCTCCCGCACGAACGACGCACCGTTGCTCTGGTAGCGCGCGTACGTGTTCGAGGTGGCGTCGTACTGGTAGCGCACGGTGGCGTCCGAGCGGTAGGGGATCTCGATGCTCGTTGCGGCGACGCTGCCGAAGAAGCCACCGGCCGTCGGCTGGTGCACCGCGCTCGTGAGGAAGTCCCACGACGGGACGGTGACCGGGCCCGCCCCGCCCTCGTTCGCGGCGCCCTGGCGCAGCGCGGCGCCGGTCGAGAAGAGGTTGTGCGGCGCGACCTTGCCGTCGTAGCCGGCGCGGAAGAACGAGGCGCCCTCGCCGAACTGCGGCGACACGATCACGTAGTTGCCGTTCGCGACGTCGCGGTTGATGAGGTCGCTCGTGGACTGCGACGCGCCTGAGGCCGCGATCACGCCGCGCACCATCGGCGTGGTGTAGCGGTCCGAGTAGCGCACGCTGCGGATCGCCCCGACGGTGCCCGGATCCTGCGAGTGGAAGTAGCCCGCGAGCCGTGTGATGAAGCCCTCCACCAGGAGCTCGAGGACCATGTCCGCCTGGCTGATGCCGTAGTGCGGACGCGCCGCGGGCGCGTTGTCGATCTTCACCGCCAGCGTGCGGTGGTTCGGGCTCGAGGTCGCGGTGAGCGGCCGACCGGAGAGCGGCCAGCACGAGCCGCAGCGGTCGTTCAGGCCGGCCTGCGACACCCAGGCGTCGCTCGACCACTGCAGCGCGGTGCCGTCGCTCTGGAGCACCCCGACGTGCGAGCTGCCGTCGATGAGCGAGGTGAGCAGCGCGAGGTCGCCCCTCCGGTCCTTGTTGAAGTCGCCCGCGACGACGCGCGTCTCGAGCCACGGCATCGAGAAGGGCGCGAAGGTCGCGATCCCGTTCGTGTCGACGAGGGCGAGGTTCTGCGCGCCGCGGAAGATGTGCACGCGCACCGAGCCGTCGCCGTACCAGTAGAAGCCGAGCAGATCGGTCCTGCCGTCGCCGTCCGCGTCGGTCGCGGCGAACTTCGCCTTCGAGATGTCGTAGGTGTTCACGCCGGAGGTCCAGACGCCGCCCCAGCCGTTCACCGGCCGCAGGCCGTTCGGCGTCGGGTCGAAGACGTGGATCGTGATCTGGTAGTCGGGGTACTGGTAGACGGACGCGAGCTGGTCGGGTCCGCTCGTCCGCGTGAAGCGTCCGACGACGAAGCGCGCGCGCGCCGTGTCGTACTGGCCGGGGCCCGAGTCGTAGACGCCCTGGTTCCCGGTGTAGATGAACTTCGCGCCGTCCGACTCGAGGTAGTGGATGCGCATGTCGAAGTTGTCGTACTGGTAGATGAAGAGGAGGCCGTTGTGGCCGACGGCGGAGAAGCTCCCCGCGATGATCGCCTTCGTCCGCGACCACGCGTACCCGTCGCTCGCCCACCAGCCGGCGGCGCCGGTGAAGGTGAACGCGGTACCGGTGGAGAGCCACACGAGGAGACGGACGCTCGTGCCGCCGTCGTCGTAGAGGGCGATGAGGTCGGTCTTGCCGTCGAAGTTCGCGTCGGTCGCCGCCCACTTCATCCGGCCGAGGTCGAAGGCGCCCGGGAGGCTCGCGTACCAGTCGGTCACCGCGAACGTGGCCGTCGCCGGGTCGCGCTCGAGGAGCTGGATCTTGATCCCGAGGTTGTCGCCCGGATCGGAGACGGTGGCGATCTGGCTCGCGCCGGTGCCCTTGAAATCGCCGGTGAGCGGGATGCCCGCCGCGGGCGTCTGTGCGTCGGCGACGTGCTCGGCGGGAAGCGTCGTCGGGATGATCCAGGTGAGGGAGACGGCGAGGGAAAGGGCGAACGCGGCGATACGGCGCATCGAGCGGGTGAACGGCCCTTTCAGCCGAACGTGACGGCTGCGCCCCGGTCTGCTGCTAGGCGAACGTCCGATCCTCGTAGGGTATCCGGCCGATCGCCTCGGACTTCGATCTGCCGGACAGGATGAACTCCGCCATCGAGATGCCCATCTCGGACGCGATGTCCATATCGACGTACTTGTAGAGCCCCTGCCGCCCGCCGGTCACGAGGTTCGGGAACCGCAGCAGCTCCTTCATGAGCGTGTCGATGGCCTGCTCGTAGCCCACCATGTACACGGGGTAGCCGAAGGTCGAGCGGAGCACGACGCTCTCGGCCAGCTCGGACTCCTTCAGGAAGCCCTCCTCCGCGAGCTCCTTCGCGCACTGCCGGCCGAGCTCGTCGGCGGAGGCGTTCCAGATCCGGTCCCCGACGTCGCAGGTGATGTCGCAGAGGAGGACCGTCTCGTCCGGACCGCAGATGTCGGAACCGCCGTAGTTCCGCGTCTCCGAGAGGCGGTTGAAGGTCTTGTTGGTGAAGTAGATCGACTGCGCCGGGAGCGCGTTCGGCCGCTTGACGCGCAGGCCCACGATGGTGATCGCGCGGAAGCGGAGCACGCGCGCCGCGGCCCTGGCCTCCGCCGAGACGGCGTCGCGCAGGAGGTCGATGAGGGCGGGGAGCGGCGCGGTGTTCACCACGCTGTCGCAGGCGATCCGCTCCTCCGGGGTCGTCACCGCGGCGTACGGGTTGCCGTTCGGCTCGGTGCCGCTCGCGAGCTGCGTGAGCTGTCCGTCCTTCCGGGTCGAGGGGACGCGGCGGCACCACACCGCGACCACGCGGTCACCCTCCGTCTCGAGGCGCGTGACGAGCGTGTTCGTCCGCGCGTCGTTGCGCGGATCGGCCGCGCGGATGCGCTCGGCCATGCGATCGCTGATCAGCCCCGCGCCCTTCGGCGGGTAGTAGAGCTCCACGACCAGCGGCGCGTAGCGGTGCTCCGTGCCGGTGATCTTCGAGCGACCCTTCCGCAGCGACGAGAGGACGACCTTCGCGAGCGAGATGTGCGGGATGCGGTGCTGCGCGAACGACGCCGCGAGCTGGCTCGGCGGGATGCCCCACACCTTCGTGGTGTACGGTCCGAAGAAGAGGCCGTAGAGGGTGCGGCCCATGGCCTGGACGACCCAGTCCTCCGCCGAGACGAGCCTGCGCGGCCGCAGCTTCTTGCGCAGCGCCTCCAGCGAGTAGTCGGCGAACGCGCGCGCCGCCAGGAACGGCGACATCGACTTCGCGATGTCGAGCGCCTCCAGCGGGTACTTGTAGTACTTGCCGCGGAACTTGATGCGCACGTTCTTCGCGCGCGCCGGGAACCCGTCGTGCGCGATCTCCTTGAACATGTCCAGCACGCGCTGATTGCGCGCGTGGTAGGCGTGCGGTCCGAAGTCGAAGCCCGCGCCGGTCGCCCCGCGCAGCGTCGTCGCGAGCCCGCCCAGGAAGTCCTGCGCCTCGAGGACCGTGACCCGCTGCCCGTTCTCGGCGAGCGTGAGACCCGCGGCGAGGCCGCAGATGCCGCCGCCGATGACCACCGTATGACCCAGGGTGAGACCTCCGGACGGATTTCGCGTGGGCAGTCGAGGGTATCCGGATTACTCGCGCGCCGCATACCATCCCGCGGCCGACGCGAGCGCGGCGTCTAGCCGCGGAGCGCCTTCTTCACGAGACTCGGGATCTCGCTCGGCGCGTTCGCGACGGGGATGCCCGCGGCCTCGAACGCCTTGACCTTCGATTCCGCCGTGCCCTGATTCCCCGAGACGATGGCGCCGGCGTGGCCCATGCGCTTGCCGGCCGGCGCGCTGCGGCCGGCGATGAACGCCACCGCGGGCTTCTTGCCGAACGCGCGCATGTATTCGGCGGCGTGCTCCTCGGCGCTGCCGCCGATCTCGCCGACGATGACGATGACCTCGGTCGCGGGATCCTCGTTGAGCAGCCGCACCGCCTCGGGCGTGGGGAGGCCGATGACGGGGTCGCCGCCGATGCCCAGGCAGGTCGTCTGCCCGAGACCCGCGCGGGAGAGCGCGTCGGCGATCTCGTAGGTCAGCGTCCCGGAGCGCGAGACGAAGCCGACCGGCCCCGGCGAGAAGTTCTCCGCGGGCATGATCCCGAGCTTGCATTCGCCCGGCGTGATCGCGCCGGGACAGTTCGGGCCGATGAGCGTCGTGGCGGAGCGCTCGAGCACGCTCGCGACGGTGAGCATGTCGCGCACCGGGATGCCCTCGGTGATACACACGACGAGGTCCAGCTCGGCGTCGATCGCTTCGAGCATCGCGTCCATCGCGCCCGGCGCCGGGACGAAGATGATCGACGCGTTCGCCTCGGTCGCCGCGACGGCCTTCTCGACCGTGTCGAAGAGCGGGATGCCGTCGAGGCTCGAGCCGCCGGATCCGGGCTTCGTCCCCGCGACGATCTTGGTCCCGTACTCCTTCATCCGGCTCGCGTGGAACGAGCCCTCGCGGCCCATCCCCTGGACGAGGACGCGGGTGTCGCGCCCGAGTAAAACGCTCACTTCGCCAGCCTCACCGCTTCTTTGGCGGCCTCGTCCATGGTGGCGCGCGAGACGAGCGGCGCGCCTTCGAGCAGCGTGCGCCCCGCCTCGGCCTCGGTGCCCGCGAGCCGGATCACCAGCGGGACGGCCGGCGGATGCTGCGCGATGACCGAGAGGATGCCCTTCGCGACCTCGTCGCCCCGCGTGATGCCGCCGAAGATGTTGATGAGGACGCTCTTCACCCTCTTGTTCGCGAGCACGATCTCGAGCGCGGCCTTCACCACCGATTCCTTCGCGCCCCCACCGACGTCGAGGAAGTTGGCGGCGCGGCCGCCGGCGATCTTGACGGCGTCGAGCGTGCTCATGACGAGCCCCGCGCCGTTGCCGATGATCCCGACCTCGCCGTCGAGCTGGACGTAGCTGAAGCCGAGCGCGCGTGCGCGCTCCTCGGTCTCCTCGTCCGGGCTCACCTCCTTCCAGTCGCGCAGCTCCGGCTGGCGATAGAGCGCGTTGTCGTCGATGTCGAGCTTCGCGTCTCCCGCGAGCACGGTGCCGTCGGTCTGGATGAAGAGCGGGTTGATCTCGATGAGCATCGCGTCGGTCTGCGCGTACACGCCGTACAGGCGCTGCGCGGCGTCGGCCACCGCGTTGCGCTGCTCCGCCGGCACGCCGGCGTCGAAGCAGAGCGCGCGCGCCTGGAACGGGAGGAGCCCGAGGACGGGGTCGGGCCAGCCGCGCGCGATCCTCTCGGGCGTCGTCGCCGCGACCTCCTCGATATCCATCCCGCCGACGGTCGACAGCATCACGACCGGGCGCCGGCGGTCACGGTCGAGCGTGATGCCGAGGTACAGCTCCTTCGCGATGGACGCGCCGCGCTCCACGTACACCTTGCGCACGCGGAGTCCCTTGATCTGCATGTGGAGGATCGCGCTCGCCGCCGCGCGCGCCTCGTTCGGGGTCTTCGCGACCTTGATGCCGCCGGCCTTGCCGCGACCGCCCGCGTGGACCTGCGCCTTCACGACGACCGCGCCGCCGATCGCGCGGGCAGCCGCCTCGGCCTCCTCGGGGGTCGTGGCGATGCGGCCGTCGGGAACGGGGATCGCGGCGCGCGCGAGCAGCTGCTTGGCCTGGTATTCGTGGAGCTTCACGGGGTACGCCGAGGATATCGTCGCCCGCGTGGACGTGCGCGCGACCCCGCCGCGACGTGTCTCGATCGTCGGCTCGCGCGCTCGCCGCGATCGCGGGCGATGGCTGGGTGGCGGACGGGAACTACGGCGGCGCCGGCGTGCGCGAGCTCGTATGGGCGCGGGCCGACACGCTCGTCTGGCTCGACTACTCGCTCCCGGTCATCCTCCCGCGCCTGTGGCGCCGAACGCTCGCGCGCATCCGCGACGGCGGCGAGCTGTGGCCGGGGACGGGGAACCGCGAGACGATCCGGAACGCGTTCTTCTCACGCGAGTCGCTGTTCTGGTGGGCGCTCACACGCTATCGCTCGCGAAGGCGCGCCTATCCCCGGCTCTTCGCGCTCCCGCAGTACGCGGGGCTCACCAGGCTCCGCTTCCGGAGTCCCGCCGAGGCGGACGCTTGGCTCGACGCGCAGCGGCGGGGTGCGACCCGCGCGCGGGGTGCACGCTGATCCCGCGTTCGACCCAGGGCTTCGCGAGCGTGAGCGCCTCGCCCATTCGAAGACGAAGCGTTCCGGACGCCGGGCTTCGACGACGCGGCCGGGCAACTCGGCGTCGAGGCGCTCGGGATCCACGCGATAGCGCACCTCGCGACCTCGCGCCGCTTGGTGATGAGGCGCGCGCCCTCGAGGACGCCCGCGTGCTTCACGACCGCCTGGCGCGTCACCGGGTCGCCCGGCGCCGCGCACGTCAACGGCCGCGGAGGATGCGGGCCGTCTCGGCTTCGATCTCGCGGACGACCACGCGCGGGTTGGCGGTCAGCGACTCGAGCGCCTTGGCGATCGCGAGCCGGTACCGCGGGGCGAGGTCATCGGGCAGATCGTCCTCGTCGAGGACGGTGGGCTCGCCGGTCGGTCGGAGCAGGACGTCCACCGTGAGATCCTGGTAGGCGACGACGCGCTCGTCGATGACCGTGTCGGTCGCGACGTTGCAGTAGTACGCGACCGTGCGGCCGCCGGCGAGCCAGTGGTAGACGTTGTACGGCCGGTCGACCCAGAAGTGACCGACCGTCACGGTGCCCGGCTGGACGCGGATATCGGTCCCCGCGATGGCCCATTCGCGGTCCGTCACGTAGCGCAGGACCGCCCGCCGGCCGGGCTCGACGAAGAGCGGTTCGCACACGAATTCGGCGACCGATCCGTCAAGACGGGTCTTGCGCTCGGTGATGGGTGCTGTGGTTTGACTGCCCACTACGCACCGGTAGCATGACCGCACCGAATGAGAGAGCTCTACCAGGTCGTGGAAGTCGGCCCCTCCTGGTATCAGGAGAACATTCCCTGCCAGGAGGCGTGCCCCGTCCGGACCAATTGCCGGGGCTACCTGAACCTCTCCGCCGCCGGTGAATTCGAGAAGGCCTGGGAGCTGGCCCTCGACCCGAACCCGCTGGCGTCGATCTGCGGATCGGTCTGCGCCGCCCCCTGCGAGACGGCCTGCCGCCGCAAGGAGGTCGACAAGCCGCTCTCCATCCGCTACGTGAAGAAGTTCCTCTCCGACTGGACGCACCAGAACGTCACCGTGAACGGCCGCCCATACACGCAGCCGGCCTCGCCCGTCTTCGGCCCGCCGCGCCTCAAGGTCGCGATCGTCGGCGCGGGCTGCGCCGGCCTCGGCGCCGCGAGCGACCTCGCGAAGCTCGGCTTCGGCGTCACGGTCTTCGACGCGCTCGACCAGGCCGGCGGCACGGCGCTCGCGGGCGTCCCGCCCTTCCGGCTCCCGCGCGAGGTGATCGACCGCGACGTGAACGGCATCGTCAACGAGAACGTCGAGCTGCGGCTTTCCACCTACGTCGGCCGCGACGTGACGTTGCGCCAGCTCCACGATCGGTACGACGCGGTGCTCGTGACCGCGGGGTGCTTCGAGCCGAACTACCCCGGCATACCCGGCGAGGACGCGAACGGCGTCATGGCCGGCATCGTGTTCCTCGAGCGCGCGTACCGCGGCCGCCCGGTCGAGGTGGGGAAGCGGGTCGTGGTCCTCGGCGGCGGCTACACCGCGATGGACTGCGCGTCGACCTCATGGCGTCTCGGTGCGGACGAGGTCTACATCGTCTACCGCCGATCGCGCGACGAGATGGTCGTCGACGAAGAGGAGCTCGGCGAGACGGAGCGCGAGGGCATGCGCTTCGTGTATCTGGCCTCCCCGGTCGAGGTCCTCACCGATGAGAAGCGACACGTTCGTGGGGTCAGGTTCATCCGCAACAAGCTCGGCGAGCCGGACAGGAGCGGGCGCCGCAGCCCCGAGCCGATCGAAAGGTCCGAGTTCGACATCGAGTGCGACACCGTGCTCCTCGCGCTCGGACAGTCCCCCGACACGACGTTCCTCGCGGACTTCGCCGAGTTCCGCGTGAAGCGCTGGCGCGATCTGAAGGTCGACGCGGAGACCTACCAGACGGTGGTGCCCAAGATCTTCATGGCCGGCGACTACCGGACCGGTCCCACCACGATCATCGAGGCGGTCGCCGAAGGACGCGCGGCGGCGCAGCAGATCGCGCGCTTCCTCGACCCGATCGCGGGCGCCGTGAACATCCCCGAGTACCACGAGATCGTCACGCTCCGGCGCTCGAGCACGGCCGACAACGTCGGGCAGATCGCGGGCGAGGGCGAGATGGCGCGCATCTACCACAACATGTCGGTCGACTACGACCGCATCCCGCGGCAGGAGATGCCGAAGCTCGCGAAGAAGGAGCGCCGGGGCCTCTTCCTCGAGGTGAACCAGGGCTACACGGAGGCGCAGGCCGTCGCCGAGAGCGACCGCTGC
Source organism: Candidatus Limnocylindria bacterium (assembly GCA_035651155.1). Taxonomy (GTDB): domain Bacteria; phylum Chloroflexota; class Limnocylindria; order P2-11E; family P2-11E; genus CF-39. The sequence continues at coordinate 38,415 of DASRGG010000020.1, read as the reverse complement.
CTCAAGTGCAACTTCAACATCGAGATCGTCGGCGAGCTCTGCATCATCTGCGGCGGCTGCGTCGACGTCTGCCCGATGGACGTCATCCACATGGTCGACATGAGCGACATCGTCGACGACGGCGCGATCCCCGGCGTGGGCGAGGCGAAGAAATGGGACCACGGCGTCGCGTTCTTCCTCGACGAGACCGCCTGCATCCGCTGCGCGCTGTGCGTCATCCGCTGCCCCACCGACGCCATCACCATGAACCGCTACGGCGCGGTGATGCCGTCGGTCGGGAAGACGCTGCCCAAGGAATCGATCGACGACGAGATCCATCTCGATCTCACCGTCGGGTCACGCAAGACGATGCGGCCGCTGCCGATGTACGACCCGGCCCTCGCCGCCGGCTACAAGGCCGTCGGCAACGGTCACCTGAACGGCGACCGGAAGAACGGCCACAATGGCAGTCCCGCGCGCGAGAAGGAACGGGAGGCGGTGCACTAAGCGATGCTCGAGATCCCCGGCCAGGTCTGGCAGCGTGTGAAGACGGGGCCGCTCTGGCGGTCGCTCTTCCGTCACGGATATCCCGACTCCCGCAAGAACCAGTCGCTGGCCGTCTTCACGAACGTCTTCCTGCACCTGCACCCGGTGAAGGTGCGCCGCCACGCGCTGGCCATCCCCTACACGTGGTGCATGGGTGGGCTCTCGTTCTTCCTCTTCCTCGTGCTCACGCTCACGGGGACGCTGCTCATGTTCTATTACCGGCCGACGACCGAATGGGCGTACTCGGACATCAAGGACCTCGAGACCGTCGTCGTGTTCGGCCAGCTGCTGCGGAACATGCACCGCTGGGCGGCCCACGGCATGGTCATCACCGTGTTCCTGCACATGGTCCGCGTCTTCTACACCGGCTCGTACAAGCCGCCGCGCGAGTTCAACTGGGTCGTGGGGACGCTGCTCTTCCTCTTCACGATCCTCCTCTCGTACACCGGGTACCTGCTCCCGTGGGACCAGCTCGCGCTGTGGGCGGTCACGGTGGGCTACGAGATCGCGCGCGCGACGCCGGCCGTCGGCGACGAGGTCTCGTTCCTCCTCTTCGGTGGCTATCAGCTCGGACCGAACGCGTTACTGCGCTTCTACGTGCTCCACGTCGTGGCCTTGCCGCTCGCGACGGGGTTCCTCATCGCCATCCACTTCTGGCGCATCCGCAAGGATGGCGGCATCAGCGGCCCGCTATGAGTCGTCACGCTGGATCCGCCCGCTCGGCGGCGACGTTTCGGTCGCGGACCGGTCTCGCTCCTCGCTGCTGGCGACGCGGGCCCGTTGGCGTTCGGCGCGCGTCGCGTCCGGGCCCGCTGGGCGCAGACGCTCGTCGCGAGACGCGGCTCCGCTCCCTCGACATCGCCGCCTCGCTCGGGAGAGTTCAGCCGTGACGGCTCCCCGCGGACCGCAGCCCTTCCCCGGACAGGAGAAGCGCCTTCGCCTTCTCGCGTTCGTGCGGCAGGACTCGGTCGTGCGCGTCGACAAGCGCGTCGAGGACACGGCTATGGTGTGGCCGCACCTCCTGGTCATCGAGTTCATCGCGGCGATGATCTGGTCGCTCGGCCTCTTCGTGATCTCCGCGGCGTTCAACGCGCCGCTGCAGGACCACTCGACGATCGACTGCACGCCCAACCCGTCGAAGGCCCCCTGGTATCTGCTCAACTTGCAGGAGCTGCTGCTCCACATGGACAAGGGTCTCGCGGGCGTGGTCGTTCCGACGTTGTGGCTCGTGTTCATGGCGGCGATCCCGTACATCGACCGCGATCGCGCCGGCATCGGCCACTGGTTCACGAACGAGATCGGCAAGAAGACCGCGATCTTCTCCGCCGTCTTCACCGGCGTGCTCGTGCCCGCGCTCATCGGCATCGACTACATCATCAAGAAGCCCTATCCGCAGCTCGGTTGGCCCGGCTACTCGGACTTCGCCCTGCAGCACCTGCCGGGCGGCGCGGAGCTCTTTCCGAACTACATCATCCCGATCTTCCTGATGCTGTTCCTTCCGTTCGTGCTCGTGCAGCTTTGCATCCGGCTCTTCGGCGCGGGCACGCGCGAGTGGATGATCGCGATCTGGACCGGCTTCGTGGTGACGTACCTGGTCCTCACCGTCGTCGGGACGTCGATGCGCGGACCGGGCATGGACCTGTACGCGCCGTGGGCGCTCCCCGAGACGCATCAATGCTTCGAGCCTGTCCACTGAGATGATCCGACCGCACGAAGACACCTCCATCGTCCAGGGAGGCCTCGTCTCGCGCATCAAGCGCCGCCAGCTGCTGCGCATCGGCTTCCTGACCGGAACGCTCCTCGCCGTCGGCGAGCTGCTCGGGATCCTCCCGGTCTTCATCCGCGTCATCAAGATCGAAGGCCTCGGCGCGCAGGTGGCGGCCGGCAAGAAGGCGGACATCCTGTCGCAGTGGCAGAAGACGAACGACGAGCCGATCCTGAACACCGAGGGCCGGTTCTTCCTCATCCACGGCCCGAACGCCATCGCGGCCGCGTACCGCAAGTGCGTGCACCTCGGCTGCGCGGTGCCGTGGAACAAGGCCGAGGACCAGTTCCACTGCCCGTGCCACGGCTCGATCTACGACAAGAAGACGGCGCTCAAGAAGGGCGGTCCCGCGCCGCGCGGCCTCGACCTGTTCCACATGAAGGACGTGAACGGTACGCTCGTGGTCGACACGAACCCGCTCAAGGTCATGCGTCGCGACGACAACGAGTGGCACCCCGATCAGGTCGAGGTCCCGGACGCCTGATGGACGCCAACGTCCTCCTCGCCGCGGCGAGCCTCCTGCTCTTCCTCCTGCTGATCGCGTACTTCGCGTTCCTCATCTACCACCAGGGGCAGGTCGAGCCGGAGGAGAAGCCGGTATACGGCGTGGAGCTGCTGCGCCAGCACTACCCGCCGGGCGCCACCGTCGAGCAGCCGACGCCCTACTGGGTCGCGCCCATCCCCTCCGCGCCGGACCCGCTCGAGATCTCGAGCAACCTCGACCGCAAGATCATCGCGGGCGGCGTGATGCTGTTCGCGCTCGCGGGGCTCGTCGGCGGCTACTTCCTGCTCCAGATCGTCCCCGGCAGCGCGAACCTGCGCGCCATCGGCGCGGAGAAGCAGCTCGAGACGTCGATCCATCGCGGGAAGAACCTGTACGCGAACTTCTGCTTCAACTGCCACGGCAAGACCGGACAGGGCAACGGCGAGAACGGCGCGGACGGGAAGCCGCTCCCGGGCAAGCCGCTGAACAAGCCCGACTTCAAGGCGGCGAGCCTGCAGGACGACCCGCAGAAGCTGAAGGACACCGAGAGCTACATCCGGCTGCGCATCACGCGCGGCAAGCCCAACGTCCCGCCGGCCTACTCCATGCCCGCCTGGGGACAGAGCGACGGCGGCCCGCTGAACGACGAGCAGGTCAGCCAGCTCATCTCGTTCATCATGAGGGGCAGCGACGACGACTGGGCCGACATCGTGAACATCCGCGCGCACCTCGAGGGCTCGCCGTCGACCGAGCCGGACCCGGGTCCGCCGCCCGCCGCGCTCTCGGGGGCCGACATCGCGGCGCAGTACTGCGTCACGTGCCACAGCGTCGATCCGAACAAGCCGAGCACCGTGCCGCAGGCGCCGAACCTCGGACGCTACGGAGCGCAGGGCCCGCTCAACGATCAGCTCAAGGCGCTGAAGGCGTCCGGCGACGCGGACTGGCTCTTCAAGTGGATCGCGAACGCGCCGAAGATCAAGCCGGGCATCATCATGCCGGTGTGGCTCGACACCGACGGCGGCCAGCTGAAGGAATCGGACATCCGGCTCCTCGTGCAGTACCTCGAAGGGTTGAAGTGACGTGATCGCACAGGTCGGCGAATCCGCTGAGTTCTACATGGTGCTCGTCACCACGGTGGTCATGATCGCCGCGCTCTACTTCCTCCAGAAGTGGTGGACCACGTACCGCTAGCGGGGGCAGGGGCCCCCGTTTAGCGCCCCACGGCGCGTGGCGCCGGAGCCACCGCTCCCGACGCGCGCGAGCCTCACCCTGCTCGTCGGACGCGTCACCACGATCAAGCTGGCCTACTGGGCGGCGCTCACGCTGTTCGAGGCCGCGCTCCCGCTCGCCGACCCGCGCCCGTTCGGCGAGCGCTTCCCGCTCTCGGTCGCCGGGGCGGCCGTCGCGTCCGCGGTGGCGTGCGTGTGGGCGCGCCGCGCCGCGCGCGCGCCCGACCGCAGGGCCGGCAGCCTCACGCGCTCGATCCCGGCCGTCGCGACGGCGTTCGCCGCGACGACGGTGGTCGCCTCGCCGGCGAGCCTGCCGCTCCTCATCCTCGAGCGCGAGCGATCCCTCGAGCAGTGCGGCATCGGCACCTGTCATGGCGAAGCCCTGCTTCTCTGGATCGTGATCTTGATCGTCGGAACGATCGCCATCCCGGTGGCGTTCTCGGCGTCGCTGCGTGCTCACACGAGCGCCTGACGCGACGGCTCGGTCGCCCGGCCGCTGACCCGATCTGTGGCAATCTTCCCGCCGGTGGGCCGCCGCGTGCTCGTCGTCGACGACGATCCGGACATCCGCGAGCTTCTCGTCTCGGTCCTTCGGGATGACGGGTATGAGGCGGCGTCCGCGCGCAATGGGAAGGACGCGCTCGATCTGCTCGAGACGTTCGACGCCGACGTCGTCGTGCTCGATCTCATGATGCCGGTGATGGACGGCTGGACCTTCGCTGACCGCATGCGCGAGCGCTGGGAGATCCCGATCGTCGTGCTGTCCGCGGCGACGGACCTCTCGCGTCACGCGAAGCGGCTCTCCGCCACCGACGTGGTGCCGAAGCCGTTCGACCTCGACACGCTGCTCCCGCGCATCGCCCGCGTGGCGGCGACCTAGGGAGGCGGGGCCTCCTAGACTCGGACCAATGCGCCGACGCGCGTGGATCGCGCCCCTCCTCCTCATCGCGCTCGCCCCGCTCGCGGTCCTCGCGTGGCTCCTGTCGTCGCCCAACGCGAACGAGCCGTGGATCATCCCGACGGAGCACCTCGTCGTCACGGCGAACGTCTCGATCGTCGCGCTCCTCGTCGCGATCCTCACCGCGCGCGCGGCGTCGCAGGTCCGGCACTATCCGACGCTCCTGGTCGCGGTCGGCTTCATGTCGATGGCCGGGCTCTTCGCCGTCCACGGCCTCTCGACGCCGGGCGTCATCCAGCGCGACGAAAAGGCCGGCGATGCGGGTTTGGTCGTGGGCATGTCCGCGCAGCTCGCGCTGTTCGTCGCGGCGCTCTTCTTCGCCGCGCGCTACAGCCCGCTCGCGAGGTGGCTCGAACGCCGTGTCGCGCCGCGCGTGCTGGTGGCCGCCGCCGTCCTCGGCGTCGCCGCGTACGCGGTCGCCGCCATCGGATGGCCGTCGGCGTTCGGCGGCGTCGCACGATGGATGCTGGTGACCGGCGGCGCTTCCTACGACTACGACCCATCGGGCTACGGGTACGGCGGCTACCGGGCGCCCGACCTTCTCGGCGGCGCGGGCATCGTCCCGTACGTCCTGACCGCGGGCGTGGTCCTCCTCTACGGCGTCGCGGCGGTGCGTCAGGGCGCCGACTACGCGCGCACGCGCCTGCCGCTGCAGGGCGCGCTCGCCGCGGCATTCCTCTTCCTCGCGCAGGCGCAGGTGTCGCAGTTCCTCGGCCCGACCTGGACGCCGTCGTGGTGGGAGTACCACGTGCTCATGGCGATCGCGACGTTCCTGGCGCTCGGCGCGCTCTTCCTCGAGCTCGATCGCCGGCGCGGCCTCGAGCGGTTCCTCCCGCCGACCGTCGTCGAGCGCGTCATCCAGGGCGATCCGCTCCGTCTCGAGGGCGAGCGGCAGACGGTGACCATCATGTTCGCGGATCTCCGAGGATCGACCGCGCTCGCGGAGCGGCTCGGCCCGGAGGAGATCGTCGACGTGCTCAACACCTACCTCCGCGTGATGGCGACGTGCGTCCTCGACGCCGGCGGCATCCTCGACAAGTTCCTCGGCGACGGGCTCATGGCGATCTTCGGCGCGATGGGCGACCGCGCCCACGGCGCGCCGGCGGCGATGCGCGCCGCGCTGGACATGCGCGCTCGCATCACCGCGTTGAACGAGCAGCGCACCGCGCGCGGCGATCCGGTCGTGCGGTTCGGCGTCGGGGTCCACACGGGCGACGTCGTGCTCGGCGCCGTCGGCCTGCCGGAGCGGTCGGACTACACGGCCATCGGCGACACGGTCAACACCGCGTCGCGCATGGAATCGCTCACCAAGGAATTCCACGTGGACGCGGTGGTCTCCGAGCAGACGGCCGAGCATCTCGACGGCGGCCGGGCCGCGCTCGCACCTCTCGGCGACGCGCAGGTGCGGGGCAAGTCGGCCACGGTCCGGGTCTTCACGCTGCGCTAGGCTCGACTCGCGGTCTCGCGGTCTACGCCCAGATCGTCGGCGGAGGCGATCGACCCGTTCGCCGGTCTGACGCGGTAGCGACGGGCACCGCGAGCGGGATCAGCGCAGCGCGGTGAGGCCGGGCGGAGCGTTCTTCAGCCACGACCGATCGCGCACGAGCGCGCGCACGGTCTCGACCATCTCTTGGGCGGCGCGCGACAGCCGTCGATCGCGGCGATGCGCGAGGCCGATCGTGCGCGTGAGCGCGGGCTGCGCGATCCGCACGGCCCGGAGCGAGGCGTTCTCCGCGACGACGATGCTCGGCACGATCGCCGCGCCGAGCCCGGCGGCCGTGAGGCGCACGACGCCGTCCATCTCGCCGCCCTCGACGGCGAACGACGGCGCGAAACCCGCGGCGCGGCACGCGGCCTCGGTCGCGTTGCGCAGGTCGTATCCCTCGCGAAACATGACGAGCGGGACGTCGCGGAGGTCGGCGACCGCGATGGTCTTGCGCTTGGCGAGCGGATGCGTGCGGGACACCGCCAGCACGAGCTCCTCGCGCAGGAGCGCCTGCGTCTCCAGGATCTCGTGCCGGACGGGGAGGATGACGAGCGCGATGTCGACGGTGCCCTCCTCCACGGCAGCGACGAGGTCCTCGGAGCCCGCTTCGCGCAGCGCGAGGTCGATGCCCGGATAGGCGGCGTGGAAGCGCACGAGGACCGGCGGGACGAGTGTGGCCGCCAGGCTGGGTGTCGCCCCGACGGCGAGCCGCCCGCGCGCGAGACCGCCGACCTCGCGCAGCTGCGATGACGCGGCGTCGACGTCGGCGATGATCCGGCGGGCGAAGGGGAGCAGCGCCTCGCCGGCGTCGGTGAGGGCGATGCGACCCTTCATGCGATGGAACAGCTGCGCGCCGACGGCGCTCTCGAGGCTGCGCACCTGCGCGCTCACGGACGGCTGCGCCAGCCCGAGCGTGCGCGCGGCGCGCGTGAAGTGGCGCTCGTCGGCCACCGCGAGGAAACATCGCAGCTGCCCGATCTGCATCGATCCATAGCCTAGACCTATTGAAATGACAGTCTCCATGTATTTGTCTTCTGACAGTCGCCGCACTACGGTGCCTGGCGGACACGGAGGTGCGCATGGCGACCATCGCCAACGTCCGGCAGCGGCCGACCGAGCGACGCGATCGGTGGTGGCTCGAACCAGCGGCGGTGGTCATCGGCTTCACGGCCTTCGTCATCTACGCGGTCTGGGCGGGGACGACGACGAGCAGCTACTACTACGACCCGTACCTGTCCCCGTTCTTCTCTCCGTGCATCACGGCCAACTGCGAATACCTGACCTTCGGCACGCCGATCATCGGGAAGTGGTTCACGCTCGCCCCGGCGATCTGGATCGTCGGCTTCCCGCTGCTCTTCCGGGCGACGTGCTACTTCTTCCGGCGCACCTACTACCGCTCCTACTTCCTCTCGCCGCCTTCGTGCGCGGTCCCTGACGCGCGCCACACGTACAGCGGCGAGACGAAGTTCCCGTTCATCCTGCAGAACATCCACCGCTACACCTGGTACGTGGCGGTGGTGATCTTCTTCATCCTCGCGTACGACGCGGTCCTCGCGTACCGCTTCCCGAACGGCTGGGGCATCGGCCTGGGCTCGGTGCTGATGACCGCGGAAGCCGCGCTCATCGGGCTCTACACGTTCTCCTGCCATTCCTGCCGCGCGCTCTGCGGCGGGTGGCTCGACAGCTTCCACGGCAGGCCGTTCTGGTACCGCCTGTGGATGACGGTGAGCCGGCTCAACGTGCGGCACGGCACCTTCTTCTGGGTGAGCCTCGCCTTCGTGGTCATCACCGACGTGTACGTCCGCCTGCTGAGCGCGGGCGTGCTGACGGATCCGAGGTTGGTGCTGTGACCGACGTGCGGGCTCACGAGTACGACGTCGTCGTCATCGGCGCGGGCGGCGCCGGATTGCGCGCGGCGATCGAGGCGAGCGCGATGGGCGTGCGCACGGCGCTCGTCTGCAAGTCGCTCCTCGGGAAGGCGCACACGGTCATGGCCGAGGGTGGCATCGCGGCGGCGCTCGGCAACGTGTGGAAGGAAGACAACTGGAAGGTGCACTTCCGCGACACCATGCGCGGCGGCAAGCTGCTGAACAACTGGCGCATGGCGCAGATCCACGCGCAGGAGGCGCCCGACCGCGTCCTCGAGCTCGAGGAGTGGGGCGCCCTCTTCGACCGCACGAAGGACGGTCTCATCCTCCAGCGCGACTTCGGCGGCCACCGCTACGCGCGGCTCGCGCACGTCGGCGATCGCACCGGCCTCGAGATGATCAAGACGCTCCAGCACCACGCCGTGCACAAGGGCATCGACGTGTTCATGGAGACCACGATGTTCCGGCTGCTCACCGAGGACGGGCGCGTCTCCGGTGCGGTTGGCTACGAGCGTCAGACCGGCCGGCCCGTCGTCTTCCACGCGAAGGCCGTCGTCCTCGCGACCGGCGGCATCGGCAGGGCGTGGCGCGTCACGTCGAACTCCTGGGAGTACACCGGCGACGGCCTCGCGATGGCCCTCGAGGCCGGCGCGGACCTCCTGAACATGGAGATGACCCAGTTCCACCCCACGGGGATGGTGTGGCCGCTCAGCGTGCGCGGACTCCTCGTGACCGAGGGCGTGCGCGGCGACGGCGGCACGCTCAAGAACAACAAGGGCGAACGCTTCATGTTCAACTACATCCCCGAGTTCTTCCGCGCGGAGACCGCGGACACCGAGGCCGAGGCCGACGCGTGGTACCTGGACAAGACGAAGCGGCGCACGCCGGACCTGCTCCCGCGCGACGAGGTCGCGCGCGCGATCAACGCCGAGGTCAAGGCCGGACGCGGGACCGAGCACGGCGGCGTGTACCTCGACATCGCGAGCCGGCGCCCCGCCGAGTACATCAAGAAGCGCCTGCCCTCGATGTACCACCAGTTCATGCAGCTCGCCGGCGTGGACATCACCAAGGAGCCGATGGAGATCGCGCCGACGTACCACTACCTCATGGGCGGCATCAAGGTCGATCCCGATTCGCAGCAGACGACCGTCGCGGGCCTGTTCGCCGCCGGTGAGTGCGCGGCGGGCCTGCACGGAGCGAACCGCCTCGGCGGCAACTCGCTCTCCGACCTCGTCGTGTTCGGCCGGCGGGCGGGCCTGTACGCCGCGGAGTACGCGAAGCGCCTCGCGCGCATGCCGCTCCTCGACGCCGCGCAGGTGGACGGCGCGACGCGTGACCTCGCGGCGCCGCTCGAGCGGCCCCAGGGAGAGAACCCCTACGCGCTGCAATCCGAGCTGCAGGACACCATGCACGAGCTCGTCGGGATCATCCGCACGAAGAGCGAGCTCGAGCAGGCGATCGTCCGGATCGACGCGCTCGCGGCGCGTGCCGAGCGCTGCGCGACGACCGGCGGACGCACGTACAACCCGTCGTGGCACACGGCGCTCGACATCCGCTCGCTCCTCACGTGCGCGGGGGTCGTCGCGCGCTCCGCGCTGACGCGCGAAGAGAGCCGCGGCGGGCACACCCGCGCGGACTTCCCCAAGGCCGACGCCGCCTGGGGCGAGAAGCTCATCGTGACGAGGAAGCGCGGCCGCGATATCGACATCGCGATCGAGCCGACGCCGGTCATGCCGCCGGAGCTCGAGGCGCTCCTCGGCGAGGACGCACCCGCGGGCACGGCCGCGGTCGCGGCGAGCGGAGGGTGACGACGTGGCCGATGTGACGATGAAGATCTTCCGCGGCGACGCGAGCGGCGGCGAGCTGAAGACCTACACCGTACCGAGCGATCCCGGCATGGTCGTGCTCGACGTCGTGCATCGCGTGCAGGCCACGCAGGCGCCGGATCTCGCCGTGCGGTGGAACTGCAAGGCGGGGAAGTGCGGATCGTGCGGCGCCGAGGTGAACGGCAAGCCGCGCCTCATGTGCATGACGCGCATGGACGCGTTCGAGGCCGGCGAGGACATCACCATCACGCCGCTGAAGACGTTCCCGGTGATCCGCGACCTCGTGACCGACGTCTCGTTCAACTACGAGAAGGCCAAGACCATCCCCGCCTTCAAGCCGAAGCCCAAGGAGGCCGACGGCACGCGGCGGATGTACCAGGAGGACGTCGATCGCGTCCAGGAATTCCACAAGTGCATCGAATGCTTCCTCTGCCAGGACGTCTGCCACGTGATCCGCGACCACGAGGAGAACAAGCAGAGCTTCGCCGGGCCGCGCTACTTCGTTCGGCTCGCGGCGCTCGAGATGCATCCGCTCGACACCAACGACCGCGTCGAGCTCGCGCGGCTCAAGATGGGCCTCGGGCTCTGCAACATCACCAAGTGCTGCACCGAGGTGTGCCCTGAGGGCATCCACATCACCGACAACGCGATCATCCCGCTCAAGGAGCGCGTCGTGACGCGCACCTACGACCCCATCGGCTGGGCCCTGCGACGCATCCGCGGACAGCAGGCCTCGCTCGGAGCGGGAGAGCCGGAGCCGCCGTCCGCCTGAGCGGTCGTCTCGGGTTCCAGATCCTCGTCGGCGTCCTCATGGCGGCGCTGCTCCTGGTATTCGTGATCCAGCCGGCCGTCGCGCGCGGCGGAATCGGCGAGCTCGTGATCCTCGCCGCCATCTTCCTCGCGATCCTGTTCGCGGAGCGGTGGCTGAGGACGCGCTGATGCCCGGCTGACGCCGGACGTCCCGTGCCCGGGTGCTAGGCTCGCCGCCCGAGGGGTTGGGTGAAACCACTTCCGCGCGCCGTCCTCGTCCTCGTCACCGTCAGCGTCGTGCTCTCCCTCCCGTACGTCGCGCTGGGGGCGCTCGATGTGGCGGCGGGGCGCGCGCGCTTGGACGTCGTGCTGCCGCTCCTCCTCCTGGCCGCCCTCCTCTCGCTCCGTCCGATCCGCGTGCAGGCGAACACCGAGCTCAGCCCATCGGACGTCGCGGTCCTCGTCGGCATCGTGCTCCTGCCCCCGGGGGCGGTGGCGATCGTGGCCGGCGGGGGCCGGCTCTGCACGGACATCGTCACGCGCAAGCGCCCCGTGCAGGTCGTGCGCAACGTCGTGGCGGTCATCCTCGCGACGGGCACGGCGGCGCTCGCCTACCGCGCGGTGCTCACCCAGACGGTCCCGATGTACCACGCGGCCGCGAGCACGATCCTGTCCGGGGTCGTCGCGGTCGTCGTCCTCGTGGCGCTCGACGTCTCGCAGATCGTCCTGCTCCAGCGCGCGCTCGGGCACATCGGCTTCGACCGCGCCGCGGCGCGGTGGGTCGAGCGCACCGCCCGCGCGCAGCTGCTCTGGAGCCTCGCCGCGATCATCGTGCTCCAGGTCGTCCTCATCGAGCCGTGGTTCCTCGTCCCCGCGGTCCCGCTGCTCCTCATGGGCTACCTCGACATCCGCGCGCGCTTCGCCGCCGAGCGCCGCGCGCGGCTGCTCGCGACGCTCGTCGAGATCGGTCACGCCGTCGGCATGTCGCTCGACCCGACCACGGTGTTTCGCGAGGTCTTCGCGCAGGTACGCAACGCGCTCGACGTCGACGCCTTCTACGTGGCCATCGCGGATCAGGAGCGCGGGATGCTGTCCTTCCGCTACCTCTACGAGAACGGGCACGAGATGGAGCCCGCCGAGCAGCGCATCGAAGGCACCCTCGCGGGCATCTGCATCGAGCGCGACCGTCCGATCCTGCTCCGCGACGCGGAGCGGGACCGTGCGCGGCTGAACCTGCCGCCCCGCAGCGCCTGGGGCACGCTCGTGGAGCGCTCGCTCATGGTCGCGCCGCTGCGGCTGCAGGGACGGGCGGTGGGCGCCATCTCGGTTCAGAGCGCGCACGCGAACGCGTACGACGAAGGCGATCTCGAGCTGCTCGCGGCGATCGGCAACGAGGCCGCGACGGCCATCGAGCGCGCCGACCTGTACGAGCGCACGACCGCGCTGTCGCGCCGGCTCTTCGACCTTCATCGTCTCGGCGTCGAGCTCTCGACGCACAAGGAGCTCGGCTCGCTGGTGCGCGCGTTCGCCCAGGACGTCGAGCGGATCGTGCGCGCGTCCGCGGTCGCGCTGTACCTCGACAAGGGCGGCGACGACCTGGAGTTCTCGGTCACGACGGGACACGCGCCACCGGACGTGCGCTCGCTGTCGAAGACGGAGACCAGCACGATCGCGCGCGTCATCGAGACCGGTGGGCCCGTCGAGGTGCACGACCGCGACGGCGAGGACGATCGTCTGCGCGCGTCGCTCCGCCGGTTCGGCTACAAGAGCGTGTACTGCCAGCCCATGCGCGTCGCCGATCGCCTCGTCGGCGTCGTCTTCGTCACCTGGCAGGAGCCGCACCGCGTCAATGCCGAGGAGCGCGAGCTCCTCGGCGTGCTCGCCGGCATCGGCGCCGCGCAGATCCGCGGCATCCAGCTCTACAAGGAGCTCGACGACGCGTACCTGACCACCGTCGGGACGCTCACGGCCACGATCGAGGCGCGCGACCAGTACCGCGAGGACCACCAGCGCCGCGTCGCCGCGGACGCTGTGGCGCTCGGCGAGCGGCTCGGCTTCAGCGAAGCGGAGATCCGCGATCTCCGGTACGCGTCGCTCTTCCACGCGATCGGCAAGATCGCGATACCCGGCGTGATCCTCGCGAAGCGCGGCCCGCTGACGCCGGACGAGCGCGCGATCGTCGAGGAGCACCCGATCCTCGGGGCGCGCATCCTGGAATCGATCCGCTTCCTCCGCGGCGTCGTGCCGATCGTGCGGTCCGGCCGCGAAAGCTGGGACGGCACGGGCTATCCCGACAAGGTCGCGGGAGAAGCGATCCCGCGCGCGGCGCGCGTGCTGCGCGTCGTCGTCGACTACCACGCGATGCTCGTCGACCGTCCGTACCGGGTCGCGGTCCACCCGGAGAGCGCGCTCGCGGAGCTGCGGCGGCTCGCGGGGACGCGGTACGACCCGCATGTGGTGGCCGAGTTCGCCGCGATGATCGAGGCGCGCGGGACGATCCAGGCCGTCGAGGAGGAGGTCGGGCAGACGAGCCGCGAGCTCTCGGTCCTCGCCGAGCTCACACCCGAGTTCCACACCCTGCTCGACCTGCAGCAGCTGCTCGACCGCATCCTGCAGATCCTCCAGCGCAACATCCCCGGTGCGAGCTTCACGATCCTGCTGCGCGATGAGAAGACCGACGACCTCGTCGTCCGCGCCGCGGCGGGGATGTGGACCGGCATCGACTCGCCCACGCGTGTCCACGCCGGACGCGGCATCTCCGGTTGGGTGCTCGAGCACCGTGAGGCGCAGAACATCGAGGACGTGCGCCTCGACCCGCGCTACGTCGGCGACCCCAGCGTGCGCTCGGAGATGATCGTGCCGCTGGTGTCCGGCGGCCGCGCCATCGGCGTGCTCGTGCTGTCCCATCGCAGCGTCGGCGCGTTCTCGCAGCGCGACCTCATGCTCATGCAGACGGTCGGCGCGCAGATCGCCGCGGCCATCGACGTCGCCGAGCTGCACGAGCGGCTCAAGCGCGCCGCCAACACCGACGCGCTCACCGGGCTGCACAACTACCGCTACTTCTACGACCGCCTCGAGGAGGAGATCGCGCGCGCCGAGCGCCGCCAGGCGCCGCTCGCGGTCGCGTTCTTCGACCTCGATAAGCTGAAGAGCGTGAACGACACGTACGGGCACCTGGCGGGCAACGAGGTGCTCCGCCTCCTCGGTCAGACCATCTCGGGCCACGTCCGGACCGAGGACGTGCCCGCGCGGTACGGCGGGGACGAGTTCGCGATCGTCATGCCCGACACGCCGCGCGACGAGGCCGAGAAGGTGGTCGTGCGGCTCATGGAGATCCTCGAAGAGACCACCGTCGACCTGCCGAACGCGCGGAGCATCCCGATGCCCGAGCTGTCGTGGGGGGTCGCCTCCTACCCGCTGGACGGGCGCACCGCGCGCGAGCTCGTCGAGAACGCCGACACGCGCGCGTACGCGAGGAAGCGATCCCGCTAGCGGAGCTCCGCGCTCGGCGGCTCCATGACTGCAGGCTCACTCCGGATCGGAAGCTGCGGACATTGGACGACGCCCTCGCGTTCCTCGCCGAACGCAAGGTCCTGACGCTCACGCAGGACTGCAGCCTCCCGAGCCTCTTCGCGGCGACGCACGAGGAGGCCTTCGACGCGACGAAGAAGGGCTTCGCCTCGTGGCCGAAGACGAAATGGAGCTGGGGCGGCGAGATCGCCGAGCGCGAGAACGTCTTCGAGACGAAGCTCCACCGCGGCAAGACCCTGTTCCTCGCGCCCGATGCCGCGCGCGCGGTCGATCCGCTCTGCCGCGCCGCGCTCGAAGAGGCCGAAGCCGCGGCCGACGATCGCGCGCGCCTGGTGCGCCATCTCAGGGCGGCCGGCCCGAGCACCGTGGAGGATCTGAAGTCGGAGCTCGGCCTCGATGCCACCGCGCTGCGGAAGGTGCGCGAGGGGCTGGAGAAGAACGGCGCCATCGTCGCGAAGGGGATCACCGTCGAGGACAGGAAGGGCGGCCACCGCCATTCGAGCGTGCTGTCGCGGTGGGACCAGGTCTGGCGCAAGCCGTGGAAGGCGACCGAGGACACGGCGCTCGACGAGATCGTGGTGCTCGGCGTGGCGGCCGCGGTGGTCACGCACGAGGACGAGGTGCGTACCTGGTTCACCTGGCCCGTCGAGCGGCCGACGATCGGCGCGCTCATCGCGTCCGGCAGGCTCACGCGCCCCGCGCCGGGGTGGATCGCGGCGGCGTAGCGGGCGGTACCCTCGGTCCGTGCGCGACCGTTCGCGCTCCCGTGGGCCGGTTCCATCCTCTTCCCTCCGACCGAGCCGCATCCCGAATGGCTGACCCCTGCCGGGATCTCGACCGCGGTCGGGGCGTTCGCGAGCGCTCCCGGGACCCATCGCGTCTTGCGCGAGCGCCGGGTCGCCGCTCCCCGCGATCCTGCGGGGCTGCGACTACCGGGCGCTCGTCGTCGAGCACTCGCTCACCTGGGCCGCGGTCCTCGTGGCGATGGTGGTCGCGGTGGCGCTCTTCCGCGGCGCGCCCGGCGAGAACCGGCGTCCTCGCGGGAGCGCTGCTCGCGCGGGCGCGAACGGCCCGGCGTCGTGCTGCTCGCCCTCGTGATCGTCGCGCCGAGCCTCGCGTTCGCGTTGCCGCTCGCGCTGCGGAGCGCGCAGGGGCCCGAGCCGCCCGAGCTGCTCGTCGCGCGGTGGGCGGACGTGTTCGTGCCGCTCGTCGCCGTCGCCGCCGTCGCCGCGTTGTTGCTGGCGCGGACATCCGTTCGGCTCCAGCGCGAGGAGGGAACCTTCTTCTAGCGGCGCTGTAGTAGTTGCGGCCGCGAGCGCGGACGCGCGCACGACCGTCGCGGCCGGAGAGTCATCGCATGACCGCGGCCATCACGCTCGTGCGTCTGCTTCCCACGCGCCTCGTCGCGCGCGTCGCGCTCGCGGCCGTCGAGGTCGGCGTCGCGGCCGCGATCCTCTCGGGATCGATCGTCATCGGACACGAGCTGCGCGAGTGGCGCGCGTGGTACTGGGCGCCGGCCATGACGCACCCGTGGGCGCCGACGTCCACGCCGTCCGCCTTTCCGCTGAGCGAGCCCGGTCGGCCTTAGCTCCGCGCGACCAGCTCCCGGAACACGAGCGGCAGCACCCCGCCGTTGCGCAGGTAGTCGACGTCGACGGGATCGTCGACGCGGGCGGTCGCCTTGAAGCGCACGACCTCGCCGTTCGCGCGCTTCGCCTCGACGTCGAGCGCCGCCTTCGGCGCGAGCGTGGCCAGCCCGCGGATCGTGAACGCCTCCTCGCCGGTCAGGCCGAGGGACGCCGCACTCTGCCCGGGCGGGAACTGCAGCGGCAGGATGCCCATCCCGACCAGGTTCGAGCGATGGATGCGCTCGAAGGTCTCGGCGATGACCGCGCGGACGCCGAGGAGGATCGGACCCTTCGCGGCCCAGTCGCGCGAGCTTCCGGTGCCGTACTCCTTGCCCGCGAGCACGACGAGGGGCGTGCCCTCGCGGCGGTAGCGCACGGACGCGTCGTAGATCGTCATCTCCTCGCCCGAGGGGATGTGCCTGGTCCACCAGCCTTCGCGCTTCACGAGCTGGTTCCGAAGGCGGATGTTCGCGAAGGTCCCGCGGATCAGCACCTCGTGATTCCCGCGGCGCGTGCCGTACTGGTTGAAGTCGACCGGCTTCACGCCGAGCGAGACGAGGTACTCGCCTGCGGGGCTCGCCGCCGGGATCCCGCCCGCCGGCGAGATGTGGTCGGTCGTGACGGAGTCACCGAGCATGACGAGCACGCGCGCGTTCGTGACATCCGCGAGGTCGCGCGCGGCGCCGAGGTCCTTGAAGAACGGCGGCTCCTGCACGTACGTCGACTTCGGATCCCACGCGAACATCGCGCCCGTGGGCGACGGCATGGTCTTCCAGTAGTGGTCGCCTTCGAAGATCTTGCCGTACTCGCTCGTGTACATGTCCTCGGAGATCGCCTTCGCCATGAGCTCGCTGACCTCGTCCTGCGTCGGCCAGATGTCCTTCAGGAAGACCGGCGTGCCGGCCGTGTCCCTCCCGATCGGCTCGCTGGACAGGTCGATGCGGACGGTACCCGCGAGGGCGTACGCGACGACGAGCGGTGGCGACGCGAGGTAGCTCGACTTCACGAGCGGATGGATGCGTCCTTCGAAGTTGCGGTTGCCGGAGAGGACGGACACGACGTTCAGGTCGTGCTCCTTCACCTCCTGCTCGATCTCGGGCGTCGCGAGCGGCCCGGAGTTGCCGATACAGTTGTGCACCGCGATCCCGTTCGCCACAAAGGCATGTACATCGTCGACCGACAGGTCGAATACCTCCCGCTCCCCGACATGACGCCGATCGATCACCCGTAGCGTCATCGTCGGAAGCGCGAAGGCATCTTTGGCGACGCAGCGGCGCTGCGTGTGGTCGGCACCGTCGCGCGGCTGGAGAGCGCCGAACCAGTCGCGCGCTCCGATCTCGCGGAGTACCTCGACGGGGGAGGGGAGCCCGGCGCTCTCACGGTGCAGCGGGCGGGACCCGTTGATCGGTGCCCGCGGCCTCGAGAAGCGATCACCGCCCTGAAGCGTCGAGTAATGCGGGGACACCATCGATTCGCGCTCGGACATCTCCGCGGTCGCGATACTGCGCGCTGTCGCGAAGGAGAGCGCGGGCCGCTCCGCGTGCAACGCACTCGGGTGCTCGAGCATCCACAGTCGCTGCTTCGTGATCGAATCGATGGTCCGCCAATAGACCGCCGCCGCGGCCGCCTTCAGCGACTTGTCGGCGCAGTAGCGGAAGCCGACCTTCGTCACGAAGGACAGGCCGTCCGGGAGAGTGAGCCGTACCTCCACTCGTGGGACGCCATCCCCGGCGGCGGGATAGCTTGACTCCGAGTGGCGTACCGGATACTCGTACACGCGAGCTCCCGCGACATCGACGCCGCAGCGTTCCAGGAGCATCGCGATCCGATCCATGACCAGCCGCTGTTCCGCAACGTGCTCAGGACGCACCGCGTGGGAATACGCGGGCTGTTCGATGGTCGCGTCTTCCTCGCCGTCACCGTCGCGATGAAGGGTGGGGGCATGGCCGTCCGCCCCGAAGACGCCCCCGAGGAATTCGCGGATCAACGCCACCGGACAACGCTCTTCGAGGATGAAGTGGGGCAGGCTGGGCGCGCGATCGATCCTGCGGCCGACCGACACGCCGGGTAGCGCGACGATCGCGTCGCTCAGCGCCGTCGGGAGCACGATCGACCACGTGCGCTCGTCGTATCGCGATCCCGCGGGACGCTTCCCGGTCACGATCTCGATATCGTCGAGCACGACCTCTCGGTCGATAGCGTGGCCTACGTTGATCCGGCACTGGCCGAGGACGCTGATGGATCCGTCATCGAGCAGGTAGCCGAGCAGTCGCGCGAACGCGAGCGCGCGCAGCCGCTCGTTCGGCGTGTCCATCGTGAAGTCGAGCGTCGCGGATCGCAGCGTCCACCCAGCTTCGTCGGATGCCGGGATGTCGACCGGCGCCTCGAGACCGACGACGACGCGATCCTGACCCAGTCGAAGCTCCTCGGCGCGGACCCAGGTGCCGTCCGATCTCAGGAGCTCGTGGTCCGGCGTGCACGTCAGCGTGCGCCCATCCTGCAGAACCAGGGACACGCATTCGCGGACGCCCTTCGCGACCGCGGCGGATTGCCGCGCGATGCCGAGTCGGAGCGCTTCCGTGGGACCGAATACCGTGGCGCCGCCGAGAGCCGGCAGATCCTCGATCCGGCGTGCCATGCCGTTCGCCTGCAGGACGGGCGTCCCACCCGCGATACAGGTGGTGCATCCGTAGCCGACGAGGTAGTAGCCGAGCTTCTCGAGATAGGGCGTCAGGCCGGCCTTGTCGAGGTAGCGCGTCACGACGCGCGAGCCCGGAGCCATCGTCGTCTTCACGTGCGGCTTCACCGACAGGCCGTGCTCGACGGCTTTCTTCGCGACGAGGCCCGCCGCGAGCATCACCGAGGGGTTCGACGTGTTCGTGCAGGAGGTGATGGCGGCGATCACGACGGAGCCGTCGGTCACGCCGCCGGTCGCCGGCGACCGCTTCGCGACGGCCGCGGTCGCGGCGGTCGCGGGCTCGACCTTGGTCTGCGGCGCGTCGTTGAGCGGCTTGGGGCCCTCCGTCTGGCCGGGGGCCGTGATCCCCTTCGTCGGCTTCGGTCCGAGGAACGAATCCCAGACCATCGGCAGCTCGACGCGGTCCTGCGGACGCTTCGGCCCCGCGACGCTCGGGCGCACCGACGCGAGGTCGAGCTCCATCGACTCGTCGAACACCGGCGGCGGCGCGCCGTCGACGCGGAAGAGGCCCTGCGCCTTCGTGTATCGCTCGACGAGGTCCACGAGGTCGCCGCGGCCGGTAGCGGCGAGATAGCGCAGCGTCTGCCCGTCGACCGGGAAGAACGCCGCGGTCGCGCCGTACTCGGGCGACATGTTCGACACGGTCGCGCGGTCCTGCACCGTGAGCGACGCGAGGCCGTCGCCGGTGAACTCGACGAACTTGTCCACGACGCCGTGCTTGCGCATCTTCTCGGTGAGCGTGAGCACGAGATCGGTCGCGGTCGTGCCGGTCGGCAGCGAGCCGGTCAGGCGCACGCCCACGACGCGCGGCCACGGCAGGTAGGTCGGCTGTCCGAGCATCGCGGCCTCTGCCTCGATGCCCCCGACGCCCCAGCCGAACACGCCGAGCCCATTCACCATCGTGGTGTGCGAGTCCGCGCCGAAGAGCGTGTCGGGCATCGCGACGCCGTCGCGCTGCTGGACGACGCGCGACAGGCGCTCGAGGTTCACCTGATGGCAGATGCCGGCGCCCGGCGGAACGACGCGGAAGCTCTTGAAGGCCTGGCCCGCCCACCGCAGGAGCGCGTAGCGCTCGCGATTGCGCTCGTACTCGCGCTCGAGGTTGCGCTCGTACACGTCCTTCGAGCCGAAGAAGTCCGCCTGCACCGAGTGGTCGATGATGAGGTCGACCGGGATCAGCGGCTCGATGCGCGCCGGATCCCTGCCCGCCCGCTGCATCGCCGAGCGCATCGCGGCGAGGTCGACGGCCGCGGGCACGCCCGTGTAGTCCTGCAGGAGGATGCGCGTCGGCCGGAACGGGACGGTCGCGCCCTCCGGCGGCGGCGCCGGGTACTTCGCGAGCGCCGCGATGTCGCGCTCGCTCGCGCCGCCGGTGACGGCGGCACGCATCATCTGCTCGAGCAGGATCTTCACGGTCACCGGGAGCCGGGTAACGTCGCCGATCTGGGCGAGCGGGTAGTAACGGAGGGCCGTGCCGGGGAGGGGAGCGTCGCGGTACGTCGTCATGACAGGAGATCCTTCACCAGGTCGCGCTCCTTCTCGAGCTCGGCGATGGTCGCCGCGAGCTTCGCCTTCGCGAAGTCGTTCAGCGGGACGTCCCGCACGATCTCGTAGCCGCCGTCGCCCCTCGAGCGCAGCGGGAACGAAGACACGATGCCCTTGGGCACGCCGTAGCTCCCGTCGCTCACCACGGCGGCGCTGAACCAGTCGCCCGCCGGCGTCGGCGTGACGAGGCTGCGCACGTGGTCGACGAGCGCCTGCGCCGCCGAGAACGCGCTCGACGCGCCGCGCGCCGCGATCACGGCCGCGCCGCGCTGCTGGACCACCGGGATGAACTCGTTCTCGAGCCAGGCCCGGTCCACGGTCTCCGACGCGGGACGGCCCTTCACCTTCGCGTTGGTGAAGTCGGGGAAGAGCGTCGCGCTGTGATTGCCCCAGATGACGAGCTGCGTCACGTCGCGGACGCGCGCGCCGGCCTTCTGCGCGAGCAGCGACCGGGCGCGGTTCTGATCGAGCCGCGTCATCGCGGTCCAGCGGTCGTCGGGCACCCGTGCGGCGTTCGCGCGCGCGATGAGGCAGTTCGTGTTGCAGGGATTGCCGACGACGGCGACGCGCACGGTCGGCGCGGCGTACTGTGCCACGGCCTTGCCTTCCTCGACGAAGATCGGGCCGTTCTTGCGGATGAGGTCGCCGCGCTCCATGCCCGGGCCGCGCGGCACGCTGCCGACGAGCAGCACCCAATCGGCGTCCTTGTGCGTGACGGAGCGGTCGGCGCTCGCGGTGACGTTCGCGACGAGGGGATAGGCCCCGTCCTCGAGCTCCATGAGCACGCCCTTGGCCTTGTCGATCATCTGCGGGATGTCGGCAAGGCGCAGGTCGAGCTCGGTGTCGGGGCCGAACATCTCGCCCGCGGCGATGCGTGGGAGCAACGCGTATGAGACCTGGCCCGTCGCGCCGGTGACGACGACCTTCAGCGTCTTGCCCATCTAGACCTTCCCCTTTCGGTCCGCGCAGATCGCCTCGGCCTCGACCTCAACGAGGATCCTTCGGTCGATGAACTCGACCCTCACGATCGAGGACGCGGGTCGGATGTCGCGGAACACCTCGCCGTGGACGACGGCGACGCTGTCGATGTTGTTGACGTCGGAGACGTAGATGCGGGTCATGATCACGTCCTCGAGCGTGCCGCCGAGATGCTCGATCGCCTCGCGCACGATCTCGAGAGCACGGCGCATCTGCTCGACCACGTCGTCTGAGACGACCTGGCCGTCGTCGCCGAGCCCCGCGGTCCCGGCGACGCGGATGACGTTGCCGTCACGCACCGCGCGTGAGTAGCCGAACTGGAACTCGTACGTGGTACGGGTGGAGTAGAGCGTCCGCCCGTCGGGCTTCGCGTCCGCCATGGGCTAGCCCTTCATCCGCCGGATGACGGCGTCGGCGAATTCCTTCGTGCCCACCGCGCTCGGGTCGTTCCGATCGGCCTTCAGGTCGTAGGTGACGTCCTTCCCTTCTTTCACCACGCTCGCGATCGCGCGCTCGAGCTTGTCGCCCGCGTCGCGCTCGCCGACGTGGCGCAGCATGAGCACCCCGGCGAGCATGAGCGCCATCGGGTTCACCTTGTTCTGGCCGGCGTACTTCGGCGCCGATCCATGGATCGCCTCGAACACGGCCACGCCGTTCTCGCCGATGTTGGCGCCCGGCGCGACGCCGAGGCCGCCGACGAGTCCCGCGACCAGGTCGCTGATGATGTCGCCGTAGAGGTTCGGCAGGACCAGCACATCGTAGAGCTCGGGCTTCTGCACGAGCTGCATGCACATGTTGTCGACGATGCGGTCCTCGAATGCGATGTCGGGATACTCCCGCGCGATCTCGCGCGCGATCCGCAGGAACAGTCCGTCGGCGAACTTCATGATGTTCGACTTGTGCACCGCGGTGACCTTGTGGCGCTTGTTCGCGCGCGCGTACTCGAAGGCGAACTTCACGATCCGGCGCGAGCCGAACTCGCTAATGTACTTGATGGCGATCGCCGCGTCCTCGCGGATCTTCGCGTGGCCTTCCTCCTCGATGACCGCGCGCACGCGCGCGAGCTCGGGAGTCCCGATGTCGAACTCGATCCCGGCGTAGAGGTCCTCGATGTTCTCGCGGACGACCACGAGGTCGACGTTGCCCATCGGCGCCTGGACGCCCTCGTACGTCTTCGCCGGCCGGAGGTTCGCGTACAGGTCGAACTCCTTGCGGAGTGCGACGTTCACGGAGCGCATGCCCGTTCCGAGCTCCGTCGTGAGCGGTCCCTTGAGACCGACCTTGTTCCGCCGCAGCGAGTCGAGCGCGGACTTCGGGAACGGGTCGCCGAGCCTTTGCAGCGCGGGGATCCCGATGTCGTGGACGTCCCATTCGATCTGGACACCGGTTGCCTCGATGGCACGGCGCGTCGCCTCGACGATCTCGGGGCCCGTGCCATCACCGGGGATGAGGGTGATGCGATGCGTCACTGTCGTTGGACCTTCCCCTATGCGATGTGGAAGCACTCGCATCGTACGCTCGGCCGCCTGGCATAGAACAGACCTTCCACACCATAGCCACCATAGAGAGGTTCTATAGTCGGGTCGTGGAGCTCGGCCAGCTCGAGGCGTTCGTCGAATCCCACCGTCGCGGCAGCATTACCCGCGCCGCGGAGGCGCTCGACCTCACGCAGCCGACCCTCACCGCACGCCTGCGCGGCCTGGAGCGGGAGCTCGGCACGCCGCTCCTCGTCCGCGGCCGCCGCGGCGTCACCCTGACCGCCGCGGGTCGGCGCTTCCTGCCACGCGCCGTCGCGGCGCTCGAGGCCGTCCGGCGGGGCGTCGCCGACACGCGATCGTCGCGCGAGGCCAGAGGCGGCTTCCTCACGCTCGGGCTCGCGTCGGATCTCGCGCTCTATCTCGCGCCGGCGGCGCTCGCGCGGTTCGCGCGCTCGCATCCCGACGTGGAGGTGACCGTGCGGAGCGGGCGCTCGCGCGCGGTCGCGGAGGCGCTCCGCGCCGACGAGATCGAGATCGCGCTCGTCTCCCAGCTCATCGTGCTGCCGGAGATCGCCTCGCGTCCGCTCTTCACCGAGGACGTACCGGTCGTCGTGGGCCGCGCGCATCCGTTCGCGAAGCGCGCGCGCGTCGCCATCGAGGATCTCGCCATGGCCGGTCTGGTCATCCGCGACCCGGCGGCGCACCTGCACACGCTGACGCTCGGCTTCTTCGCCCAGGCGAACACGGCGCCGCGCATCCTCATGGAGCTCGACAACACGGAGGCGTGCAAGCGCGTCGTGGTCGCCGGTCTCGGCGCGGCGCTCCTGCCCGAGATGGCCATCCGCGACGAGCTCCGGCGCGGCGAGCTCATCGTGCTGCGTGTCGAGAACCTGCCGACACCGCAACGCACGATCCACGCGCTGTGGCGAGCGGGAGGCGAGCCCTCCGCCACCGCGAGTGCCCTCTTGAAGGCGCTGCCCCGAGCGTCATGATGCTGCGGTGATCACCGCCTCGGTCGTGACGCCACGCGCGCAGACGATCGTGCAGCGCGCGTACGTGTACGTCGTCGCGCTCGTCGCGGTGCACATGATCGTGCTCGGCGTCGCGAACATCCTCCGCGTCGTGGCCGAGCTCGCGCTCGGCGCGCCGAGCGGCGGATTCACCGGCCTGCCGTTCGTGTTCGCCGAGCTCGATCGCCCGCCGGACCTGTATCGCGAACAGGCCAGCCTCGCGATCGCGCTGCTCGCTGTCGGCGCGCCGGCGTGGTGGGTCCACTTCCGCATGGCCGAACGCGCCGCGCGGACCGCCGAGGAGCGCGCCTCGGCGCTGCGCAGCCTCTACGTGCACCTCGTGGTCTTCGTCACCGCGCTCCTGCTCTTCGGCTACGGCCAGCGCGCGCTGCGCCTCCTGCTCCAGGGCATCTCGGTCGCGCCTCCGCCGCCGTCGCCCGCGAACGTCGCGTTCTTCCCGCTGGAGGCCGACTGGCAGGCGCGCGCGGCCGGTGCGGCCGGCATGGCGCTCGCGGCCGCGATCGTGCTCGCCTTCCACGCCCGGCTCTCGCTCGGCGACCGCCGCGCCGTCGCGATCCGCGGAGGTGCCGCCGACATCCGCCATCTCGCCCTCTATGCGCTCGTCGTCGTGGGCTTTCTCTTCACGGCGTTCAGCGCGGCGCAGACGCTCACCGATGTGTGGATGCGCGTCGTCGACGCCTTCAACCCGACCACGAACGTCCTTGTACCGCCCACGCCGCCCGGGGTCACGCCGCCACCGCGTCCATCGCGTGACGACGAGCTGCGCTTCCAGCTCCTCGGCGCGATCCCCGCGATCGTCGCCGGCGCGGCGCTGTGGTTCGGTACCTGGCTGCCGCTGCAGCGCGGACTCGTCACGGGTCCCGACGCGGACGTGGAGCGGCGCAGCATCGTCCGCAAGCTCGCGATCTACCTCATCGTCTTCGTGACCGCGATCACGGTCCTCTTCGCGGCGACGGCGACGCTGTCGCTCGTCGTGCGCCGGCTCCTCGGCGATCCCGTCGACGCCAGCCTCTGGTATGGGCTCGGCGGCCCCGTCACGAGCCTTCTCGTGTTCGTGCCGATGTGGATCTTCCACCGGCGCGTCGTGGAGAGCGAGGCGACGCGGGAGAGCGAGGTCGCGCGCGCGGCGACGATCCGCCGGCTCTACAGGTACCTCGTCGGCGCGATCGGCCTCGGGATGGCCGCGTTCGGCGTCGCGGGCGTCGCCGGCGTCGCCGGGAGCGCGCTCTTCGGCCTGAACGAGCACTCGCACGAGCAGACCGCTGTCTACGGGGCGCTGGTCCTCGTCGGCGGCGCGGCCTGGGCGTTCCAGTGGCGCACCGCGCGCGCACGGCTGGACGACGACGAGCGCCGCTCCCTTCCGCGGCGGCTGTACCTCTACCTGGCGGTGCTCGGCGGGGTGCTCGGGCTGCTGGTCTTCGGCTCCGCCGCGCTGTATCGCGTGCTGAACGGCGCGCTGGCGCTCAGCTTCGCGCGGGACACCTGGCACGACGTGTGGCACTTCGCGGTGGACAGCGCCGTGGCCGGGGCCGTCGCCTTCTGGAGCCTCCGCGCGCTTCGTGCCGACCGCGCCCTGCTCGGCGCGACCGGTGAAGAGACCTACGCGGTCACCGTCCTCGTGCGCGCCGCCGACCGCGACGCCGCCCGCGCGCGCGTGGCGGACGCGCTCGCCGCCGCACCGGACGTGATGCTTCGGGGCTGATCGCCCGATGACGCCCGGGCCGCGCTACTCCCGGGGGAGGACCGCCTTGAGCGAGGAGACGAGCAGGCTGTGCTGCAGCTTCAGCGCCTCCGGCACGCGCGGCCCGAGCCCGGCCAGCCACCTCCCGTGCTCCTCGAGCTCCTTCTCCCACTCGTCGCGGTCCACGCGCAGCGCGTCCTCGACGGCGTCGGGGCTCGCGCCGATGCCGTGCAGGTCGAGGTCCGAGAGGCGCGGCACGTAGCCGATCGGCGTCTCCACCGCGCCGGCGCGGCCGACGGTGCGATCGATGACCCATTTCAGCACGCGCATGTTCTCGCCGTAGCCCGGCCACAGGTAGCGGCCGTCGCGGCCCTTCCGGAACCAGTTCACCATGAAGATCTTCGGCGGGTGCGACATGCGCCCGAACATCGAGAGCCAGTGCGCGAAGTAATCGCCGGCGTTGTACCCGATGAACGCGAGCATCGCCATAGGGTCGCGGCGGATGCGGCCCACCGCGCCGGTGATGGCCGCGGTCGTCTCGGCGCCGGCCGTCGCCCCCATGTACACGCCGTGCGTCCAGTTGAAGGACTCCATCACGAGCGGGATGGTCGTGGTGCGCCTGCCGCCGAAGAGGATGGCCGAGATCGGAACGCCGTTGGGGTCGTTCGCGTAGCGCGAGAGCTTCGGGTTGTTCTGCAGCGGCACGGTGAAGCGGCTGTTCGGATGCGCGGCGGGCTCCTTCGACCCACGCTTCCACGGGCGGCCGCGCCAATCGATGAGATCGGCCGGCGGATCGTCCAGGCCCTCCCACCAGACGTCCATGTCGGGTGTGAGCGCGACGTTCGTGAAGATCGTGTCGTGCTGGACCATCTTCATCGCCGTCGGGTTGGTGCGATGGTTCGTGCCCGGGGCGACGCCGAAGAATCCCGCCTCCGGGTTGACCGCGTACAGGCGGCCGTCCTCGCCGATGCGCATCCAGGCGATGTCGTCGCCGATGGTGCGGATCTTCCAGCCCTGGAACGTCGCGGGCGGGACGAGCATCGCGAGGTTCGTCTTGCCGGAGGCCGAGGGGAACGCTCCCGCGATGAAGTGCGTCTCGCCCTCGGGGCTCTCCGCCTCGAGCAGCATCATGTGCTCCGCGAGCCATCCCTGGTTGCGCGCGTGGTAGCTCGCGATGCGCAGCGACAGGCACTTCTTTCCCAGGAGCGCGTTGCCGCCGTAGCCGGAGCCGACCGCCCAGATGGTGTTGTCCTGCGGGAAGTGGCAGATGTAGCGGCGCTGGGGGTCGCAATCGGCGACCGAGTGGAGTCCGCGGTTGAAGTCGTTTGAGGCGCCGAGGCGCTCGAGAGCCACGTCGCCGCAGCGCGCCATCACGTACATGTTCAGCACGACGTAGAGCGAGTCCGTGATCTCCACGCCGATCATCGCGAAGCGCGAATCGGGCGAGCCCATGAGGTAGGGGATCACGTACATGGTCCGGCCGCGCATCGCGCCGTCGAAGATCGCGCCCAGCTTGCGGTACGCCTCGTCCGGCGGCATCCAGTTGTTCGTCGGGCCGGCCTCGTCCTTCGTGGGCGTGCAGACGAAGGTGAGCTCCTCGGTGCGGGCGACGTCGTTCGGGTTCGACCGGCTGTAGAAGGAGTTCGGCTTCTTCTCCTGGTTCAGGGGGATGAGGACACCGTTGGCCACGGCTTCCTGCGTGAGCTCGTGGCGCTCTGCCTCGGATCCGTCCACCCAGCGCACGCGGTCCGGCTTGCAGAGCTTCGCCATCTCGTCGACCCAACCGAGAAGATGGGTATTGGTGGTGGTGGGCCGATCCTTCGCGACGACCATGTCGCCTCCTCGAGCTTTGGGGTTTCTGGCGTGTCTGAGCCTAGCCTAAGGATCGTTCCGCTTCTCGACTCACCGGCACGTCCGCGGTGTGACGTCGGTCACTCGTGCCGTCCGGTCCTGCAGGACAGAGGCTG
The DNA here is from genome assembly GCA_035651155.1 of Candidatus Limnocylindria bacterium. Classification (GTDB taxonomy): domain Bacteria; phylum Chloroflexota; class Limnocylindria; order P2-11E; family P2-11E; genus CF-39. The sequence continues at coordinate 10,987 of DASRGG010000020.1, read as the reverse complement.
GTCAGGGGCTCGCGGTCGCGGTCCGCGGGCGTACGATCCGCGACACGATGACCGCGACCGTCGCCGTGACCGGGAGCGCCAGCGCGAGCTGCACGAGGAGCGGGAGCAGCGGGTCGGCGTCGTAGAGGACGCCCGCGAGCAGGCCGCCGCCGCCGAACCCGACGGCGTACACGAGCTGGAACGCGCTGTACCCGAGCGCGGAGCGGGACGCGGGCAGGATGCGCTCGAGCGCCGCCGCGAGGACGGGGTTGGCGGCGGTCTGCGCGCCGAGCAGCAGCGACCCGAGGGCGAGCAATCCCTCGTTGCGGCCCGCGAACGCGATGGTGGCCGCGCCGCACGTGAGCGCGGCGCCCGCGCCGATCACCGCCGGCGCGGGACCGAAGCGGTCTCCGATGCGTCCGTTCGACGCCGAGAACACCGCGGCGCCGAGGGCGATGAGGCCGACGTAGATCCCGACGCGCTCGAGCGGCACCGCCGCGAAGTCCCGCACGTACACCGCGAAGAGCGGGTTCACGATGTTCGCGATGAACGCCGCCAGCGGCGTGATCGCGAGGAGCGTCCAGAACGCGCGCGGGAGCGGCGGCGCCACGGCGCGCGGTGCCGGCGGCGTGGCCGTGAGCGCGAAGGTCAGCGCCGACGAAAGGACGAACGCGACGACCGCGACGGTGAGTCCGCCGCGCAGGCCGATCGCGGCGGCGACGGGACCGGCGAAGGGGGACCCCAGGATCGTCCCGAAGAAGAATCCGCCGTACACGATGCCGAGCTCGGCGCCGAGCCGCCGCCTCGGCACGAGCGCCGCGAGGTGCGCGCTCATGAGCGGAAAGGCGGCGCTGCCGACCCAGTAAAGGATCGAGCCGAGGAACGCGCCGTGCCAGTCGCCGAGCGGCAGGAACGCCGCGCCTCCGATCGTCGACGCGACCCAGGTGATCACGATGAGCGGCTTGCGTCCGTAGCGGTCCGCCGCGACGCCGAACGGCACGAACGAGAGCGCCGCGATGACGTTGCCGAGGCCGAAGACGAGCCCGATATCCGTCGGCGTCGCGCCGAGATCCTTGAGGAAGAGCGGCGCGAGCGTGCCGAACAGGCCGAACCCGATCCCCCAGAGGACCTGGGCGCCGACGAGGACCCGTGACTCGCGCGTGAGGCCGATCAGCGGCCCTTCACGATGCCGGCCTTGCGCCGCTCCTCGAACTCCGCGCGCGCCTGCTCGAGCAGCGGCGCGTCGGCGAGCACGTCGATCGCGGTGAGCGCGAGCGCCTTCGCCGCGACGAGCGAGCGCTCGAGCGCCTCCGGCGTCTTCGCCTGATCGCGGAACGCGGTGGAGTGTCCGGGGATCGTCTCGTTCGAGATCGCGATGTAGGGATGGATGCCCGGGAGGAGCTGCATGACGTTCCCCATGTCCGTCGAGCCGACGCGCTCGTCGTCGCGCGCGTCGAAGACCTGCATGCCCAGCGAGCGCAGATGCGCGGACCAGCGCTCGGCCATGGGCGTCGAGAACACCATGTTCTCGTAGCCGGCGTTCTCGTCCACCGTGACCTTCACGGTCGCCCCCGTGGCGGTGGCGGCGCCTTCGGCGCACGCGATGAACCGCCGCAGGACCTCCTGCTGGTAGCGGCGATCGAGCGCGCGCACGCTGAACCTGCCGAGGGTGTGTTCGGGGATCACGTTCGCCGCGCTGCCGCCCTTCGCGATGATCCCGTGCACGCGCGCGTCCGGTCGCAGCTGCTGCCGCATCGCGTTGACGCCGTTGAAGAGCTGGATCATCGCGTCGAGCGCGTTGATGCCCTGGTCCGGCTGTGACGCCGCGTGCGCGGCGCGGCCGAAGTACTCGACCACGACCCGGTTCGATGCGAGCGAGTGGCGTCCCGCGAGGCTCCGTCCGGTGGTCGGGTGGATCATCATCGCCGCGTCGACGTCGTCGAATCCCCCCGCGCGCAGCAGCGCGACCTTGCCGCCGCCGCCCTCCTCCGCCGGCGTGCCGATCGCGGCCACGCTGCCCGGGAGCTCCTCGATGACCTCGCGGACCCCGACCGCGGCCGCCGTCCCGATCATCGCGATGAGGTTGTGGCCGCAGCCATGGCCGAGGTCGGCGAGCGCGTCGTACTCCGCGAGGATCGCGACGCGCGGCCCGTCGCCTTTGCCCTTCACGTCGCCGCGGTACGCCGTCTCGATGCCCTTGTAGGGATGCGTCACGCGGAAGCTGTCGCCCTCGAGGAACCGCGTGAGCCGCAGCGCCGCCTGGCGCTCCTGATAGGCGAGCTCGGGATTCGCATGGATCGCGAGCGAGAGCTCGATGAGCGCATCGCGCCGTTCGTCGATGGCGTCGAGCGCGCGCTTACGCAGCGTTCTCAGATCGGGCATCGAGCCGATGCTAGCCAGACGGATGGCGGTCTGCCGCTGGGCTCAGGCCTGGTGGCCGGCGATGAGCGCGAGGATGATGCGATCGAGCGCGCGGTCCGCCTCGGCGAAGAGCGCGGCGGCCTGGGACGTCTCGAGCGAGCGCCGCCGCGCGACATGCGCGATCTCGGCCATGAAGCGCGCGCGGAAGAAGAGGAACGCCTGCGTCGCCTCGCCGAGCGAGAGCCCCGCGCGCTTCGCCTCGACGCCGTATTCGCGACCGAGGGTCTCCGCCTGCACGAGCAGATGATCGCGTCCCGAGCGTCGCGTCGTGTCGAGCGATCCGAGAAGGAGATCGCTCATGCGCATGCCGCGCTCGCGGAACCAGCGGAGCGAGCTCTCGTCGAACCGCGTCCGCCAGTCCTGGTCCGAGAGCTCGGTGCGCACGCGCTTGCGGAACTCCGAGGCGATGCGGTCGGGGGCCTCGCCCATCGCGGACAGCGAGGGGCGCCGGCTCGGCTTCGCGCGCGGGAGGAGACCCTCGATCGACGTGCGCAGGAACCGCCGGTGCCCGCCGGGCGTGGTGAAGACCTCGATCTTCCCGTTGTCGGCCCACCGCCGGAGCGTGTCCGGGTCGACGCCCAGCATCCGGCTCGCCTCGCCCAGGGTGAGCCAGTCCTCGCGCTTCGTGGGTGTCGAGGTGATCGGGATGCCCGTAAATCTAGGCGAACCTACGCGGGGCTGTCCAACGTTCCGCGCGAAAGGTCGACCGTCTCGCGCGCCGCGCAGCGGCGGAGCGGGCCGAACGTGCCGATCGCCGAGAGCGCGGCCGGCGAGGCGCTGTCCGACGCGAGCACGTGCGCCAGCGCGGTCAGCATCGCGACGACGGCGGCGATCGCGGTGCTCCAGACCATCGACTCGCATATCGGTCGACCGCGGAAGAGCGCGAGCGTGGGCAGGAACGCGAGGGCCGCGATCCACATCGCGCTCACGCTGCCGAGCGCGGCGATGGCGAGGTCACCGTCCTCCTCGACCAGCGCCGGGACCACGAAGTCGGTCGTGAACCCCAGAAGACCTCGACGGTGCCGAGCAGGAAGCCGATGACGCACAGGAACTCGACCGAGAAGAACCCGAGGATCGCCGGTCGGCGCGCCCGCCGGGGCGTTTGAACAGTGCGTTTGAAGAGGATGTACGGCACCGATTCGACGACCCGCAGCGACGCCGCCGCGGCACGGCGCTTGCGAGAAGAGGACGGCGAGCTACCGAGAGGAGGTCGCACGGTCCATGGGCCAAGTGAACGTCAATCCTGGCGGTCCCGGAGATACGGGCGACGGCGGATTCGGCGCGGGCATGATCGTCGGGATCATCCTGCTCATCCTCATCGTTCTCGTGCTCATCTTCTACGCGGGCCCGCAGATCCTCAGCCCCGGCACGACACCGCGTTCGTTCATCGACGTCTTGACGCTCGCCTAGAAGGAACGCGCGGAGCGGCGCCGGCACACCCGGCGCCGCTTCGTCATGCTTGTGGTGATGAAGCGCGTCCTCTTCCTCTGCTCCCACAACTCCGCCCGCTCGCAGATGGCCGAGGGCTTTCTTCGCGCGCTCGCGGGCGAGCGCTTCGAGGTGGCGAGCGCCGGCACGAGGGCGACGCGCGTGCACCCGCTCGCGGTCGCGGCCATGAAAGAGGTAGGCATCGACATCGGCGGACAGCGCTCGAAGAGCGTCGACGAGGTCGGCGAGGGATGGGACGTCGTGGTCACGGTCTGCGACGCGCACTGCCCGGTCCCTCCGCGCTCGGGGATGAAGCTCTCGTGGCGCTTTCCGGATCCGTCCGCCGCGACCGGCACGGCGGAGGAGAAGCTCGACGCCTTCCGGCGCGTACGCGACGGCATCCGTTCGCGCGTGCGGCTGCTCGCGGACCGCATCTAGTCGGGTTACGCCCCCGCTACCCAGCCTTACCGGCCGTTCAGGACACCGCTGGTGTCGAGGAGCGACGCGAAGAGCGTGAAGATGGCGTACCCGGCGACGAGCGCGGTCGCGACGAGCGCGACGAGCATCGCGAGGCTCAGGAGCCCCGTCTGACGCGTCGCGGTCTTCCTGTCCATCTCCTTCTCGATGACCCGGTAGGCGACGGTCGCCATCTGCACGGCGGTCCGCGCGACGAGGAAGACGCCGGCGGTGATCCCGACGCCGATGACGAGCCAGATGAGGATGGCGAGCTCGATCGACACGCCGTCACGCTCTCCCGTCGAGCCAGCGCTGGAACGTGGCGAGCTCGAGGTCTCTCTCGCTGAAGGCCCACGGAGACGGCGCCGTCATGTCGTAGGGCAGCGGTGTGCCGTCGATGAGCGGCGCGAAGTGCGCGCGGATCGGCGGCGGCAGCTCGCGCGTGTCGCGAAAGTTCGTGGGGATGTCGGCGAAGTACTCCACCGGGTTCGCGTGGTCGCCCTGTCGGAGGAATGAGCCGCGCACCCAGTCCCGGTACCGCGGGAAGTCCTCGAGAGTGTCGCGGCTCTCCCGGACGGCGTGCCGCAGGTAGGGGAAGTCCTGGTCCTCGTCGGCGCGGTACCGCGGATCGTTCCAGCAGATGTAGTGGAAGAGCTCGTGACACGCGGACAGCTCGACCTGGCGCAGGCCCTCGTACGTCTCGACGCCCGCCGCGAGCTCGACCTCATTGCGATCGGGGTAGTAGCCGCCGCCGGCCCGCGCGACCGGGCGCTGGATCCGGCAGCGCGTCCCCAGCGCGCGGACGTCCTCCGGGAAGCCTGCGAGCGCCCGGCGCGCGAGCTCGTCGCCCGGCGTCACGTAGACGTACAGCCGTCCCCGCCACCACGTCCGCCGCAGCGCCGCCAGCCGCTGCGCGGGAAGGCGCTCGGCGAGCGCGAGCATGGCGCGCCGGTAGCGGAGCACGTCACGAGTATCGAGGCAGAATGGCGGCTTGGCCCGAGCCAGCGCCCCCGGTCGCGTCAATCTCATCGGCGAGCACACCGACTACAACGAGGGCCTCGTCCTCCCGGCCGCCATCCCCCGGCGCGTCACGATCGACGTGTCGCCGCGCGCGGATCGCGGCGTCCGTCTTGAGAGCGCCCACTTCCCGCCCGTCGCGTACGCCCTCGGCGACGAGCGGCGCGCCGGCGATTGGGCGGACCACGTCCGTGGGATCACCTGGGCGCTCGCGGCAGCGGGCCACCGCGTCGGCGGCTTCGACGCGAGCGTGCGCTCCAGCCTCCCGCCCGGCGCGGGCCTCGCGTCGAGCGCGGCGCTGGGCGTCGCCATGCTGCGCGCGCTCCGCGAGCAGCACGCCCTCGCGCTCGACGACCTCGCGATCGCGCGCCTCGCTCATCGCGCGGAGAGCCAGTTCGTCGGGGCGCGTGTGGGAACGATGGATCAGCTCTCGGCGAGCCTCGGTCGCGATGGTGAGGTGCTCTTCATCGACACGCGCACGCTCGCGATCGAGCGCGTCCCGCTGCCGGCCGATCTCGCGCTCGTCGTCATCGACTCGGGCATCCGGCACGAGCACGCGTCCGGTGCGTACAACGTGCGGCGAGCGGAATGCGACGAGGCGGCGCGCCGGCTCGGGGTCCGCGCGCTCCGCGACGCGACGCCGGGAGGCATCGAGCGGCTCGTGCGCGACCATCCCGCGCTCGGGCGCCGCGCCCGCCACGTGGTCAGCGAGAACGAGCGGGTGCGGACGTTCCTCGACGCGCTCCGCGCGGGGGATCTCGGGATCTGCGGGCAGGTGCTCGATGCCTCGCACCGCTCGCTGCGCGACGACTTCGAGGTGTCGCTGCCGGAGGCCGATGCGCTCGCGGAGGCGCTGCGCGCGGAGGCCGGCGTCTACGGCGCGCGGCTCGTCGGCGGCGGTTTCGGTGGCTCGGTGCTCGGCATCACGCGGCCGCGCGACGCGGCGGCCGTCGCGAGCCGGGCCGCGGAACGGTACCGAACCTCGGTCGGGCGCACGGCGAGCGTGCTGCTTCCCGCCTAACGCGCTTCGGCTCGTGTATGCGGAAGGTGGCGCCTTCATCTTCCGCGCGCGCTGACCTGTCAGACTCCGGCCACCGATGGCGGCCGATGCGCAGCGGATCTTCACCGGCATCGCGCGGTCCTACGACCGCGTCGCGACGATCCTCTCGCTCGGCCAGGATCCGCGCTGGCGCCGCGCGCTCGTCGACGCGATCGCGGCGCGGAGCGAAGAGCGCGTCCTCGATGTCGCGACCGGCACGGGCATGGTGGCCGAGGCGCTGCGGCGCCGCTACGGCTGCGAGGTCGTCGGCCTCGATCAGAGCGCGGACATGCTCGCGATCGCGCGAACGCGCGAGGGCGTCTACGCCGAGCTCGTCGAGGGGCGTGCCGAGCATCTGCCGTTCCCCGACCGCTCCTTCGACCACCTCACCTTCACGTACCTGCTGCGCTACGTCGACGATCCGCCCGCGGTGATGCGCGAGCTCGCGCGCGTCGTCCGTCCCGGCGGCCGCGTCGTGTCCGTGGAGTTCGCGTTGCCCGGCGGGCCGTGGCGTCCGCTGTGGTGGCTATACACCCGCGTGGGCCTGCCGCTCGCAGGCCGATTGGTCTCGCGGAAGTGGTCGGCGGTCGGTGCGTTCCTCGGTCCGAGCATCGAGCGTTTCTACGCGCGGCATCCCCAGTCCGAGGTCGAGCGCTACTGGCGCGAGGCGGGACTGCGCGACGTGCGGACACGTCGCATGAGCGTGGGCGGCGGCGTCGTCATGAGCGCCACGAAGGCTCCGGCGTCCGTCGAGCCCGCGCACACGCCCGCCGCGCCCGTCGCGCCGCTCGCGCCCGCGTTCTACGCGGCGCGCGGCGGCGGATGGCGCGATTACTGGACGCTGCTGCATCCGCCGTACACGGTGTGGCATCTCTCGTACGTGCTGCTCGGCGCGGCGCTCGCGCCGTCGCCCGATCCACGCGTCGTCGCCGTGGCGCTCCTCGCGTTCGGCCTCGCGGTCGGCGTGGGCGCGCACGCGTTCGACGAGCTGCGCGGGCGTCCGCTGCGCACGGGCATACCGTCCTCCGTGCTCGTCGCGCTCGGCGTCGTGTCGCTCGCGATCGCGTCCGCGCTCGGCGTCGTCGCGGCGACCGTCGCCGGTCCCGCGCTCCTCGCCTTCGTCGCCGCGGGCGCCGCGCTCGTGCTGCTGTACGCGTTCGAGGTTCCGCTCGTGCACTCCGACGCGGGATTCGCGTTCGGCTGGGGCGCGTTCCCCGTGCTCGCGACCGCGTACGCGGCCGGCGCGCACCCGGTGCCCGCGCTCGCCGGCGCGCTCGCCGCGGCGCTGCTCAGCACGGCGCAGCGGCGCCTCTCGACGCGAGCGCGGTCGGTGCGACGCCGCGCGGTCTCGGTGACCGGCGAGATCGTCTACGCGGACGGCACGCGCGAGACGATCGACCGCAGGTCGGTCATCGCGGCACCGGAAGCCGCGCTCGGTGTCCTGTGGATCGCGCTCTTCGCGGCGTCGACGGCGGTGCTGCTCTCGCGCTGGATCTGAGCCGCGGCGCCGGCCCGCCGCCCTCAGAGGGAACGGAGGCGCCGGCCTCTTGGCGTCACGCTTCCGCGATTGGCGGGCCGTGCATGGTCAGTTCACGGCATGCGGCGCCATCGGCGGCCGGTCAGGATCGCCGGGTGCGGGGGCGAGATGGCGCACCGACGCGGCGCAAGCTCGAGGTCATCGAGCTCGTCGCCGCGGGCTGCGCCAACAAGGAGATCGCCGCGCGTCTCGGCATCACGCCGTGGGCCGTGGAGAAGCATCTCCGCCAGCTCTTCCGGTGGTACGGGGTCCCCAATCGCGCCGCGCTCGTGCGCGTCGCCTCGCAACGAGGCCACCTCGCGTAGGCGAAGCCACGTCGAGGACCGTCTTGCGGACAAAAGCGTATCGGGCGGTGCCGTACGTGACACGCGTCACAGCCGGATCGGCGACGACGGCGCACGATAGATGGGCCAGTATGCCGAACACGCCGCACCCGCACTGGCGGCGCACCGTCCAGGCGCTCGCCATCACCCAGGTCCTGATCCTCATCGGGTTCAACTTCTCGTACCCGTTCCTCCCGCTCTTCATCCAGGAGCTCGGCGTCACCGACCGGGGCGAGCTCGCGCTCTGGAGCGGCCTCGCGATCGGGATCGGCGGGATCACGATGGCCGCGGTCTCGCCGGTCTGGGGTCTGCTCGCCGATCGACTGGGCCGCAAGGCGATGCTCGTCCGTTCCGTCGCGGCGGGCTCGGTCATCCTCGCGCTACAGGCCGCGGTCTCGAACGTCTGGCAGCTGGTCGCCGTGCGCACGCTGCAGGGCGCCTTCACCGGCACGCAGACCGCGGGCTCGATGCTCATCGCGGGCATCGTTCCGAAGGAGCGCACCGGATTCGCGCTCGGCCTGCTGAACACCGCCATCCAGGTGGGGAACCTCATCGGTCCGGTGCTCGGCGGGCTCGTCGTCCTCGCGGTCGGCCTGCGCGGCTCGTTCCTCGTGGGCGCCGTCGTGCTCGCGGCGTGCACGATCATCACGATCGTCACGGTCGAGGACCTGCCGGTGGTGCGTCGACCCGTCGAGAGCGGCTTCCGCGCGACCGCGCGCGACGTCGTCGCCCCATTTCGCTGGGCCGGCCTGCGCGGGGTGCTCGTCGTCGGGCCGGCGGTCCAGATCGTGTATTCCGCCACCGTCGCGCTGCTCGCGATCTACGTCCAGGATCTCTCGCGTCCGTCATGGCTCACGCCGGAGCTCGCGATCGGGCTCGCGCTCGCGCTCGGCGCGCTGGCGGCGGCGATCGCGATGCCCATCGCCGGCAGCTACGCGGACCGGCACGACGCGCGCGTCGTCCTCGTCGGAGCGCTCGCGCTCTTCGCGATCTCGCTCGTGCCGCAGGCGCTCGTGCCGAACGCGCTCGTGTTCCTCGTCTTCCGGCTCCTCTCGGGTGTCGGGATGGCCGGCATCACGTCCGCGACCGCGGTGCTCACGCGCGCCGGCGCGCCGGTCGGCGGCGAAGGCCGGGCATTCGGAGCGCTCGCGTCGGCGCAGAACCTGGGCTGGGGCGTCGGTCCGATCCTGGGCTCGGCGTTCGCGGCCGTGGCCGGGATACCCGCGCTCTACCTCGCCGGCGCCGCGGTGACCCTGGTGCTTCTGTACCCCGCGACCATGCCGCGCATGTGGCTCGCGCCGCGCGAAGGCGGGCTCGAGCCGACGCTCGTCGAATTCACGCGCTGAGGCGGGCGGACGAGCTCGTACGTGGGGATGGGTCCTGAGGGAGATGCGCGCGAACTCGCGCAAAGCGACCCGGACGGTCGTCGGCCTTACGTCCCTGGCATCAGGCGACAGGGAACCACCGCTCGCGGAGCGGGAAGAGGTACCGGTCCGTGAGCAGGTTGAGGAAGCGGCGTCCGTCGACGATGCGTTCGGCGACCTCGGGCAGCACGTCCGAGCCACGGACCGCGTGCCGCTCCGCGAGGCGATAGCAGACACGACCGAGCCACTCGAGGACCCGGACGCCTCCCTCGCGGAACGCCCCTGCCGCGACGGGCGGCACGCCGATGGGCCCCTCGCGCGCCTCGATCGCGCGCGTGATGCGCGCGAGATGGCGCGGCTCCAGCGGGTGACGGCCGACGTGATCCGGGAAGACGCCGGCGAGGAACAGCGCGAGGTCGCCAAGTCGGCGCAGGACCGCCCCGCGCTGCGCATCGGGGACCGCTTCGATGAGCTCGCCCAGCCACAGCGGGTCGAGCTCGCTGTAGCGGCGCTTGCGCCAGCCGCGCGGGGTCCGCGACCAGATCGGGCCGCTCGCGACGTGCGTGTACGACGCGAGCAGCTCCGCAAGGAAGATGCGCCGGTCCGTGTCGCTGGCAAAGTCACGCAGCGACGCGACGTCGAAGACGGGCACGCGCTCGCTCGGACCCACCCACTCGGCGACGAAGCTCAGCGAGGAGAGGTCGTCGGCGGTCCGGGCGATGAGAGCGCCGAACGTCTGGAGCGGCGACGCGGCGGGATCGAGCTCGATGTTGGCTGTCATCGACCTGACGGACCGTCGGTTGGCGGGGCGGACCTGCCGCAGCGCGGACAGCGGTACGTGTAGAGCATGGCTTCAAAGATACCGAGCGGCGGAAGTGCTTCGCACGTCTCCGGTTCGGATGGGTGTCGTTCGTAGCATCAACCGGTCGATTGGCTGGCTCATGGCTGCCGCAAGTGCGCGCTCATGGGCTTCGTCGAGTAGCGGTCGGATGACTCGACGGGGGAAGAGTCTGTCGAGCGCCTTGAAATCGACATCGAGGTCTGACTCGGAGTCGAGCTCGTCGGTGGTGACGATCGCCGCGAAGCTGGGCCAGTGCGTAGCCGGGTCACACGAGAAGAAGGTCCCGCCTCCCGATGAGACGACGTCGGTGTCCGGGTACGCGTTCAGGATGTGCCGAACCGATCGATGCGGTGACCCGCGAGCCGCCATCGGCGGCTCCCGCCCGACGCGTGGCTAGAGGCTCGGGGTGTGCGTACGTCCGGAGGAGCTCACCTACAGCACGTACACGGTGATGAAGAGGAGGAGCCAGACCGCGTCGACGAAGTGCCAGTAGTACGAGACCGCGGCGAACGAGGCCGACGTCGGATGCGCGAAGCCGCGGCGCGCGCGGCGAAGCATCGAGGCGAGCAGGAGCAGACCGAT
>DASRGG010000019.1:0-3004 GCA_035651155.1 Candidatus Limnocylindria bacterium | reverse complement strand
GCGCGGCCTCGACGTCGCGCCCGCCGCTCAGGCTCCGCCGCTTCGCGGCTCCGCCTGAGCGGCGGAGATCAACCTCACCCGGCTCCAGGTGGTGCACTTTTCGACTGCACAAACTGGTGCACTTTTCGGCTGCGCTTGACAAGAGGCGCGATTCGGGGTGCTGAGTGTTGTGTTACTCGGTTGCGGGCCGTTCGCTCGGCCGCGCGCGGCCGAGCATGTCGGCGCATCCGTCGCAGACTGAATGGGAGAACGCGTAGCGCTGATCGATCGCGGCGAGCGCGGCGCCGGATGGCAAGAGCCAGATTTCGTCGATCCGCACGCGCCCGCACCAGGCACACGCTGGCAGGATGTCGCCGGCGTCGAACGCCGCCCAGACGCGCGCGAAGGCATCGCTCCTTTCCATTGGCTGCCTCACCGCGACTCCTTTAGGCCTTCGCCGCGTCTGGACTGGTGCCGTCAGTCGTGTGGTCGATTGGTCGAGGAGCCGGTGGGAGCAGCAGGAGGTGGCTCTCGACGACGGCGGCGGCGATATCGCTGAGCTTGCGGCCGTTGTGCTGGGAGTGGTCGCGCAGCATCTCGAAGGCGCGGTCCGCGCTGGTGAAGTGGCGGGCCATCAGGATCCCTTTGGCTTGTTCGATCAGCGCGCGCCGGCCGAAGGCCCCCTGCAGGCTCTGGTATTCGCTGAAGCGCTGCAGGGTGATGTCGATCGCGCTCTGCAGCTCGTCAGGGGTGCCGTCGATGATGTAGGCGAAGACGCCGCGCTTTGCTGCCTCGCGGACGTAGGCGGGGTCGCCGGCATGGAGGAGCGCGATCACCGGGCAGGACACCTCGCGGACGATCTCCGAGATCAACTCGAGCGCATGCACCGAGCTTTCGCCGAGCCCGACCAGCGCGACATCCGGGTGCTCCCTTGCGGTGACCGGACCGACCTCTTTGACGTAGATCTCGCGTGCGATCACGTCGTGTCCCAGCCCGATTACGACCTGGGCCAGCAGTTCCAGCCGGTCGCGTTTCTCGTTCGCGATCAGAACCCGCAAATGCTCGGGCTTGGTCTCGGGCATGGCTACAGGGACGCCCCGATCGCGGAGCGCTCGACCCGGAGCCCGATCACCCTCGTCCGCTCGTCGATCGCCTCGATCGCGTCCGCGGGGACGAGACGGCGGCGCCAGCGACGAACGGTGAAGCGGACAGACAGCGCGTCCGGGATCTCCGGCGATCCGCCATCCATCCGACCTTCGACCCGGCCGACGACGCGACCGCGCGCGTCCGCGACCAGAAAGCCGGCCGTCCCGCTCAGGTCAAGACGCACGCCACCGTTACTGCAAGCGGGGCGCGTCGGCTCATGTTCGAGCAGCAGTGCGCGGCTCATCGCAGACCGCTTCCTGCGTGCGGGAACGGACGACCGCCCAAGTCGACGACAAAGAAACGATCGGCGGCCCGCAGAACCACGCCCCCACCGAAGTGAGCGGGCGTCACGACGAAACGGTCAGCCGACCCTCTATACGTCTCCGCCACAGCGGGCACAGTGTCCCTGCAGGTCGGCCGACCGCACTCACACCGGAACTCGCCGACGAGATCGATCTGCTCGCGATCCAGCGCGCGCCGCACGTCGCTCGGGCGAGCGGTTGCGAAAGGCGTCACCCGGTGCGGGCGTCCTCTCGGCCGCGGGGTGGGCGCGACGGTGCGCGCTCGATCCGCGCCGCTGCGCTGAGGGGATGCCACTACTGGTGCTACGGCCATGCGTTCCTCCCGGTGATCGAACCGTGATCGCCGACGCGCTGAATGAGCCGGCCACAACCGCTCCAACCCGCGCACCTGTGGGAGGACATTTCGCCGGGCCACATGGCCTGAGACCCGACGAACACGTGCAGCACCGATCCCTTATGGCGCTACCGAGCGAGGATACCACCTCCGCGTCTCGTAGCCTGGCCCGAGCGCTGCGACAGAACGGCAGGAAGCGGGATCATCCTCCTGCCCCTCGGTTTTCTCCGGCCGTGTGCGTGAAGGTGCATCCGCACCGGCAGCCGGGTGGGTGACCGGCAGCCAGAGCCCGCGGCTAGACGACGCGTCGCCGCGGCGGTAGAGGGGCGAGTGTCGACGCAGCGAGTCGACGAACTCGCGCAAGGTCTCGCTGGCGACCAGCTGAGTCTGGGGGACGGAGCTACAGTTGTTCCATGACGCTGGCCTCCCGCTCTCACGATCGGGCGATGGCCGAGAACGGGATCGACCACCTCCGCGTCCTGATCGCGAACGAGCGGCGCGATCGGCTCGAGTTGCTGGCCCGGGTCGTTGCCGGGCTCGGTCACGAGGTGATCGCACGCGAGATCGACGTCAAAGAGGTCGGACCGGTCACCGCGAAAGAGCATCCCGACGTCGCGCTCGTCGGGCTCGGCCTCTCCTCCGAGCACGCCCTCGAGCTGATCGGCGAGATCGTCCGCGAAGCCTCTTGTCCGGTGATCGCGCTGCTCGCGGCACGGGATCCCGACTACGTCCGCGAGGCGGCCAAGCGCGGGGTCTTCGCCTACATCGTCGACACCACGCCCGAGGAGCTGCAAAGCGCGATCGACATCACGCTGCAGCGCTTCACCGAGTACCACAGCCTGCAGGGAGCCTTCGGGCGCCGTGCCGCCATCGAGCAGGCGAAGGGCATCCTGATGGCTCGTCACGCGATCGACAGCGACACGGCCTTCGAAATGCTGCGCGAGCACTCACAGCACAACGGGCACAAGGTAGCCGACGTCGCCGGAGCGATCATCGAGAGTCATCGTCTACTGGTCCCCGCGCTCGCGCAACCGTCGCATGCCGGGAAACAGACTGTTGAAAATGCGGCGGCGGAGCCGCCAGACACGGTGGTCTGATCGAGTTTCCGGTCGAGCCGGCCCCCGCCAACAGACAGAGCGAACCAAGGAGCCCACGGTGGCGACGATAGTGGTCGGAGTTGATGGCTCAGACGGCGCGCAGGAAGCGCTGCTTCATGCGCTTGGAGAGGCGAGACTGAGAGGCG
>DASRGG010000018.1:0-10086 GCA_035651155.1 Candidatus Limnocylindria bacterium | reverse complement strand
GCGGTGTCACCGGTGTCGATCTTGTCCATGGGTGGACAGGCTGCGCATCGGCGGGGTCCCGGTCAGCGGCGGATGGGCACCACGATGGTTGCGGTTCGGTCCTCGCCCTCACGGGAAAACGGTCGCGGTCTTCGGCACCGTGTCGCGAGCGGCCATCGCAGGCCGTCGGTGCCGACGACCGTGCCGTCCGAGACGGCGACGAGCGTGACCCGCCCGCCGACACCGGCCTCGATGGCGAGGTCCTCGCCGCCGCGCAGCGCACGCATCGTCGTGCCGCCGCGCACCGCGCGCAGGCCACGGCCCCAGCCGAGGAGGAGCAGGGCGTTCGCGATGTCGTACTCGCTGCGGGGCCCGCCGCAGGCCCGAGGACGACGACGCCCGCGCCGCGTTCGCGCCGCCGTCGCCGAGCGAATCGAGGTCGCCGACGATCGCGTCGGGGGGTGCGACCCCAACGATCGGGGGCGAGCGCGCCCGCGTCGGCCGCGACGACGAGGTCCGCCCCGGCCAGGTGGCGCGCGTCCTCCGCCGTGGTGCTGCCGTTGGCGGCGACGACGGCGTTCACGGGAGTCGCGATCCTATCAGCGCGATGAGCGCGAGATACAGGAGCGCGGCGAGCCCGGCGACCGAGTCGCGCACCCGCCAGCGCAGCTCCGTACGCACCGTGCGGCGTGAGGCGGTCGAGAACCCGCGAGCCTCCATCGCCTCGCCGAGCTGTAGGCCCCGGCGCACGGTGATCACGAGGAGCGGCACGAGAAGGGCGCGCCATGCCGCGAGCCGTCGCCACGGTCCCGCGTCGACGCCGATCCCGCGCAGGCGTGCGGCGGTCACGAGCTCGCCGAGGTCGGCCCCCGTGACGGGAACGAAGCGCGCGCCCGCGAGGAGGACGAAGACGAACGAGTGCGGGAGGCGAAGCGCGCGCAGCGCGTCCGTCATCGCGCGCGCGTCCACGCTCCGCGCGAACGCCAACGCGAGGGCGGTCGTCTCGACGAGGCGCAGTCCGGCCGCGATGCCTTCGGAGGTCCGTCCCGCGAACGCGTCGAGGAGCGCGACGAACAACGCGAGCGGCAACACCGCTGCGAGCGGAGCGCGAGCGCGCGACGCGCCGGAGCGCGCGGTCCAAATGATCGCGATCGCGCCTCCCGCGACGAGGCCCGTCATGCCGCCAAAGAGCACGCCGAGAAGGATGGCGGCGAAGAGCGCGAGCTGGGCACGCGGATCGAGCGCGCTCATCTGAACGCCCGGACGAGCTCGTCGACGCTCCGCGCGATCGCGTGACGCCCCGCGCCCGACAGCGCGAGGACGGTCGCCGGCACGTCCGCGAGCGGGATGCCGGCCTTCGCGAGCGCGGAGATCCCCGCGGCGTCGCCCGCGAGCGGTAGGTCCGCCACGAGTGCGCCCTCGGCGATGGCGATCACACGATCGCACGCGTCGTTCGCGAACTCGCGGTCATGCGTGATCGCGACGATCGCCACGCCGGCTGCCCCGAGCTCGCGAACCAGCCGCGAGAGCGCGATCCGCTGCGCCTCGTCCTGCGCGAGCGTCGGCTCGTCGAGCACCAGGAGCTCGGGGGACGGAGCGATCGCGGCGGCGAGCGCGAGCCGGCGGCGCTGTCCTTCCGAGAGCGACAGAGGGTGCCGCCCGCGCAGGGAGGCGAGGTCGAAGCGCGCGAGCATCTCGTCGATGCGCGTGGACCGCCCGGTCCGGTCCCGCCCGCGCAGGCCGAGGGCGATCTCGTCCTCGACGGTCTCCGCGAGAAGCTGGTGCATCGGGTTCTGGACGACGAGCCCAACGCGTGGCGCGATCGCCGACGTCGCGGGCGAGCGCACGCCGAGCGCGGCGATCTCGCCGGCGGTCGGCCGCGCGAGACCGAGCGCGAGGCGCGCGAGCGTGCTCTTTCCCGCGCCGCTCGGACCGACGAGCGCGACGCGTTCGCCGCGCCGCACCGCGAAGCTGACGTCGCGGACCGCATCATGCGTCGCGCCCGGATAGCGATACCGGACACCCTCGAATCGGAGGGCGACATCGGCCGCGGCCGCGGCGGCGCGCGAGAGGGCGTCCGCGTGCCCGGTCTTCGGCCCGCCGCCCGCGCCACGCGCCACGAGCGCGTTCGCGAGCTCCCCCGGCGTCAGCGGCGCGGCCGCGAGCCCGAGGTGAACGGCGACCTGCAGCGCGCGCGGCACGGGGACGCCGAGGGCGGGAAGCGCCGGATCGCGCAGCACCTCGCGCGGCGCGCCCACGGCGTGCAGCCGTCCGCCGATGACGATGGCGATGCGATCGGCGAGCGGCGCGACGAGCCCGAGGCGATGCTCCGCGACGATCACCGTCATCCCGCGCGAGCGGCGGAGCTGGCCGAGCAGCCCGACGATCTCGCCGGCGGTCCGCTCGTCGAGGTGCGCGGTCGGCTCGTCGAGCAGCAGCACGCGCGGGCGCAGCGCGAGCGCCGCCGCGATCGCCACGCGCTGCTGCTCGCCTCCGGAGAGCGCCGCGATCGCGCGCCGCGCGGCGTGGGCGAGTCCCACGTCGGCGAGCGCTTCGTCGACGCGCGACGCGATCTCATCCGGCGCGAGGCCGAGGCTCTCCGGGCCGAACGCGATCTCGTCGTCCACGCGGTCCGCGACGAATCCCTCGAGCGCGTTCTGGTAGACGATCGTCACGCCCAGCGCGGCGAGCGCGTGCGGCCGCGTGACGGTGGCGTCGCATCCGACGACCTCCGCCGCGCCGGCGAGCGCACCCCCGGTGAGCTGCGGGACGATGCCCTGGCAGGCGCGGAGGAGCGTGCTCTTGCCGCCTCCGCTCGGACCGCACACGACGAGCATCTCGCCGGCCACGACGTCGAGATCCACGTCGCGGAGCGCCGGCTCGGTCGCGTCGGCGTACCAGAACGTGAGGCCCCGCGTGCGGACGGCGGCCGCCGCCGCCGCCGTGGTCAGCGGACGCCGGCGCGGCGCAGCGCGAGGATCGCGAGGTACCCGAGGGTCGAGCCGGGAATGCTGCTGACCGCGAACGAAGCGACGAGCGCGAAGGGCCCGCCGAAGATGCCGAGATAGGGCTGTGGCGAGGGCGGGCTCGCGCGCATGAAGCCGAGGACGTATGTCGTCGCGTCGAGCCCGGCGATGAGGGCGTAGCCGGCGAGCGCGCCGATGATCGCGGTCCCGATCGGCTCGGCGAACGCGGCCTCGGGCCGGCGCAGCCGGCGGTACGCGACGCCGACGAGGAACGCGCCGAAGATCGATCCCGGGAACGCGAGGAGCGTGCCGGTGCCGAGCGCGTTCCGGATCACGCTGATGCCGATCGCGGTGAGGACCGCGTACCACGGCCCGAGCAGGATGCCCGCCACGACGTTGATGAAATGCTGCGACGGTGCGACGCGCGCCGGCCCCACCGGGATCGAGAGCGCGCCGAGCACGACGCCGAGCGCGACGAGCATCGCCGAGAGCGCGAGCTTTTGCGCTTCGGGCAGCTCGCCCGCGCGCGGCCACCGCCGAACCTCCATAGGACGATCCGTCATCTGATCACCTCCACCGTGCGATGTATTCACGTGCAGCCGCTGCCGGATCGGGCGCGCAGAGGATGCCACGCGCGACGCACACGCCGTCCGCGCCGGCCGCGCGAAGCGCGCCGACGCGGTCGGGCGTGATGCCGCCGATGCCGACGAGGGGGAGCCGCGTCGCGGCCCGAGCGTGCTCGAGCAGCGTGGGCCCGACGGCCGCGCCGGCGTCCGACTTCGTACGCGTGTCGTACATCGGGCCGGCCGAGACGTAGCTCGCGCCGAGACGCTCGGCCTCACTCGCTTCGTCCGCGCTTCCCACCGAGACGCCGACGATCGCATCGCCACCGAGGAGCGCTCGCGCGTCGTCGGGCGGCATGTCCTCCCGGCCGATGTGACCGACGTGCGCTCCGTCCGCGCCCGACGCGAGCGCGACGTCGACGCGATCGTTCACGACGAACGGAACATGGCTGGTGCGGCAGAGGGAGCGGAGCGCGCGTGCCAGATCGAGCTGCTCGCGGGTCGTCCGCTCCTTCGCGCGGAGCTGCACCATGGTGACGCCGCCGCGGAGGGCCGCCGCGACGCGCGGCGCGAGCTCCGCGACCGGCACGATGCCGGCGTCGGCGACGAGATAGAGCCGGAGCGCCTTGCGCAGCGCGTCGCTATCCATGGGACGCCAACGCGTCGATGAATGCCGGCCAGAACGATCCCGGGCCGCAGGCTCGCGCGCTTCGTGCCGAGGACGCGAACGCGGCGTGCGCGTCGGTCGCGGCGTCGCGCGGGCCGCGGCCGCGCGCGAGGAACGCGCCCACCAGGGCGGAGAGCACGTCGCCCGCGCCGACCACCTGCCCGAGCACATCGACGCCGACCTGGACGCGCAGCGCGACGTCGTCGCCCGCGATGACGTCGTGCCCGTGACCGGTCGCGAGGACGATGGTCCCCAGCGCCTGGCTCGCGTCCACCGCGACGCGCTCGACTGTCTCGGGATCGGCGCGCGCCGCGGTCACGCCGTGCAGCACCGGTCCGCTCGGGAGCGACGCCAGCGATGCGACCTCGGCCACGTTGCCGCGAACGACCGCGATGCGCCGCGCCGCCGCGATCCCGCGGATGCGGTCGGTGCGCCAGCGCGTCGCTCCGCACCCGACCGGATCGAGGACGATCGGGACGCCCGCCGCGCTCGCCGCATCGGCCGCGGCGCGCATGGCGTCGAAGCGCGCGGCCGTCGGCGTTCCGCAATTCAGCACGAGCGCGCTCGCTCGCCGCGCGACGTCCGCCGCCTCCGCGATGTCCGAGGCGAGGATCGGCGCGATCCCGAGGGACGCGAGCGCATCGGCGACGCGCGCGCTCGTCACCGTGTTCGTGATGCAGTGGACCACCGGCGCGCTCATGTCGTACGCCGGAGCGCCCAGTCGTGTGCCACGGGTCCATGGCCGGCGCCGATGGGCGTCGCGTGTGCGAGCGCCCCGGTGAGGAACGCCTTCGCGGCGCGGACCGCCTCGAGGGCCTCGTCACCGAGTGCGATACGCGCCGCGATCGCGGCGGAGAACGTGCATCCGGTGCCGTGCGTCGCGCGGGTCTCGATCCGCCTCGCCGGGAGCCACTCCTCGCGCGCCACGTCCACGAACAGATCCGTCGCGTCGCCCTCGCGATGGCCGCCCTTGAGGACCACCGCGCGCGGCCCGAGACCGAGCAGCGCACGCGCCGCCTCGCGGACCTCATCATCCGTGCGGATGGTGCGACCGGTGAGCACCTCGGCCTCCGGAATATTCGGCGTGAGCACAGCCGCGAGGGGGAGGAGCTCGTCTCGGAGCGCCGCCACGGCGTCGTCGCGCAGCAGGCGATCGCCGCCCTTCGCGACCATCACCGGGTCGATGACCAGCACGGCCTCGAGCTGCCAGTGACGGATCCGAGCGGCGACCGCGCGGACGATGGGCGCGCTCGAGAGCATCCCGATCTTGACACCGTCGACGCCCAGGTCCTCCACGACCGCGTCGATCTGCGCCGCGACGACCTCCGTCGGAGCCTCGTGCACGGCACGCACGCCGAGGGTGTTCTGCGCCGTGAGCGCGGTGATCGCGCTCATGCCGTACACGCCGAGCGCCTGGAAGGTCTTGAGATCGGCCTGGATGCCGGCGCCGCCGCCCGAGTCCGATCCGGCGATCGTGAGCGCGGCCGGCCTGCCCCAGCGCTCGCGCGCGCTCGGGCGCGTCATGCGCGCTCCTCCACGTGCGCGTCGAAGAAGCCGAGCTCGAGCTCGAGCGCGCGGCGATATGGCGCGCGGGCGTCCTCGATGCGCGTCACGTAGCGGTCGAGAAGACGCTCCAGCCCGGCGGCGAGCGCTTCGAAGTCCGCCGACGCGTACGTCGCGATCCATTCCGCGTAGGGGTTCCCGATCCGCGGCGTCCGTCCGAGCTCCTGGCCGAGGTAGGCGTACAGCCGCATGCATGGCGTCATCGCGGCGCACGTCTCGCCGACGGTCCGGAGCGCGGCGGTCGCGAGCAGGAAGTCCGTATACGCGACCGTGGCCGGAAGTGGCCGCACCTCCGCGAGATCGATGCCCCAGCGCGCGGCGTACGTCGCGTGCAGCCGCAGCTCGTCGGTCACGCCCGCGAGGAGGCGCGCGAACGCGGCCACGCCGTCGCGGTCCGGTGCGTGCGCGAGCCCGAGAGCGTACGCGCGCGCGAAGGCGTCGAGGAAGAAGGCGTCCTGCGCGACGTACGCGGCGAACCGCGCGCGCGGGAGGCTGCCGCTCCCGATCCCGCGCACGAAGGGATGCGCGAGGGCCCGTGCCGCGAGCTCGCCGTTGTCTTCCCACAGCGTCCCCGCGATGCCGCTCATGCGGCGAGCTCGTTCGTGAAGAGCTCGGACGCGTCGGGCGTCCGGTCGAGCAGGCCGCGCGTGCGCAGGAACGCCGCGAACGTGCTCCAGCGCGACGCGTCCTGACGCTGCGAGGCTGCGAACGCCGGCACGGTCGCGGCGAACGCCCGCCGATGGAACGGATCGTCCTGGTCCGGATGCGCGCGAACGAATGCCGCGAAGGCGCGATCGGGATCGCGTCGCGTCGCGGCGATGCCCGCCGCGACGCGCGCGAGGGTGAGCGCCACCGCGGCACGACGCTCCGGCGAGAGGTCGTCGCGCGCGACGAACACCAGCTGGTAGAAGGGCGGGACGCCGTGGTCGGCGAGCTCGAAGATGCGCACCGGCACGCCGAGCTCCGCCGCCTCGATGACCTCGTAGTTGCGGAAGGCACCCATCACCGCGTCGACCCGGCCGTCGACGAGGGCGCGAGTGAAGTCGAAGCCCACGTCGACGAAGCGCCACGCGCCCTCGGCGAGGCCCGCGTGCCGCGCCATGGCCTGGAACATCACCCGATCGAATGGCTCGACCGCGAACGCGACGCGGCGTCCGGCGAGGTCCGTGACGGTCAGCACGGGACCGTCGGCGCGCACCATGAGCGTGTCGAGCACCGCGTCAATGAGCAGGCCGACGGCACGGACGCGCGCGCCGCGTGCGCGCGCGAGCGTGACGTTCGGCTGGTAGTTCAGCGCCAGATCGACCCGGCCCTCCGCGACCGCCCGGAGCGGCTCATCCGGATCGGTCGGCACGACGAGCTCGGCCCCTACATCGACCGCGTACAACGGGACGTGGTCCGGGTTCACGAACCAGTCGAGCATGAGCCGGATCATCCCCGGTGCGTCACGGTCCGGCCGACCACCGCATAGAGCGCGAAGGCGATCGCGAACGAGGGGATCGTCGCGCCGATCGGCGATGCGAGCGGGGAGAAGGCCTCGCCGAGCGCGTGCGTCAGCGCAGCCGGCGGCGCGATCCATTGGTACACCAGGAAGCCCACGAGCCAGGCCGCGACCGCGAGCGCGTTCACCCCGCCCTGGTACCAGTAGCGGCCGGCCTCTGCGAACAGCTCGTCCGCGACGTACCGGCCCCGGGCGACGAAGTAGTCGGCCAGGATCACACCGAGCAGCGGGATGAAGAACGAGCCGATGAGGAGGAGGAACCATTCGTAGTCGGCGTTCGCGAGCACGATGGCGAGGACGAAGCCGATCGTCGCGTACGCCGCGATGAGCGCGCGCTGCGGCACGCGGCTCAGAAGATTCTGCGTCGAGACCGCGGCCGAGTAGATGTCGGCGAAGCCCTCATCGGTCTCGTCGGCGAGGATGATGAGCAGCGCGAGCCCTCCGAGCAGCGCCGAGCCGCCGAGGAACCCCACGAGCTCGTCGTTGAGATGAGCGACGTCGGTGTTCAGCGCGATGACGTAGAGGAGGCCGAGCCCGAAGAAGGCGATGTTCGCGAGCAGGTAGCCGACGAACGTGCCCCAGAACGACGCCGAGCGCGACCGCGCGAAGCGGTTGTAGTCGGCCACGAGCGGGAACCACGAGATCGGGAGCGCCACGACGATGTCCACGCCGAGCCAGAAGGACAGCTCGCCGGTGCCTGGCGTCGCGAGGATCGCCGAGAGGTCGAAGCGCGTCACGAGCAGCGCGACGAGCGCGATCGATGTCGCCAGCATCGCCCACACGCCGAACTTCTCGAGCCACTGGCGCACGACGACGAGCGGACCGCCAAAGGCCATGGCCGTGCAGAGCACGGTGAAGACGAGCGCCCAGAGGGGATACGCCGACAAGCCGGTGAGGTGCTCGACGATCGCGTTCGCGAACTGCGCCATGACGAGGATCTCGAACGACGTCCAGCCGACGAGCTGGATCACGTTCAGGATCGTCGGGAGCGCGGAGCCGCGGATGCCGACCGCCGCCCGCGTGAGCACCATCGTGGGTACGCCCGCGTCCGCGGCGACGTAGGCGGCGAGGCCGAGGAGCAGCACGCCGATGACGCTGCCGACGACGATCGCGCCGAGCGCGTCGCGCGCGCCGAGCCCGGGAGAGAGAAGTGCGCCGGCCTGGAGCACGAGGAGCCCGACGCCGAGGTCTCCCCACAGGATCGCGAGGTCGAACCCAGAGAGCCGGCGCTGGTCGAGGGGGATGGGCTCGATGCCCTGGGCAATGGTGGGGCTGCTCGTGATCGTGGGCGCGCCGGTGGCCGCTGTCGCCATCGCTTTCCTCCGCCGGTACTAACCGGATCAGGTTCAAAAGGGTTGGCGGGCACACCGCCTCTCAGCGCCTGTCGGGCGCACCCCTAGCGACACGTAGTCTAGCGGAAACGCGTGCGCGCGGCCGATGGCGACCGCGCGCACGCGGTACGACCCAGAGCTACGCGGCCTTCGCGTCCTCGATCGAAACGGCGTGCGCCTTCGACGGCGCGACGAGCCACGCCACGATCAGGGCCGCGAATGATGCGAACGCGAGGAAGTCCATCTTTCGTCCTCCTTAGATCTGGTACGCGGCCTCGCCGTGCTGCGACGCGTCCAGGCCGAGGACTTCCTCGTGCTCGGGCACGCGCAGCGCGACGAAGAG
Organism: Candidatus Limnocylindria bacterium; assembly: GCA_035651155.1. Classification (GTDB taxonomy): domain Bacteria; phylum Chloroflexota; class Limnocylindria; order P2-11E; family P2-11E; genus CF-39. Next base: position 1,173 of record DASRGG010000018.1, on the reverse strand, counting down.
GTTGATGACCTTGAGGATCACGAACGTCATGACCGCCGAGTAGGTGACCGACGCGAGGACCGCGATCGCCTGGACGCCGAGCTGTCCGAAGTTGCCGTACGCCGCGCCATCGGCGGCCCCGGAGTTCACCGCGACGGTGGCGAAGACGCCGGTCGCGAGCGCGCCCCACATGCCGCCGACGCCGTGCACGCCGAACACGTCGAGCGCGTCGTCGACCTTGAGACGCTTCGTGAGCTGGATGCCGACGTAGCAGAGGGTGCCCGCACCGAGGCCGATGAGGATCGATGCCGATACGTCGACGTAGCCCGACGCCGGTGTGATCGCGACGAGCCCGGCGACCGCGCCGGCCGCCGCGCCGAGCACGCTGGGCTGGCCTCTGTGCAGCCACGACACGGTCATCCACGTGAGCGCGGCCATCGCCGCTGCCGTGTTCGTGACGACGAAGGCGTTGGCCGCCAGCCCGCCCGAAGCGAGCGCGCTCCCCGCGTTGAAGCCGAACCAGCCGAACCACAGCAGGCTGGCGCCGAGAACGGTCATCGTCGCGTCGTGCGGCTCGATCGGCTCGAGGCCGTATCCGCGACGGCGGCCGAGGACGAGCGCGGCGACGAGCGCCGACACGCCGCTCGTGATGTGCACGACCGTGCCGCCGGCGAAGTCGAGCGTGCCGAGCGTGCGCAGCCAACCGCCCGTGCCCCAGACCCAGTGCGCCACCGGGTCGTACACGAACGTGGCCCAGAGGAGGGTGAACACGACGAAGGCCTTGAAGCGCTTGCGCTCCGCGAAGGAGCCCGTGATGAGCGCGGGCGTGATGACCGCGAACATCATCTGGAAGACCATGAACGCGAGCGCGGGGACCGTGGCGGCGTAGTCGGCGTTCGGCTCCTGTCCGACGCCCTTGAGTGCCGCCCAGTCGAGACCGCCGATGAGACCGCCGTGGTCGGGACCGAACGCGAGCGAGTACCCCCACAGGACCCACTGGACGCTGATCAGGCACAGGATGAAGAAGCTGTGCATGATCGTCGCGAGGACGTTCTTCCGGCGGACGAGTCCGCCGTAGAAGAAGCCGAGTGCCGGCGTCATGAGCATGACGAGCGCCGCGGACGCGAGAAGCCAGGCGGTGTCACCGGTGTCGATCTTGTCCATGGGTGGACAGGCTGCGCATCGGCGGGGTCC
>DASRGG010000017.1:0-142579 GCA_035651155.1 Candidatus Limnocylindria bacterium | reverse complement strand
GCGAAGCGCGTTCGCTGAGCAGCCGAGATCTTTGGCGACGTCGACGAGGGTCTTCCCGGACGACCGCAACAGCTTGACGGCGTTGGCGCGGAACTCCTCTGGATACGCGGGTCGAGTTCTCGGCACGTGGACCTCCTTCGTAGGCACGTTGGCCCCAAGTGTTTAGGCGTCCACGAAATCGAGGCAAGTCCACTATCGCAAGGGCGACGCCCAGGAGGCCAGGCTCTGCTACCTGGGTCATGTGCTCAGCGAGAACCGCCACGGTCTGGCCGTCGGCGGCCTGCTCACGCAGGCCAGCGGCAGCGCCGAGCGCGAGGCGGCCCTCGCGCTGCTGCGGCAGGTGCCGCGGGCCGCGCACGTCACCCTCGGCGCCGACAAGGCCTACGACAGCGCCGACTTCGTGGCCGCACTGCGCGAGCGCGGGGTCACCCCGCACGTGAGCCAGAACACCACCCATCGCCGCTCGGCCATCGACGGCCGCACCACCCGCCATGCGGGGTACGAGGTGAGCGCCTTCAAGCGCCGTCTGGCCGAGGGGATCTTCGGCTGGGGCAAGACCATCGGCCTCTTGCGCAAGACCCGCCACCGCGGCACCCGGCGGGTCGGCTGGGTGTTCACCTTCACCCTGGCGGTGTACGACCTGGTGCGGATGCGCACGCTCATCCCGGGGACGACGTGATGCCGCGACGAGCGATGGCCCGATGCAGGCGCCAGGGATGCGAGCGATGAGCGAACGGATCCTCGCGATCACATCGGAAGGAGCGCCGCAGCGATGAAGCGCGACTCTGAACACGCTTTTTCCGCAGCGCCCTAGCCGTTCCTTGGTTCCGTCAAGCGAACCCGGCACAGCGCCTGCTTGATACGCTCGCGGCCCAGCCCGATCTTCCGCGCGGGCATCCGGCGTGGGGGAACGACAAGGCTTATTGCGTCAACGGACACGAATACGCGGCGGCGAGGATCCGTCCGTTCGTGCCGAGGAAAGGCGGGGGACCGCCCCGCGCAGGATGCGCCAGAAGAAGCGATCGGCGGCCGATGACGACCGCCGATCGATCTCAGAGCCTGCGATGAGCTACTTGTTGAAGTAGTTCTTGTTGATCTCGATGTAGTTCTTCCACTTATCCGGGACCGCGTCCTCGGGGAAGATCGCGCTCACCGGGCACACCGACTCGCACGCGCCGCAGTCGATGCACTCATCCGGGTGGATGTAGTACATGTTATCCGCGTCGGTTGTGTATATGCAGTCCACGGGACAGACGTCAACGCATGACGCATCCTTCACATTGATGCACGGCTCGGTGATCACGTAGGCCATCGAGGCACTTCCTCCTAGCAGAACGGAGCGGTCGGCCCCCGAAGGTTATCATCGCGAACGCCGATGAGCGAAACCGCCGAGTTCCCACTTCCCTTCGACGCGAGCCCCGAAGAGCGCGAGACCGCGAAGCGGGAGATCGGGAAACATACCCGGATCGTCGGAGATGACGAGCGCGCGATCCGCTTCGAGGGCCAGGCGATCGGGCAGACCGGGCCGGTCTGGCATTTCCAGTACACGCGTCTGTACCGTCTGCCGAACGGCTACCTCGTCGCCGCGCGCGACCTGCACGAGGGCGTGAAGGTCGCGTTCGCGCGGGACGCGGAATCGCTTCCCGCGGCGTTCGCCAATCCGGTCGTGAGCGAGTTCATCGAGGACGAGCTCCGATTCCGTAAGGTCATCGGGACGAAGCACGGAACCCAGTAGCCGCGACCGCAAGGCCGCCCGACCGCCAAAGCGTGTGCCAGGAGGCGCGATCGAGGAGCCGGTCCGCGCGCGCTGCGACCAGCCGGCGCCGCCCGAGCTCATCGCGGGGCTCGAGCAGTTCAATCGCGGGGAGTTCTTCGAGCAGCACGAGACCCTCGAGCTCCTCTGGCGCGCCACACGCACGCCCGACCGAGGTCTCTATCACGGCATCCTGCAGATCGGCGTCGGCTTCCACCACTGGCGGGAAGGGAATTTCCACGGGGCGACCGTGCTGCTCGACGAAGGCATCGCCCGGCTCGCGCCGTTCGCCCCGAGGTGTCACGGCGTGGATGTGGACGCGCTCATCGCGGACGCGAGCGCGGCACGCGCGCGGCTCGAGGCGCTCGGCGCCGACCGCATGCGCGAGGTCGACGTCGCGCGGATCGCGCCCCGCGTACGCTTCACGCCGTGACGCGCGAGGACGTCCTCCGCTGGCGCGAGCGCCTCGGCCCGGTGGGCGCCTGGAGCTTCGACGCCGAGCGCCTTTCGGCCGACGACGCCCGCGCGTACGCGCGCGAGCTGGAGTCGCTCGGCGTGCCCGCGCTGTGGCTTCCCGAGTCGCTCGGCAGCAAGGAGATCTTCGCGCATTCCTCGATCGTGCTCGCCGCGACCGAGCGTCTCGTGATCGCGACGGGCATCGCGAACATCTGGGCGCGCGATCCGGTCGCGATGGCGAACGGCCAGCGCGCCATCACCGACGCGTATCCCGGTCGGTTCCTTCTCGGCCTGGGTGTCAGCCACGCGCCGGTCCTGAAGATGCGCGGTCAGAACGCCACATACGAGCGGCCGCTCGAGCACATGCGTGAGTACCTCGACGCGATGGACATGGCGCCGTACACGGGGAAGCCCGTCGAGACGGCGCGCGTCCTCGCCGCGCTGGGGCCGAAGATGCTTCGCCTCGCCGCCGAGCGCACCCTCGGCGCGCATCCGTACTTCGTCCCGGTCGAGCACACCACGCTCGCGCGCAAGGAGCTCGGTCCCGACGCGCTCCTCGCCGTGGAGCAGGCCGTCGTGCTGGCCACGGACCCAGCGGTGGCGCGGAGCGCCGCGCGCCGTCACATGAAGCGGTACCTCGCGCTCGACAACTACGCGAACAACCTGCGGCGGCTCGGGTGGACGGATGCCGATATCGCGAGCGGCGGGAGCGACGCGCTCGTCGACGCGATCGTCGCCTGGGGCGACGCGAGCGCGATCCGCCGGCGCGTGGACGAGCACCGCGCGCGGGGCGCCGACCACGTGTGCATCCAGGTCGTCCGCACGGATCTCGCGGCGCCGGCCGCGCTCGAGTGGCGGACCCTCGCGCCCGCGCTCATCACGCGCCGCTGACGCGCGCTCCGCTGGCGCGCGCTCCGCTGACCGTGGCCGCCGAAAGTCGTCGCCGCTGAGGCGGGTCTCGGGTCCGCGTGGCGGCGACGCGATCAGGCCGAGGTCTTCTCCGGCGTGACCGGCAGATCGACCGGCGTGAACGCGGGCTGATCCCAGCCGAGCTCCGCGTAGGGCGGGAGATTCACGGCCTCCACGCCGCGCAGCTCCGGGATGTCGTCGCGGAGCGCACGCTCGATGCCGCTCTTCAGCTGGAGGGACACGACGAGCCGGCTCGGGCCGGGCCTCGTCAGCCACACGCGGACGCGCGCGACGTGGTCCTCGATATCGACGAGCTCCACCCGACCGCCACTGCGCTCGAGGTACGGACGCATCTCCGCGATCTTCGCCTCGACACGCTGCCTCAGATCGGCCATCGCCATAGGATACCGACGCACGTGTGTTACTGGCGCGGTCCCGCCGGATCTGCCGCCCGGCTTGCGGCCGATCTCGGGTGGCGCGGGCGGCGCCGAGGTCATCATCGCCAGCGAGGACGGCGCGCGCTTCCGCGCGTACCTCGCGAAGGCGCGCGGCGGCGACATCGGCGTGGTGATCGCGCCGGACGTGCGTGGCCTTCATCGCTTCTACGAGGAGCGGGCGGAGCGCTTCGCCGGCGCGGGCGTGCACGCGAGCGCCTTCGACCACTTCGGACGCACCGCGGGCATCGACCGCCGCGGCGACGCTTCCCGTTCCGGGACCACCTGCCGTTGACGCAGCCCGCGCCGATCCAGGGCGACATCGCGAGCGCCATCGGTCATCTGCGTGGCGCGACCGACGCGCGCCGCATCTTCGTGCTCGGCTTCCGCATGGGCGGCGGCGTCGCCTTCAACGCATCGGCCGACCAGTCGGAGCTCGCGGGGGTCGTGGGCTTCTACGGCCGGCTCTCGACGCGGCCCGGCGAAGAGGGCACCGCGCCGGCGGATCGCGCGGCGGGCACGCGGGCGCCGGTGCTCGGTCACTTCGGCGGAGCGGACCCGGGCATCCCCGAGAGCGAGGTGCGCGCCTTCGAAACGGCCCTCACCAACGCGAAGGTCGCGCATCACATCGAGACGTATCCCGGCGCGCCGCATTCCTTCTTCGACCGCAGCTTCGACTGGCACAAGGATGCGTGCGCCGACGCGTGGCGGCGCGTGCTCGGATTCATGCGCACGGGTCGTCCGGCGACACGGGCGTGATCGGCGCCGCGCTGCATCTCGCGCTCGGCACCATCGTCTTCCTCGCTATCACGCTCTTCGAGCAGGTCCCCGTCGCCGGCTGGCTCGGCGGCATCCTCTCCATCGCGGGCTGGATCGCGCTGACGCGCGCGATGCTGCGCGATCGCGGCCCGCTCCGCGGCGGCTCCGGCGTCGTATGGTCGGGCGTGCTCGGCGCGTTCACCGGACTCGTGGGCGCGGGCACGGCGTGGCTCGCGCAGACCGGCAACCTCATCGGCTTCGCGACCGACCCTGGCGACCGCTTCGGAGCGGCCTTCGGCTTCGTCGGAGCGTCGCTGGGGCTGCTGTACTGGCCGCTGGTCGGCGCGCTGGTGTGCGTCGTGACCGCGCTCGCGCTCGCCGGGCGTCGCTGACGGAGCCGGCCGGCTGGCGGTCAGCTGACGCGCCGCCGCTTGTGGCCGACGTAATCCACGAGGACGTACTCGCCGAGCCGCTCCGGCTCGACGTAGAACGCGCGACCGGTGTTGATCTTCGACATCTGGTTCACGAAGTCCACGAGGTAATGGCCGCGCGCGAGCATGAAGGTGTTGATCGTGATCCGCTCGCGCGTGCAGCGGACGACCTCGCGGAGCGTCTCCTCGAAGGTGCGCTTCGTGGGCGGGTAGTTGAAGCGCGGCTCGGGATCGCCGGCCTCGAAGTGGGCGGTGGGCTCGCCGTCCGTGATGAGGATGATCTGCTTGTTCTTGCCGCGCGATCGCGACAGCAGCGAGCGCGCGGTGGAGAAGGCGTGCTGCATGTTCGTGCCGTACACGTATTCGTTCCAGGTCAGGCCCGGGAGGTCGGAGGGCTTCAGCTCCTGCGCGTACGCGGAGAACCCGATGATGTAGAGGTCGTCCTTCGGGAACGTCGTGCGGATGAGCGAGTCGAGCGCGAGCGTGACCTTCTTCGCCGCGAGGAAGCAGCCGCGGAAGAGCATCGAGCGTGACACGTCGACGAGGATCGCGGTGGCCGACTGCGTCATGAGCTCGGTGCGATAGACGTCGAAGTCCCGTGCCTGCAGCTTCACCGGTACCTTCGCGCCGTCGCGGAAGACGGCGTTGCGCACGGTTGCCGGCAGATCGAGCAGGAAGGGATCGCCGAACTCGTAGGTCTTCAGCTCGTCCGTCGGGTCGCCACCGCGCCCTCGGACTCGCGAACGGTGGCTCCCGAACGCGTCTCGCTTGAGCGTTGCGAAGATCTCTTCGAGCGACCGCTGTCCGATCTTGCGGATGCCGCGCGGCGTCAGCTCGTAGCGTTCGCCGTCCTTGCGGATGAGACCGGCTTCCTCGAGCAGCTTGCTCATCTGCTGGAGCTGCTCGAGCGACTGCCGCGCGCCGGGTCCCGCGAGCCGCTCGACCTGGTCCGGATCGAGTGGATCGAGGTCGCCCGACCCGCGCGCGCCGCGCACGACCTCCTCCATGTCGGAGAGCTGGTTCATCTCGTCCATCAGGCCGAGCGCCTCCGCGAGCGTGATCGGCTCGTCGCCGTGCACCGCGTGCTCGTATCCCTCGGTGGGCATCAGCTGCGAGAGCGTCTCGGCGAGATCGTTCATCGCGGACTGCAGACCCGGGTCGTTGAACGCCGCGCCGAGCAGCTCCTCCAGCTGCTGCCGCATGTCCGTCGACATCGATTGCCAGAGCGAGCGCATGGCGGCCATGCCCTGCGCGAGCTGACGGAGGAGGTCGTCCCAGTCCTTCGCGCCGCCCGCGAGCTCCGGGTACTGGCGCTGGAACGCCTCGAAGTCGGGCTCGCCTCCCTCCATGCGCTCCTTCAGCGCGCGATTGAGGTCGCGGATCATCTGCCGCGTCCGCTCGAGCTGCTCCGGTGTCAGGTTCTGCAGGGACTCGCGCATGTTCTTGAAGTACGAGCCGAGCACCTGCTGCTGCAGCTCCTTCAGGAGCTCCCGGTATTTCTCGGCGGCCTTCGGCTCGACGAACTCGTAATCCTTGAGCGCGCGCACCGCGCGTCCGAAGTCCTCGGGCAGATCGTCGAGCTGCGAGAGGCGCTCCTGCGCGAGGCGTTCCATCGCCTGCCTCAGCTGCTCGTTCGGCGCCTGGGCGGCGCGACGGCGCTCCAGGCCCTCGCGCTCCAGGCGCTTCACCTCCTCGAGCTTCTCCTTGAGTTGGTCGAACGCGGTCGAGAGGTCGTGCCGCTGCGCGCGGCGCTGCTTCGCCGCACGAAGCCGCTCGAGGAGATCCTTCATGCCCTCCATGCGGCCAGGGATGCCCCAGCGCGAAAGGCGCGCCATCGCGTCCTCGAGATCACCGCCGCTCAAGAGCTCATCGCTCATCGCCGAGAGCACTTCCTCCGCCTCGAGCGCGTCGAGCCGCTGCGTTCCGTCCCATCGCGAATAGCGGATCTCTCGGCCGAAGTCGTCCAGTCGAGGGGTCTCGTTCATGCGCGGAACGTGCTCCGAGACTCGCCGCGCTCCTTGTTGAGCTTCCTATTCAAGTGCAGCCCTTCGAGGACGAACTCGACGGCCGCCGCGACGGTCGACGGATTGCCCGCGGCGCCGAGCTTCGCGACCGCCCCCTTCATGCCAGGGATCTGCAGCGCCTGTTTCACGTACTCACCGGACGGCAGGCTCGAGGAGACGTGCATCGTCGCGCCGCGCTGGAACGCCGCGAGCAGCGCGTCGAACTCGCCGAGCGAGAAGGTGCGGTTGAACACGTTGAGGACCGCGCGCTGCGCGAGCCGCTCGATGACGCGCTCCTCGGTGACGTCGCCGACGGATTCGAGCTCGATCTTGCCGGCGGTCGAGGCGACGACCGCGGGCAGGTCGCTGATGCGCGGCACGACCGTGGTCTCGCCGTTGCGGAGCGATCGCTTGAGCGCGCTCGAGACGAGATTCTCGTAATTGGCGACCGAGACGCGCACCGACACGCCGGAGCGCTGCGAGATCTCCGGCGACCGCCGCGCGAGCTGCGACACCTCCGCGAGGATCTCTTTCATGTAGCCGGGCACGATCGTCGTGATGCCCTCGTCGGTGAACGTGTTGCGCTCCTGCTCCATGATCCCGACCTCGATCGCGATCTCCTTGGGGTAGTGAGTCCGGATCTGCGAGCCGAAGCGGTCCTTGAGCGGCGTGATGATCCGGCCGCGGTTGGTGTAGTCCTCCGGGTTCGCGGACGCGACCACGAAGAGATCCAGCGGCAGGCGCACCTTGTATCCGCGGATCTGCACGTCGCGCTCCTCCATCACGTTCAGGAGGCTCACCTGGACGCGCTCGGCCAGGTCGGGGAGCTCGTTGAGCGCGAAGATGCCGCGGTGCGTGCGCGGGACAAGGCCGTAGTGGATGGTCAGCTCGTCGGAAAGATAGCGGCCCTCCGCGACCTTGATCGGGTCGACCTCGCCGATGAGATCCGCCACCGAGATGTCCGGCGTCGCGAGCTTCTCGGTGTAGCGCTGGTCCGCGGCGAGCCACACGAGCTCGACGCTGTCGCCGTCGTTCGCGATGCGGTAGCGGCACGCCGCGCAGATCGGCGCGAAGGGGTCGTCGTTGATCTCGCACCCCGCGATGGCGGGCACGGCCGGATCGAGCAGCTCGATGAGCTGCCGCGCGATGCGGGTCTTCGCCTGGCCGCGCTCGCCGAGGAGGATGATGTCCTGCCCCGACAGGATCGCGTTCTCGATCGCGGGCACGACCGTGGCCTCGTAGCCGACGATGCCGGGGAAGAGCCGTGTCTTCTTCGTGAGGGACGCGATGAGGTTCGCGCGCAGCTCCTCCTTCACCGGGCGGGGCCGGTAGGCGGTCTCGCGGAGCTCGCCGATGGTCGATGGGCGATCGGTCATCCACGGAATCCTTTCGTGGCGGAGGGACTAGCCATTCACCGGGTCTCCTCTGAGCCCGGCGGGCAGGTGCTCGCCGCGGTCGGCGGCGAGCGCGTCGCGTACGTCGGCGATCTCGAAGGTATCGCGCGCGATGAGCTCGTCGAGCAAGGCGGCGCGCCGCCGGAGCTCGCGGTCGGCCGCCTCGGCATCCTCGCCGCGAAGCGACGCGAGGAGCGCGGCCTCCGCGCTCTCGTCGTGCGCATGCGCGTCCTCGTCGGCGTCGTGCGTGACGAGCGGTATGGGCGAGACGGCGTCGCCGCGCGCCGCGAGCCGATGGAGCGACACGACCCTGCGCGCGTGACCGCCGCGGCTCGTCGCGTAGATGCGCATCACCATCAGCAGGTGCACGCGCGCGAGGTCTGCCGGCGCGACGCCGAGCTCCTCGGTCAGCTGAGCCACGGCCTCTTCCGCGCTGTCGGCGTGGAGGGTCGATCCGAGGGCGTACCCACGGCGCAACGTGCCGAAGACGCGGACCGCCTTCGGGCCCCAGAGGTACACCGGCAGATGCGACGACAGCTCGTTCGCAAGGAGGATCGTTTCCTCGGCGCGTGTCTGCTCGAGGAAGTCGAACGTCTCCGCCCATCCGCGCACGAACACGCGCCGCGTGCGCAGCGGGAGGTAGTCGAGGAGCGCGGTGAGCGTGGTCGTCTTTCCGGAATGCGGCTGCTCCGCCGCGATGAGGAGCGAGCCGTGCGATGCGATGGTCATGCCGCACAATGCCGCGGTGCGCGTGTCCATGTTGCCCGCGCGCACGATCGCGGTGATCGACATCGGGATGGGCGGGTCCCAATTCCAGCCCCACCAGCCCACCGGCACCTCGTAATCGCGTGGCGAGAGCGGCTGCTCGTTGATCACGTACCTGCGCTGCACGCGCGGGGCCTCCATCGACCGAGGGTAGCACGCGCTATCCTCGCCGCTGCCGTGACGGAGAAGGAAGAGGACGAGCGCACCACCGCGCCGACGACGCGGGTGAGCGACGATCCGGACGTGCTCGCGGCGCAGGCGCGCGAGGCGATCGACAAGAGCGCGCAGGAGCTGCGCAGGCAACGCGTTCCGATCGCGACCGAGCCTCCCACGGTGTACCGGCCCTGAGCGGACACCGCTTCGCGACCGTCGCGGAGCTGCGGGACTCGCTCCGGGGACACGAGGTCTCCGCGCTCGAGCTCGCCGACGAGTACTGCGATCTCCTGGAGCGCGAGGGTCCGCGCTACAACGCGGTCGCGACCGTCATGCGCGAGCGCGCGCGGCGCGAGGCGAAGAGGGCGGACGCCGCGCTGAAGCGCCGAGACGCGCGTCCGCTGCTCGGCATCCCCTACGGAGCAAAGGACCTCCTTGCCGCGAAGGGCGCGCCCACCACCTGGGGCGCGCCGCCGTATCGCGAGCAGGTGATCGACCTGGACGCGACGGCGATCGCGAAGCTCGGTCGTGCGGGTGGCGTGCTGGCGGCGAAGCTCGCGATGGTCGAGCTGGCCGGAGGCGGGGGATACCGCTATCCGAGCGCGTCGCTCCAGGGACCCGGTCGCAACCCGTGGAACACCGAGCGCTGGTCCGGCGGGTCGTCGAGCGGATCCGCGGCCGCGGTCGCGGCCGGCCTCGTCCCGTACGCGCTCGGCAGCGAGACATCCGGGTCCATCGGAACGCCCTCCGCGTACTGCGGCGTGACCGGCCTCCGGCCGACGTACGGGCTCGTTTCGCGCCACGGCGCCATGGCGCTCTCGTGGACGCTCGACAAGATCGGACCGATGGCGCGAAGCGCCGACGACGTCTCGCTCGTGCTCGCCGCGATCGCCGGTCCGGATCGCAAGGACGCGAGCTCGTCGGGGAAGCGCTTCCGGCCGCTCGAGCGGCGCGCCGGCTCCGCCGTGAAGCGGGCGCGCGTCGCGTTCGCCGAGGAGGACGTGGCCGACCACGCCGCGCCCGAGGCGAAGGCGGCGCTGGAGCGTGGCGTCGAGGAGTTCCGCCGGCTCGTGCCCGCGTTCCAGCGCGCGACGCTGCCGGCCGATCTGCCCTACGGCCCGATGGTGGGGACGGTGTACGGCGCCGAGGGGGCGACGATCTTCGCGGAGCTGATCGAGGGCGATCGCTTCGAAGAGCTGGTCGACGCGCGGCAGAAGGCGGGACTGCGCGCCGCGCTCGAGATCAAGGCGCGCGACTACCTCCAGGCGATGCGGCTGCGCGTGCGTCTCTCCGAGGCGTTCGACGAGATCTTCCGGGACGCCGACGTCATCCTCTCGGTCGGACGCGCGATCACCGCGACGCCGGTCACGCAGCCCCTGGATTCACCGCCGACGACCGCGAGCAATCCGCCACAGACGCGCCGACCCGGGAACCTCGCGCTCATTCCCGCGGGCAATCTCGCGGGCTTGCCGGCGATCTTCTTCCCGTGCGGCCTCGGGACGGACGGCCTTCCCGTCGGGCTGCAGCTCGTCGGCCCGCCGTTCTCCGAGCCGCTCCTCCTCGCGCTCGTGTCCGCGTACCAGCGCGACACCGATCACCACACGCGGCGACCCCCGGCCTGACGCCGGTCAGCGGCGGCGGCGCCACCCGCGAGCGGGATCGAAGAGCAGCAGCGCGGCGTAGCCGCCGAGGATCCAGAGCGGCGCGACCACGCTGACCGCGAACCAGATCTCCATCAGTCCCGCGCGCCGTGTTGGGTCGTGACCATGCGGCGCGAGTCTAGGAGCGCGCGACCTCGGACAGAGCTTTGACACCATCAAGCTCGCGACCGAACGGGAACATCACGTTCGCGTGGTCGACGCCGGCCTTCGCGATCACGCGGAAGCGTTCGGCCGCCTCGTCCGGCGTCCCCACGATCGCGCCCGGCCGGGCCGCGCGCCACCGCTCGGGCGTGGTGTTCGCGCGTCCGGCGAGCTCGCGCACGAGGTCGTCCACCCCGCCACGCGTGGGCGCGACGAAGGCCTGCACGAAGAGGCTGCGTCGGAGCGTGCTGGGATCGCGCCCCACCGCCGCGCACGCCTCCGCGAGCCCGTCGCGCATGAGCGCGAGGCGGTCTTCCAGCGTGCCGGCGAGGATCGTCATGTTGAACCACGCGGCATGGCGTGCCGCGATGCGCATGACGCGTGGCTTCGACCCGCCGATCCAGATCGGGAGCGGCGATTGCGTGGGCTTCGGCGCGCAGACCGCGTCCTCGATGCGGTAGTACCTGCCGCGATAGGTCGCGCGATCCTCACGCCAGAGCCGCGTGCAGATCTCGATCGTCTCCACCATCTGCGTCACGCGCACGCCCGCGTCGGGGAAGTCGTAGCCGTACTGCTCGTACTCGAGCTCCTTCCATCCGGCGCCGATGCCGAACTCGAGGCGGCCGCCCGACATCTGATCGACCCCGGCGGCGATCTTCGCGAGCAGCGCGGGGTTGCGATAGGACTGGCAGGTGACCATCGGGCCGATACGGATGCCCTCCGTCTCACGCGCGAGGGCCGCGAGCAGGGTCCAGGCCTCGAGGCAGTCGACGTCGACCGCGTCCTTGTGGAGCAAGAGATGGTCGGAGATCCAGAGCCGCGTGAATCCCGCGCCGTGCGCGGCGCGCGCGATGTCCCGCACCGACTCGTAGCTGAACCCGAGCTGCGGCTCGATCTGGACACCGAGATCCATTCAGCGGTCTCGCCCCTCGCGGGTGAACCGCTCGTCGCTCGATCTCATCTCGTCTTCCTCCGCGGTGAGCCGGAACATCATGTGCCGTCCGGTGACCGTCAGCGTCGCGAGCATGAAGCCGGCGAAGAGCGCCACCCCGGCGTTCACGAAGGTGTCCATGCCGAGCGCGATCGCGTCGAACGCGAAGATGATCGCGAACCAGATCCCGAACGTGACCAGCGTCTCGCGCGGCTGGAAGGTGATCGGCCGCCGCGGCTGGCGGCGCGCGGGCCGGCGCTCTGGCGGAAGCGCGGCCTCCGCCGCGAGGCGGCGGCGGCGGTCGGCGCGCATGACGCGCGCGACGTACCAGACGCAGACGACGAGCAGTCCGAGCTCGGCGATCGCGTTCTGCGGATGGCCGACCGCGATCGACAGCGGGATGAACAGGAGCGAGCCGACCGCGACGATCGTCGCGACGACCGCGGCCCCGATCGTGAGACCTCGTCGCGCGCTCATGCCATGGCCCGATCGAGGACGCCGGTCGCCGCGATCGCGGCGAGCTTGCGCTCGAGCAGCGCGTCCGCGAGCACGAGATCGCGGATCCGCCCCAGCAGCGCGCGCGGTTGCGTCGGGATGCGCTGCGCGTGCGCGAGAGAGCGGGGCTCCCGGTGGGTGACGTCCGGCGCGAGACGACCGAGGTCCGGAGCAGCGAGCGGAGCGAGGTACGGGCTCACGCCGCGGATCTTCCCGCTGAAGGCTTCGGCGCGCTCGCGTCACCGGGCGTCGCCCGCGAGCAGGCGGCCGTATCCATCGAGCTACGCGCCGCCGCAGCGCTGCGCCGGCACGTCGACGACGGCGACGCCGAGCTTCGTCAGCACCCGGCCCGTCGCGCGGCATCGCGGCCGCGTGACCGGCGGATGCATCGCCTCGAGACGCCGAAGGCCCGGCGGCAGGGTCGCGCCCCGGCTCGCGGCGTCCGCGACCCGGTCATCAGGCGTGATCCTCGATCCAGACGGCGCCGTCGTCCGAGAACTCCTTCTTCCAGATCGGGACGACGGTCTTCAGCTCGTCGATGCCGTCGCGGGCGGCGGCGAACGCGGCGTCTCGATGCGGCGCGCCCGCGGCGACGATCACGGCGATGTCGCCGAGCGCGAGAGCGCCGACGCGGTGATGCATCACGACGCGCGAGGGCGCGTACTTCGCTTCCAGCTTGTTCGCGATCTCGCGCATCTTGGCTTCGGCCATCTCGGCGTAGGCCTCGTACTCGAGGTGGGTGACGCGCTTTCCGCGGCTTCGGTCGCGGACCGTGCCGAGGAAGACGACGACGCCGCCGAATCCGCGATCGCGCACGGCGGCGAGCACGTCGTCGACGGAGAGCGGCGATGCGGAGACGAGGATCGGCGCGATGCTCGTGGCGCCGCCCGACACCGGCGGGATGAGCGCCACCTCGTCGCCGTCGGCGAGCGGCTCGTCGGCGGTCACGTACTCGCGGTTCCGCGCGATGACGACCTGGCGACCCTCGGCCACGAGCGGATGGCGCTTCACGATCTCGGCGATCGCGTCGCGCACCGCCGCGCCCGGCGGGAGCTCGATCTCGATTCGGCCGACGCCCGCGGCTTCGCGGTACGACGCGAACAGGCGGATCACGACCCGCATCGCCGGAGTGTATTCAGTGCGAGAATGTGCCGGAATGGACGCGGGCGCGGCCATCCTTCTCACGGCCATCCTCGTCCTCGTGAACGGGTTCTTCGTCGCGGCGGAGTACTCATTCGTCCGCGTGCGCGGGACGCAGCTGGACGAGCTCGCGAAGACCGGAAGCGTTCGCGCGAAGCTCGCGGCGCGTATCTCCGACGACATCGAGCCGTACATCTCGACCGTGCAGCTCGGCGTCACCCTCGCGTCGCTCGGCGTCGGGCTGCTGGGCGAGCCCGCCGTGTCGCGGCTCATCGATCCGGTCTTCGGCTGGCTGCGCGACACCTCGGACGCCGCGTTCCACGTCGTGAGCTTCCTCATCGCGTTCGCGCTCGTCACGTACGTCACCGTCGTCTTCGGCGAACTCGCGCCAAAGTACCTCGCGATCCAGCGGCCCCTGCCGGTCGCGCTCTGGACGGCGCACCCGCTCCATTACACGTACCGCGCCGCGTATCCCTTCATCTGGCTGATGAACCGGAGCGCCGCCGCGGTGCTCCGTGCGGTGGGCGCGAAGGCGACTGGAGACCTCGACGTGCACAGCGACGAGGAGCTCAAGATGCTCGTCGCGGCTTCGGCGCGGCAGGGTGTGCTGCAGGAGAGCGAACGCGTCATCGTCGGCAACGCGCTCGATTTCGCCGACACGGTCGTGCGGCAGGTGATGATCCCGCGCACGGAGATCGCCGCCGTCCCGGAGGACCTCGATCTCGGCGGCCTCATCGCCGTGGCGCGCCAGACCCGCCTCTCGCGCTTCCCGGTGTATCGCGAGGACCTGGACCACGTGGTCGGCGTGGTCCACGTGAAGGATCTCGTCGGCGTCGACCGCACCTCCCACGCGAAGGCCCGCGATCTCATGAGGCGCGTGCCGTTCATCCCGGAGACGCTCCGGCTCGATCAGGCCCTCGCGGAGTTCCGGCGGCAGCGCGCGGGTCTCGCGATCGTCATCGACGAGTTCGGCGGGACGGCCGGCGTCGTGACGTTGGCGGACATCCTCGAGGAGCTGGTCGGCGAGGTGCGCGACGAGTTCGAGCCGGCGGACGTTCAGCGGATCCGCGAAGAGGCGCCGGGCACCTTCAGTATCGACGGACTCGTGGCGCTGGACGACCTTCGCGATCGCCTCCAGATCGCGCTCGCGGGCGAGCCGTACGACACCGTCGGCGGGCTCGTGTTCGGCCGTCTCGGGCGCGTCGCGGAGGTCGGCGACGTCGTCGAGGTCGAGGGCTATCGCTTCCAGGTGACGGCGGTCGACGGTCGCCGTGTCGCGCAGGTGCGTGTCCAGAAGATGCGACCCGCGCGTCGTCCGAGGACCGCGTGACGCGGGCCAATATGACGGCCGCGTAACGACCGTCCACCCGCTCGTCTGGCACGGGATGTGCCTCAGGGCGTGCCGTGATGGAGCTCGTGCTGTCGGACCCCGCGATCTTCCTCATGACGAGCCTCGGGCTCGTCGTGACGGCGGTGTCGATCGTGCGCGATACGCGCTCGCAGCGAGAGCGCACGCGGACGGAAGAGGCCCGGGTCGAGGTCTAGCGGCCTCCGAACGGCGCCTGGATCGCCCCGACGAGCTCGCCCAGCCACGCCGCCCAGAAGGCCTGCGCGCGCGGGTCGAGCAGGACGAACAACCCGGTCGCCGCCGCGGTCGCGAGCGCGCACGTCACCACGAACGACAGCGCGCTCGCGCGAGGATCTAGGCGGCGGTCATCCATCACCTTCCACTCTTCAGCCTCGCGACCAGATTGTCCAGACGCGCGCGCGAGATCGTGAGGAACTTGGCCAGGTTCTGGCGATCCCCCTCGGGGATGGCCGGAGCGCCGGCGTCCTCGCCGATGGCGCGCGACAGCTCGGCGAGCGATTCGTTCAGCTTCCGCGTGGCGGTGATGAGCGCGTCGTCGCGGAGGGGCGGGATCGCCGGCTCCGGCTTCGCGGGCTTCTCCTGCGGGTTGAGGATCCGCTCGACACGGTCGTGGAGGCGGAGCAGCGTGAGCTGACCCGCGAGCACCTGCTTCGCGAGCGCCTTCCGGCGGCGCGGGTTGTCGATCTTCATGAGCTCGTACGCGGCGGAGAGCGTGTCGTAGCGCTGCGAGACCATCTCGCGCACGTCGTCCGGCGCGTTCGCGAGGCGCAGGCGGTTCTCGACGTAGCCCTTGTCCTTGCCAAGCTTGCCCGCGAGCTGACGGATGGAGTACCCGAGCTCGCTCGTCATCTTCTTGTAGATGACGGACTCGTCCAGCGGCGAAAGATCCTCGCGCTGCAGGTTCTCGATGAGGGCGATCTCGAGCGCGGTCGCGTCGTCGAAGCGCTCGACGATCGCGGGGATGGTCTCCTTGCCGGCGATCTTCGACGCGCGCCAGCGGCGCTCGCCGGCGATGATCTCGTAGCCCTCGCCGGAGGGCCGAACGAGGATCGGCTGCAGCACGCCGTGCTCGCGCACCGACGCGGCGAGCTCTTGCAGCGTCTCCTCGTGGAAGGTCATCCGCGGCTGGCTCGGGTTCGGCTGCACTTTCTCGATCGGGATCTCGCGCACCGCCGTCGGCGTGCGCGCAGCGAGGAGGCTGATGATGCCGGGCTGCGCATCGTTCTCCTGCTGGAAGATCCGGCTCCCTGCGTCGCGGAACGACTTGCCCTTCGTCGTGGTCGGGCTAGTGAGCACGGACGACCTCCTTGGCCAGATCGACGAACGCCTTCGCGGCGTCCGACTTCTTGTCGTATTCGGTGATGGGCACGCCGGCGGTCGGCGCCTCGCCGATCTTCACCGACTGACGGATGACCGTCGCGAAGACCTGGTGGTCTCCAAGGTCCTTCAGCGAGTCGAGCATGTCGCGCGCGAGGATCGTGCGGCTGTCGTAGAAGGTGGGGAGCAGCCCGTACACCTTCAGGTTCTGATTCAGACGCGACTGCACCGTCTTGATGATGCGCAGCAGCGCGGCGACGCCCTTCAACGCGTAGTACTGCGTCTGCACCGGGATGATCACGCCGTCGGACGCGACGAGCGCGTTCAGCGTGAGCAGGCCGAGCGTGGGCGGGCAATCGATGAGGATGTAGTCGTAGCGCTGCGCGACCTCCGGCGTGAGCTTGTCGCGCAGCGCCATCTCGCGGCCGATCGCGTTGAAGAGCTCGACCTCGGCCGCCGACAGCTCGAGCGTCGCGGGCGCGACCTCGACGTTGCGCGTCTTCGAGGGCCGGATGATCGATTCGAGCGACACGTCGGGATCGACGAGGACGTTCGCGATGTTCCGCTCGACGGTGTTGATGTCGATGCCGAGGCCGACGGTGAGGTTCGCCTGCGGATCGAGGTCGAGGCAGAGGACGCGCTTCCCGATCGACGCGAGCGCGCCGCCCAGGTTGATTGCGGTCGTCGTCTTCCCGACGCCGCCCTTTTGGTTCGCGATCGCGATGACCTTGCCCACGGCTTCCCTCCGCGCGACGTCTCCCCAGAACGTGCACGCGCGTGCGGAAGCTGCACGCGACTCCCCTCGCGAACGCTCGCTGCGTAGCATAGAGGCTGGGATAGGCGCTGGGGCCCATAGCTCAGTGGTCTAGAGCGGGGGACTCATAATCCCTTGGTCCCAGGTTCGAATCCTGGTGGGCCCACGTGACCCTGGAGGGCCGACCGCTCGTGACGATCTCCCTGGCCGACGTCGAACGTGCCCGCGCCCTGACCGCGCCGCACCTCCATCGGACACCCATGCTCACGAGCCGCACCCTGGGCGGGCGCATCGGGGCGATCGCGTACCTCAAGGCCGAGTCGTTCCAGCGCACCGGGTCGTTCAAGCCCCGCGGCGCCCTCTTCGCGGTCCAGAGCCTGACGGCGGACCAGCGCGCCAAGGGGATCGTGACGATGAGCGCGGGTAACGCGGCCGCCGCGATCGCCTACGCGGCCTCCGCCGTGGGCGTGAAGGTGACCGTCGCGATGCCGGAGAGCGCCCCGCGGACGAAGGTCGACGCGACGCGCGGCTACGGCGCGGAGATCCGCTTCGCGAGCGACATGACCGGGCTGCGCTCCCTCGTCCAGACGCTCCAGGAGCAGACGGGCGCCTACTTCCTCCACCCCTACGACGACGACGCGATGATCACCGGCCACGGCTCGCTCGGACTCGAGATCCTCGACGACGTCCCGGACGCCGACGTCGTGGTGCTGGGGGTGGGCGGAGGCGGGCTCATCGCCGGCGTCGCGGTCGCCGCGACCGCCAAGCGGCCAGGCGTCCGCGTGATCGGCGTCGAGCCGGAGAACGCCGCCGCCATGCGCCTCGCGCTCGACGCCGGGAAGCCCGTCCCGGTCTCTCCGAAGACCATCGCCGACGGTCTTGCCGCGCCCATCGCCGGCACGCGGAACCTCGACATCGTGCGCAGTCTCGTCGAGGACGTGGTCGTGATCCCGGATGCGCTGATCGCGGACGGGCTGCGCTTCCTCGCGGAGCGCGCGAAGCTCGTCGCGGAGCCCGCGGGCGCGGCCGCGGTGGGCGCGCTCCTGGCCGGGCGCGTCCGCGTCACGGCGGGGGAGCGCGTCGTGGCCATCGTGTCCGGGGGCAACATCGACCGAGCGCGGTTCGCCGAGCTCGTCGTGGACCCGGGGTGAAAGGGATCCTCTACGCGGACGGCGCGGCGCGCGGGAATCCCGGACCGGCAGGCGCCGGCGCGGTCCTGCTCGACGCCGACGGTCACGTGCTCGCCGAGCTCACCAGGCACCTCGGTCGCGCGACGAACAACGTGGCCGAGTACACCGCGCTCATCATGGGCCTCGAGGAGGCGCGGCGCCGGGGCATGGACGAGATCGACGTGCGCATGGACTCGCTCCTCGTCGTGCAGCAGATGCGCGGGCTCTGGAAGGTGAGGCATCCGAACATGAAGCCGCTCGCGCTTCGCGCGGGGGAGCTCCTCGCCTCGTTCGCGAAGCGCACCATCAGCCATATCCCGCGCGAGGAGAACCTCATCGCCGACGCGCTCAGCAACAAGGCCATCGACGACGGCCCCGCATGAGAGCGGGGGACCAGCGAGCGTGAGCGATCTGCCGGAGCGCGATCCGCTGGCCGACCTCGTCTCGCGGAGCCTCGGGACGCGCGTGGGGTCGGTCTCGGCGGAGGAGCTCCCGGGCGACGACGGCGTCGAACGGCGGCGCCTCCGCTACGAGACCGGCGCGGGTCCCACCGCCGTGCTGTTCGAGCGCAGTCCGAAGGGGCGGACGCTCGAGGCGCAGCTCCTTCCGTTCCTCGCGCGCAAGACGGCGCACGTCCCGCGCGTGCACGCGCGCGGTCTGCCGCCCCCGCACGCCGCGCTCGGACCGTGGCTGCTCATGGAGGACGTGCTCGCCGCGCCGTTCGCGTGCGACGGCGATCCGGCGGACGTCCTTCGCGCGAAGCTCGCGGTCGAGCGCGCGACGAGCGCGGACCTGCCGGCACTGCGCGCCCTCGGCCTCCGCGAGAGCGCCGATGACCTCGGATCGCTCGCGTCGTCGCCCCTCGGGCTCGTGCACGGGGCGCTCCTCTGCGCGAACGCGCGTCGCGTCGCACGGGGCGTGGTCCTGACCGGCTGGGCACGCGCCTTCCTCGGCCCGGCGGTGATCGACGCCGCGACGCTCATCGCCGATCTCGAGCGGCGAGGCGACCAAGCGGGAGCCGCTCGAGTCCGGTCGGTCTTCGTCCAAGAAAGCGGCGATCCCGGGGCCGAGGCGCTTCTTTCCGCGGCGGGTGTGAAGCCCGCGTAGCGATACAATGGCCTTCCGAGCAGGCCAGACGGTCGCGGCGGCGAAAGCCGTCGAGGAAAGTCCGGACTACGCAGGGCAGGGAAGCGGGTAACACCCGTCCGCCGCGAGGCGAGGACCGCGCCACAGTGACGAACCCGCGCAAGCGGGGTGAAACGGGCAAGCTCTTCCCGTAGCAAGGCGAAGCAGGGGGACCATGGCGTGGCCCGCGCCGTCCCCGGGTACGCCGCTAGAGGCGGAGGGCGACCTCCGTCGCAGAGAGATGACCGTCCACGACTGGATCCGGCTTACCGGCCTCGCTCGGGCTCTTTTCCACCATTTCATCCGGCGCGCGGCGCCGCGCGTATCCCCCTGTGAGTGACCAGGGAGGTACCTATGCGTCTTCTCGCCAGCCTCGCGGCGACCGCGGTGCTCCTCGGGGCCTGCGGCGGCGCGGCCACCGCACCGACGACCGCACCGACGACCGTGCCCACGGCGACCCCGGCGCCATCCCCGACGCCACAGCTCAAGTACGTGTTCACCGCCGACCTGAAGACGTCGAACGAGGTCCCGGCGATCGCCGACGCCGAGGCGTCGTGCTCCGGGAAGGGTACGTTCACGCTCAGTACGACGAAGGACGCGACCGGCAAGATCACCGCGGCGACCGGCCAGTTCGATCTCACGATCAGCGGCTGCCCGACCACCACGATGATCACGCTCTTCCACATCCACAAGCAGGTCGCCGGTCAGAACGGCGGCGTGGTCGTCGACTCCGGCCAGAAGGCCGCCGAGCCGATCGCGCTCTCGACCGGTGGCACCGCGTCGCCGGTGACGAAGGCGAACATCACGGTCGATCCCGCGCTCGCGCAGGACATCATCACGACGCCGTCGGGCTACTACTTCAACGTCCACTCGCAGCTGCACGGCGGCGGGGTGATCCGCGACCAGCTCAAGCCCAGCTCCTAGACGACTGTTTCGTCCTCCGCTCGACGCCCCCCGGCCGCTCCTCGGGCCGGGGGCGTCGCCGTTCCTGCCCATGCGCGAGAGCGAGCTGCTCGCGCGGCGGGTCGATGACCTGCGGCGCGATCTGGCTCAGGGTCGTCGGTGCGCGGGTCCCGCATGGAAAAGGTGTGCTCGACGAGCACCGGCACCGTCCAGGGCACGCTCCTTGCGTCCTGCGCGAGCGCAAAGGAGGCTCTCCCCATGCTCTGGACCATCGTCCTGGTCCTGCTGATCCTCTGGCTGCTCGGCGTCGTGGCGTTGCCCTCGGTGGGCGCGCTCATCCACTTCGTGCTCGTGCTCGCGCTGATCGCGCTCGTCATCCAGCTCCTGAGCGGAAGACGCGTCGCGCTCTGAGCGCGGCCGACGTGGGCCGGACACGGAAGAGGGCGGGGCATTGCCCCGCCCTCGATCGCTTGCTATCGTTCGCGTTCGCACGCGGACGCGTGACTCGTCGAAAGGAAGTGGCGCAGTGCTCGTGATCTTCATGGCGCCTACCGACGCGGGTTTCCCGCGGCGGAGCCTGCCCACTCCTCGGATGGTCTAGGGACCGAGTCCCGCTCCTGACCGCCGGCCGTGGGCAGAACCCACGGTCCTTTTATTTCCGGCGAGACGTAAGGAGTGAGCGGTGGCCATCGACAGCGCGACCAGACCCAGAGAGCCCGATCTGACGCCGCCGGCGCGGGATGCGCTCGTGGCCGACGGCGTCACCAAGAGCTTCCGTGCCCAGAAGCAGGACCGCCGCGCCGTCGACGGTGTCTCGCTGCGCGTCGCGCGCGGCGAGATCTACGGCCTCCTCGGCGCGAACGGCTCGGGCAAGTCGACGCTCATCCGCATGTTCTCGACGCTGCTCGTCCCCGACGCGGGCCGTGTGTCCGTGTTCGGACTCGACGTGCGGGACGACGAGCTCGCGGTGAAGCGGCTGATCAACCGCGTCTCGGTCGAGGCGTCCTTCTTCAAGAAGCTGTCGGCCATGGAGAACCTCGTGTACGCCGGCCGGCTGTACGGCGTCGCGCCCGAGGACGCGCGGTCGAAGTCGCGCGCGATCCTGCGCCGCCTCGGGATCGCCGAGGGGCGCGTGGACGAGCCGCTCGAGAAGCTCTCGCGGGGCATGCAGCAGAAGGTCGCGATCGCGCGCGCCTTCATCACCGCCCCCACGCTGCTGCTCCTCGACGAGCCGACCACGGGTCTCGACATCCGCAGCAAGCGCGAGGTACAGGCGTTCGTGCGCGACCTGCGGCTCGAGCACGACGCGACGATCCTGTTGACGACGCACGATCTCGACGAGGCCGAGCGCCTCGCCGACCGGATCGGGATCCTCCACGAGGGTCGTCTCGTGGCGGAGGGCACGACCGACGAGCTTCGCGCGCGCTACGGCGCGTCGGCGCTCGAGGACGTGTTCATGACCGCGACCGGGAAGCGGCTCGACGATGCCGACCTGACCGAAGCGACGCGAAGGTGATCGCCCAGGCAGGCCTGGCATACGCATTCGTCGAGCGCGAGATCGCGCTGTCGAAGCGGTACTGGGCCTGGGAGGTCGTGTGGGTGGTCTACGGGATCGTCACGTCCCTCTCCGTCACGTACATCGGCCTCGCCGCGCCCGCGATCAGCGGCGGCCAGGTCGATCAGGCGGCGATCTCGCGCTTCGTGCTCTACCTCCTCGTCGGGACGATCGCGTGGCGGTTCCTCGGGATCATCTTCGACAACATCAGCGAGGTCATCGCGTGGGAGCGGTGGGAGGGGACCATCGAGTACACGTTCATGTCCCCGGTCCCGCGCCTCACGCACCTCCTCGGGATGTGCGTCGCGACGCTCGTCCGCGCCGCGGTGTTCAGCGTCGTGACCCTCGCGGCCGTCGCGCTCTTCGTCCCGGTCGATCTCTCGCACGCGAGCGTCCTCTCCGCGATCGTGCTGCTCGGCGTCGGCGTGCTCGCGTTCGTCGGGCTCGGCGTCGCCTCGGCCATCTTCCCTCTCATGTGGCCGGAGAAGGGCCTCCAGATGTCGTACATCGTTCAGGCGGTCGTGCTCCTCGTGTCGGGCGTGTACTACCCGATCGACGTCCTGCCGGGCTGGCTGCAGGCGCTGTCCACGATCTCGCCCGCGACGTACGTCATCCGCGGCATGCGCTCCGCGCTCATGGACGGCGCCGATCTCGCCGCGCTCTGGCCCGAGGTGTGGCCTGCGCTTCTCGTCGGCATCCTGTCGATCCCGCTCGGCTTGCGGCTCTTCGTCGCCGTCGAGCGCTACGCGAAGCAGACCGGCCGGCTGAAGAGGAGCGGGTGACGTAGCTCCGCGCGAGGTCGTCACACGAGCGGCGACCTGAGCGGGGAGTCCGGAGCACGGCCGCGGTCCGGTCGCGCCCGCCGCCGCCCTGAACGGCTCCCGCTCCCGGTCGGCTACACGCTCCCGACCGAGCCCGAGCGCCCGCCCGGCTCCGCGCGCGACTACCACGGCGATGGCGTCGTGACCCGCTACGCGCATCTACAGAGCGTCGAGCTCTTCTCGGTCGGCCGGGCCGCACCTCCACATCGAGATCCGTGTCGGCGACTCGTATCTCGGCGATGGGCTCTCGGGTGACGACTGACGACCTGCGGCGCGTCCTCCAGCGCGCCTTCAGCTGATCGCAACGACTCGTCACACCGCCGGGTGGCACGGCATGGTCGCGGTAAAGTCGATCCGTGCGCGTTCCACCGCCGCCCGTCACGCCGCGTGAGGACGTCGTCGACACGTGGCACGGCGAGCGGATCGTCGATCCGTACCGCTGGCTCGAGGGATCTTCCGAGCGCATCCGAGAGTGGACCGACGCGCAGAACGCGCGCACCCACAGCGTCCTCGCGGCGATCCCATCGCGCGCCGCCTTCGCGTCGCGGCTGCGCGAGCTCCTCGCGGTCGGATCGCTGACGACGCCGCGTCCGGCGGGCCCGTGGATCTTCCACACGCGCCGCGAGGGTGGCCAGAAGCAGGCCGTCCTCTACGTCCGTCGCGGCATCGCGGGCGCCGACCGCGCGCTGATCGACCCGAACGCGCTCGACGAGCAGGGACTCGTCACGCTCGACTGGTACTACCCGTCGCCGGACGGTCGCTTCGTCGCGTACGGCCTGTCGCGTGGAGGCGACGAGCTCTCGACGCTGCGTTGCGTCGAGGTCGAGACCGGTCGCGCGCTCGAGGAGCGCATCCCGTACACGCAGCGGTCCTCGGTCGCGTGGGTGCCGGGCGGGTTCTACTACACGGTGCATCCGGCGCCGGGGACGGTGCCGCCGGGGGACGAGCACTACCACCGGCGCATCCGATTCCACCGTCTGGGCGACGACCCCTCGCGCGACGAGCTCGTCTTCGGCGAGGGTCGCGCGAAGGAGGACATCCTCGCGGTCCAGACCTCACCCGATGGGCGCTGGGTGCTCGCCGAGGCCTATCGCGGGTGGGTGCAGAGCGACGTCTACCTCCTCGACCGGACCCATCCCGACCGCGGGTTCCGCGTCGTCGTCGAGGGGGAGGAGGGCCTCACCGGCGGCATCGTCACCGACGACGGCATCTGGCTGCGCACGAATCTCGACGCCCCGAACTACACGATCGTCCGTGCCGACCACGCCGCTCCGGGACGTGCCTCGTGGCGCACGGTGGTGCCGGAGAGCGAGCACGCGATCGAGCTCTTCGACGTGTCGCGATCGCACGTCGCGGTCGCCCGGCTCGAGCGCGCGACGTCGCGCGTCGCGCTGTGGAGCAAAGACGGCGCGCTCGCGCGCGGGATCGCGCTTCCAGGGCTCGGCACCGTGTCGGGGCTGCGGGCGGATCCGTCCGGCGACACCGTCTCGCTGACCTACGAGTCGTTCACCTCGCCGCCCGCGGCCTACGCCGTCGCGGGAGATGGCGCGCTCCGCGAGATCGTGCGTCTCGCGCCGCCGCGGGGTCTCGATCCCGCGTCGCTCGCCGTCGACCAGACCACGTACCGCTCGAAGGACGGGACCGCGGTCACGATGTTCCTGGTGCACCGTCGCGACGTCGCGGCCACCGGCGACGTGCCCACGATCCTGTCGGGCTACGGCGGCTTCAACATCTCGCGCACGCCCGCGTACTTCCCGGGCGTGGCCGCGTGGGTGGAGGCCGGCGGGCTGTTCGCTCTCCCGAACCTGCGCGGCGGCGGAGAATACGGCGAGCGATGGCACCGCGACGGCATGCTCGAACGAAAGCAGAATGTCTTCGACGACTTCCACGCCGCGGCGGAGGCCCTCGTCGCGCAGGGGTGGACGATGGCCGCGCGGCTGGGCATCTCCGGCGGATCGAACGGCGGGCTGCTCACCGGCGCGGCTCTGACCCAGCGTCCGGAGCTCTTCGCGGCGGTGTACTGCGCGGTCCCGCTGCTGGACATGCTGCGGTACCAGAATTTCCTGATCGCGCGTTTCTGGATCGCGGAATACGGGTCGGCCGAGGATCCCGAGCACTACCGCTGGCTGCGCGCGTACTCGCCGTACCACCAGGTGCGCCCGGGCGTGCGCTATCCGGCCGTGCTCTTCACCACGGCCGAAGGCGATAGCCGCGTCGACCCGATGCACGCCCGCAAGATGTCCGCGCTGATGCAGGCGACGACCGCCGAGGATCCCGATGCGGTCGTCCTGTTGCGCGTGGAACGCGATGCCGGACACGGCGTGGGAAAGCCGCTCGACAAGCAGGTCGACGACCTCGCCGACCAGTATTCGTTCTTCGCGTGGCGTCTCGGACTCAGGGCCCGCTCCGGTATGCTCGATAGCGGATGAACATCCTTCGCTTCGTGCGCGAGCAGGCGAAGAACTACGACTGCAGCGTCTGCGGCACGAACCACAGCCGCTCCGAGATCAGCGTTCTCGGCAAGCGAGAGGGCGGCTGGGTCGTACGCGTGACGTGCTCGAAATGCGCGACGGCGATCACGCTGCTCGTGTTCGTCGGCGACGGTGGCGAGGAGAAGCCGAAGGCGCTCCCGACCACGACGCCCCGGCGCCAGCGCCGCCCGCCGGTCTCGCTCGATGAGGTCCTGGACGCGCACGAGCTGCTCGACTCGTACACCGGGGACGCGCACGGTCTCTTTGCGCGGCGGGGGAAGGTCCGCACCTCGACCGACGCGGTCTGATGGCGAAGAACGCGGTCATCACGGGCTGGGGCTTCTACGCGCCGTCACGCGTGATGACGAACATGGATCTCGAGCGGATCGTCGATACCTCTGACGAGTGGATCACCTCTCGCACCGGGATCAAGGAGCGCCGCATCGCCAGCGACGGAGAGAACACCTCGTCGATGGCCGCGCGCGCCGGGCGCGCGGCTCTGGAGCGCGCGAAGCTGCGGCCCCAGGACGTGCAGCTCATCGTCGTCGGCACCTGCTCGCCGGATTACCTGTTCCCGGCGACCGCGTGCATCGTCCAATCTGAGCTCGGCGCGACGCGCGCCGGCGCGTTCGACATCGAGGCTGCCTGCACGAGCTTCGTGACGGCGCTCGGCGTCGCGCGCGGCATGATCGTGTCCGGGACCGTGCAGAACGCGCTGGTCATCGGCGCGGAGACGCTGTCGCGCCTGCTCAACTGGAAGGACCGCACCACGTGCGTCCTCTTCGGCGACGGCGCGGGCGCGGTCGTGGTGGAAGCGTCGAACGCGTCGGTGGGCATCGAGTCGGTCGTCCTCCACAGCGAGGGCTCCAAGGGCGAGCTCCTCATGGTGCCCGCGGGCGCGACGCGCATGCCCGCGTCGAAGGAGACGATCGAGCAGGGAAAGCACTTCATCACCATGCAGGGCGGCGAGGTCTTCAAGCTCGCCGTGAAGTCGATGGCCGACGCCGCCGAGGAGGCCCTGCGCGAGGCCGGCCTCAGGCTCGAGGACATCGACCTCATGATCCCGCACCAGGCGAATCTGCGGATCATCGAGGGCGTCGCGAAGCGCCTGCATTTCCCGATAGAAAAGGTCTTCGTGAACATCCAGCGCTACGGCAACACCTCGGCCGCGTCGGTCCCCATCGCGATCAGCGAGGCCGAGGCCACGGGCCGGCTCAAGCGCGGCGACAAGATCCTGCTCGTCGCGTTCGGCGGCGGCTTCACCTGGGGCGCCTCGGTGCTCGAGTGGTTCGGGCCGCACGACGGCGTGCGTCCGCCATCCGTCCTGGACCGCGCCCGCGAGACCCTCGAAGAGGTCGTCGAGCGCGTCCGTCCGATCTGATCCTTCGCGCTCGGCTCGGCCCGCCTGCGGCGGCCTCACGCGACCTCGTTTCAATCACGTGACTCGACGCATCGTTCGCTGCGGCGCACGGGAGCTCTTCCATCCCGCGCTCGCGCGATGCGCCGTTGGCCGCGCTCGGCCTGCGGGACCGCTACCCGTCAGGCTCCTCACGTAGGGCGACGGGCCTGCGCGCTCGTACGAGGGTTTCGGTCCCGTCGCCGTCGCACAGAAGGGCGAGCTCCCCCTTGACAAGGCCTCCCAGTGGTGGACAATGCGCCCTACGTGGTGAATTGTGGGGAACGGTGGGGAACCGCTCCTCGTGATGGGAAGGCGTGTTGGAAGGCTACTTCGCGGGCGAATTCGCCCACTCGCTGGACGAGAAGGGGCGCCTCGCCATCCCGGCCAAGTTCCGCGGCCGCTTCAAGGAAGGGGCGGTCGTGACGCGTTGGACGGGCGAGTGCCTTGCCGTGTGGCCGGCACCGGAATGGACCGCGCTGAACGCCGACATCGCCAAGCGGCCGCGTACCGACCCGGCCGCGACGCGCTTCCGCCACTTCCTCCTCGCCGGGGCTCACGAGGGTGACCCCGACGCGCAGGGGCGGCTCACGATCCCGGCGCACCTCCGGGACTTCGCGCACCTGGGGAACGAGGCCGTCGTCATCGGCAACTCCGACCACCTCGAGGTCTGGGAGCCGGGACGCTGGCGCGCGAACCTCGCGACCGTCCAGACCGCGATCGCGGACGACCTCAAGGACCTCGGGGTCTAGCGATGAACGTGGGAGGCTTCATGAGCCGGTTCTTCTGGCCGAAGTACTCGCCCAACTTGATCCCCGCGAAGGTGGCCGCTTCCTCGACGGCACGGTGGGTGGGGGAGGCCATGCCGAGGCCATCCTCGAACGGAGCGCGCCGTCCGGCCGGCTTCTCGGGCTCGACGTCGATCCCAAAGCGCTCGCGGAAGCACAGCGCGTCCTCGCGCGTTTCGGCGATCGCGCCGTCCTCGTCCGGGCCAATTTCGCGGTTTGCGACGTCGTGGCCCGCGACCTGGGGTTCGACGCGCTCGACGGCGTCCTCCTCGACCTCGGTCTCTCTTCGATCCAGCTCGCCGACGAGCAGCGCGGATTCAGCTTCCGCGCGACCGGACCGCTGGACATGCGCGCCGATCCCGACCTTCCCGTCACGGCGGGCGACATCGTGAACAGCTGGGACGAGAGCGAGCTGAGGCGCGTCTTCGCCGAATTCGGCGAGGAGCCCGAGGCCGGCCGCATCGCGGCCGCCATCGCGCGCCGCCGTACGCGCGAGCCGTTCCTCACCGCCGACGATCTCGGACGCTTCGTGTTCGGCGTGAAGCGGCAGCGCTCTCGTGGCGTCGATCCCGCGACGCGCGTCTTCCAGGCGCTGCGCATCGCCGTCAATCGCGAGCTCGAGAACCTCGAGCGCGGTCTCCACGCCGCTCTCGCGGTCCTGCGTCCCGGTGGCCGCCTCGCGGTCATCTCGTTCCACTCGCTCGAGGACCGTGCCGTGAAGCGATTCATGGCGCGCGAATCGCGCGACTGCATCTGTCCTCCCCACCTCCCCACCTGCGTCTGCGGGCACCGCGCGGGCCTGCGTGTCGTTACCCGGCGTCCGCTTCGTGCGGACTCGGCGGAGGTCGACCGCAACCCGCGCGCCCGCAGCGCATCCCTCCGAGTCGCGGAAAAGATCGCATCGTGATCGCGTCGCAAGCCGTCCGCGCGGCGGCGCCGCGCCGGGTGGTGCATCCGCGTCCCCGTCACACGCCGCGCGTGTCGCGGCCGGCCGCGCGCACGGCGTTCGAGGTCCGCACGTTCGTCGGGGTCTCCGCGGCCATCGCGGTCGCGTTCCTGCTCGCGATGCTCTACCTCGCGCAGACCACGGCCGTGGCGACCCTCGGCTACCAGGCCCAACACCTCCAGCAGGTCCGTGACGAGCTCCGCCGCCAGAACGCGCTGCTCGAGGTGGAGGCCGCGCGTCTCGACGCACCGGCCCGCATCGAGACCGAGGCCGCGAAGATCGGTCTCGTGCGCGCCGCCCAGATCCCGGTCGTCCAGCTCGAACCAATCACCGCGAAGCGCTGATCGCCCGGCGGGGTGCTGCTGGGGAGCGAGCACCCTCCGGCTCGAGGAGAGAAGGACAGGTGACGGAGAACGTCTCCCCGCGGCGCCTGCGCGTCATCTTCGCGGTGTTCGCGTGCGCCACGCTCGTCCTGTCGCTCCGCGTCGGCTACTGGCAGACGGTGGGGCGCGCCGCCCTCCTCGAAGGCGCGACCGACCAAGTCCGAAGCGACCTCGTGCTCACCGCGCAGCGCGGCGCGATCCGCGATCGCGGCGGCGCGCTGCTCGCGACGACCGTGCCGCTGCGGTCGCTGTACGCGATCCCCAAGCGCATCGGCGATCGGAACGCGCTGGCCGCGGCCGCGGCGAAGCTCGCGCCGTTCCTCGGCACGACCTCCGACGCCGTGCTCGGGGCGCTCGATTCCGGCGCGGAGTGGCTGTATCTGCGCCGCCGGCTGCCCGAGGAGACCGCAAAGGCGATCGAAGCGCTCGGGATCGCCGGCCTCGGCTTCGAGACCGAGCCGAAGCGCCTCTATCCGAACGACACCGTCGGCGCGCACGTGCTCGGCTTCGTGAACGACGACGGCGTCGGCCAGTACGGCGTCGAAGGCGCGTACGACGCGGTGCTGCGCGGGACGCCGGGGCGGCTCCTGGTCGAGCGGGATCCCAAGGACCGCGATCTCGCCGTCGGCCTGCGCACCGCGCGCCCGCCGGTCGACGGCACGGATCTCACGCTGACGATCGACCTCGTCGTCCAGAACGCGGCCGAGCGCGAGCTCCGCGCGGCGTGCGAGAAGGAGCGGTGCGCGAGCGGCTCGGTCGTCATCCTCGATCCACGCGACGGCGCGATCCGCGCGCTCGCGTCGTGGCCGGCGTACGACCCCGCGGCCGTGGCCAAGGCCGATCCGCGCGCGCTGCAGGACCGCGCGATCTCGTGGACCTACGAACCGGGCTCGACGATGAAGGCGATCACGATCGCCGCCGCGATCGATCAGCACGTCGTCGCGCCGAACACGACCTACGAGGACAAGGGCTATGCGGTCATCGGCGGTCGCGTCCTCCATAACGCGCTGGGCAAGGCCTACGGCACGTCGACGGTGACGCAGATCCTCGAGCACTCGGCGAACGCCGGCGCGGTGTTCGTCGGTCAGAAGCTCGGCGCCGAGCGGTTGCACGCCTACCTCGAGGCGTTCGGCTTCGGCGCCCCCACGGGCATCGATCTCGCGGCGGAGGCGTCCGGTGACGTGCGGCCCGTCGCGGAGTGGTACCCGGTGGACCTCGGGACGATCTCGTTCGGTCAAGGCATCGCCGCGACGCCGCTGCAGCTCGCGGCGGCGTACGCGGCGATCGCGAACGGCGGCACCCTCTACCGGCCGTACGTGGTGGCGGCGCGGCGCGATGCGGACGGGGAGCACCGCACCGCGCCCGTCGCCGTCCGGCGGCCGATCGCGCCGGAGACGGCGGCGACCCTTCGGATGATGCTGACCTCGACCGTCGACAACGGCATCGCGAACGGCGCGCAGATCAAGGGCTACAGCGTGGCGGGCAAGACCGGCACGGCCCAGATCCCCAGCGACGACGGCCGCTACCTCGACGACGCGTACGTCTCGTCGTTCGCGGGCTTCGCGCCGGCGAACGATCCGCGGTTCGTCGCGGTCATCGTGCTCGAGCGGCCGCAGTCCCGTCTCTTCGGGACGGTGACGGCCATGTCGGCGTTCCGGAACATCGCGCAGGACGCGCTTCGCGGCGAGCGCGTGCAGCCGGACCGGCCCTGACGGTCGGTACCATCCTCTGGTGTTCACGCTCATCGACCTTCTCGATGCCAGCGGCGGACAGGTCATCCACGGCGGCAGCTCCGGCGACGAGCGGTTCGCGGGCGGAGCGTTCGATTCCCGGATCGTGCGTCGCGGCGAGGTGTTCTTCGCGTTGCGCGATCAGCGTGACGGACACGAGTTCGTCGCGGACGCGTTCGCGCGCGGTGCGAGCGCCGCGGTGGTCGAGCGTCCGGTCCCCGGCCTCCCCGACGACGCGCTCGTCGTCCGTGTCGCGTCGCCGCTGCACGCGCTCCGCGCGCTCGCGGAACGGCTGCGCGAACGCCATCCCATTCCCGCGATCGGGATCACCGGAAACGTGGGGAAGACCACGGCGAAGGAGGCGGCCGCCGCGGCGCTGGGCGCGCGCTATCGGGTACTCCGCAGCGCCGCTTCGTACAACAACGAGATCGGCGTGCCGCTCACGTTCCTCGCGCTCGAGCCGAGCCACGAGGTCCTCGTGATCGAGCTCGGCTTCTACGTCCCCGGCGAGATCGCCGACCTGTGCCGTCTGGTGCGACCGCGGGTCGGCGTCATCACGCGCATCCCGGACCGGCCGGTGCATTTCTCCCGCACGCCGAGCGTCGACGCGATCGCCGCGGGCAAGGCCGAGCTCATCGAGGCGCTGCCCGCGGACGGCATGGCCCTTCTCAATGCCGACGACCCGCGCGTGCGAGCGCTCGCGCCGCGGACCCGCGCCCGGGTCGTGCTGTTCGGCGAATCAGAGGATGCCGCGCTCCGCGCCACGGAGGTGCGCGTGTCGGGGATCGATGGCGTGCGTTTCGTCGCGTCGTACGGCGGCGAGCGCGCCGCGGTGAGCGTGCCGCTCCCCGGACGCCACGTCCTCGTCGCGGCCCTTGCCGCGCTCGGGAGCGCCCGGGCGCTCGGGGTGCCGCTCGACGAGGCGGCCGTCGCGCTCGGGACGCTCGAACGCCCGCGTCATCGCATGGAGGTGCGGCACGGCGACGGCATCACCGTGATCGACGACAGCTACAACGCGAGCCCCGCCGCGGTCGCGGCCGCGCTCGCGGTGCTGCGGGAGACGCGGGGCCGCCGCGTCGCGGTGATCGGCGACATGAAGGAGCTCGGCGCGATGTCAGCGGACGCGCACGACGAGGCCGGTCGCGAGGCCGCGCGGAGCGCGGACGTGCTCGTGGGCGTCGGCGAGCTCGCGCGCACCGCGGTCGAGGCGGCGCGCCGCGCCGGGCTCACGGAGGCGTACGCGGTGGCCGACGGCGCCGAGGCGCTCGTGCTCGTGAAGCGCATCCGGCGACCCGGCGACGTGATCCTGGTGAAGGGCTCGAACTCGCTGAAGCTCTGGGAAGTCGCCGACGCGCTCGTCCGGCCAGTGGCGGTCTAGTGGCGATCCTCTCGCTCGGCGTCCTGCTCGCGGCCTTCCTTCTCGGATTCGTGCTCGGCGCGCCGTACATCCGGCTGCTGCGCCGGCTTCGCATGGGCAAGCGGGTGCGCCGCGAGGGGCCGGCGTCGCACCTCATCACGAAGCAGGGCATGGTGACGATGGGCGGCGTCCTCTTCATCTTCGTCACGTTCGTGCTCTGGCTCATCGTCCTCATCCTGCTCCCGCCCGAGCAGCGCGACGACTACCTGCC
Organism: Candidatus Limnocylindria bacterium; assembly: GCA_035651155.1. Classification (GTDB taxonomy): domain Bacteria; phylum Chloroflexota; class Limnocylindria; order P2-11E; family P2-11E; genus CF-39. The sequence continues at coordinate 110,799 of DASRGG010000017.1, read as the reverse complement.
GCAGACGATCGTCCCGATCGGCACGCTCCTCGCCGTGGGCGTCCTCGGTTTCATCGACGACTACGTGAACGTCCTGTACGGCTTCGGGATCCGTGGCCGGCACAAGCTCGTCTGGCAGACGATCGTCGCGCTCGCGGCGGCCCTGTACATCCAGCGGCACTTCGGCGTCACCGGCGTGTACGTCCCGCTCGTGGGTGAGGTGGAGATCGGGGCGCCGCTCTTCGTGGCGCTGGCGGTCTTCGCGATCGTCGCGATGTCCAACGGCATGAACCTCACCGACGGCCTCGACGGGCTCGCCGGCGGGACCGCCGTCTTCGCGTTCCTGTCGTTCGCGTTCGTGGCGGCCGCCCGCGGGTATCCGTGGCTGGTGGTCTTCTGCAGCGCGATGGTCGGCGCGCTGCTCGCGTACCTCTGGTACAACGTCCACCCCGCGGACTTCATGATGGGCGACGTCGGCTCGCTCGCGCTCGGCGCGACGCTCACGACGATCGCGCTCACCACCGGTTTCATCCTGCTGCTGCCGATCGCCGGCGTGATCTTCGTCGCGGAGACCGTGTCGGTGGTCCTGCAGGTCGGATCGTTCAAGCTGCGCGGGAGGCGCATCTTCCGCATGTCGCCGCTGCACAACCACTTCGAGCTCATCGGATGGCCCGAGGAGAAGACGACCATCCGCTTCTGGCTCATCGGAGCGCTCGCCGGGATCGTCGCCGCGATCCTCGCGTTCGCGACGCCGAAATGATCGCGACGCGCCGGCTCGCGAAGGACGAGCTGCTCTGGTCACCGGCGCTCTGCGCGCTCGGTGTCGTCGCCGGATTCACGACGAAGGCGCAGGGGAGCATGGCCGGATCGCATCACCCGCTCGAGGAACAGGCCGCCAACCGCGCGGCCCTCGCGCGGCGTCTCGGCTTCGACGAGGTCGTCCGCGTCAAGCAGGTGCACGGACGCGACATCGTGCGCGTCGAGTCTGCGAGCCAAGCGGGCGTACCCGTCGCCGACGGGCTCTGGACCGATCGCGACGGCATCCTCCTCGGCGTCGCGGCGGCGGACTGCGTGCCGATCCTGGTCGCCGATCCGCGCGGTCCGGTCGGCGGCGCGCACGCGGGCTGGCAGGGCACCACGCTCGGCGTGGCCGGGGCGCTGGTCGAGGCGATGGTGGCGGGCGGCGCGACGCGCGAGCGCCTCGTGGCGAGCATCGGCCCGTCGATCGGCCCGTGCTGCTACACGATCGACGAGGAGCGCGCCGCGGTCGTCGCCGAGCGCATCGGCGACGGGGCGCTGCGCCGCGACGAGCGCGGCGTGTCGATGGATCTCTGGGCCGCGAACGCGGCGCAGCTTCGCGCGGCCGGCGTCGCGCGCATCGAGGTCACCGAGATCTGCACGCGCTCGGGCGGCGCCGACCTGTGGTCCTACCGCGGACGTGGCGCCGACGGTCGGTACGGCACTCAGCTCGGGTTCATCGGAAGGCCCCGGTCGGCGAGCGAAGCGAGCGTGAGGTGAGCGTCATCTTCGACGCGCCCATCACGCGCGACGAGCTGCGCGGCAGGCGCGTGACCATCGTCGGCCTTGGGAAGGGCCGGACCAGCGCGGGCCTCGCGGAGTTCCTCGTCGCGTGCGGCGCGCACGTCACGATCAGCGACGCGGCGCCCCGCGAGGAGCGCGCCGAGGGGATCGCGCGCCTGGGCGGCACGCCGGTCGACTTCGTGTTCGGGCCCTCGAGCGACGACAGCGCGCTCGCGGACCCCGACTTCGTCTTCGTCATCCCGGGGATCCGCCCGCGCTCCGCGACCATCCTCCGGGCCCTCCAGCGCGACATCCCGGTCCTGACCGAGATCGGCCTCTTCTTCCGGCTCTGCCCCGCGCCGATCGTCGGCGTCACGGGAACGAAGGGGAAGACGACGACCACCACGATGATCGAGCGCATCCTCGCGCGCGGGACGCGCCGGGTCGTGACCGGCGGGAACATCGGACGCTCGATCATCCAGGAGCTCGACACGCTGACCAAGAACGACATCGTCCTGCTCGAGCTCTCCAGCTTCCAGCTCGAGACCCTCGGCGTGAGCCCCCACGTCGCGGTGATCACCAACGTGACCGAGGACCACCTCGACCACCACGGCACGCGCGAGGGCTACGTCGCCGCGAAGCGGAACATCCTCGCCTGGCAGGGATCGAAGGACATCGCCGTGCTGAACCTCGACGATCCGACGGTCGTGTCGATGCACACCGGGGCGGCCTCGGAGGTCCGCGGCTACTCGCTCGCGCTCCGCCCGAAGCGCGGCGCGTATCTCGACGCGTCGGGGATGCTCACCCTCTGCGACGGCTCCCGCCAGATCCCATTCCTCGCCGCGCGCGAGCTGCGGCTGGTGGGACGGCACAACATCGCGAACGCGCTCGCCGCCGCGATCGCCGGACACGCGATGGGCATCGCCCTCGCGGATGTGGCCGAGGCGCTGCGCACCTTCGAGGGCGTCGCGCACCGGCTCCAGCGCCTCGGCGAGCGCGACGGCGTGCTCTGGGTCGACGACTCCGCGGCGACGACGCCGGCCGCGACGCTCACCGCGCTCGAGGCGTTCGATCGTCCGGCGGTCGTGATCCTCGGCGGTGTCTCCAAGGGCGTGGACTTCGGCCCGCTCGCGCGCGAGGTCGTGCGCCGGGCGCGTGGCGCCGTCCTCATCGGCCAGGCGGCGGACGACATCGCGGAGGCGCTCGACGCCGCGGCGGCGGGGCCGGGCACGGGGCGCCTTCCGGTACGCCGCGCGGCCGGGCTCGCCGAGGCCATCGCGCTGGCGCGCGAGCTCGCGCGGCCCGGCGACGTCGTGCTGCTCTCGCCCGCGTGCGCGGCGCGCGAGGACATCGCGCGCGCGAGGACGCCCGACCGGTTCCTGTCGGCGGACGACCGCGGCGACCGCTTCGTGGCGCTCGTGAGCCAGATGCTCGACGGAGCGCGCGCGTGAGGCCGCGGCTTCCGCGCACCACGTCGTTCGACCTCACGCTCATCCTCGTCGTGCTCGCCCTCACGCTGCTCGGCATCGCGATGGTGTTCAGCGCGAGCGGCATCCGCGCGCTCGATACGCTCGACGACCCGCGGTACTACCTGAGCTGGCAGGCGGTCTGGGCCGCGCTCGGCCTCGTCGGTATGGCGCTCGCGATGCGCTTCGACTACCACCGCTACCGCGCTCTCGCGGTCCCGCTCCTCGTCGCGGTCGTGGTCCTCTTGGTCATCGTGCTGGTCCCGGGCATCGGCGTGCGCGCCGGTGGCGCCGCGCGGTGGCTGCGCTTCGGTCCGGTCGGCCTGCAGCCCGCGGAGCTCGCCAAGCTCGCGCTCATCGTGTACCTCGCGGCCTGGCTCGGCGCGCGCCGCGAGGCGATCGCGCGCCCGAACGTCATCGTCCCGTTCTTCATCGTGACCGCGTCGCTGGCCGCTCTCGTCGTGGCCGAGCCCGACCTCGGCACGGCCATCGTCATCGGCGCGATCGCCATGACGATGTACTTCGTCGCGGGCGCGCGCCTCAAGGTGTTCGCGTCGCTCGCGGCGCTCGCCGCGGTCGTGGCGCTCGCGGTCGCGGTGGAGCAGCCGTACCGGCTGCAGCGCATCACCACGTTCCTGGATCCGTGGCGCGACCCGCGCGGCGACGGCTTCCAGACGATCCAGTCGCTCTACGGCCTTGCGCTCGGCGGCCTCTTCGGCGAGGGTCTCGGAGCGGGGCGCGAGAAGTTCGGCTTCCTCCCCGCGCCGTACACCGACTCCATCTTCTCGGTGCTCGGGGACGAGCTCGGCCTCGCGGGCACGCTCGCAGTCATCGTCCTGTTCTTCGTCATCGCGTATCGCGGCATCGCGATCGCGCTGCGCGCGCGCGACGCCATGGGCGCCCTGCTGGCCGCGGGGATCACGACGTGGCTGGTCTTCCAGGCCTGGGTGAACATGGCGGTCGTCGCGAGCCTCGTGCCGATGACCGGCATCACGCTGCCGTTCATCTCGTACGGCGGCTCGTCGCTCTGCGTGGGCCTCATCGCGGTGGGTATCCTGCTGAATGTTGGACGCGAGGCCGGGCCCGCACCCGCGAGCGTGTCGCGTGCTCCTCGTCGGCGGCGGGACGGGCGGTCACACCAGCCCGCTGCTCGCGATCGCCGAAGCGCTGCGCGAGGCCGATCCCGAGGTGCGGCTCCTCTTCATCGGCGGTCGTCGCGGGCTCGAGAATAGGCTCGTGCCCGAGGCGGGCATCCCATTCCATTCGCTGCCGCTCGGCTCGCTGCGCGACCCGGAATCGCGTCTCGCGCTCCTGGGAACGCTCATCGGCCTGCCGCTCGCCTATCTCGACGCGCTGCTGCGCATCGCGCTCTTCCGTCCACGCGTGTGCTGCACGAGCGGCGGCGCGATCGCGTTCCCGGTCGTGGTCGCGGCGCGGACGCTGCGCGTACCGGTCTACCTGTGGGCCGGCGACGCGCTGCCCGGCCGCGCGAGCCGTGTCCTCGGGCGCTTCTGCACCAGGATCGGGGTCGCGTTCGACCAGGCGCGCGTGCACTTCCCGGCGCGGCGCGCGACGCTCACGGGCACGCCGATCCGCGCGTCGCTCTTCCGCTGGACCCGCGAGAGCGCGCGGGCGGCGATGGATCTGCCGAACGAGGCGACGCTCGTGGTCGTGACCGGCGGCAGCCAGGGGTCCGAGCGCGTGAACGAGGCGGTGTTCGGCGCGCTGCCCCGCCTGCTGAAGAGCGCGTACGTCCTGCACGTCACCGGCGAGACGCACTTCGCGAAGGCGAAGGCACGCGAGGAGACGCTCGGCGAGGACGAGCGGCTGCGCTACCTGCCGCGTCCGTACCTCCGCGATGAGATGGGCGCCGTGCTCGCGGCGGCGGACCTGGTGGTCGGTCGCGCGGGCGCGTCGTCGATCGCGGAGCCGCTCGCGTTCGGAACGCCGCTCGTGCTCATCCCCTTCGGCGCGGCGATGGAGGGGCATCAGGACGCGAACGCGCGCGCGGCGGCGGAGGCCGGCGCGGCGGTGATCATCCGCGAGGGAGAGCTCGATCCGGATCGCCTCACGGCGCAGGTCACCGGGCTCCTGAACGATGCGCCGCGCTTCGGACGGATGACCCAGGCCGCGAAGAACGCGGGACGCCGCGACGCCGCGCAGCACATGGCGGGCGAGATCCTCACGCTCGGCGGCTGCGCGTGACCCGTTTCCACATCGTCGGCATCGGCGGCGCGGGGATGTCGGCGATCGCGCGCATCCTCCTCGCGCGCGGGCACGCGGTCACCGGATCCGACACCGGACCGTGGCCGCTCGCCGAGGCGCTCGCGCGCGACGGCGCGGCGGTGCACGACCGCTTCGCCGCGGAGCACGTGCCGGGCGCGGAGGTCGTGATCCGCTCCAGCGCGTACCAGGAGGCAAACCCGGAGGTCCGCGCCGCGCTCGAGAGCGGGATACCGGTCTGGAAGCGCGACGATGCCTGGCGCTTCCTGGCGAGAGGTCAGCGCGTCGTGGCGGTCGCGGGGACCCACGGGAAGTCCACCACGACCGCGCTCGCATGGTCCGCGCTCCGGGCGGGCGGCATCGACGCGTCGCTCATCTGCGGGGCCGTGCTCCGGGATCTCGGGACCAACGCGCACGCGGGGAAGGCCGACGTGTTCGTGATCGAGGCCGACGAATACGACAACGCCTTCCTCGCGCTGCACCCCGAGGTCGCGGTCGTGACGACGCTCGACCACGACCACGTCGACATCTTCCCGACCCGCGAGGCCTATCGCGACGCGTTCCGCTCGTTCGCGCGGGCCATCCCGTCCGGCGGCACGCTCATCGCCTCCGCCGACGACGCGGGCGCGCGCGAGCTCGCCGCCTGGACCGAGGGGCGGCACTCCGCCCGCGTCGTGACGTACGGGCGGCACGAGTCGGCGACGGCGCGGCTCGCCGGCGGGGGCGACCGCGCCTACGAGCTCTCGCGGCCGCCGATCGCGTTCACGCTCCGGATCCCCGGCTGGCACAACGCCCTGAACGCCGCCGCCGCCATCCTGGTGGCGTCCCGTTTCGACGCGCCGCTCGTCGAGGTCGCGGCGAACGGCATCGTTCCCTTCGCGGGCGTCGAGCGGCGGCTCGAGCCGCTCGGCACCGCCGGCGGCATCAGGGTCGTGGACGACTACGCGCACCACCCCGCCGAGATCGCCGCCGGCATCGACGCCTTCGGCGAGGGGGCGGTCGTGGTCTTCCAGCCGCACACGCCGAGCCGGCTGGCCGCGTTCTTCGACGAGTTCGTCGCGGTGCTGCGGCGCGCGCGGGCGGTCGTGATCGTCGAGACGTTCCGCTCGGCGCGCGAAGCGGCCGATCCGCACGGACGGGCGCGTGCCCTCGCGGCCGCGGTCGGGGGACGCTACGCGCCGGACGCGGAGACCGCCGCGCATCTCGCGGCCGAGCTCGCGCGACCCGGGGAGGCGGTCCTCGTCATGGGGGCAGGCGACGTGCGGCCGGTGGGAGAGCGCGTCCTCGAGCTCCTGCGGACGCCGGTATGAAGTCGCGGCCCTTCGGCACCCGCGCGGAGCCTCTCGCCAAGCACACCAGCCTCCGCATCGGCGGGCCGGCGGAGTACTTCTTGCGCGTCACGAGCGAGCGCGATCTCGTGGGCGCGGTCGCCGTCGCGCGCGAGCACGAGCTTCCGGTGTTCGTGCTCGGCGGCGGCACGAACCTGCTCGTCGCGGACGCGGGCCTCCGGGGCGTCGTCCTGCAGAACGATTGGAACGAGACGACGGTGGACGGCACGACGATCACGGCGTCCTCGGGGACGCCGCTCGCGCACGTCGCCGCCGTCGCGGCGCGCGACGGCATCGTCGGGCTCGAATGGATGGCCACCGTCCCCGGTACCGTGGGCGGCGCCGTGCACGGCAACGCCGGCGCCTTCGGCAGGGAGACCAAGGACGTGCTCGCGGACGCGGAGCTCATGGACCTGAACGGACGCACCTGGCTCGCGTCGAACGCGGAGCTGGGCTTCGCCTACCGGACGTCGGCGCTGCAGGGGACGCCCACCATCGTCCTCCGCGCGCGCTTCCGCGGCGAGCCGGGCGACCGCGCGGCCGCGGTGCGGCGCATCAAGGAGATCGCGAACGAGCGCATCGCCACGCAGCCGCTCGCGCAGCCGAACACCGGCTCGATCTTCCGGAACCCGCCGGGCGACCACGCCGGCCGGCTCATCGAGGCCGCGGGCCTCAAGGGCGCGACGGAGGGCGGCGCGATGGTGAGCACCAAGCACGCGAACTTCATCGTCAACATCGGCGACGCGAGCGCGTGGGACGTTCGCCGTCTGATGGAGCGGATCCAGCGCGAGGTGAGGTCGAAGTTCGGCGTCGATCTCGTGCCCGAGGTCGAGATGGTCGGCGAATGGTGATGCTCATCCGTCCGCCGGCACCGGGTCCTGCCGCGGCGTCGGCGCCCGCGCCTCTCGCTTCGGGATCGGCCCGCCGCCCACGGTACGCGTGTGCGCGGCCGCGGCGGCGGGGCCCATCCCTCCGCTCGATACGCGGACACCTCGCCGCGCCATCCGGTAGCCGGCGGACGGCAGTGCGCATCAAATGAAGAAGATCCGGGTCGGCATCCTCACCGGCGGCGCGTCCGCCGAACGCGACATCTCGCTGGCGACCGGCGCGCAGATCGCGCGGTCGCTCGACGCCGCGAGGTACGAGGCCGTGCTCCTCGACCCGCTCGCGCTCATGGTGCGCAACCCCTCGCTCACCGACGAGCAGCGCGGCCAGGCGGACGCGCTCCTGCGCGGCGGCGGTCGCGTGGCTCCGGCGCACGAGCTCCCGAAGGGCCTCGAAGCCGAGATCGAGACCGCCTCGCGGGCGCTCGTGCCCGCGACGCGCGCGATCACCGACGCGAACGATCCGCTCGACGTCGTCCTCATCGCGCTGCACGGCACCTGGGGTGAGGATGGCCGCATCCAGGGCCTGCTCGACACGCTCGGCATCCCGTACACGGGGTCGGGCGTCCTCGCCTCCGCGCTCGCGATGGACAAGGTCATGGCGAAGACGGTCCTCGCCGCGGCCGGGCTGGACGTGCCCCGTGGCGCGGTCGCCACCGCGGCGGCGGGCGCGGAGCTCGAACGCGCGCGCGCCGTCGGCCTCCCCGCGTTCGTGAAGCCGGTCGCCGGCGGCTCGAGCGTGGGCGCCGCGATCGTGCGCACGCCCGCGGAGCTCGCGCCGGCCATCGCCGAGGCCCTCCGCCACGACGAGCGCGCGCTCGTGGAGGAGTACCTCTCGGGCCGCGAGCTCACGGTCGCGGTCATCGGCAACGACATGCCGACGCCGCTCCCGGTCATCGAGATCGTCACCAAGCGCGCGTTCTTCGACTACAAGGCGAAGTACGACAGCGGCGAGAGCGAGGAGATCGTCCCCGCGCGCATCCCCGACGCCGTCGCGCGGCGCGCCCAGGCCCTCGCGGTCCAGGCGCACCACGCCCTCGGCTGCCGCGGCATGTCGCGCACCGACTTCGTCTGGACCGGGGATCGGATGGTCGCCCTCGAGGTGAACACGATCCCCGGCATGACGGCGAACAGCCTCCTCCCCAAGGCCGCGCGGGCCGCCGGCATCCCATTCGCCGACCTCGTCACACGGCTCGTCGAATGGGCGCTCGAGGACGCGCGCCGGCGCCGACGCTGAGCACCCGCTCGTCGCGCGGCCGCGCGCCGCGGACCCGGCGCCGGCCCGCGCTTCGCATCGCCGATCCGATCCGTCTCGTGACGGGCACGATCGCGCTCGCGTGCGCCCTCTCGCTCGCGTGGCTGTCGTTCGCGTCGACGCCGGCGATCGCGACCGTCACCGTCGTCGGCGCGCGGCACGTGCGCGTCGGCCAGGCGATCGCGCAGAGCGGCCTGCTCGAGGCGCCGACCTTCGGCGCGAGCGCGGCCGAGGCCCGGACGCGGCTTCGCGGCCTCGCGGCCGTCCGCGACGCGCGCGTCGAGATCTCGCTCCCTTCGAGCGCCCGCGTCACGCTCGTCGAGCGCGAGGCCGCCGGGCGCTGGATCGCGTCGAACGGCCTCGAGTGGTTCGTCGACGCCGACGGCGTCCTGTTCCCCTCGGCCGACCCGGCCGCGGCGCCGGATCTGCGCGTCACCGACGAGCGGGGCCAGCGGACGGCCGGTGAGCGGATCGACCCCGCGCTCGTCGCGGTCGCGCTGCGGCTCGCGAAGATCGCGCCGGGGGAGCTGCGCGCGGACGCGACCGCCCCGCGCGTGGTGATGACCGCGGGCGCGGTCGGGCTCGTGCTGCGCTTCGGCTCGGGATGGGAAGTCCGCTTCGGCGGTCCGGAGCAGTTCGACGAGAAGCTCGCGCTCGCGAAGCGGTACCTGCGGGACAACCCGCAGCGCCGCCTAGACTACGTCGACGTGCGCAGCGCCGACCGCATCGTCGTCAGCCCGCAATAGCCCGTGTTCCTGCCGATCCTCGGCCTCGTCGCCGGGGTGCTCCTCGGACTCGCGCTTCGGTTCAACCTTCCCATCGAGTGGGCGCGCTACACGGCCGTGGGCATCCTCGCCGCCCTCGATTCTCTGCTCGGGGCGTACCGCGCCGAGCTCGAGGGCCACTTCGACACGCGCATCTTCCTGTCCGGCTTCTACACGAACTTCCTCCTCGCCGCCGGGCTCACGTTCCTGGGCGACCGGTTGGGGATCGACCTGTACCTGGTGGCCCTCTTCGCGTTCGGGTGGCGGATATTCCAGAATGTCGCTGTCATCCGTCGCCACTTCCTCTAGGAGTGACGCCGGGACGCGAGCTCCGCTCGCTACACAGGGGCCACTGCCCCTGAGTCCGCGGACGCAGGTGGGGCGATAGGGAGAGAACGGGAATCGAGGTCGTCCGTGACTGACCAGACCGTGCTCGTCGCGATCGACATAGGGACGACGAAGGTCTGCGTCCTGATCGGCGAGGTCGGCGCCCGTGGCGACGGCATCGACGTCATCGGTATCGGCCAGGCGCCGTCCGACGGGCTGAAGAAGGGCGTGGTCGTCGATATCGACCGCACCGTCCAGTCGGTGGCCGCCGCGGTCGAGGCCGCCGAGCGCCTCTCGGGGCTCAAGGTCCGCTCCGCCTTCGTCGGCATCAGCGGGAGCCACATCGGCTCCCAGAACTCTCGCGGGATGGTCGCGGTCTCCAGCCGGCAGCACGACGTCGGTCGCGAGGACACCATCCGCGCCATCGAGGCGGCGCGCGCCGTCTCCATCCCGAACACCCGCGAGATCCTGCACGTCATCCCGCGCGGCTACGTCGTGGACGGCCAGGAGGGCGTGCGCGACCCGATCGGCATGAGCGCGGTCCGTCTCGAGGTGGAGACACACATCGTGACGGCGTCCTCCACGAGCGTGCAGAACCTCTCGAAGTGCGTGCAGCGCGCCGGGATCGAGATCGACGAGCTGGTCCTCGCCCCGCTCGCGACGGCCGAGGCGCTCCTTTCGGACGAGGACCGCGAGCTCGGCGTCGCGCTCGTCGACATCGGCGGGGACACCACCGACGTCGCGATCTTCCAGGACGGGTCGATCAGCCACTGCGCGACCATCCCGATGGGCGCGCGCAGCGTGACGAGCGACCTCGGCCTCGTGCTCCGCGTGACGCCCGACGTCGCCGAGAGCCTCAAGCTCAAGCAGGGCACGGCGCTGCCGCTCGACGTCGATCCCGACGAGGTGATCCAGATCACCTCCATCGGCGAGGAAGCGCCGCGGCCGATCACGCGCCGTCACGTGGCCCAGATCATCGAGGCGCGGACGGCCGAGCTCTTCGACCACATCGCGCGCGAGATCGAAGCCGCCGGAGCGACCAACCGCCTGCAGGCGGGCCTGGCGCTCACCGGCGGCGGCGCGCTGCTGACCGGCGTGGCGCGGGCGGCCCGCGATCAGCTCGGGATGAGCGCGCGCGTGCTCGCCCCGGTCGGGCTCGGCGGCCTCACCGACTCGATCTCGTCCCCGCCCTACGCGGCGTCGTCCGGGCTGCTCCTCTGGGGCGCCAAGAACTGGACCGGCGACGAGGAGCGCGCGAGCGGGCGCGCCGGCGACGTCGGCAATCGCCTCGCGAGGCTGTTCCGGGGGCTCATGCCCTAGCAGGGCGGGAGCGCGCGTCGCTCGCGCTCGCGCGCTGGGCCGCGGGTCGCGCCGCGCTCCTTCCGCGCGGACGTCTCGCGCGGAGCTTCGCGCAGCGGCTCGCCCTTCTCGACCGATGGGTATAGAGTTCGCGGGAACAACTGAAAACTCCATGAGCGCACCGCTAGGGGAGGGGCAGCGGCATGGAACGGTGTGGAGGCTGACCCATGCCCCTCCGAAGCGATATAGAGAATTTCGCGCTCATTAAGGTCGTCGGCGTCGGCGGCGGCGGATCGAACGCGGTCAATCGGATGATCCGCGCCGAGCTCATGGGCGTCGAGTTCATCGCGGTGAACACCGACGCGCAAGCGCTCCTCATGAGCGACGCCCCCCACAAGATCCGCATCGGCGACAAGATCACGAAGGGTCTTGGCGCGGGCGCGGACCCGTCCGTCGGACGCAAGTCGGCCGAGGACGACAGCGAGAAGCTGTACGAGGCGCTCAAAGAGGCGGACATGGTCTTCGTGACCGCCGGCATGGGTGGCGGCACCGGGACCGGGGCCGCGCCGATCATCGCCGAGATCGCGAAGGACATCGGCGCGCTCACGGTCGCCGTCGTGACGAAGCCCTTCCAGTTCGAGGGCAGCAAGCGCCGCCTCCTCGCGGAGCAGGGCATCAACGATCTCGTCGACAAGGTGGACACGCTCATCACGATCCCGAACGACCGGCTGCTGCAGGTCGTCGAAAAGCGCACGACGATGACCGACGCGTTCCGCATCGTCGACGACGTCCTCCGCCAGGGCGTGCAGGGCATCAGCGACCTCATCACCGTGCCCGGTCTCATCAACCTCGACTTCGCCGACGTGAAGACGATCATGACGAACGCCGGCTCGGCCCTCATGGGCATCGGTCACGGAAGCGGCGAGACGCGCGCCGCGGACGCGGCACGCCAGGCCATCATGTCGCCGCTCCTCGAGCAGTCCATCGACGGCGCGCGCGGCGTCCTCTTCACGATCACCGGCGGCCCGGACCTCACGCTCTTCGAGGTCAACGAGGCGGCGGAGATCATCCACGCCGCGGCGGACCCGGAGGCGAACATCATCTTCGGCGCGGTCATCGACGAGCGGTTGCAGAGCGACGTGAAGATCAGCGTCATCGCGACCGGCTTCGACCAGGCCCGGCCGCTGCGGCGGATCGATCAGCCCATGTACAAGCGTCAGATCGAGTCGCGCCCGACCGAGCGTCCGGCCCAGCCGCAGCACCAGCAGACGCCGGTCGCGGCGCCCGTGGCGGCGAAGCCGGCGCCGGCACCCGAGGAGAAGAAGTTCGATCCGGACGATCTGGAGGTCCCGAGCTTCCTGCGCCGCCGCTGAACGTCCGACGAGCGGACGCTCGTCCGCGTGAGGCAAGGACTGGCGGAGACCGTGCGCCTCGCTCTTTGAAACGCGGAGAGCGGGGGTGTTTCTTCTGATACGAGATCGCGTGGTTGCCGACCGTCCCGCCGGCGGAACGTTCGCGGCATGGCCGACGGAGCCGGAGCGCGGTGATCGTCGGCGCGCTCGCCGCTGCCGTCGCGGCGCACGATGCGTCGCCTCCGCGAGCGGCTCGTCGTCACACCGCCGCGCCGACCAGAGCGCCTGCTCGTGGCAGCGGATCTCGACGGCGACCGCATGGCGTAGGAGGTCAGGCTCGCGGCGGAGCGCCGCGTAACGGAGGTACCGCACGGATGCTCCGTCGGGGCCGCGTCTGTGGAGCGCCGCGTCGGCCATCTGCCCCGACGTGTCGAGGGTCGTGATCGCGCGACGGCCGACACCAGGCTGATTCAGTCCCCGTTCAGCGAAACGGGTACCGTAGCGACGCCGTCCCCGGGGAGGGCCTGGGATCTGGAGGGAGGGAACCGTGCTCAAGCGACTCGCCGTCCTTGCCGCGATCATGGCCGCGCTGCTCGCGAGCTCGATCCCCGCATACGCGATCACTGATGGGTCACTCGACAACGGTGCGCACCCGTACGTCGGACTGATGGTGGCGAAAGCCGCGGACGACACGCCGCTCTGGCGCTGCAGCGGCACGCTCCTGTCGCCGACCGTCTTCTTGACGGCGGGGCACTGCACCGAAGCGCCGGCGGCACGGGCCGTCATCTACTTCGCCGACAACGTCGTCAGTGGCACGGGCGGCACGCCACCGAACATCTGCGCGACCGGCCGTATCGGCTACCCGTGCAACGGCGGGGCGGCGGGGACCCCGTACACACACCCGGAGTACGACCCCAACGCGTTCTTCATCCGCGACCTCGGCCTGGTCGTGCTCGACGCGCCGGTCGCGATGTCGGAGTACGGGCTGCTTCCGACCCTCGACCAGCTCGACTCGCTCAAGGTGAACAGCAAGACCACGTTCACCTCGGTCGGCTATGGGCTGCAGAAGAGCTTCCCCGAGGCGGCGGCTTGGAAGGACGTCGCGCTGAAGACCCGGATGGTCGCGAACCCGCATCTCATCCAGATCAACGGCGGCATCGTGGGTGACTTCGCGCTCCTGCTCTCGAACAACGCGAACACCGGCGGCACGTGCTTTGGTGACTCCGGTGGAGCGAACTTCCTCGGCAACACCAGGATCGTCGCCGGGGTGACGTCCTTCGGGCTCAACAGTACCTGCGGCGGTACGGGTGGCATCTTCCGCGTCGACCGTAGCTGGAGCCTCGACTGGGTGGCGGGCTTCCTCCACTAGCCGCGCGCGTCGTCTCGTCGTGAGAGGCCGCTCCGGCCGGGAGCGGCCTCTCCGGCGCCGCTAGATGTAGTGCCCGCGCTCCCGTATCTTGTGGTCGTGCGGTGCCCAGCCTGCGGACACGCGGACACACGCGTGGTCGATTCGCGCGAGGCGGAGGACGGCGAGTCCATCCGCCGGCGGCGCGCGTGCGACAAATGCGGCGAGCGGTTCACGACGCGCGAGCGCTCCGAGTCGGCGCGCATCCAGGTGCTGAAGCGCGACGGCACGCGGCAGGAGTTCGACCGGCGCAAGCTCGCGTCGGCCATCGGGAAGGCCGCCTCCAAGCAGCTCACCTCCGACGCGATCGACCGCCTCATCGACGATCTCGAGACGACGATCAAGCAGAGCGGGACCTCCGAGGTGGCGTCGCAGCGGATCGGCGAGATGGTCCTCGAGCGTCTCGCGGAGAGCGATCCGATGAGCTACCTGCGGTTCAAGATCGTGTACGCGGGCCTTCAGGACACCGACGCGCTCTACGACGAGCTCGAGCGCCTCGTCCGTCTGCGGCAGGAGGTGCGCGACCGCAAGGTCGCGGAGCAGACGATGCTGCCGATCGCCACGCCGGTCGCGGCCGCCGGCCCGGCGCGACGCCGCCGTCGCTGAGACTCGCCCGCGCCTGCGCGCGGTGCTCTGGGATCTCGACGGCACGCTGACCGACAGCGTGACCTTCGTCGTCGAGACCGCGAACCGGATCATCGCGGCGCACGGGGGAGCGCGGCTCGACGTCGACCGGATCGGCGCGATGACCGGACTGCCGCTCTCGACGATCTTCGCGCTCGCGTGGCCGGACCTCGCGCCCGACGTGCTCGAGGGATACGTCGGCGAGTACCGGGAGATCTACGAGCGCGAGGTCATCCCCGCGACGCGGCTCTTCCGCGGTGCGCGTGTGACGCTGCGCGCGTTCCATCGGGCGGGCCTGCTGCAGGCCACGGTCACCGGCAAGCGCGCGGCGGACTGCGAGCGGATCCTGCGCGGGCTGCGCATCAGGCGCGAGATCGACGCCTATCTGGGGGGCGACTCCGTGACCCGGCACAAGCCCGCGCCCGATCTCGCGCTCGCGGCGGCGGAGCGCCTCGGCGTGCTGCCCGCGGCCTGCGCCGTCGTGGGCGACGCGCCCGCGGACATCGAGATGGCGCGCGCCGCCGGGATGCGCGCGCTGCAGATCAGGTGGGGCTACGCGAAGACGACGCTCCCCGGGGCGGACCGGCTCGTGCGCACCTGGCCGGAGCTCCGGCGCGCCGTGTTCGGGCTTGCCGGACTCGACGACCCCATACTCCGTGGTCGTGGTCCTCTCCGATCGTGATATCCGTGCGGCCGTCGCGTCGGGTCGCATCGGCATCGATCCGTTCGACCCGGACTGCGTGCAGCCCGCGAGCGTCGACATCCGCCTCGATCGCTTCTTCCGCGTCTTCCGCTCGAGCCGGCATCCGTACATCGATCTGGCGGAGCCGCTCGACGACATCACCGAGCTCGTCGAGGTGGATCGCGGCACCGCGTTCATCCTGCATCCCGGTGAGTTCGTCCTCGGCTCGACGCGCGAGCGCATCCGCCTGGCCGACGACCTCGTCTCCCGGGTCGAGGGGAAGTCCAGCCTCGGCCGCCTCGGCCTCCTCATCCACAGCACCGCGGGCTTCATCGACCCGGCCTGGGACGGGCACATCACGCTCGAGCTCAGCAACGTGAACACGATCCCGATCACGCTGTACCCGGGGATGCGCGTGGGCCAGCTCTCCTTCTTCCCGCTGTCGACGCGCGCCGAGCGGCCGTACGGCTCGCCCGAGCTCGGCTCGAGCTATCAGGGCCAGACGGGGCCGACGCCCTCGCGCTACCGCCTCGACCTTCCGAAGTAACGTGGCACTGCTCAGCGTCTTCCTCGAGGCGTTCATCAACGTGCTCGCGCAGGCGCTGCAGCTCCTCATCATCGTCCGCGTCCTCCTCTCCTGGGTCCCGGCGCGGCTGCCGTGGGGCCTCGGCGACTTCGTCTGGAGCGTGACCGAGCCGATCCTCTCGCCGATACGGCGCGCGCTGCCGTACCTGGGCGGCATCGACTTCTCGCCGTTCATCGCGCTCGTCGCGATCCAGATCCTCGAGAGCATCGCGCTCCGCGTGCTGCCGCCCGGCTTCTAGCGAATGCTCGTGCTGCGGCGCGCCCGGAGTCGCGTCACGGTCCGCGTGCGGGTCACGCCGCGTGCGGCGAGGGACGCGATCGCGGGAGAGCGCGAGGGCACGCTGCTCGTCCGCGTCACGGCACCGCCGGTCGAGGGAAAGGCGAACCACGCCGTCGCGGCGCTCCTCGCGCGGGCGCTCGACCTCGCGCCCGGCGAGGTCCGCATCGAGCGGGGGAGCGGCGGGCGGACCAAGCTCCTGAGCCTGCCGGCCTCGGCCGAGGTCCGCCTCGCGCGCCTGGTGAAATAGCCCGCGGCGGTCAGGCGTACACGGGAGGATGGCGGTGCTCGCGAGCTTCTCGGCGCTGCCGCGCGCCTTCGCGCGGGCCGAGCGGGTGACGTTCGACGACGCGATCCGCGACCACCAGGACGAGCTCTTCGGCGTGGCCCTGCGCATCCTGGGCGACCGCGACGCGGCCATGGACGCGACCAGCCGGGCGCTCCTCAAGGCGTTCCGATCGTGGTCCAGCTACGACCAGGCCCGTCCGGTGCGCCACTGGCTTCTTCGCATCGCCGCGAACGAAGCCGTTTCGATCGGTCGCGAGCGCACGCGTGAGCGGCGGCGTCGGACGAGCGAGGAGGAAGCGCTCGAGTTCGCCGACCACGCCCCGCCGCCGGACGAAGGCGCCGTCGCGCGCGAGGAGCGCGAGCGCGTGCGCCGGGCCGTCGCGGCGCTCCCCGAGCTCTACCGCGTGCCCGTCGTGCTTCGCTACTTCAGCGACCTCTCGATCGGCGAGATCGCCCTGGTGACCGCGCGGCCGGCCTCGACGGTCGGGGTGCGGCTGCTCCGCGCACGCGCGATGCTGCGTGCCGCTCTGGAGGGGAAGTCATGACCGGCCGCGACGGGCTCATCGAGGAGACGGTCCTGCGGCGCGCGCTCCGCCTCGACGTCGACGAGCGCGCCCCGCGATTCGCTCGGCTCGCGATCGCCGCGCTGGCGCCGGCCGAGCGCCCGTCGCGGAGCGCGCTGGTCGTCGCGTTCGCGGTGGCGGCCTCGACGGGCCTCGCCAGCGCGGCGGTGTGGTCCGCGATCGCCGCGCGCGGTCCGGACATCGTCGAGCGCCTCGGCGGGCTCCTCCTGGACGCGCTCATCGCCGTCGCCACGCTCCTCGTGCCCGCGGCCGAGATCGCGGCACAGCCGGCCGTGCCCCTCAGCCTGCTCGCGGCGCTCGGCGTCGCGATCGCCCACGAGCTCCGCGAAAGAAAGGAACACGCCCATGCCCACGCGTCTTGAGCGCAGCACGACGAACAAGGTCATCGGCGGGGTCTGTGGCGGGATCGCCGAGTACCTGCAGATCGACGCCACGCTCGTGCGCGTCTTCTTCGCCGTCGCCGCCGTGCTCACCGCCGGCCTGGCCGTCCTCGGCTACCTCGTGCTCCTCGTGCTCATGCCCCAGCCCGGACACCCGCAGCCGTTCGTCCAGGGCGCGTCGTACACGCCCCCGGCGTCCGCCCCGGCCAGCGAGCCGCCGCCGCCCGATCCAGAGGCCGCCGACCGCCGCCGCGCGACGTTCGGCTACCTCCTCGTCGCGCTCGGGGTCGTGTTCCTGCTCGCGAACCTCGGCGCCTTCCGCATCGTGCGCTGGGATCTCGTCTGGCCGCTCGTCCTCGTCGGCGCGGGCGTGCTCCTCCTCGCGCAGCGGGTGCGGCGATGACACCGCGGCGGGGACTCTTCTGGCCGGTGCTCCTCATCGCGATCGGGCTCGTCTTCCTGCTCGCGAACTTCGGACTCATCGGCCCCGTCTCGGCCCTCGCGCTCATCAGCCTCTGGCCGCTCCTCCTCATCCTCGCAGGCATCGACATCGCCGTCGGCCGCCGCCGGCCTCTCGCGGCGCTCGCGATCGACGTCGCGGTCATCGCAGCGGGTCTCGCGCTCGTCGCGGCCCAGCCGGTCTATCCGCGGTGGCTCGTCTCCGGCGGCACGAGCGGGCCCGGTCAGAGCCAGGTGACCGTCCCGCGCGGCGCCGCGCAGAGCCTCACGCTCCACCTGAGCGGCGGCGCGGGCTCGTTCACCGTGAGCGGCGGCGCCTCCGACCTCGTCGAGGTCGCGAGCGACCAGCCGCAGCTCGCCGCGCGGACCGCCGGCGTCGACCGGGTCGACGTCCGGATCGACCAATCGGATCACGGCGGGCGGTTCGGACCCACGATCCCCGTGCACGTGGACGCGAAGATCGCGAACGACGTCGCGACGTCGCTCGACGTCAGTGCCGGCGCGGGCGATTTCGTCGTCGATCTACGCGACACCAGGATCAGCGATGCGCGCGTCAACGTCGGGGTCGCGTCCCTGCGACTCGTGCTGCCGAAGGGATCCGGCGACGTGCCGATCACGGTCAGCGCGGGCGCGTCGAGCGTGATCATCGAGATCCCGGACGGCGTCGAGGCCCGCGTGAACACCGGCGGCGCGCTCCTCTCCGTGCGGAGCGAGAACGCGCGCGTGGCGGGCGCCGAGACCGCGGGATACGCGAACGCGAAGGATCGCGTGACCGTGCGGCTCACGGCCGGCGCGAGCTCTGTGGTCATCCGCTAGGAGCGCGGCCGGCGCTCGCCGAGGGACGCCGAGCGCTCGCTCCTTCGGCCATACTTCGCGCGTGGTCGCCGATGCGTGGACGCGTCTGCGTCGGGAGACCTCCCGCGGATCGCGCTCATCGCGTTCGGGATCCTGCTCGCCGGCGCGGCATTGGAGACCGCCATCGAGGGCGGCCAGAGCGGCCGGATCCACGGCATCGGCGACGCGCTCTGGCGTGCCGTCGTCGCCATGACGTCGACCCGGATACGGCGACGTCGTTCCGGCGACGCCGGCCGGGCGCGTCGTCGAGGCGATGCTCATGTTCGGCGGGCTCGCCGTGCTGTCCGTGGTCACCGCGACCGTGGCATCCGTCCTCGTCGCGCAGCGCATCAAGAAGCAGCGAGGGTTGGAGACGCTGAAGCTGAAGGACCACCTGCTCGTGTGCGGCTGGGGGGCCGCGCGGCGCGCTTCGTCCGCGGCGACGCAGCCTCGGAGGTCGTGCTCGCCCGCGCCAACGTGCGCGAAGCGCGCGCCGCGATCGTGGTGGCCGGCACCTCGCGCGCGGCGGCGAACGCGTCGGGCGAGCGCGGCATCCTCGTCACGCTCACGCTGAAGAGCGTTAAGCCGGAGCTGCACGTCACCGTCGAGGCGCTCGACGACAAGAGCGAGCCGCATCTCCGCCGCGCGGGCGCGGGCGACATCATCATCAGCGGCGAGTGCAACGGCTTCCCGCTCTCGTCCGCGGCCGTCGCGCCGGGGATCTCGCGGGTCGCGCGGCCGCTGCTGTCGCTCTCCGGAACGGAGCTCCGCCGCGTGACGGTGCCGTCCGACCTCGTGGGCAAGACCTCCGGCGAGGTCGGCGGCGCGCTTCGCGCGCCAGGGACGGCTTCCAGGCGACCGCCGTCGTCCACGAGGACCGCCGGCTCACGCTGGAAGAGCTGCTGTCGGACGACAGCTCGATGGTCGATCGCTTCATCAGGGAGCAGCTCAGCGAGGCCGGTCGCGAGCTCCTGCGCTACGAGGCCGGCGGTACGAAGGCGATCGTGAACCCGCCGGACAGCGACGAGGTGGGTCCGAAGGACGCGATCGTCGGCATCCCGCGGAGCGCCTCGTGACGCCCGATGTCCTGCGGCGGCTCCCGATCCTCCAGGGCCGCAGCGACGCGCAGCTCGACGCCGTCTCCGCCGTCCTCGTCCGCCGCCGCGTCTCGGGCGGCGTCGCGATCGTCGGAGAGGGCGAGCGCTCGAGCTCGCTGTACGTGCTGACGGCCGGGTCGGTCGGCACCACGAAGCGGCTCGGCCTCGCCGCGCAGGCTCCCGCGGACGCGGCGCGCCAGAAGGTGCTCGTGCCTCTCGCGGTGCCGCAGTTCTCCGGCGAGACGGGCCTTCTCTCGGACCTCGAACGCTCGGCGACGATCACGACGGGCGGCGACCGCGAGCTCCTCGAGCTGCGCCGGCAGGACTTCGACAGGCTCGTTCCGCGGGACGCCGCGCTCGGCTACCGCCTCGTACGGAACATCGCCGTCGTGCTCGCCGAGCGGCTGCGGCGCACGGACCTCGACGTGCTGAAGCTCACCACGGCGCCGAGCCTCGCCCTCGGGAACCGGTGACGCGCCGCCGGGCGCGGGTCCAGGGCGTCGCGCTCCTCGTCCTCTGCGTCTCGCTGCCGGTCGCGGCGACGACCTCGGCGCGGGCCGCGGGCGACGGCGGCTGGACCATCGCGAGCTTCGACGCGCAGATCGAGATCCAGAGCGATGGCCGCATCCTCGTGAACGAGGCCCTCGACGTGGACTTCGGCGCGCTCGAGAAGCACGGCATCTTCCGCGACGTACCGGTCAAGTACGACTGGCCGAGCGAGAAGCGGAAGATCCGTGTGTACGAGCTGCAGGTGCTTTCGGTCACCGATGCGCGCGGACGGCCGTGGCACTACGAGACGTCGACGCGCGACGCGTTCGTCGAGATCAAGATCGGCGACGCGGACCGGACGGTGACCGGGAAGCAGGCCTACCGCATCGCGTACGCCGCGCGGCGCGTGCTCAACGCCTTCAGCGATCGCGACGAGCTCTTCTGGAACGTCACCGGCGGCGACTGGGCGGTGCCGATCCTGCGCTCCTCGGCGACGGTGCGCGCGCCCGAGGCACCGTCGCAGACGGCGTGCTACGTCGTCTTCGCGGGCTCGACGGCGAAATGCGGGACCGCACAGTGCCTGCCGCGTACATGCAGGTCGCGGAGAAGGATCGTCAGCGCTTCGCGGAGAGGGAACACATCTTCGCCGAGTACCTGCCGTACGCCATCGTGTTCCGCTGCGTCGACCAGTGGGCGAAGGCCTTCGAGGGCATCGACCTGAAGGAGGTCGCCGCGAGCTGGTACAGCGGGAACCTCGCGGCCTTCACCGCGATGGATCTGTCGCGGGATCTCTCCTCGCTCTCGGAGCAGGTCTCGACCGCGATCGCCTCGACCCCCGGCGGCAGCGGCGCGAGCGGCTTCGGCGGAGGCGGGGGAGCCGGCGGTGGCGGCGGCGGGAGCTGGTAGCCGAGGCCGGCGAGACGGCCGGAAAGCGCTGGGCGCGGGTCGAGCGAGAGTCACGACCGCGAGCTCGGGAACGTCAGGACGGACGGGCATCAGGTGCTCGCGGGAGTGTTTCGAGCGAGACACGCGCCCGGCGCCAGGCCGCCCCCAAAGGGGGTGCGGCACCGTGGGCTCGGCGGGATTCGAACCTGCGACCCCTCGGATGTGAACCGAGTGCTCTAACCACTGAGCCACGAGCCCGCAGCGACAAGTCTAGCGGCGCTACTTGATGACGGCGCTCTCCACGATTCCGCTCACCACGAGGATGAGGAGCGCGATCGCCACCACGATGCCGACACGGCGGAAGTCCTTCTGGACGTAGGCGCGCTCCATGGCCGCTGCCCGCTCGAGCGAGGCGGACGGCGCTCCCGCGGCGCGCGAGTAGCCTGTGCGGCTGCCCCGCGGGGGACGGTGCGCGGCGGCGCGCGGCGGCGGCGCCTCGTCGCGCTCCGGGCGGACGGGGGCGGGCGCACGCCTCGCGGTCTCGATGCCGCGGCGCGTGCGTGTTCGGGTGCGGTGTCTCCTCGCCATCGGAGGCCCAAGCATAGCGTTCCGGGTATCGTCCGCGCGGTGACCTTCGACGCGCGGACGCTCTCGCTGCTCGTGCTCGGCCTCGCGCTTGCCGTCGCGATCCTCCTCGTGTGGGTCGGGCTCCTCCAGCGCTCGGAGGCACGGCTGCGCCGCCGGCTCCGCCGCGTGCTGCCGGGTGGCGAGCAGGTCAGCCTCGACGAGGTCCTCTCGCGCCAGCTCGAGCGGATCGACAGGCTCGCGGAGCGCATCGACGCGCTCAACAAGCTCCATCACGAGCTCGAGGCGATCACGCAGCGCGCCATCCAGAAGGTCGGCATCGTGCGCTACAACCCCTTCGCCGACACGGGTGGCGATCAATCCTTCGCGATCGCGCTGCTCGACTCGGGCGGCAACGGCCTCGTCGTCTCGAGCCTCCATGGCCGGACCGAGACGCGCGTGTTCGCGAAGCCGATCCAGTCCGGACGCTCGCGCTATCCGCTGTCCGACGAGGAACAGGACGCCATCAGGAAGGCGCTCGCGCCGACCGCATGACGCGCGAGCGCGCACTCGCGATCGTGAATCCCGTCGCGGGGAAGGGAACGGGGCGCCGGATCGCCGCGCGGCTCGCCGCCGACCTCGTGACGGCAGGGCTGCGCGCGGACGTCGTCATGACGCCCGGTCCCGGCGAGGCCGCGCGGCTCGCGAGCGCCGCGGCCGACGACGGCTACGCGCGCGTGATCGCCGTCGGCGGCGACGGGACCGCGAACGAGGTCGCGAACGGTCTGGTCGGCACCGACGCGGCGCTCGGTCTGTTCCCGATCGGCTCCGGCAACGACTTCTCCCGCGCGCTCGGCTATCCGCGCAAGCGCTCGATGATCCCGGCGTTCCTCGCCGAGGCGCGCACGCGACGCATCGACGTCGGCGACGTGAACGGCCGCGTCTTCATCAACGCCGCGGGTGCCGGGATCGATGGCCATGTCGCCGAGCGCGTCCTCGCGAGCGCGCGCGTCGTGGGACCCACCCTCGGGTACTTCGTCGGCGCGCTCGTCTCGATCGCGACGTATCGTCCACGCACGATGCGCATCCGCATCGACGGCGCGCCGCGAGAGGGGAAGCATCTCATCGTCGTCGCCGCGAACGGCACGCACTTCGGGAGCGGCATGCACGTCGCGCCGGGCGCGAAGCTCGACGACGGACAGCTCGACCTCGTCGTCGCGGGCGATCTCGGTCGCTGGGCGTCGCTGGTCGCGCTCGGCAAGCTGTACCGCGGCACGCATGTCGACGGACGCACCGTGCTGTCGTTCCGCGGCTCCGCGCTCGACGTGGAATTCGACGAGCCGCAGCCGATGCAGGCGGACGGCGAGCCATCCCGCGCGGACGCGCTGCGTGTCCGCATCCGTCCGCGCGCGCTCACGGTCCTCGCGCGATGACCCCGGACGCGCGCCGCCGGCTCCCGTCGGTCGACGCGGTGTTGCGGGCCGCGGGAGCGCTGGACGTCCCGCGCGGCCGGTTCGTCGCCGCGGTGCGCGAGGTCCTCGCCGAGGCGCGCGCGCGCCGGTCGTCGTTCGAAAGCGCGGACGACGTCGCGAGCGCGGCGCGCGACCGGCTGGCCTCGCGCGACGCGCGCTCGCTGCGGCGCGTGCTGAACGCGACCGGCGTCGTCCTTCAGACGAACCTCGGCCGCGCGCCGCTCGCGCCCGCCGCGCTCGCGGCGGTCGTCGACGCGGCGGGCGCGGTGAGCGTCGAGTACGACCTGGTCGCCGGGAAGCGCGGCGAGCGCCACGGACACGCGAGTGCGCTCCTGCGCGAGCTCGCCGGCGCGGAGGACGCGGTCGTCGCGAACAACAACGCCGCGGCCGTGTTGCTGGCGCTCGCCGCTCTCGCGGCGCGCAAGGAGGTCATCGTCGCGCGCGGCGAGCTCGTCGAGATCGGCGGTGGCTTCCGCATCCCCGACGTCCTGCGCCGCTCCGGCGCGAAGCTCGTCGAGGTCGGTACCACGAATCGGACCTACGTGACGGACTACGCGGCCGCGACGAGCGAGCGGACCGGCGCGATCCTTCGCGTGCACGCGAGCAACTTCAAGGTCACGGGCTTCGTCGCGCGGCCCGAGGAGCGATCCCTTGCCGCGCTCGCGCGCGAGCGCGGCATCGCGTTCATCCACGACCTCGGTAGCGGGACCTTCCTCGACACGTCGCGCTACGGTCTCGCGCGCGAGGAGACCGTGACCGAGGCCGTCGCCGCCGGCGCGGACGTCGTCACGTTCAGCGGGGACAAGCTGCTCGGGGGACCGCAGGCCGGCATCGCGGTCGGGCGCGCTCTGCGTATCGCCGCGCTGCGCGCGCATCCGCTCATGCGCGCGGTGCGCCCCGACAAGCTCACGCTCGCCGCGCTCGTCGCGACGCTCGAGCTGTATCGCGACGGCCGCGCCGCGGATGAGATCCCGGTCTGGCGCATGATCGGCGCCAGCACCGGCGCCCTCGCCAAGCGCGCGCGCCACATCGCCGCCGGTCTCGGCCACGCGGGCGTCCGCTGCGCGGTGATCGAGACCGAGTCCACCGTGGGCGGCGGCGCGCTTCCCGAGGAGACGCAGCCCTCCCGCGCCGTCGCGCTCGATGCCTCGCTCGGCGGGGCCGCGGCGATCTCCGCGCGGCTGCGCGCCGCCCGCCCCGCGGTCGTCTCGCGCATCGTCGATGGGCGTGTCGCGCTCGATGTGCGCTCGATCCTTCCGGAGGATGATGCTGTTCTGGTGAGCACCGTGGCGACGGCGCTCGTCACACCGCGTCGATGAAGGAGTGACCACCGTGGGACAGGAGCTTCGTACCATCAGCACCGAGGGAGCGCCGAAGGCGATCGGTCCGTACAGCCAGGCCATCGTGGCTGGAGACCTCGTCTTCTGCGCGGGGCAGATCGCGCTCGACCCGAAGACGGGTGAGATCGCGAGCGGCGACATCCGCGAGCAGACGCGCCGCGCGCTCGACAACCTCGCGGCCGTCCTGGAAGCGGCCGGCTCGGGCCTGGACCGCGTGACGAAGACGACCGTCTTCCTGAGCGACCTCGCGGAGTTCGCCGCGATGAACGAGGCGTATGAGGAGCGCTTCGGCGCGCACCGCCCGGCGCGCTCGACCGTCCCGGTCGGGTCGCTGCCGCGCGGGAGCCGCGTCGAGATCGAGTGCATCGCCCTTCGTCGGTGAGCAAGGAGGAGTCGCCGCTTCCGCCGCGCGCGACCGGCATCTTCCTCGGCCTCTGGATCGCGGGGCTGCTGTTCCTCGCGTTCGTCGTCGTCCCGCAGCTCTTCGCGGCGTGTTCGGCGTACGTCCAGGGAGGCGGCGCCGGACCGTGACGTCCGCGCCGCAGACCGTGCGCGTCGTCGGGACGGCGGGCCACGTCGATCACGGGAAGTCGACGCTCATCAGGGCGCTCACGGGCATCGATCCCGATCGGCTGCGCGAAGAGCGCGAGCGCGGCATGACCATCGATCTCGGATTCGCGTGGCTGACCACGCCGAACGGCACGGACGTCGGCTTCGTCGACGTCCCCGGCCATCAGGACTTCATCCGCAACATGCTCGCCGGCGTCGGCAGCATCGACGCGGTCGTGCTGGTCATCGCGTGCGATGAGGGCGTGCGGCCGCAGACGCGCGAACACCTCGCGATCCTCTCGCTCCTCGGCATCCAGCGTGGCGTCGTCGCGCTGGCGAAGCGCGATCTCATCGACGACGAATGGGCGGAGCTCGTCCGCGGCGAGGTACGGACCGCGCTCGCGGGAACGCCGCTCGCGGACGCGCCGATGGTCGAGGTGTCCGCCGCGGCAGGGACGGGTCTCGCCGAGCTCACGTCGACGCTCGAGCGCGTCCTTGGCGACGCGCCGCCGCGCCGCGAGACCGGTCGCCCGCGACTTCCCGTCGACCGCGCGTTCACGATGGCGGGCTTCGGCACCGTCGTGACGGGCACGCTGATCGACGGCGCGCTCCGGGTCGGCGACGAGGTGGAGCTCGTGCCCGGCGGCGCGCGGGCGCGCATCCGCGGGCTGCAGACGCATCGCCGCGCGATCGAGCGCGCGATACCCGGCAGCCGCGTCGCCGCGAATCTCGCCGGGGTGGACAGGGACGCGGTGGAGCGCGGCATGGTGCTCGCGCGGCCCGGCACGCTCGCGCCGACCGGCGTCATCGCGCTGCGCCTTCGGATCCTTCCCGAGGCGAGCGACGCGCTCGTCCACGACGAGGAGGTGAAGGTCCACGCCGGCACCGCCGAGGTCATGGCGCGCGTGGCGCTGCTCGAGGGCGACGCGATCCTGCCGGGCGGCTCCGGCTGGGCGCAGCTCCGCTGCGCGACGCCGCTGGCCGTCGCGGTGGGGGACCGCGTGGTGATCCGCCGGCCCTCGCCCTCGGAGACGCTCGGCGGCGGGGTCATCGCCGACGCGGCGCCCGAGCGCGCCCGACGGCGCGCCGATGCGGTCGCCGCGCTCGAGCGGCGTGCCGCGCCGTCGCCGCTCGCGCGTCTGGTCGCCTCCCTCGACGCTCCGCGCACCGCGGCCGAGGCGGGCGAGCGCAGCGGGCTCGACGCGGCCGAGCGCGATGCGGCGGTCCGCGACGGCCTCGCGTCGGGCGCGATCGTCCAGCTCGCGGACGCTCTCGTCTCGCGCGAGGCCTTCGAGGCCTTCGCGACCCACGTCGTGCGGATCTGCGAGCAGGCGCATCGCCGCTCGCCGCTGCGCGCCGGCGCTCCGCGCGAGGAAGCGCGCACCGGGGTGGGGCTCGCGCCGAAGCGCTTCGCCGCGCTCGTCGCGCGTCTCGCCGCGGACGGCCGCATCGTCGACCGTGGCGCGTCGCTCGCCATCCCCGGGCACGTGCCACGCCTGGACGCGTCCCAGGAGACGGCGTGGGCCCGCGCGCGCGAGGCGCTCGCGCGCGATCCGTCGCATCCGCCCTCCCCGGCGGAGCTCGAGGACGCGTACGGGCTGGACCGCGAGGTCATCGCGGCGCTCGCGGAGCGTCGCGAGCTCATCCGCGTCGGCACCGAGGCGGTGTTCCTCCCGGACGCCGTCGCGCGGTTCGCGGGAGCCGTCGTCTCCGAGCTCGAGGGCGCGCGCACGATCACGGTGTCCCGCGCGCGCGACCTCATGGGCACGAGCCGGAAGCACGTGCTGCCTCTCCTACAATTCCTCGACGATCACGGCGTGACGCGTCGGCAGGGGGACGACCGCATCCTCGTGATCGCTCCCGAGGCCGCTCGCGCCCGGATCAACGCGCTCACACGTCGTCAGGAGGAAGGTCCATGAAGTTCCGTGCCGTTCGTCCCGCCGCCGTGGGCCGGGTCGATGCCGTCATCGTCCCGCTCGCGAGCGACGGGTCCGCGCCCGCGGGTCTGTCGCGCGGCGTGCGCACCGTCGTCGACCGGATCGCCAAGGCCGAGACCGGGGCCGGCCGCCTGTACGGCGTCACGACGCATCACGCCGAGCCGCGCATCGTCGTCGTCGGCATCGGCCGCGCCGACGAGCTCGACACCGAGCGCGCGCGCAACTTCGCCGCCGCCGGCGTGAAGTCGCTCTGGCGCTCCAACGCGAAGAAGGTCGCGATCGTCCTACCGGCCGGCGGGCTCGCGGAGGACCGCGCCGCGGGCGCCGTGGTCGAGGGCGCGATCTACGCGACGTGGCGTCCCGAGGTCCATCGCACGAACGAGGAGGAGCGGCGCGTGGCGCCGATCGACTCCGTTCTGCTCGTGACGGGGAAGCCGCAGACGAAGGCCATCGCGCGCGGCCAGGCCGTCGGAGAGGCGGTGAACCTGCAGCGACGCCTCGCGAACGAGCCAGCGAACAAGATGACGCCGACGCTCCTGGCGAACGAGGCGAAGGCGCTCGCGAAGGACAACGGCCTGGACATCGAGATCCTCGATCGTGACAGGTGCCGCGCGCTCGGCATGGGCAGCTACCTCTCCGTCGCGCAGGGCAGCCACGAGGAGCCGCGCTTCATCGTCATGCGCTACCGCGGGCGGAAGGGCGCGAAGGGCTACGACGTCGCGTTCGTGGGGAAGGGCATCACCTTCGACTCCGGCGGCATCTCGATCAAGCCCGCCGACAACATGCATCACATGAAGGCCGACATGACCGGCGCGGCGTCGGTCATCGCCGCGATCGGCGCGGTCGCGAAGCTCGGCCTCGCCGTGAACGTGCTCGCGGTCGCGCCGTGCACCGAGAACCTTCCCGGCGGCGGTGCGACCAAGCCGGGCGACGTGTTCACGAGCATGAGCGGCAAGACCGTCGAGGTGATCAACACCGACGCCGAGGGTCGGCTCGTGCTCATCGACGGCATCACCTACGCGCAGCGCGAGGGCGCGCGCCGCGTCGTCGACGTCGCCACGCTCACCGGCGCGATCGCCGTCGCCGTGGGTCCGTACTTCATCGGTCTCTTCGGCTCGCCGCGGTCGTTCGTCGATACGGTCCAGCGCGTCGCGGGCGAGGCGGGGGACCGGGTCTGGCCGATGCCGCTCACCGCCGAGTACCGCGACGAGATCAAGGGCGAGGTCGCCGACATCCGGAACAGCGCCGGCCGCGAGGGTGGCGCCATCAAGGCCGCGGCGTTCCTCGAGGCGGCGGTCGAGGACGGGACGGAGTGGGCGCATCTCGACATCGCCGGGGTCGACTGGTCGGATCGCGACCGGCCCTACGCGCCCCGGGGGCCCCAGGGTCCGTCAGTGCGGACGCTCGTCGCACTGGCGGAAAGCCTGCAGTGACGGAGGGGCGAGTCGGCCGGAGCCCTTTCCACGCGGGGCGGCTCGATCGACTCGCCTCCTATCACCGCTTCCGCGCTCGCGTCCGGACCGGCGCCCGCCCTTGGCGCGGCTCCGTGAGAACATAGAACGGATGGTCGAACCGCTTCCTCAGCCCGGTCCGTGACCGAGCAGCTCGAGTTCCCGCTCGGCGAGGTCCCGCGCCCAGACATCCTCGCGACCCTCACCGACGAGCAGCGCCGCGCGGTGGAGCACGGGACCGGTCCGCTGCTGGTGGTCGCCGGCGCCGGCACCGGGAAGACCCACGTCCTCACCGCGCGGATCGTGCATCTCATCGCGACCGCCCAGGCGAAGCCGCACGAGATCCTCGCCGTCACCTTCACCGAGAAGGCCGCGGCCCAGATGCAGGAGCGGGTCGACCTCAACACGCCGCTCGGGCTCAACGACGCCGCCATCAAGACGTTCCACGGCTTTGGCGATGAGGTGTTCCGCGAGTTCGCGCTCGAGCTCGGCCGCAGCGGCGAGCTGCGCGTGCTCTCGGCAGCGGAGCAGGTCATCTTCGTGCGCGACCACCTGTACGACGACCTGCCTCTGCGCAGATACAGGCCCGCCGGCGACCCGCTTCGCTACGTCCGCGCGCTGCTCGATCTCTTCGGCCGCGCGCGCGACGAGGACGTGTCCCCCGAGCAGTACCGCGCCTACGCCGCACGGCTCCGAGCCGAGGCGGGTGATGCGATCGACGCGGACGTCCGCGCCGACGACGCGGACGCGCAGGAGGAGCTCGCGGCGGTCTACGAGGCGTACACGCGACTGAAGGAGAAGGCGGGCGTCATCGACTTCGGCGACCAGATCGCCCTCTGCCTGCGACTGCTGCGCGAGCACCCCGCCGCCGCGCGACGCCTCCAGGGCCGGTACCGCTACGTGCTGGTGGACGAGTTCCAGGACACCAACGCCGCGCAGTTCACGCTGCTGCGCGAGCTCGTCGCGCCGCACCGGAACATCACCGCCGTCGGCGACGACGACCAATCCATCTTCGCCTGGCGGGGCGCGACGCTCGGGAACTTCGACGCCTTCCGCGAGGCCTATCCGGATGCGAAGATCGTCACGCTGGTGCGGAACCGGCGCTCGTCGCAGGGCATCCTCGACGCCGCCTACCGGCTCATCCAGCACAATCCTGATCGGCTCGAGACGCGCCTCGCGGTCGACAAGCACCTCAGGGGCCGGCCGCCGGGCGACGGCGTCGAGGTCGACCACCTCCAGTACGTGAGCGGCGCCGACGAGGCCGAGGAAGTCGCGAACCTCATCGCGCGCGAGGCCCTCGTGCGGCAGCGGCGCTACGGCGACTTCGCGATCCTCGTCCGCAACAACGCCGACGCGACGCTGTTCCTCAACGCGCTCGCCCGCCGCCAGATCCCCGCGCACTTCTCGGGTGGGGGCCAGCTCTACGAGCGGCCGGAGATCCGGCTGCTCATCTCGTTCCTCTCCGCCGTCGCGCTGCCCTCGGACTCCCGCCACGTCTACAGCCTCGCGGTGTCCGCGCTCTACGGGTTCCCGCCGGTCGAGCTCGCGCGGGCCACCGAGGCGAGCGGCCGCCGCCAGAAGCCACTCCGCGACGTGTTCGAGGAGATCGCCGCCTCGGACGGCGCGTTCAGCGACGAGGCCGTGGCGTCGGCGAAGCGGCTGGTGGAGGACCTCACGTACTACGCCGGCCGCGCGACGGAGCTCACGACTGCCGAGCTCCTGTACGAGTTCCTCGAGCGCTCGAAGCTCCTCGCGCAGTACCTCGAGCCGGAGTCCGCGCTCGCGGAGGAGCAGGGGCAGAACGTCGCGAAGTTCTTCCGGCTCGTGCACTCCGCGGCCCGGACGCTGCGGACGGACCGGGCGTCGTTCTTCGTCCCGCACCTCGAGCTCCTCCGCGAGGCCGGCGACGACCCGGTCGCCGCCGACTTCGAGGCGTCGGCGGAGCGCGTGAACGTGCTCTCCATCCACAAGGCGAAGGGGCTCGAGTTCGGCGTCGTGTTCCTGGTCCACGCGACCGACGAGCGGATCCCGGGGTCGGCGCGCGGCGACGAGCTGCCGCTCCCGGCGGCCCTCGCGAAGTCGCCGCCTCCGTCGCGCGACACGCACATCGCGGAGGAGCGGCGTCTCGCCTACGTGGCCATGACGCGCGCGAAGGACTCCTTCTTCTTCACCAACGCCGTCGACTACGGCGGCACCCGTGCGCACCGGCCGAGCCGCTTCGTGGGGGAGGCCCTCGGCCGCCAGCCCGAGCGGCTCTCCGCGCGACTCGCGGCGTACGAGGAGCTGCGGCGCTTCCAGGTCGCGCCGCCCGAGGCCGACGCGCCGCTCCCGGCCCTCGGACCGGACGACGTGCTGACCGTGTCCTACTCCGACATCGACGACTACAAGCGCTGCCCGCTCCTCTACCGCTTCAAGCACGTGCTCCAGATCCCGGTGCTGCCGACGCCGCAGATGACGTACGGCCTCGCGCTCCACGAGGCGGTGCGGGAGTACCTCCGCCGCAAGCGCGACGGCGAGCGCCCGACGCTGCGCGATCTTCAGGCGACGTTCCGTGCCGCCTGGCTGGCGGAGGGCTTCATCAGCCCGGAGCACGAGACCGAGCGGTTCCAGGCGGGCCTGGAGGCACTGCGTCGCTTCGACGAGCAGGAGCGGTCGCGGCCTGCGCCGGAGCTCGTCGAGCAGCGCTTCTCGTTCATGCTCGGACGCGACCGCGTTGTCGGTCGATGGGATCGCGTCGACAGCGGGCCGGAAGGCGCGACGGTGATCGACTACAAGTCCACCGCGATCGAGGAGGGGAGTGACAAGCCGCAGCGCACCGCGCAGGAGAGCTTCCAGCTCCGGCTCT
The DNA here is from genome assembly GCA_035651155.1 of Candidatus Limnocylindria bacterium. Classification (GTDB taxonomy): domain Bacteria; phylum Chloroflexota; class Limnocylindria; order P2-11E; family P2-11E; genus CF-39. The sequence continues at coordinate 79,654 of DASRGG010000017.1, read as the reverse complement.
ACGCGCTCGCCCACGAGCGGATGTATGGACAGCGTCCCGCGAGCGTCGTCCTTCACTTCCTCGAGACCGGGGAGCGGGGCGCGGTCGTGCCGACCGACGACAGCGTGAGCGCGGTGCGCGCGTGGATCGTCGCCGCCGCCGCGCGCATCCGGGCGCGGGACTTCACCGCCGCGCCGGCGAAGGGGGTTCGCACCTGCCGCGAATGCCCCTATCACCAGATCTGTCCGAGCTCATTGACCGTTCGCGACTAGTGGACTCTCGCAGCCGGCTTTCTGTATCTGTGCAGATACCGCATCCAATTATGGATGCAGATCGATCTATAGAACAGCCGGTCCGCGACTGCGAGAACGGCGCGCGCGGAGTCCCGACAGCGTGCGTAGACCGTGACCGCAGCCTCGTCCGCGAGGCTCATCGTGGCGCGCGCATCGCGGGCGCGGCCGGCCAAATTCGAGCTTCCATGACGCCGAGCTCTCTGGGCGCTGGGCTCCTTGGCCCGCCGGTGCATTTGTGCAGATACAGGCAGGAGGCGTGGCGCGCGCACGGTGAGGATGCTGGTGATCACCACGCCGATCGGCTGGGCGAGCGACCAGACCGCGGAGCCGAGAATGGAGCTCCAGCGCGATGAGCGCGCCTGCGGCACCATGGCGACCTGCGAGGCCACGAACCCGAGCGCGGCGTGGCCGAGTGAGGACGACGGCGGGCACCGGCTTCTTCGCGCGGCGGGCCCCGAGGCAGCCCGCGGGGACCGAACCGAGTGCGGCGCGGAAGCACGCCGCCGGTGCCGCACCGGTAGAGCGAAGCCGACGACCAGCGCGGCAGCGACGATGACGATCACGAGGCGACGGTCGCCGCGACCAGCCCGAGCATCTTGAAGACGGCGAGGAGTGCTGTCGAGAGGTCGACGGCGACGCTCAGGAAGATCGCGCTGATCGAAAGCGCCATGGGCACCGGCACGAGGGGCGGGCAGCCGGACAAGCAGAAGGAGAGGAGCGACGCCGTCGTGAGAGCGACGCCGATGATGACGTAGGGCGGCGCCGCCCCCCATGGGCGTCCGGGCTCGGACGGCGGGTTGCATCCATAATTGATTTCACGAACGACCCGGCGGGAGGGGGAGCGGCCGCCGCGGCCGCGACGCGTCGCTGCCGCGCGGCGTTGTGTAGCCGAACGGGCCGCGCATAGACTCGGGTGGCATCGAACGCATGTTCAGTGAGGAGAGGAGGAGAAGATGGATCCGTCGATCGCGCTGATCCTCGCCGCGCTCATCCTCGGCGCGGCCGCGGTGGCGGTCGCGGCCCTGCGCCGTCCGGACGCGGCCCTGCCGGCGACGGACGCGGCGCCGGTGATGGAGCTCCTCCGCGCCAGCGTCGACGAGCTGCGGAGCGGCACCGCGTCCGCCATCGCCGAGATGCGCGCCGAGCTCCAGCGAACGCTCGGCGCGACCGAGCAGCAGCTCGCGACCCAGACGACGTCCACGCAGCGCGCGCTCTCGGATCTGTCGCGGCAGCTCGGCGCGCTGGGCGAGCAGAGCGCCCGCATCGGCGAGCTCGCGAAGGACATCGGCTCCCTCCAGGATCTGCTCCGCGCGCCGAAGCCGCGTGGTGGGTTCGGCGAGCTGATGCTCGAGCGGCTTCTGCAGGATTGCCTGCCGGCGAGCGCCTACGAGGTCCAGTACACGTACCGCGACGGCTCGCGCGTCGACGCGATCGTGCGCTACGGCGGTCGCGTCGTCCCGGTCGACGCGAAGTTCCCGAACGAGTCGTACACGCAGATCGCGCTCGCGCGGGACGACGCGGAACGCCGGATGCGGCGGCGCGCGTTCCTGCAGCAGGTGCGCAAGCACGTCGATTCGGTCGCGCGCTACATCTCGCCGCGGGATCAGACCATCGACTTCGCGTTCATGTATCTGCCGTCCGAGGCGATCTACTACGAGCTCACGCTCGGCGACAGCGCGCCCGACGAGCCCGACTTCCTCGGCTACTGCGCGGATCGCCACGTGATCCCGGCGTCGCCGAACACGCTGCTCGCGTACCTGCAGGTGGTCGCGCTCGGCATCCGCGGGCTCGCGATGCAGGAGCGCACGCGCGACATCCAGCAGGGCATCGCGCAGGTGCGTCGCGAGTTCGAGCGGTTCGTCGCGCTGCACGACCAGCTCGGCCATCATCTCGACAACGCCACGAAGAAGTTCGACGAGACCGAGCGCGCCCTCGCGCGCGCGTCGGGCGCCGTCGAGGGGCTGGCTCAGGTCCCGCTCGCCGCGGGTGGCGAGCAGGGCGTGCTGCCGCTGGGCCCTTCGAACGACGAGCGCTAGCTGATGCCCGGCCTCGGTGCCCTCGCGGCGGCATGCGCGACCGTCGCGGTCGTCGTGCTGCTCACGCGCGATCCCGAGGAGGCCTGGGCCGTCGGCGTGGTCATCGTCGCGCTCGGGATCGCGTCGGGCGCGCTGGCGACGCTGCTCCAGCTGCGCGCACCGCGCTCCGGGCGCCGGCGCGCGAGCGGGCAACGGCACGCCGTCGCGGCGCGGCGGGGGATCGCGGTCGCCGCCGTCGTGACGCTCCTGCTCTGGCTGCGCGTCGTCGACGGCCTCTCCGTGATCACCGCGGCGTTCGTGATCGGGGCGTTCGCCGTGGCGGAGGTCGTGCTGTCGGCGCGTCCCGCGTCGCCGCGTTAAGTTTAGGCGCACCGATGGACGTGGCGGCGCTCAAGCGGCGCGTCTGCGAGCGCGTCGACGCGCGCGCGAAGCTGCTGGACGACCTCGCGTCGCGGATCCACGCGACGCCGGAGCTCGCCTTCGAGGAGCGCTATGCCTCCGCTCTCCTCGCGGGCGCGCTGGCCGCCGAGGGCGTGCCGGTGCGTCGCGGCGCCGGCGGGCTGGAGACCGCGTTCGTCGCGGAGAGCGGATCGTCCGGGCCGGTGGTCGCCATCCTGGGCGAGTTCGACGCGCTCCCGGGCGTGGGCCACGCGTGCGGGCACAATCTCATGGGCACGGCGGCGGTCGGCGCGTTCCTCGCGCTGCGCGACGTGGCGGCGGACCTCCGTGGCCGCGTGCGCGTGCTGGGATGCCCGGCCGAGGAGCGGGGGAACGGGAAGAGCTACCTCATCCGCGACGGCCTGTTCAAGGACGTGAGCGCGGCGCTCATGTACCACCCGGGCGACCGCGACGAGCTCGACCCGCTCATGCTCGCGATGACGAGCCTCGACGTGGAGTTCATCGGGAAGGCGGCGCACGCGGCGGCCGAGCCGCACGAGGGGCGCAACGCTCTCGACGCGCTCCTGCTCGCGTGGACGGGGCTCTCCGCGCTACGCCTCGTGGTGCGCAGCGATTCGCGCTTCCACGGGATCATCACCGACGGCGGTAAGGCGGCGAACATCATCCCGGACCACGCCGCGGCGCGTTTCATGGTCCGCTCGCCCGACAACGCGTACCTCGAAGAGCTGCGGCGTCGCGTCATCGCCTGCTTCGAGGGTGCGGCCACGCAGACCGGCTGCGAGCTTCGCTACCAGTGGAGCGAGACCTGCGAGCTCGTGACCACGAATCGCCCGCTCGCGGATGCCTTCGCCGCGAACGCGCGCGCGCTCGGGCGCGAGATGCAGGGGCGCCGTCAGGGCGACACCCACGGATCGACGGACATGGGGAACGTGACGAGCGTCGTGCCGGGGATCCATCCCTTCCTTTCCATCACCGCCGGGCCGGTCCCCGGGCACTCCATCGAGTTCGCCGCGGCCGCGGCCACGCCGGCGGCCCTGGACACGATGCGGGTCGCCGCGAAGGCGCTCGCGATGACCGCGGTCGACGCGCTCACGGACGGCGCGCTCCTCGACCGCGCACGGGAGGCGTTCGACGGCCGCCGTCGTTGATTGGTTCGGGCAGGAGCACGCGACGCCGGAGGAAGCGGCGCGTCTCGCGATGCTCTACGACCTCGACGTGCCGCACGCGCCGTCGCCCGCGATCGACTGGTTCCGCGGCCTCGCGCACATGACGGGCGGCCCGATCCTCGAGCTCGGCGTCGGCACCGGTCGCGTCGCGATCCCGCTCGCGAAGGACGGCCACGAGGTCGTCGGCGTCGACCGCTCGCCCGCGATGCTCGAGCGCGCCGCGCGCAACGCGAAGGCCGCGAAGGCGAAGCTCACGCTCGTCGAGGCGGATATGCGGACGTTCTCGCTCGACCGCACCTTCCCGCTCGTCGCGATCCCGTTCAATACCTTCCTCATGCTGGCGCCCGACGAGCGCTGGGCCGCGCTCGCGCGCTGCCGCGAGCATCTGGCCGCCGCCGGCCGCCTCGCGATCGACGTGTTCCAGCCGGACCCGAACAAGGTCGCCGGTCTCGACGGCGCGGTGCGCGAGGAATGGCGACGCGCCGATCCCGAGACCGGGCGCCCGATCACCAAGTTCTCGAGCACGCGCGCGGACGTCGACGCGACGACCTTCCGGTGGTGGTACGACGAGGAGCGCGAGGACGGCACGGTGCGCCGGATCACGCGCGAGGCGACGCTCCACTATCTGTACCGGCGCGAGGCGGAGCTGCTCTTGCCGGCGGCCGGGCTCGAGATCGACACGCTCCATGGCGACTACGACGGGTCGGCGGTCACCGGCACGTCGCCGAAGCTGCTCATCGTCCTCCGCCGGCGCGAGCGTGGCGCCGGGCGCGATCGCCGCCGCAGGTGACGGACCTCCTCATCCGCGGCGGCATGCTCGTCGACGGCACCGGCGCCGCGGCGGTGCGGGCCGATATCGCCGTGACCAACGGGCGCGTCACGGACGTCGGGTCGTTCACCGGCCGTCGCGCGATGCGGATGATCGACGCGCGCGAGAAGGTCGTGACCCCTGGGTTCATCGACATCCACTCCCATTCCGACGAAGCCATGTTCGTGAACAGCGCGCTCGAGAGCGCCGTCCACCAGGGCGTCACGCTCGTGGCGTGCGGGAACTGCGGAGGCTCGGCGGCCCCGGTGCACGGCCTCGCCGCGGAGGAGACCGATCGCGAGTACGCGCGGCTCGGCGTGCGGCGCACCTGGTCGCACTTCTACGAGTACGCGGATGCCGTCGAACGCAACGGCGCCTCCATCAACGTCTGCTCGTACGTCGGGCACGGGACCCTGCGCATGTGCGTCATGGGCGCGGACGCGCGCCCGCCGTCCGCCGACGAGCTCGCCGCCATGCGCAGGCTGCTCGCGCGCGCGATGGACGAGGGCGCGATCGGGCTCGCCTCGGGGCTGATCTACCCGCCCAGCGCGTACGGGACGGCCGACGAGCTCGCGTCGCTGTGCGAGATCGTGCGCTCGAAGGGCGGCCTGTACGCGAGCCACATCCGCGACGAGGGCTCGCGCCTGCTCGAGGCCGTCGAGGAGAACCTCGAGGTGGGTCGGCGGTCGGGCGTCCGCGTGCAGCTCTCACATCACAAAGCGTCCGGGCAGGGGAACTGGGGCAGGGTGAAGGACTCCGTGGCCCGCATCGCGGCGGCGCGCCAGAGCGGGGTCGACGTGCAGGCCGATCAGTACCCGTACACGGCCTCGTCCACCGGGCTCGCCGTCACCATTCCGAGCTGGGTGCACGAGGGCGGGAGCGCGAAGCTCACCGAGCGGCTGCGCGACGGCGCGGTGCGCGCGCGGATACGCGACGAGGAGACGGAGACCGGGCGCGCATGGGACCGCATCGTCATCGCGCGGGCGCGGCACCACCCCGAATACAGCGGGCGGAGCGTCGCCGACCTCGCGCGCGAGGCGGGGAAGGATCCGCTCGCGTGGGCCTGCGACACGCTCGTGGAGCACGAGGGCGCCGTCGACATCATCCATCACTCGATGAGCGAGGACGACGTGCGCTTCGTCATGAAGCAGCCGTGGATCGCGATCGGCAGCGATTCGCGCGCGAACGCGCCGTACGGGCCGCTGTCGTTCGGCAAACCGCACCCCCGGTCGTATGGGACGTTCCCGCGCGTGCTCGGCCACTACGCGCGTGACGAGGGTGTCCTCACGCTCGAGGACGCCGTGCGGAAGATGACGTCGCTGACCGCGACGCATCTGCGTCTTCACGACCGTGGCGTGGTGCGTGTCGGCGCGTGGGCGGACCTCGTGGTGATCGATCCCTCGCGCGTGCGCGACGCCGCGACGTTCGACGACCCGCACCGCTATCCGGAGGGCGTCGACTACGTCGTCGTGAACGGCGCGCTCGCGGTCGAGCAGGGCGAGACGACGGACGAGCGCGCCGGGAAGTTCCTGCGCCTCGGGCAGGACCTCGGCGGGACGTGAGCGAGACGAAGCCGCCGACGGTCGCGATCCTCGCCGAGGGACAGTTCGCGCGCGCGACGGCCAAGACCGCCATCGGCGTGCTCCGCTACGCCCCCTACCGGGTCGTCGCGGTCATCGACTCGACACGCGCGGGCACGGACGCCTCGGAGCACGTCGGCGTCGGCACGGGTGTCCCGGTCGTGCGGACCGTCGACGACGCGATCGCGCGCGGCGCGGACGTGGTCCTCATCGGCACGGCCGCGGCAGGCGGACGCATCCCCGACGCGTATCGTCCGCAGCTCGCGCGTGCCCTCGAGCGGGGCGTCACCGTCTGGAACGGGCTGCACGAGCGCGTCCTCTCGGACGCGAAGCTCGCGGCGGCGGCGAGGCGCGGGAACGCCGCGGTGCGCGAGCTGCGCGAGCCGCCCGCGGATCTGCCGATCGGCGGCCATCGCCGGCCGCGCGACGGCGCGCACGTCGTGCTCACGGTCGGCACCGACGCCGCGGTCGGGAAGATGACCGTCGCCCTCGAGCTGGTCCGTGCGCTGGAGCGTGCGGGCGAGCGCGCCGCCTTCGTCGCGACCGGACAGACCGGGATCGCCATCGCGGGGAAGGGGATCGCCGTCGACGCCGTCGTCGCGGACTTCATCGCCGGCGCCGCGGAGCGGATGGTCTGCGAGGCGGCCGAGGACGCGGACTGGGTGATCGTCGAGGGCCAGGGGTCGCTCACGCATCCGGGCTTCTCGGGCGTGACGCTGGGGCTCCTGCACGGGAGCGGACCGGAGCTCATGGTCCTCTGCCACGACGCCGCACGGCCGGTGATGAAGGGCTACGAGATGGAGCGCCTGCCGCTGCGTTCGCTGAGCGACTGCATCCGGATCTACGAGGACGCCGCCTCATGGCGCCGCGAACCCGGGCACGCCCGCGCGCGTGTGGTCGCGGTCGCTCTGAACACCGCCGGTCTCACGGGCGACGTCGCGCGGGCCGCGATCGCGGAGGCGGGCAGCGAGACGACGCTTCCCACCGCCGACCCCGTCCGCGACGGCGCCGCCGGCGCCGATCTGCTCGCGCGGGCCCTCGGGACCGCGGCCGGCGATCCTCGGTCGGCCGCGCGATGAAGACGCGCGTCTACACGCTCGACGTGCATCTGGAGGTCCCGTTCCAGATCTCGCGCGCGGTGCGCACGGAGAAGCGCGTCGTCATCGTCGAGCTCGACGAGGGCGGCCGCGTGTCGCGCGGCGAGGGGTCGCCGGATCCGTTCTTCGGCGAGACGAGCGAGAGCATCGAGGCGGACGTGCGCTCGGCGCTCGATCTCCTCCCCGACGATCCCGCTGACCTCGAGACGCTGAAGACGCGGCTCGACGCGCGCTTCCCGCACGGCGCCGCCGCCGCGTGCGCGCTCGACGTGCTCGGCCACGATCGCGCGGCGCAGGCCGCGGGCGTCCCGCTGCGCACGTTCCTCGGGCTCGCTCCCGCCGAGGCGCCCCCGACCTCGTTCACGATCGGCATCGCCGACCCGGGCGCGATGGCCGAGCGCGCGGCGGCCGCGGCCGCGAAGGGGTTCACCGTGCTCAAGGTGAAGCTCGGGCACGGTGACGACGAGGCCGTGCTGTCCGGCGTCCGCGAGCGGTTCTCCGGGACGATCCGCGTCGATCCGAACGCGGCGTGGACGCCCGAGGAGGCGCCCGCGCGCATCGCGCGCATCGCCCGCTACGGCATCGAGTTCGTGGAGCAGCCGACGCCGCCGCAGGACATCGACGGGCTGCGGCGCGTTCGCGAGCGGAGCGACCTGCCGATCGTCGCGGACGAGGCGGCGGTCCGGGTCCACGACGTCGAGCGTCTGGCCTCCGCCTGCGACGGCATCAACGTGAAGCTGCAGAAGAGCGGCGGCGTGGCGGAGGCGCGAGCGATGATCGCGCGCGCGCACGAGCTCGGCCTGCGCGTCATGCTCGGCTGCCGCGCCGCCGAGACCAGCGTGGCCATCGCCGCGGCCGCGCACCTCGCGCCCGCGGTGGAGTGGGCGGACCTCGACGGCAACCTGCTCATCGTCGACGACCCGTTCCGCGCGGTGCCCGTCGTCGCCGGACGCTTCGTCTTCACCGATCGTCCCGGTCTCGGTGTGATCCCGGCGTGACGGACGCGGTCGCGACGCCGGGACGCGCGCGGGGCGCGCTCGAGCTCGTGCTCTACGTGCTCGCCTTCGTCATCGCGGGCCTCGTCACGCTCGCGCTCCTGTGGTCCGGGCCGGCGCCCTACACCGGCCTCGCGCGCGACAACGGCGTGACGCGTTATGTGTTCCTCGTGAAGGGCCCGGGCGGCGGGATGCTCGACACTGATCTCCAAGGCGCCGCCGCGCGGCACGCGGAGTGGTCGCGGTACGTGACCGGCGGCACATCGGATCCGCCCGAGTTCGACCCGCCGCTCTTCACGGAGGACGAATACGCGCACATGGCCGACGTCCGCCGGGTCTTCGAGGTCGCGAAGCTCTTCGTGCCGCTGTCGCTCGTCGTCATCATCGTGCGCCTGCGGCGCGCGCGCGAGCGCGGATCGCGTCCGATGTGGCGCCTGGTGCGCGACGGGGCGCTCGTGTCGGCCGCTGTCGTCGCGATCATCGGGGCCGTCGCGGTCGTCGCGTTCGAACCGCTGTTCCTCGCGTTCCATTACGTCTTCTTCCCGCAGGGCAACTTCCTGTTCGATCCGGCGACGAGCAACCTCCTTCGTCTCTATCCGGACTGGTACTGGGAAGGGATCAGCCTGCGCGTGGGACTTTCGTTCATCGCCGTCGCCCTCTTCGTCGCGGGTGCGGCGATGCTTCGGCTCCGCACGGCGAAGTGACCTAAACTCGCCCGCGATGAAACGCGTCCTTCTCGTCGAAGACCTCCCGCAGGTCGCGCAGCACCTCCAGCAGATGCTCGCGCGCGAGCACGAGGTCGAGCTCGCCGGCGTGCAGACGCAAGCCGACGCCGCCATCGCGCAGGCGACGACAGAGAAGCCGGACATCGTGATGATCGACGCGCTCCTGCAGGGCAAGGTCACGGGCTTCGACATCGCGAAGCGCATCCGCGAGGCATCGCCGGGCACGCGCATCGTCATGGTCACCGTGCCGCAGCGACCCGTGGAGCCCAAGACGGAGCTCGGCATCGATGCCGTGTTCGTGCTGCCCGGTGGCGCGAACGAGCTCGGCACCGCCCTCAACATCGGCAAGGCCGCGAAGGCGCGGCAGGGGACCGTCGTGGCGGTCTATTCGCCGAAGGGCGGCACCGGCAAGACGACGCTCGCCCTCAATCTCGCATGCGTGCTGCGACGCCAGGGCAAGGCGGTCGCGCTCCTCGACGGCGTGATGCAGTTCGGCGCGGTGCGGCACGTGCTGCAGGTCCCGCCGACGACGCGCTCCTTCGTCGATCTGCCGGCGGCCGGCGCGATGAAGACGAGCATCAACGAGGTGCTGTGGGAAGCCCCCGGCGGCGTGCACATCCTGCTCGCGCCGGCGCGACCGGAGGAGGCCGACCTCGTGCAGGCGGCCGACATCGCCGCCGCGATGGGCCTTCTCGCCGAGAGCCACGACTACGTCGTCGTCGACGCGCCGAGCCGCCTCTCCGAGGACACGCTCGCGATCCTCGACGCGGCGACGCTGATCCTCATCGTCGTCACGTACATGGGCGCGACGGTCGCGAACGCGCGCTCCGCGATCGACACGTTCGAGGCGCTGGGGTACAAGGGGCAGAAGCCGATCCTGCTGGTGGTGAACCAGTCGGACACGATGGCCGGCATGTCGAAGGGTGGGCTCGAGCACGCCCTCAATCTCCCCGTCATCGCCGAGGTCCCCACGGATTGGAAGACGGTGAGCGAGTCGCTCAACAAGCAGCAGCCCTTCGTGCTGTCGAGCCCGACCGCGCCGGTGAGCAAGGCGGTCGAGAACCTCGCGAACGCCCTCGTCTCGCAGCAACGCAAGTAGCGCCGCGCATGCCTGAGCGCGGCGCGCGTCCCATCGGCCTCTTCGACTCGGGCGTCGGCGGACTCACCGTGTTGAAGGAGCTCCGTAGGCAGCTGCCCTCGGAGGCGACCGTGTACCTCGGCGACGAGGCGCGCATGCCGTACGGCCCGCGTCCCGGCGCGGAGGTGCTCGAGTTCACGCGCCAGGCGATGCGCTGGTTCGGCGCGCGTGACTGCAAGCTCATCGTGATCGCGTGCAACACCGCGACGAGCGTCGCGCTCGAGACCGTGCGCGACGAGGTCCGCGTCCCGCTCATCGGCGTCGTGCGGCCCGGCGCGGCGGCGGCGGTCGCGGCCTCCTCGCGGCGCGCGATCGGCGTGCTCGCGACGACCGGCACGGTCCGGTCGGGCGCGTACGTGCGCGCGGTGCGCGACCTCGACCCGCTCGCGGACGTCGTCCAGCAGGCCTGCCCGAAGCTCGTCCCGATCGTGGAGGACGGCAAGGCCGGCACGCCCGAGGCGCTCGCCGCGGTGCGCGAGTACGTCGAGCCGCTGCTCACGGAGGGTGGGGTGGTCACGCCCGTCGTCGACACGCTCCTGCTCGGGTGCACGCACTACCCGCTGCTGCGCGAGGAGTTCACGAAGGTCGCCGGCCCGGGTGTCCGCGTCGTCGATTCGGCGACGACCACCGCACTCGCCGTCCGCGAGGTGCTCGCGTCGCATCGCCTGCTCGCCGGGTCCGGGGGCAGGGGCCCCCGTTCAGCGGGCGAAGCGAGCGTGGTGCCCGCGCACGAGGTGTACGCGACGGGCCCGGCGGATCGATTCCGCGGCGTCGCGCGCGCGATCTTCGGCGAGGACGTCGACGTGCGGGAGGCGACGCTCGGTTGAACCTCGTTTCGACGATCACGGGATTGCCCTACGTCGGAAAGACCACGCTCTTCAACCTCCTCACCGGCGGTCACGCCTCGACGGGCGCGTTCGCCGGAGCGGAGGCGGAGACGAACGTCGGCGTCGCGAAGGTGCCGGATGAGCGCGTCGACAAGCTCGCCGCGCTCTTCAAGCCGAGGAAGACGACCTACGCCGAGGTCACCTACCGCGACCTCGGCCTCGCGCACTCCGCGGAAAAGGGTGCGCTCGCGAAAGGGGGGCCCCTCCCCCCGGCGCTCAGCACGCAGAAGCTCGGCGACCTGCGCAGCTCGGACGCCATCGTCCACGTCGTCCGCGCGTTCCGCGATCCGTCGGTGCCCCACGTCGACACGACGATCGATCCGGTCCGCGATCTCGCGAGCGTCGAGCTCGAGCTGCTCTTCGCGGACCACGCCGTCGTCGAGCGGCGCCTCGAGCGCATCGAGCCGGAGCTGCGCTCGGCGAAGGGCCCGGAGAAGGAGGCGCGGGAGCGCGAGAAGATCGTGCTGCGGAAGGCGATGGCCGCGCTCGATGCCGAGACCCCGCTGCGCGACATCGCGCTCGACGAGGAGGAGCGCAGGGCCGTGCGCGGCTATCGCTTCCTCACGCTGCAGCCACAGCTCGTGGTCGCGAACATCGATGAGTCGGACGTCGCCGATTCGGAGGCCGTGCTCGCCCCGCTGCGCGCGGCCGCCGCGAAGCACAAGGGGATGGCCGTCGTGCCGGTGTGCGCGAAGCTCGAAGCCGAGATCGCCGAGCTCCCCGCGGACGAGGCCGCCGCGTTCCGCGCCGAGCTCGGGGTCCCCGAGCCGGCCCTTCGTCGGGTGGTGCGCGCGACGTACGAGCTGCTCGGCCTCATCTCGTTCTTCACGACCGGTGAGGACGAGGTGCGCGCGTGGACGATCCCGGCGAACACGCCCGCGCAGCAGGCCGCCGGCGCGATCCACTCCGATCTCGAGCGCGGATTCATCCGGGCGGAGGTCATCCGCTGGGACGAGCTCCTGAGGGCCGGCTCCGAGGCGAACGCGAAGAAGCTCGGGATCATGCGGACCGAGGGCAAGACCTACCCGGTCCAGGACGGCGACTGCCTGCACGTGCTCTTCAACGTCTGATGACGCCGCGCTTCCTCGCGATCGGACACGTCACCCGCGACGAGTTCCCCGACGAGACGGGGTGGCGTCTCGGTGGGACGGCCACCTACACCGCGGCGACCGCCGCGCGGCTGGGCGCGCGTGCCGCGCTCGTCACGCGCGTCGGTCCGAACGAGCGCGCGACGCTCGCGGAGCGCTGCGCGTCGCTCGGCATCGAGCTGCACGCGCTGCCGTCGGAGGTGACGACGACGTTCGCGTTTCGCTACGAGGATGGCCGCCGGATCCTGCGGCTTCGACAGCGCGCGCGCGCCGTCCGGCTCGCGGACGTCCCCGAGGCGCTGCGCGGCTCCGACGCGGTCGTCCTCGGATCCGTCGCGCACGAGATCGACCGCTCGTTGCTCGGCGGGTTCGGGCGCGCCGCGACCGTCGTCACCGCGCAGGGCTATCTGCGCGAGTGGGACGCCGGCGGCGCGATCCATCCGCGGCGCTGGGACGACGTCGCGGAGGTGACCGCGAGCGCGTCGGCCATCGTCCTGAGCGAGGAGGACATCGCCGGCGAGCTCGCCGAGCCGCGCCGCTGGGCAGGGCACACGCCGGTGATCGTGACCCTCGCGGAGCGCGGCGCGCTCGTGCTCGCGGACGGCGAGGAGTGGACGGTGCCGGCGTTCCAGGCCGAGCGCGTCGTCGACGCGACCGGCGCGGGAGACGCGTTCGCGGCCGGACTCGCGATCGCGCTCGCGGAGGGGCGGCCGCTGCTCGACGCGGTGCGGTTCGCGCACGCGACAGCCTCCTTCGCGGTCGAGGCGGTCGGGACCGATGGCCTGGCGGACCGCGCTCGCGTCGCGGCGCGGATGTCGGACGCGACGGGCTAATCCGTGGGCAGCTGTTTCTTCTCGCCGGACAGCGGCGCGATGTCCTTCTCGTAGATCTTCGCCCAGGTGCGGTCGGCGACGACCTTCAGGAGGGCGCTGTTCACGAACTCGAGGAAGCCCGTGCGGTCGCCGCTCGCGCTCTTCTTGACGCCGATGCCGAGACGGTCGTCGGCGAAGAGCGTGCCGACCAGCTTCAGGTCATTGGGCTGCCTCCACACGAGCCCGAGGAGCGTGGTCTCGTCCGCGGCGATCGCGTCCGCCGCTCCGGTGGCGAGCGCCTGCATGCAGAAGCCCAGGTTCTCGAGCTCGAGCACCTTCGCCCCGCCGTTGGTGATCTTCTTGAGCTCCTGCTCGGGGCGCGACGCCTTGACGGCGCAGACGGTCTGCTCGCCGGTCGCGACGTCGGCGATCTCCTTGATCTGGTCATTCGTCTTCTTCACCAGCAGGCGCGGCCCGGTATGGAGATAGGTGTCCGAGAGGTCGATGACCTTCTTCACGTCGTCGGTGATGAGCAGCCCGGCGAGCGTGATGTCGGCCCGATCGCTCGTGAGGGCCGACACGCGGGTGGAATCGTCGACCGAGACCCACTCGATGTGCGACTCGGGGTCCTCGCTCGCTCCCCAGATCGCGCGGGCGATCTCGCGCGCGACATCCGGCTCGAAGCCCTCGGGTGTGGCCGCGGACCGCGCGCTCATCGGCGGAGCGTTGTCGCGTACGGCGACGCGGATCTTGCCCTTCGTCTGGAGAGCGTATTGATAGGTCGAGAGCTCGAACCGCGGTCGTGCCGGTGTGGGCGAGGCGGACGGCGTGGGGGAGGGCGTCGTCGTGAAGGGCAGACACCCGCTGGCGGCGATCGTCGCGACGACGAAGACCACCGCGCGGACGCGCGCGCGCATGGCGATCACGACGCGAAGCCTAGGCGCTAGCCTCGGCCTGTGCAGGATCATTTCGGTCCCGTGCGCGTCGCGATCGCGCGCGCGCGGTTCCGCGTCGGCGCGCTCGTCCGCTCGCTCGACGGCGAGACGCTGCTCTGGCACGACCCCGATGCCGCCTTCCCGGCGGCGTCGGTCATCAAGGTGCCGCTGGTGATGGCCCTCCATGCCGACGCCGCGGCCGGCCGGATCGATCTGCGCGAACGCGTCGCGACTGGCGCGCGCGTCGAGGGCTCGGGCATCCTGTGGGACCTGCGCGACGTCGACACGCTCACGCTGCGCGACCTCGCGGCGCTTTCCATCGGCCTGTCGGACAACACCGCGACGAACCGCCTCATCGAGCGCGTGGGCGTCGCGCGCGTCGCCGAGCGCCTCGCCGAGTGGGGCTGTCGCAGCACCGCGCTCCGGCGCGCGATGTTCGACTTCGACGCGGCGAAGGAGGGGCTCGAGAACGTGGCGACGGCGGGCGAGCTCGTGGCCCTCCTCGAGCGGCTCGTCGCGGGCCGGCTCGTCGATCGTGCCACGTCGGACGCGGTCCTGGCGCTCATGGAGCGCTGCGACGACGACCGAAAGCTGCGCCGCTACCTTCCGCAGGGCACCGCGGTCGCGAGCAAGAGCGGGACGCTCGACGCCTCGCGCAACGACGTCGCCGTGTTCCGCGGTCCGTCGCGCGTCGTGGTGGCCGCGGCGTTCAGCTCCGAGGTCACGGACACGCTCGCGGCCGAGCATCTGCTCGGCCTCATCGGGCGCGGGGCGGCGCTCGCCGCGGGAATGAGCGTGTCGGCCCTTCCGTTCGAGGCCGCGGCCGCGGGATGATGCGCGGGATGAGGGGCGACCGCTGAGCCATCACACGCGGCGGCGCCGGGCGTCGCGATCGCTGCGGCCGGTGCTCGCCGTGGGCGCGCTCGCCATCGGACTGGTGCTCGCGTCCGCGTTCGCGGGTGTGACCATCCAGGAGAACGCGCTCGCGCGCGAGATCCGCGAGCTGAACGCGCAGATCGCCTCCGAGCAGGGGAAGCAGGCGTCGCTCGAGCGGTCCGCGGCGCAGAAGCGGACGACCGATTACGTCATCGACAAGGCGAGGGACCTCGGGTTCGTGTGGCCGTGGGAGGCGCTCATCGCGGTGCAGCGCGACGCGAACGCCCGCGCGCAGACGACGGCGCCGAGCGGGCGAGCGCCGCGTGTCATGAGATGGATCGCGCTGTTCGTGGGGACGAGATGAGCGGAGTGCGATGTAAGATGCGGTAGACTAAACTCACGTCGCGGGGTGGAGCAGCGGTAGCTCGTCGGGCTCATAACCCGAAGGACGGACGTTCGAATCGTCCCCCCGCAACAGTCGGCCCGGGCAACGTGCCCGGGCTTTTTTCGTTGGTCCTATTGCTACGCGGCCGCGTGTTCGGTATGAGAGCGTGCGTGCCGTACCGAGACCCCGCGCGACGCCGACAGTACGGTCGCGATTGGATGAAGCGCAACGCTGATCGAGCGCGGGAGGCGATGCGCCGATGGCGCGCGGCCCACCCGGTCGAGCATGCCACCGACAATCGCGCCTATTACGCGCGTCACCGGGATGAACGGTTAGCACAGAGCGCCGAGTACCACTCGGCGAATCCGGAGGTCGGGCGCGCGCGCTCTGCGAATTACCGCGCGCGGAAGTTGGCGGCTGACGGCGCGTTCACACCGCGAGAATGGCTTGCTCTGGTCGAGCAGCACGGCGGCGCCTGCGCGTACTGCGGTGCCGCGGGTCCGCTTGAGGCCGACCACCGGATTCCGCTGGCGCGCGGAGGCTCGAACTGGATCGACAACATCCTGCCGGCCTGCCGGCCCATGCAACGCACGGAAGCACCGCATGACCGAGCAAGAGTTCCGCGCGCGTCTCGCATCGGAAGGGCCGTCCGAACCTACAATCTGATGCGCATGGCTGGGTAGCTCAGCTGGCCTAGAGCAGGCGACTCATAACCGCCCGGTCGTGGGTTCGAATCCCACCCCAGCCACCGTTGGCAACTCCCACGCCACGCACCATCGTCTCGAGGGTCCGCGGCTTCGCGCGCCGTCACGGCATCCTGCGGCCGGGCCCGCTCGTCGTCGCGGTCTCCGGCGGCGCGGATTCGACGGCGCTCGCGCTCGTGCTCTCCGAGCTCGCCGACGAATTCGGCCTCGTCCTGCACGTCGCTCATTTCGACCACCGCGCGCGGCCACGCGCGGCGGCCGCGGACGCCGCGTTCGTGGCGGATCTCGCGGCGCGCATCGGCGCGCCGATCCGCGTCGGACGCGCGGAGCGGGCACCGAAGGGCGAGGACGAGGCGCGCGAGGCGCGCTACGCGTTCCTGCGCCGCGTCGCGGGCGACCTCGGGGCGACGGCGGTCGCGACCGGACACACCATGGACGACCAGGCCGAGACCGTCCTCCTCCATCTCACGCGTGGATCCGGGCTCGCCGGCGTCGCGGGCATGCGCCCGCTGCGCGACGGCATCGTGCGTCCGCTGCTCGCGATCACGCGGGCCGAGACGCTCGCGCTCTGCCGCGCGGCGAAGATCCGCCCGCGCGAGGATCCGACGAACCGCTCGCTGCGATTCTCCCGGAACCGCGTCCGCGCGCGCGTGCTGCCGGAGCTCGCGAAGATCAATCCGCAGGTGCGCGCCGCGATCGCGCGTTTCGCCGAGGCCGCCGCCGAGGTCGACGACCGCTTGGCGCGCGCGGCCGCGGACGCGGGATCCCTTCCCGACGCGTCGACGGGCGTCATCGACGTGCGCGGCCTGCCGGGCGACGAAGCGCTCCGCGAGCGCGTGCTCGCCGACGCCTGGCGCCAGGTGACGGGGAAGACGCTCGTCGCGCGCCAGCGCGCCGCGCTCGCCGCGCTCGCGAGCTCGACCGACGGTTCGCGCCGCATCGATCTTCCGGGCGGCGTCGCGCGACGGGAATACGGCGAGCTCCGGCTCGCCGGACCGTCCACGAGCGTGGCACCCCAACCGCCGGTGCCCCTCGCGGTGCGGTCATCCCTGAGGTGGCACGGTTGGCGGATCACGCTCGGCATGGATACCGAGGGCGCGACCTACACCGGTGGCCTGGACGGCGCGACCGCCTCGCGCATCGTCGTCCGCGCGCGCCGCGCCGGCGATCGACTCGGCGGTGGCGGGAAGCTGCAGGACCTCTTCGTCGATGCGAAGGTGCCGGTGCGCCTCCGCGACGTCTGGCCGCTCGTGACGTGTGATGACGTCGTGCTGTGGGCCCCTGGCCTCTCGCCCGCGCCTTCCACGGGACCCGTCGCGATCGGCGCCCAATGGGTCGGGGACGATCCTACCGCGGGTGAGGACTTTTCGGTGAGGACCGACCCTGAGCGTCAGGTAGCATCGAACAGAGAAGCGCGCCCACGAGGCGGGAAGAGAGGCCCACGCTGAACCTCGACAATCGGATCTTCAAGAACGGCATCCTCACCCTGCTTCTCGTCGTCATGGGTCTGGCGCTCCTGTACGCGTACCGCCAGCAAACGCCCGCCATCCAGACCGTCACGATCACCAAGGCGATCCAGGACGTTCAGGCCGGCAAGGTGAAGTCGGTCACGATCATCGCCAACAAGGCCACGGTCGAGCTCACCGATCCGGCCAACACCAAGGTGCAGGTGAACCTGCTCGACAAGGACGACCCGTTCCTCGCGGCGGTGACCGCCTACAACAACGCCAACCCGACGCGCCAGGTCGACCTGAAGGCGGAGGAGCAGAGCGCCACCTTCTCGGTCATCGGCTCGATCCTGCTGAGCCTGCTCCCGGTGCTGCTCATCGGCGGCTTCTTCTTCTACATGATGAGACAGGCGCAGGGCACGAATAACCAGGCGCTCTCCTTCGGGAAGAGCCGCGCCCGCATGTTCATCGGCAACAAGCCGACCGTGACGTTCGACGACGTCGCGGGCGTGGACGAGGCGAAGCAGGAGCTCACCGAGGTGGTGGAGTTCCTCAAGTACCCCGAGAAGTTCTCGACCCTCGGCGCGCGCATCCCGCGCGGCGTGCTCCTCGTGGGGCCGCCCGGCACCGGCAAGACGATGCTCGCGCGCGCGGTCGCCGGCGAGGCCGGCGTGCCGTTCTTCTCGATCTCGGGCTCCGAGTTCGTCGAGATGTTCGTCGGAGTCGGCGCCTCGCGCGTGCGCGACCTCTTCGACCAGGCCAAGCGCAACGCTCCGTGCATCGTGTTCATCGACGAGATCGACGCGGTCGGCCGCCAGCGCGGCGCCGGCCTCGGTGGGTCCCACGACGAGCGGGAGCAGACCCTGAACCAGATCTTGGTGGAGATGGACGGCTTCGACACCGGGACGAACGTCATCGTGCTGGCGTCGACGAACCGGCCGGACGTCCTCGACCCGGCCCTCCTGCGACCCGGCCGCTTCGACCGCCAGGTCGTGCTCGACCGCCCCGACATCAAGGGCCGCAAGGCCATCCTCGAGGTCCACGTCCGCGGCAAGCCGCTCGACAAGAACGTCGAGCTGCTCCGCATCGCGCAGATCTCGCCCGGCTTCTCGGGTGCCGACCTCGCCAACGTGGTGAACGAGGCCGCGATCCTCGCCGCACGCCGGAACAAGAAGACGATCGCGCAGATCGACTTCGAAGAGGCGCTCGAGAAGGTCGCGCTCGGTCCCGAGCGCCGCTCGCGCGTCATCACCGAGAAGGAGAAGTGGATCGTGGCCTACCACGAGGCCGGCCACGCCCTGTGCTTCAAGCTGCTCAAGCACACCAACCCGGTCCACAAGATCTCGATCGTCGCCCGCGGCATGGCCATGGGCGTCACCTGGTCCCTCCCGCAGGAGGACCGCTACTTCCGCACGCGGCGCGAGTTCGAGGACGACATCGCGGCGGCGCTGGGCGGCTGGGTCGCCGAGCAGCTGCACCTGGGCGGCGACGTCACCACCGGAGCGTCCAACGACATCGAGAAGGCGAGCCAGATGGCGCGCCAGATGGTCACGAAGTTCGGCATGAGCGAGAAGCTCGGGCCGCTCCAGTACGGCAAGAGCGATGAGCTCATCTTCCTCGGCCGCCAGATCCAGGAGGAGCGGAACTACGGCGAGGACGTCGCGAAGATCATCGACTCCGAGGTCCACGACATCGTGGAGAAGGGCCGGCAGCGCGCGTACGAGGTCCTCACCCAGAACCGGGACAAGCTCGACCTCATCGTCAGCAAGCTCATCGAGCAGGAGACCCTCGAGACCGACGAGTTCAACGCGCTCTTCGGCGACGGCGGCGAGGGCCTGCCGGTGGCCGCAGCGACCGGCCCGGACGCCACGCCGCCCGGGGCCCCCGCCGGCGAGACGAAGCCGGGCGAGAAGCGCGAGCGCGGGAAGGGGCCCGCCGCCGCACCGACGCCGGCCTAGCCCCACGCGCCGGTCGGCCCCCGGCCGCCGCCTCGCCCTCATCTGGCCTGTGCGCTGTCGCGCCAGCTCGCTGTAACGGACGGCACGTGGCGTGCTTGATCGCGTGAGGCGATGAGCAAGCTCGTGAACGAGACCATCGAGCGTATCGACGGCAGCGAGCCACTCCGCGTGGCGCTCCTTTCGGGTGCGTCCTTCCTCTTGGGGCTCCTGTTCGTCGCCCTCCTCGCGTCCGACGAAGCGCACGCGGCCGTCTTCTAAGCCTTCCGGCGCCCGGCGAGACCCCGGTCCGCGGGACCAGCCGGTCAACTAGCCTCCGGAGCGATGCGGCTCTTCGTCGCGGTCCCGCTTCCGGAGGACATCGCGACGGCGGCGTCTGAGGCGCTCCCGGAGCTGCCGGGCGTCCGGCGCGTCCCGCCGGAGCTCACGCACGTCACGCTCGCCTTCCTCGGGAACGTCGACGCGGGGCGCCTCCCCGACGTCGTCGCGGCCGTACGCGAAGCTGCCGCCGGGCGCCCGCCGTTCGACGTCTCGATCGAGGGCTTCGGCCGCTTTCCCCGCAGCGGCGGCCCGCGCATCGTCTGGCTCGGCATCGTGCGCGGCGCGGCCGAGCTCATCACGCTCGCCGAGCGGGTCCGCGCCGCCCTCGCGGCGCGGGACCTCCCGTTCGACCCGAAGCCCTTCCGCGCGCACCTCACGGTCGCGCGCATCGGCGATCGTGCCGATCGGACGACGATCCGCGCGCTCGTGTCGGCGATCGAACGCGCGAAGCGGCCCGCGCTCACGCTCCGCGCGGATGCCCTGGTGTGCTTCGAGAGCGTCTGGGGAAAGGGGCCGCGATACACTGCCCGCGCGACGGTGTCGCTGGAGGCGGGAGAGAAGCGGTGAGCCAGCGCGCGCGGGACGACATCCTTGAACGCGCCATGTCCGACGCGGCGTTCCGCGCCCTGCTCGCGCGCGACCCGGCCGCGGCCCTCGCCGGCTACGACCTCACGCCGGAGGAACGCGCGCTCTTCCACCCGAGCGCCGCGCGGGCCGAGCGGCTCGAGGACCGCATCTCGAAGACGGACCTCGCCGCCGGCATGGCCGTGAAGACGTCCTCGCCCCTGATGCGGGCGCCCTCCGAGTCCGCGAAGAAGCGCTGACCCGAGAAGGCGCTAGTCGGCCGGCGCGGAGCGCGCCGCGAGCACCTCGCTGACGAACGGGCTCACCAGCAGCGCGGCCAGCACGAGCGCCAGGGCGGCGCCCACCAGCGGCAGGAGCTCCGAGCCGATCCGTCCGGCGAACGTGCCGTCGACGATCTTCGGCACGCCGGACAGCACGACGGCGCTCATCGCCACGACGTAGCCGACCGCCGCGAGCGTGTACGCGACGAGGCCGGCCTCGGCGCGGGAATCCAGCCGGCGCGGCCGCGCGATGAGGTCGGCGAACACGAAGCGCAGGGCCTTGCGCCGGAGGGAGTTCGTGTTCGTGAGGTCCTCGAGCACGTAGTAGCCGTCGAACTCCAGGAGCGGCGACAGGTTGAACGCCACGGAGATGAGATTCAGGAGGGCGAGCCAGACCGCGAGGTCCTGCGCGCGGTCGCGCAGCACCAGCGCGGCGAGGCCGCAGAGGCCGGCGAACGCGAAGTTGAAGACCGGCCCCGCGGCGTTCACGCGGATCCTCCGCAGCCGGGGCAGCAGCCACGCGTCGGCGGTGTCGACGTAGACGACCGGCGTGAACCAGAAGAGGCCGATCCCGGCCTTCCCGACCCGGCGGCCCTCCGCCTTCGCCGCGACGGCGTGCGCGGCCTCGTGCCCGACGCCGGCGAGCAGCAGGCCCAGGAAAGCGACGGCGAGACCGCCGATCCCGAAGTCGCCTGGCGACGACTCGCGGAACACCGAGACGAGCGCGAGCAGTCCGGCGCCGCCGACGGCGAGCGCCGCGAAGAGGCCGCCGCGCGTGAACGCCCAACCGACGACGCGGTGCAGCTTTCCCGCGAGCGCGTCGGCATCGCGGAGCTCGAGGCGCGGCGCGAGCAGGAGGTCCAGCACGCGCAGCACGCGCGCGTCCGGCTCGTCGCTCGCGACCCGCGGCGCCGTCACGAGCCCGGCGGCCTGCAGCGCGGCGATGGTCGCGAACACGCCCGCGGGATCGAGCGCGCCGGTGCGTTCGAACGCGCGCAGGACGAGGTCGCGCAGGTTCCGCTCGCCGTCGACGTCCTCGAAGATCGCGAGCGCCTCGCGCGTGACCCGCAGGTACGTGCTCCCGGACACGTCGCGCAGCAGCACGGCGTCGGGGTCGTCCGGCGCCGGCGAGATCTCCACCTCGCCCGCCCGACGCGGCGTGTGCCGCGACTGCATCGTGCTCTCGAGCCGCGCGACGAGCGCCTGGTGCCTTTTCACGATCGGACGCACGTCGTCGCCGCGCAGCCGGTACGCCGAGACCCCCGTCCGCGCGCGGACCGTCGCGGTCCGCGGGGCGCCGGTCAGCGCCGAGACCTCGCCCACGAACCCGCCGGCGCCGACCGTCGCGAGGAGGCGCCCGCCCCGCGTCACCTCGACCTCGCCGTCGCGCAGGAGATACGCATCGTCGCCACGCTCGCCCTCGCGCAGCAGCACCGCGCCGGCGTCGAAGGACACCGGATCGAGCGCGGCGGCCAGCGCTTCGATCGCGGCGGCTGGGAGATCGGCGAACGGGCTCGATCGGCGCAGGAAGTTATTGCCGGTCCGGACCGCAGCGAAGCTCGCGAGCTCGCGGCCGAGCTCGGGCACGCTGGCGACGAGCGCCCGGATCGTCTCGGCCGGTAGCCGGTAGGCGCGGGCCGGGGTGAGCGCGGTGACCGTCGCGCTCCGCCGCCCGCCGGTGAGCACCGCCATCTCGCCGACGACGACCGGCGCTCGCGGCGAGGCGACGATCGTGCCCGCCTGCCTGACGCGCAGACGGCCCGCGACGACGGCGTAGAGAGCGTCCCCGGGTTCGCCCTCGCGGACGATGTCCTCGCCCGCGTGGAAGGTCATGCGACGCGCGTCGGAGAGCAGGCGCACGCGCGTGGCCTGGTCGAGCATCGCGAAGGCGCCGATATCGAGCTCGGTGCTCAATTGGCCGCAGCGTACAGAAGCGGCCCCGGGCAGAGTGCACGGAAATCGCGCCTCGTGCCCCGCTCGGCGATTTCCGAGGGATATCCTCGGATTCGAGAACCGCGCGCGCAGGCGCGCGGAAGAGGAGGCCCGTGGAGCCCTCATGACGACGCTCGTCCGCCGCGCCGATCCATGGAAGGACACCGACGTCATCGATGCGCGCGCCCCGCGTACCAACCAGGCGGTCGTGGGGACGCTCGCGCTGGTCGCGTTCGCGACAGGATGGTGGCCCATCCTCGGCCTGCTCGCGGCGCAGCTCGCGATCGGCCTGCGCTTCGGGCGCCGCTACTGCCTGCCCTGCCTCCTCTACTTCGAGGTGATCCAGCCGCGCATCGGCGAAGGCCCGATCGAGGACAGCCGGCCGCCGCGGTTCGCGAACATGGTGGGCGTCGCGTTCCTCGGTTCCGCCACCGTGGCGCACGCCGCAGGACTCACGTCGATCGGCTGGGCGCTCGGCCTGCTCGTCGCGGCGCTCGCGCTCCTCGCGGCGGTCAGCGGACTCTGCGTCGGCTGCGAGATGTACAAGATCGGCGCGCGCATCCGCGGCATCCGCCCCGGCAGCATCCAGCACGTCGACCTGGCGGAGCTCGGCGCCGGCCGGCCGGAGGGCGAGATCGTCGTGCAGTTCACGCATCCGCTGTGCACGGACTGCCGCACCCTCGAGGCGGAGCTTCGCGCCGCCGGGCGCACCGTCGTGACCGTCGACGTCTCGCGGCGTCCGGAGCTCGCCCGCAAGTACGGCGTCGCGCTCGTCCCCACCGCCGTCGCCGTCGCGCCCGGAGGCAGCGTCACCGCGCGCATCGCCTGATACTCGTGGCGATGGACGACCCGCGTCCGCCGAAGCTCCGCCGCGTCGAACCCGGGATCGAGGAACTCCTCCGCGAGCTCGCCGAGTCGGAAGAGCTGCGCGGTCTTCCCGGCGAGGGGGCGCCGCTGGGTGCCGACGAGGGCGGGCCTGCGGAGACGTGGGCCGCACGTCACGTCATGCGCAACGCGGACGCGGTCCCCGAATGGGTCGACCTGCGCAAGGACATCGACCGCCGCGTCGCGCACATCAAAAGGCGCCTCTCCGCACATCGCGTGTGGCTGCACGATCGGACGCGTCTGCTCGCGGAGCTGCCCGCGGAGCGCATCGTCGAGGCGTCGCGCGCCACCGCTCGGCGCGACCTGCGCGTGCGCGACGAGCTCGAGCGCGCGGTGAGCGACGTGAACGCGCTGATCCGGCGCTACGACCTGCTCGTTATCCCGACGCTGCAGCTCCCGCTCGTGGCGCTCGACCGGCTCGGCGAGTAGCGGCTACGCGGCGCGCTCCCACGGAGTGCGGATCGCCGGCGGACGGACGATCGCGCGCTTCCGGAAGTTCGCGTAGGCGTAGCGGTCGCACGCGATCTCGGCGGCCGCGCCCCAGCCGTGCGTGAGGTACAGCCACCAGTGACAGAACTCGTGGAGGTAGAGGAACCGGATCACGTCGCGCCGCGTGGGGAAGTCGACGAGGGGGCTGCCCAACGATCCGAGATCCACGCGCTCGCGAAACGGGCGGAAGGGCTCGGGGACCTGGATGATGATCTCGGGGTGGTCCCAGAACGTAAATGCCTGGAGATGCGGCGCCGTCCGATAGCGGAGCGGCTTCACCGTGACGGTGTAGCCCGTCGCGGTAGGAAGGCCACGCAGCGTTTCGCGCACCTTGAAGGGCGGGTGCGTGGGCAGCGTGGAACGGACGGCCATGGGGCCGAGCGGGCGACCAGACGCTCGTACGTTCTTCACTTCCTCACTGTACGGATGGCCCCCGCGCGACCGAAGGTGGACGCGTGACTAGCCGAAAACCGGCCGTTTCCGCTAGGATTCGTGGAGCGTCGTTCGAGCGGGACGAGTAGGCCTCCGGAGCCCTGAAGCGAACCGGGCATGGTGAGAGCCGGGAGGGAGCACGAGGCGCGAATGGATCCCGCGAGACGCCGGGCAGAACGCGAACGCCAGTACGCCCGGCCGGAAGCCCTCCGTTATCGAGGGGCGCTCCATGAAAGTGGAGGCTGAGGCCGGCGCGAGATCGCCGGCAAGTTCGGGTGGCACCACGACCCTCGTCCCGATATCGGGAGCGAGGGTCTTTTCATTTCCGGAAGGGGGACGACGTGGTGCAGGTCGCGGCGCAGCGGCAGATCGAGCTCGTGCCCGTCATGCGCGAGCGGCTCGCGGACCTCGAGACGCCGGTCTCGGCGTTCGCCAAACTGCGCGCGCTCGGCGGCGCCTTCCTGCTCGAGTCGGCGGAGGGCGGCGAGCGCATGGGTCGCTACTCGTTCATCGGCGTCGCGCCTCGCGAGGTGCTGACGTTCCGTGGGGAGGACGCCGATCCCATCGCGACGCTGCGCGCGCATCTCGGTCGCTACGTGCGCCGCTCCGTCCCGGGTCTGCCGCGATTCAGCGGCGGCGCCGTCGGGTTCGTCGGCTACGAAGCGGCGCGTCGCTTCGAGCGCCTGCCGCTCGCGGCGAACGACCCGTACGCGCCCGCGGGACTTCCCGAGATGACCTTCGGCATCTACGACACGGTCGTGGCGTTCGATCACCTTCGTCACACGCTCACCGTCCTCGCGCACGACGACGCGGCACGGCCGGGCGACGCCGCGCGCGCGATCGATCGCGTCTTCGCCGCGCTGGACGCGCCGCTCCCGCAGCTCGCCGCTCCGGCGTCGCAGCGTGCGGAGGTGCGCCCGAACGGGACGCCGACGCGGTACGAGGACCGGGTGCGCCGGGCCGTCGAGCTCATCAACGAAGGAGACTGCATCCAGATCGTGCTCGCGCAGCGATTCGACGTGCGACCCGCGCCCGATGCGCTGGCGCTCTATCGCGCGCTCCGGCACGTGAATCCGTCCCCGTACATGTTCCTGCTCGAGACGGCGGACGCGACGCTCGTCGGCGCGTCGCCGGAACCGTTCGTCCGCGTCGAGGGCGGCAAGGTCGTGATGCATCCGATCGCGGGCACGCGGCCGCGCGGCGCCGATGAGGGCGAGGATGCCGCGAACGAGATCGACCTCCGGAGCTCGGAGAAGGAGCGCGCCGAGCACGTCATGCTCGTGGATCTCGCGCGCAACGACATCGGCCGTGTGTCCCGCCCCGGGACGGTCCGCGTGAAGGAGCTGATGCGGGTCGATCGCTTCTCGCACGTCATGCACCTCACCTCGGTCGTCGAGGGCGATCTGCGCACGGATCTCGACGCGCTCGACGCGTTCCGCGCGTGCTTCCCGGCCGGGACCGTGTCCGGCGCGCCGAAGATCCGCGCGATGGAGCGCATCGCGGAGCTCGAGACCGATCAGCGCGGTCCGTACGCGGGCGCGGTGGGCTATGTCGGCTTCGACGGGACGCTCGACACGTGCATCACCATCCGCACCGCGACGATCGCGCAGGGCGTCTGCCGCATCGAAGCGGGCGCGGGGATCGTCGCGGACTCGGATCCCGCGGCGGAAGAGGCCGAGACGCGCGCGAAGGCGCGCGCGCTGCTGCGTGCCGTCGAGCTCGCGACCGACGGGAGCCTGCTCCGGTGAGCCGGATCCTGCTGGTCGACAACTACGACTCCTTCACGTTCAACCTGGCGCAGGCCTTCTCGTCGCTGGGGCACACCGTCGACGTCCTCCGCGCGGACGACCCGGCGCTCGACGCCGCGCTCGCAAGACGTCCGGACCGCGTCGTCGTCTCGCCCGGCCCCGGGCGTCCGGAGGAGGCCGGCCGCTCGCCGGCGATCGTGCGCGAGGCGCCGGCCCGCGGGATCCCAACACTCGGCGTGTGTCTCGGTCTGCAGTGCATCGCGATCGCGTTTGGTGGGCGCGTCGTTCGCGCGCCGGCGCCGCGACACGGCAAGACGAGCCTCGTCCGGCACGACGGACAGGGGCTCTTCGCGGGCATCCCGGTGCCGACCGAGGCGACGCGCTACCACTCGCTGATGGTCGACGAGGCCACGCTGCCTCCCGAGCTCGTCGTGACCGCGCGGGCGGAGGATGGCGTGGTGATGGGCCTTCGCCACCGCACGCTGCCGGTCGAGGCTGTGCAGTTCCACCCAGAGTCCGTGCTTACCGTCGATGGACTGCGCATGCTGGAGAACTTCAGTGGACGCTCGTGAGGCCCTTGGCATCATCGCCGGCGGCCGCCCCCTCACGCGGGAGGAGGCGGAGGCCGCGATGACGTCGGTCATGTCGGGCGAGGCGACGCCGGCGCAGCTCGGCGCGCTCGTCGCCGCGCTGCGCGTGCGCGGCGAGACGCCGGACGAGATCGCCGGCTTCGCGTCGGCGATGCGCGCGCACGCCGTGCACGTCACGGTGCGCGACGGCGCCATCGACGTCGTGGGCACGGGCGGGGACCGCTCGAACAGCATCAACATCTCGACGCTCGCGTCGCTCGTGGCGGCCGGCGCCGGAGCGCGGGTCGCCAAGCACGGGAACCGCGCGGCCTCGAGCGCGTGCGGGAGCGCCGACGTGCTCGAGGCGCTCGGCGTGGCGATCGACCTCGGACCCGAGGGCATCGCCGTCTGCGTCGAAGAGGTCGGGATCGGCTTCATGTTCGCGCCGCGCTTCCATCCGGCGATGCGTCACGCGGGGCCGGTGCGCCGCGAGCTGGGCATCCGGACCGTCTTCAACCTGCTCGGCCCGCTCGCGAATCCCGCCGGCGTGCGCCACTACGTGCTCGGCGTGCCGAGCGTCGCGATCGCCGAGACGATGGCCAAGGCGCTCACGGAGCTGGCCGTCATCCACGCGCTGGTCGTGCACGGCAGCGATGGGCTCGACGAGATCAGCCCATCGTCGGAGACGCGGGTGTGGGAGGTGCGGCGCGGCGAGGTCCGGGCGTACACCATGACGCCGGATGAGGTGGGTCTGGTGCGCGCGCGGCGCGAGGAGATCGTCGGCGGCGACGCCCCCACGAACTCGCGTGTCGCGCGCGAGGTCCTGGGAGGGGCGAAGAACGGCGCGCGCACGGCGGTCCTGCTGAACGCGGCCGCGGCGTGCTACGTCGCGGGGCTCGCGGGCAGCCTGCGCGAGGGCGTGTCGGTCGCGGCGAAGGCGATCGACTCCGGAGCCGCGCGCGACCGCCTCGAGCGCTTCATCTCGACGAGCCAGCGTCTCGGCCGCGCGCAGGAAGCGTCGGCATGAAAACACGCCGAGCGAGGAGCGGGTCCCCCGCGACGAGCGAGCCCACGCGCGAGCGAAGCGAGGCGGTGAGGCGCGGGCCGCGAAGCGGGCCGAGCCGAGCGCGAGAAAAGACATGAGCGACTTCCTCGAACAGGTCGTGGCGGAGCGGCGCGCGGACGCGATCGCCGCGCGAGCGCGCGTGCCCGAGACGGACGTGCTCGCGCGTGCCGTCGGCAACGTGTGGACGCGAGCGCGGCGCCCGCATGGGGCGGAGGCCGAATTCGCGGCGTTCGGCGGCGCACCGGTGCGGCTCGGCGACATGTTCACGGCGCGCCTCCAGTCGCTCCGGCGCGAGCGCAGGCTCGCGGTCGTCGCCGAGGTGAAGCGCGTCTCGCCGACGCTCGGCGAGCTCGGGACGAACGTCGATCCCGCGGCGCAGGCGCGCCGCTACGCCCAAGCAGGCGCCTCGGCGATCTCGGTGCTCACGGAGCCGCGCCACTGGGGCGGCTCGCTCGCGGATCTCGCGGCGGTCCGTGAGGCCGTGCCGAGCGTCCCGTTGCTCTGCAAGGACATCGTCGTGAGCGGCTACCAGGTCGCGGAGGCGCGCGCCGCGGGCGCCGACGCCATCCTGCTCATCGCCGAGGCGCTCTCCGACGTGGAGCTCCGGCGCCTCATCCGCCGCGCGCGCGAGCTGAACATGGGCGCGCTGGTCGAGGCGCACGAGCCGGTGGCGTTCGGCCGCGCCGTCGCGTCGGGCGCGCTCGTCGTCGGCGCGAACGCGCGGGACCTGCGCCGGCCCGGCGATATCGACACGAGCCGCGCGCGGCAGCTGCACTCGTTCGTGCGCGAGGACCAGATCTTCGTCGCGGAGTCCGGCATCGAGACGGTCGACGACGCGCGCCTGCTGCCATCGCGCGTCGACGCCGTGCTCGTGGGGACGGCCCTCATGCGCGCGCCGGATCCGGCGCCGCTCATCCGCGGCCTGTCGGCGATCCGAACGGGTCCGGCACGCGCGGCGACGGCGGTCGGGGAGCGCGCGCCGTGACCGGCGCCGGGCGGTACGGACGCTTTGGTGGGCAGTACCTGCCGGAGACGCTCATGCCCGCCGTCGCCGAGCTCGAGCGCGCGTTCGAGGAGGCGCGGCGCGACGAGGCCTTCCAGCAGGAGCTCGATCGGCTCCTGCGCGAATGGGTCGGCCGTCCCACGCCGCTCACCGACGCGTCGCGGCTCGCGCGCGAGGTCGGCCTGCGGCGCGTCACGCTGAAGCGCGAGGACCTCGCGCACACCGGCGCGCACAAGATCAACAACGCGCTCGGGCAGGCACTCCTCGCGAAGCGCATGGGGAAGCGGCGGATCGTGGCCGAGACCGGCGCGGGGCAGCACGGCGTCGCGAGCGCCGCGGCCTGCGCGCTCCTCGGTCTCGAATGCATCGTCTACATGGGGACGGAGGACATCCGCCGGCAGGCGCCGAACGTGTTCCGCATGCGGCTCCTCGGCGCGGAGGTCCGCGAGGTCGATGCCGGCAGCCGCACGCTGAAGGACGCGGTGAACGAGGCGATCCGCGACTGGGTGACCAACGTGCGCACCACCTACTACCTGCTCGGGTCGGCGATCGGCCCGCATCCGTACCCGCTCATCGTGCGCGAGCTGCAGGCGGTCATCGGCAAGGAGGCGCGCGCGCAGCACCTCGAGCGCGTCGGACGGCTGCCCGACGTGGTCGTCGCCTGCGTGGGCGGCGGGTCGAACGCGATCGGCATGTTCGCGGCGTTCATCCCGGACGCGAGCGTCCGTCTCCGCGGCGTCGAGGCGGGCGGGCTCGGGATCGAGAGCGGCAAGCACGCCGCGTCGATCGTGGGCGGGCGCGAGGGTGTGCTGCACGGGACGCGCTCCTTCGTGCTCCAGGACGAGCACGGCCAGATCCGCGAGACGCACTCGGTGTCGGCGGGCCTCGATTACCCCGGCGTCGGACCGGAGCACGCCTTCCTCCACGCCACGGGCCGCGTCGAGTACGTCTCGCGCACCGACGACGAGGCGCTCGCGGGATTCCGGCTCCTGTCGCGAACGGAGGGGATCATCCCCGCGCTCGAGCCCTCCCACGCGATCGCGGACCTCACCCAGGTCCGCGAGGCGTACGGCTGCGACCTCGACGTGCTCGTGTGCCTCTCGGGCCGCGGCGACAAGGACCTCGATACGGTCATGGGGCGCACGCGATGACGACGGCCGTCGTGGACGGCAGCGTCCGCCTCGAGCGCGCGTTCGCGCGGGCGCGCGACGAGAAGCGTCTCGCGGTGATCGTCTATCTCACCGTCGGCTATCCGGATCGTGCGACCTCGGCCTCGTTGCTGCGGGCCGCGCTCGACGGCGGCGCGGACGTGCTCGAGCTCGGCGTGCCCTTCAGCGATCCGCTCGCCGACGGCACCACCGTGCAGCGCGCGAGCGAGATAGCGCTCGGGGCCGGCGTGACGCTCGACGACTGCATCCGCGAGGGGGCCGCGGTCGTGCGCGACCGTGACGCGGCGGTGCTGCTCATGGGGTACACGAATCCCTTCTTCCAGCGCGGGTACGCGCGCCTCGCGCGCGAGCTCGCCGACGCGGGCATCGCGGGCGCGATCGTGCCGGACATGCCGGCGGAGGAGAGCGGCGAGCTGGACGCGGCGTTCGCGCCCGCGCGCCTCGTCCGCATCGATCTCTACGCGCCGACGACGCCGGACGAGCGGCTCGCCCGGCTCCTGCCGGCGGGGCGCGGATTCGTCTACTGCGTCTCGCTCACGGGCGTCACCGGAGCGCGGAGCGAGCTCGGGGCCGACGTCGGCCGGCTCGTCGCGCGCGTCCGCCGGCACACGCGCCTGCCCGTGGTCGTGGGCTTCGGGATCGGCACCCCCGATCACGTGCGCGCGCTCCGGGGGATCGCCGACGGCGTGGTCGTCGGCAGCGCCGCCCTCGACACGGTCGGCCGCGCGTCACCCGCGTCGCGCGCGGACGCGCTCCGCGCCTTCGTGGCGTCGCTGCGCGAGGCGGGACGCTCGTGACGGCGGTGCGCGGCATCCGCGGGGCGACGACCGCGAAGGCGAACGACGCGAAGGCCATCACCGAGGCCACGGCGGAGCTGCTCCGGATCCTGTGCGACCTGAACGGGCTGCGGTCCGAGGACATCGGCTACGTCTGGTTCACCGTCACGCCGGACCTCGACGCGGCGTTCCCGGCCGACGCCGCTCGCGCGGCGCTCGGCTGGACGGAGGTGCCCCTCATCTGCGGACGCGAGATCCCGGTGCCCGGCGCGCTCGCGCGCTGCATCCGCGTCCTCATCGCGTGGAACACCACGAAGGCGCAGCGCGACGTCCGCCACGCCTTCCTGCGCGGCGCGCGCGCCCTTCGACCCGGGTGGGCGCTGGATCTCCCCGGCGACGAGAAGGGCGCCTCCTAGTGCTCGTCGTCATGAAGCGGGGCGCGTCGCAGAAGGAGATCGACGCCGTCGTCGCGCGCATCCAGGAGTTCGGGATCACGCCCGTGCCGCTCCCCGGCGCGGAACGCATGGCCATCGGCACGTTCGGCACGACGTCCCGCGCCGCGGCGGACGCGGTCGAGTCCCTCCCCGGCGTCGCCGAGGTCGTGCCGGTGAGCCGGCCCTTCAAGCTCGCGTCGCGCGAGGTGATCCCCGACGACACGGTGGTGCGCGTCGGCGGCGTGCCCGTCGGCGGCGGAGCGCCGCTGGCGGTGATCGCCGGCCCCTGCTCGGTCGAGTCCCGCGATCAGCTGCTCGCCACCGCGCGCGCGGTCTGCGCCGCCGGCGCGACGATCCTGCGCGGCGGCGCCTTCAAGCCGCGCTCGTCGCCGTACACGTTCCGTGGCCTCGGCGTCGACGGCCTCGAGCTGCTCGCGGAGGCGCGGGCGGAGACGGGCCTCGCGGTCGTGACCGAGGTGCTCACGCCCGGCGACGTCGACGCGGTGGCCCGCAGCGCCGACTGCCTGCAGATCGGCGCGCGGAACATGCAGAACTACGCGCTGCTCGACGCGGCCGGGGAGCAGCCGAAGCCCGTGCTCCTCAAGCGCGGGATCTCGGCGACGGTCGAGGAGCTCTTGCTCTCGGCGGAGTACATCCTCGCGCGCGGGAATCGCAACGTGATCCTCTGCGAGCGCGGGATCCGCACGTTCGAGAGGTACACGCGCAACACGTTCGACGTGAACGCGATCCCGCTGCTCAAGCGGCTGACGCATCTTCCGGTCGTCGGCGACCCATCGCACGGAACGGGGAAGTGGTACCTCGTCGCGCCCGTCGCGCTCGCCGCCGTCGCCGCGGGAGCCGATGCGCTGATGATCGAGGTCCATCCGAGCCCCGATCACGCGCTCTCCGACGGCTTCGAGTCGCTCACGTTCGAGAACTTCGCGTCGCTCATGTCGCAGGTGGGCGCCGTCACGCGCGCCGTCGGCCGCGCCGTCCCCGAGGGCGCGCGGCCGTGAGGATCGGCGTCGCCGGCCTCGGACTCATCGGCGGCTCGCTCGCGCTGGCGCTCCACGGGACGCACGACCTCACGGGCTTCGACGTCGATCGGGCGACGCGTGACGCGGCGCGCGCGCGCGGTATCCGCACCGTCGACGCGCTCGAGGCGCTGCTACCGGCCGACGCGGTCGTCGTGGCGACCCCGCTGCGCGCGGTGCTCCCGACGCTCGCCGCGCTCGCGCCGCGCGCGGGCGGGGCGGTGGTCCTCGACGTGTCCTCCGTGCGCACCCCCGTGGAGGGGTTCGTCCGCGAGCACCCCGACGGAGCGCGCGTCGTGGGCATGCATCCGATGGCGGGACGGAGCGCGTCGGGATTCGGCATGGCCGACGCGCGGCTGCTCGCCGGACGTTCGTTCCTCGTCGTCCCGACCGCGTCGTCGGACAGCGAGGCGGTGCGTGTGGCCGGATGCATCGCGCGCGACGCCGGCGGCGTGGTGACGGTGTGCTCCGCGGCCGAGCACGATCGGATCGTCGCGGTCACGTCCGCGCTGCCGCTCGCTCTCGCCGCCGCGCTCGCGATCGCGGGCGCCGACGCGACGGCCCAGCTCGCGGCGTTCGCCGGTCCGGGATTCCGCGACGCGACGCGCCTCGCGGACACCCCGCCGGATCTCGCCGAATCGCTCCTCGCCGCGAACGCCGGGAACGTCGTCGCGGCGCTGGCGCGCCTGCGGGCCGTCCTCGACGAGCTCGAGCGCGCCGTCGCGGAGCGGGACGCGCCCGCGGTCCGCGCGACGCTCGAGCGCGCCGCGTCAGCGCGCGCGCTGCTCGGGTAGCCGCTCCCGGTCCTTCTCGGGCTCGTTCGGCCGGCTCATCGTCGCAGCGCCTGCAACATCTCGTAGAAGCCGGGGAAGGTCTTCGAGACGGACTCCGCGCCGGCGATCGCCACGCCCGGGACGAGGAGTCCGAGGATGGAGAACGCCATGGCGATGCGGTGATCGCCGGCCGCGTCGACGACGCCCTCGCGCAGCGGACGCGGCTCGATCCGGATGCCGTCGCCGAAGGCCTGGGCACTGCCGCCCAGCGCGGTGATCGCCGCGGCGACCGCGGCGATGCGATCGGACTCCTGCTTGCGCGTGTGACCGAGGCCGTCGAGCTCCGTGGGCGTGCCGGCCTGTGTCGCGATCGCGGCGAGGGTGGGGAACACGTCGGAGCAGTCCGCGACGTTCGCCACGATGCCAAGGAGGTCACCTGCGCGGCGCACCGTCGTCCCCGAGCCGGAGCGCCGGACCGCGCAGCCCATGTCCTGGATGAGCTCGAAGAAGCGCGCGTCGCCCTGACCGCCCTGCTGGCGCCGCGCCGACGCGTTCTCGATCGTGATGGAGCCGCCGAGGATCGCGGCCGCCGCGGCCGGATACGTCGCGGCGGTCACGTCGCCCGGTACCTCGACCGACCGGCCCTTGACCTCCTGCGGGGCGACGACCAAGAGGTGCCGGGACGGGCGCTCGACGATCACGCCGCGCCGCGCGAGCGACGCGACCGTCATGTCGAGGAACGGCGCCGAGACGACGGCGCCGGCGAGGCGCAGGCGCAGGCCCCGTCGCATGCGCGGCGCGACGAGCAGGAGCGCCGAGGCGAACTGGCTCGACTCGTAGCCCGGGATCGTCACCTCGCCGCCTTCCAGCGGACCGCGGACCGTGAGCGGCAGGGCCTCCCGGTCGATGGTTGCGCCGAGCGATCGCAGCGCGGCGACCAGCGCCGACATCGGACGCTCGCGCATGCGCGGCGAGCCGTCGACCCGTACCTCACGCCCGGTCGTCGCGGCGAGCGCGGTCGCGAAGCGGGCGACCGTTCCGGCATCGTGAGCGTCGATGGTGGCGTGCTCGTACGGCGCGTCGCGCGGCGTCACCTCGATACGGCCGCCGCTCCAGCGCACCTCGTGGCCGAGCGCCGCGATCGCGTCCGCCATCGCGTGGACGTCGGCGCCGGGATCGAGCCCGCCGACGTCGATCAGCGACCGTCCGGTCGCGGTGGCGGAGAGGACCAGCTCGCGGTTGGCGACGCTCTTCGAAGCCGGCACACGCACGCGCGGGCCCGCGAGGGCCCGGCGGATCGGCGTGATGGGAAGAGCTGCCACGGGATGCGAGGATATGGCCCACCGGTGTTCACGCGCGGGGAGCGGATCGGGCAGGCGGCGCTCGTCGCCGTCGCGCTCGTGTTCGCGTTCACGGTCGGCGGGTTCCTCTTCGGTCGCGGGGGGACGATCGGCGGCGCGGCCGCGACCGCGAGCGCCACCGGCGCGCCCAAGCCGCCCGAGGTCACGTTCACGCAGGAGACCTGCTGCACGCAGACCGCGCGTTTCATGAAGGTGTCGTGGACCGCGAGCGAGAAGGCGGCGGCCGTGAAGGTCACGGTGACCCCGGACCCCGGTTTCCCGTGCGACTCGTCCATCGACGCGAGCGGCCTGAAGGGCGTCGTGACCTGCCAGGGCCTGCTCCGCGGTTCGACCGACTACACCGCGAGCCTCGCCCTCGTCACCGCGCGCGGCACGTTCCCGTACCAGCAGAAGTTCCGGACCATGGGCGATCGCCTCACGAACGTGCCGTGGTTCACCGAGTTCGAAGACCCCAAGGGCGACCCGCTCGCCTGCGCCGCCGCGAGCGTGCGCATGGTGCAAAGCTTCACCGCCGGCACGGACCCGCTCTCCGCGACGCAGATCCTCCAGCAGGGCCAGGCCTTCAACAAGAGCAAGGACCCGGGGATCGACCCGGCGGCGATCGCGACGATGCAGA
This sequence comes from Candidatus Limnocylindria bacterium, assembly GCA_035651155.1. Lineage (GTDB taxonomy): Bacteria > Chloroflexota > Limnocylindria > P2-11E > P2-11E > CF-39. The sequence goes on along the minus strand of DASRGG010000017.1, from coordinate 44,895 downwards.
AGCGTCTCGACGCGCGCAACAACTATCACTACTACCGCTTCGCGACGCGCGAGGAAGCGACGAAGTCGGCGATCTACTGGCTCGTGCGCAGCGGCAAGCCCGTGCACGTGATCAGCCTGGCCGGGCAGCACGACCCGCTGCTCGTCGGATTCACCGGGGCGTTCGGCACGTTCTACGACGATCCCGCGAACGCGTTCACGCAGGTGATCGTCGAGGACCCGCAGCGCGGCGACGTGCGCCCGGAGACCGCGAGCCACCGGCCCGACAAGTCACGCGCGCCCGGATTCCAGACCGGCCAACCGATCGGCCTCGCCGAGTGGTACGGCGACGAGTGGTGGCTCCGCTTCGCGTATCAGGCGGTGGTGCGCATGCCCGACGGATCGAGCCTGAACGTCGAGCGCAGCGACGGCACGTACCCGACGCCGCATTGGGGGAACCAGTTCGTGATCCTCGTGGACGACGGCGATGCCGAGTGGCCGTCCGACAAAGAGGGTCGCGTGAAGTGGCACTGAGCGCGGCCGGGCCTGACGCTCGCCGCGCTCGTCCTGCTCTTCGGCGCCTACGCGCTCGTCGACGGCATCGCGTCACTGATGGCGGCGGCACGGGCGCTGCTCACCGGGGCGTCCGAGATCGCGGCCGCGGCACGTCCGCAGGACCGGGTGAGCGGGGAGCGGCTCTGGGTCCTCGGCGGCCTGCTCTCGATCCGCCTCGGCTTCGCGCTCGCCGCGTTCCCGTGCGGCTCGCGCCCGGCTTGCCGCTCCGCGTCGCGATGCGACGCGCGGCCTACTCCTCGACCTGGCGCAGGGAGACCGGCCGCAGGTAGTCACCGAGGAGCTCTCGGCGCCACCACGCGCCGGTCTCGCGCCGCTCGGCCGGCGTGGTGAAGCGATAGCGGTAAAGACGCGCGCGCACGAATCGCGGCCGCCGGCCGTCGAAGGGGTCCCGCCGCAGCAGGGCGAGCGTGTGGCGGTCGGCCTCGAGGAGCTTCGCGACGAACGGCACGAACCACGAGTGGTACATCGGCGATGACATCGCGGCGAACCACATCAGCCAGTCCAGACGTAGGTGGTACGGAGCGACCTGTGGCGGCCGCCGCCGCGCGTCGCCGGGCTTCCCCTTGAACTCGTACTCCCGCCAGGCGGTCCGCGGAGTGAGCACCGGATCCTCCGTGCCCTCGACGACCACCTCGTCGCGCTCCTTCGTGACGCTGCCAAAGGCGCCGTACGTGCCGACGATGTGGAAGGGATCGAAGGAGTAGTTCATGAGCTGGTGCCGCGACAGGAGATTCCGCGCGGGCCGGTAGGAGAGCACCGCGATGAGTGCCGTGAGCAGCAGCGCGAGCGCGCCGTCCCAGATGGGCACGTCGGCCGCGACGTGCCCGAGCGGCAGCACGTGCGCGATCGTCGCGTCGTCGAGGCTCGAGACCGCGAGGACCATCGTGACGGCGTTCAGCCACGCGAAGTTCCCGGAGAGCACGAGCCATCCCTGCGTCGCGATGATCACGATGCCTGCCGCGCTCGCGAGCGGCTGCGGTGCGAAGAGGAAGATCGGCGCGACCAGCTGCGCGAAATGGTTGCCGAGCGCCTCGACGCGGTGGAAGCGCCGTGGCAGGTGATGCGCGTACCACGAGAGGGGATTCGGCATCGGCTGCGTCTCGTGGTGGTAGTACAGGCAGGTGAGGTCGCGCCAGCACCGGTCGCCGCGCATCTTGATGAGCCCCGCGCCGAACTCGACGCGGAACACGAGCCAGCGCAGCAGCACGACGAGGGCGATCGTCGGCGCGACCGTCGCGTTCCCGAGGAAGATCGCGAGGAAGCCCGTCTCGCAGAGCAGGCTCTCCCAGCCGAACGCATTGAAGGTCTGCCCGACGTTCACGATGGAGAGGTACATCGCCCAGAGCGCGGCCCAGACGAGCATGGCGAGCGGCGCCGGGACGGCGTCGGTGAGTCCGACCGCGGCGAACGCCGCGAGGGCGATGCCGGTCCACGACACGGCGGCCAGCAGACGGTCGGAATAGCGGAGATGGAAGAGGCTCGGCGCGTCGAGGAACCGGACCTGCGACACGAAATGCGGCACCGGCAGGAGGCCGCGCTCGCCGAGGAGCGCGCGGAACTGGCGCAACGCCACGACGAACGCGACGAGGTAGATGAGGGCGAGCCCGCGCTGGAAGACGAGGCGCGCGAGCCAGTAGTCGTCGGCGCGGAGCCAGTCCATGTGCGCCGACATGGTGCGCCGTGACGGTGCCGGATGGCACGACGCGCATCGACGAAGGGAGCGTCCCGCCGCTCGCCGTCCGCCACGCCGCGCGCGCTCTCGCCGAGGTCGCGCCGCAGCGCGTGAGCGGGCCGCTCCTCCACACGCCGTTCCTGCGTCCGGCCCTCATCCGTCCGCTCGTCCGCGCGCGGCTCGCGGCGCTCGCGTCGCCGCCCGGCGTCCTCTACGCGCCGCTCCGGCGCGGCGCCGACCAGGCGGATCTCATCCGCGCCGACGTCCCCGCGAATCGCGGCCTCGCGCGCGATCCGCTCACCGTCGAGCGCGTCGGGGCCCTCCGGCGGCCCCGTCCCCTGGGGGTGCTGGTCGCCGGCGGCGACGCGCTCGTCGACGCCGCCGCGAGCCGCGCGACGTCGGCATGAGCATCGCCGAGGCGCTCCGCGACGCCGAGGAGATCGAGGTCGTCACGCGCGGCCGGCGCTCGCAGCGTCCCCATCGCGTGCGCGTGTGGTTCGCGTACGACGGCGAGGACATCTGGCTGCGCACCGACCGCGGCACCGACTGGTATCGCAATCTCGACCGCGCGGGCCGCTGCGAGATCGTCGTCGACGGGCATCGCGCGACCGCCGAGCGCGTCCCCGTACAGGACGAGGGCGCGGCGCTGCGCCGGCTGGTCGATCTCTGGCGCGCGAAGTACGGCGCCGAATGGGTCGCGGACTGGTACGTGGAGCGCGGTCGCGTCCCGGTGCGGCTGCGGCTCGCGAGCGGCGCCTCCGGACCACGCGGCGGATGAGCGTGCGCCGCTCCGCAGCGTCCGGCGCGGTGAGGTGCTCGTCCTCGTGGGGGGCGATCTCGGCGACGTCGCCATGCGGCCAGGCGTCGACGGCGATCCGCGGCGCGGTCGCGTTCATCGGTCTGCCTCCCTCGTGCTCGTCCGACGCGACGGCTCCGTGCGATCCGCGGCGTCGGGTGAAGGCCGCACCGCGCGCCGGGAGATGACGCCACGGCGACATGCCGGTGGGGGACTATCCTCGGCGAATGCGCATCGCGTTCCGTCTCCTTTCGATCGTCGCGGTTGCGCTGGGCTTCGCGGTCATGGTCGCGTCCGCGGCGGAGCCGAACGTCGTCCTGGTGGGCCGCATCGACGGTGCCATCAATCCCATCACCGAGCGGTATGTGGACCGTGTGCTCGAACAAGCGGAGGCGCGGGGAGTCGCCGCCGTCGTGTTCGCCATCGACACACCTGGCGGCCTGATCGACTCGACCTACCGCATCACCGCGCGCTTCCTGGCGTCGCGGGTCCCCGTGGCGATGTATGTCGCACCGGCCGGAGCGCGAGCGGCCTCCGCGGGGACGTTCATCACCATGGCCGGGCACATCGCGGCGATGGCCCCGTCGACGAACATCGGCGCCGCGCATCCGGTCGACTCGTCCGGCAACGACATCCAGGGCGACCTGCGCCTGAAGGCCGAGAACGACGCGGCGGCGCACATCGTGAACATCGCGAAGGCGCGCGGCCGCAACGAGCAGTGGGCCGAGGACGCCGTGCGCAAGAGCGTGAGCATCGGCGCCGACGAAGCCGTGCGCATCAAGGTCGTGGACGTGATCGCGAACGACGTGAACGACCTGCTGACGAAGATGGATGGACGCACGGTGCGGACCGCCGCGGGGGACGTCCGGCTCGCGACGGCCGGCGCGGCCACGGAGGACGCGGGGCCCACTCCGGTCGAGAACCTCCTGCACCTCATCGTCGACCCTCAGGTCGCGGTGCTGCTGTTCACCATCGGCACCTACGGGATCATCTTCGAGCTCTCGAACCCGAGCCTCATCTTCCCCGGGGTCATCGGCGTGATCGCCGTCGTGCTCGCGCTCTTCGCGTTCGGGACGCTCGACGCCAACGCCGCCGGCATCGCGCTCATGGTCTTCGCGGTCCTGCTGTTCGTCGCGGAGATCAAGGTCGCGAGCCACGGCCTGCTGACCTTCGGCGGCCTCGCGGCGCTGATCGTCGGCACCATCGTCCTGTTCCCGCCGGCGCCGACGTTCCCGGGCTTCCGCGCGTCGGTGGATCCGCTCGTGACCGCGACCATGGCGCTCGTGTCGGGCGGGTTCTTCTTCTTCATCGCGCGTTTCGCGTACTCGACCCGGCACCTGAGCTGGGCCGGCCACACGCCCGCGCTGGTCGGAGCGACCGGCGTGGCGAAGAGCGAGATCGGCGCGACCGGCGTGGTCTATGTCGCCGGCGAGGAATGGTCGGCCCGGAGCGCGGCCGGGTCCATCGCGAAGGGGAGCGCGATCCGCGTCATCCGAAGGGACGGTCTGAGCCTTATCGTCGAGCCGGCGCGCGATTCATCACCGGGAAGGGGAGCATCCTGATGGACATCGGTCTAGCGATCGCGCTCTTTGCCGCGGTCGTCGCGATCCTGATCCTTCGCACGATCATTCACATCGTCCCGCAGTACCAGCGCCTGGTGGTGCTGGCGCTCGGGAAGTACCAGAAGATGGCGGGCCCGGGGCTCGTGCTCTTGCTGCCGCCGCCGATCCAGGTCGGGATCACCGTGGATCTCCGAGAGTTCGTCGTCGAGATCCCGCAACAGACCTGCATCACCAAGGACAACGCGCCGATCTCGATCGACTTCCTCATCTACCAGAAGGTCATGGAGGAGCAGGCCGCGGACTCGGTGCTGAAGATCCAGAACTTCCGCACCGCCGTGACGGGGATCGCGACGACGACGCTCCGCGCGGTCATCGGCGATATCTTCCTCGACGACGTGCTCGCCAAGCGCGAGCAGATCAACGAGGTCCTGCGCGCCAAGCTCGATGAGGTCACGCAGCGCTGGGGCGTGAAGGTCACCACGGTCGAGATCCGCGAGCTCACGCCGCCCCGCGACGTGCAGGAGGCCATGAACCGCCAGCTCACCGCCGAGCGGACGCGGCGCGCCTCGGTCACCGAAGCGGAGGGCAAGCGCGCCTCCGCGATCCTCGTCGCCGAAGGTGAAAAGCAGTCGAACATCCTTCAGGCGGAGGGCGCACGGCAGTCCGCGATCCTGCGGGCAGAGGGCTTCGCGCTCGCTATCGACAAGATCAACGAGATGGCCAGTCACGCGGACGCGCGCACGATGACGCTGCAGTACCTCGACGCGCTCAAGCAGCTGGGCGCATCACCGTCGACGAAGTTCATCATCCCGACCGAGTTCACGGCCCTCGCCGCGCCGCTCGCGGCGTTCGCAAGCGGCGGCAGCGAGCCGAAGAAGAAGGACGGCGCCTAGGCCGAGCGACCGCGCGTGGTGTCGCGCCGGCCGCGGAAGAGCGGCCAGCGCGTGCGGCCGCCCGCCGCCATGGCCCGGGTCTCCGCGGGAACGGCCATCGGGCGGGCAAGACGCCGCGCGCCGAAGGGTGTGTACACGCGCGGCGGCACCCGTGGGGCGGATGCCGCCGCAGCGCGGCGTGGGGAAGGACCGGTAAGGACCGCGACCGTCGCAATCGCCATCTCAGCAGCCCCCGTCATCAGTCTCGAACAGGCGTTCGCATTATTAGAACGCTTGTTCGGGCTGTCAAGGGGGTGGGATACTCGGGTCGAAAAGCCTTGAAAAATGCCCTCGGGGTGGATCTGCTGCCCCAACGCCCCCGATACGCCCGCGAGCACGCGGAGCCCGCGAGCCACATCCTCGAGCCGGAGTGGAAGGGCACGCGCGTCATCGTCCGAGTGGGCCACGACGGGCCTCGCTTTACGGGATACACCGGAGAAGTGGACGGACCGCGCGAGCTCTACGACGCGATCGTGGCCGACACGCACTCGGCGAGCGCGATCTTCGACGGCGTCCTCGTCGACGACTGGCGCGACGAGGCGGAGCTCGAGGTGGACGCCGAGGGCAACGCCATGACGCGCGCCGCGACCGGTCGCCGCATCTTCGCGGCGTTCGACCTCCTGGAGGTCGATGGCGCCTCGCTCCTCGAGGTCCCGCTGCTGGAGCGCCGCCGTCATCTCGAGGGCGTGCTCTCGCCCAGCCTGAACGTCCGTATCACCCCGTACGTGGCGCGCGCCCTGCGGTCGTGGCGCGAGACGCTCTCGGGTCTGGGCTTTCAACGCGTCGTGCTGAAGAACTGGAACAGTCCGTACGCACCCGGACGGACGACGGGCGACTGGCTCGTCGTCGAGAAGATCACCCCGGCGAGATAGTGACGGAGGGATACGTGGCTACCACCAAGACGGCGGTCATCGATCACACCCAGCGCGATCCCTGGTCCGTGGCACGGGAGCAGTTCGGTATCGCGGCCGAGCGTCTGCACCTCGATCCGAACATGCGCGGGATCCTGGCCGAGTGCCAGCGCGAGCTCACGGTGCACTTCCCGGTGCGCATGGCCGATGGCGCGGTCAAGGTCTTCACCGGCTACCGCGTGCAGCACAACGTCTCGCGCGGTCCGGGGAAGGGCGGTATCCGCTACCACCCATCGGTCACCCTGAACGAGGTCAAGGCTCTCGCGATGTGGATGACGTGGAAATGCGCGGTCGTGGGCATCCCGTACGGCGGCGCCAAGGGCGGCGTCGTCTGCGACCCCAAGACCATGAGCGCGCAGCAGCTCGAGACGATGACCCGTCGGTTCGCCACCGAGATCATGCTGCTCATCGGTCCGGAGCGGGACATCCCCGCGCCCGACGTGAACACGAACGCGCAGACGATGGCCTGGATCATGGACACGTACTCGATGCATCACGGCTACACCGCTCCGGCGGTGGTGACCGGAAAGCCGATCTCCATCGGCGGCAGCGAGGGCCGCAACGAGGCGACGGCTCGTGGCGCCGTGTACACGGTCATCGAAGCCGCCAAGCACCTCGGCATGGACCTCGAGGGCGCACGCGTGGTCGTGCAGGGCTTCGGCAACGCGGGCTCGTTCTCCGCCAAGCTCATCGCCGAGCTCGGCGCGAAGGTGCTGGGCGTGTCGGACACGAGCGGCGGCATCTACAGCTCGAAGGGCATCGATCCGAACAAGGTCGACGCGTACAAGAAGGAGACCGGCTCCGTGGTGGGCTTCCCGGGCTCGGAGAAAGTCACGAACGCCGAGCTCCTCGAGCTCGACTGCGACATCCTCATCCCGGCCGCGATCGAGAACCAGATCGGCGAGCACAACGCGCCGAAGATCAAGGCGAAGATCGTCGCGGAGGCCGCGAACGGGCCGACCTCGCCCGAGGCCGACCGCATCCTTTTCGACAAGGGCGTGTTCCTCATCCCGGACATCCTCTGCAACGCGGGCGGCGTCACGGTGTCCTACTTCGAATGGGTGCAGGACCTGCAGAACCTCTTCTGGCGGGAGGCCACCATCAACGCGCGGCTCAAGGAAGTCATGGTGAAATCCTTCAACGACGTGCTCGACATGGCGAAGAAGCACAAGGTCGACATGCGTACCGCCGCGTACATGGTCGCGGTGCATCGCGTCGCGGAGGCCACGCTCACTCGCGGCATCTACCCTTAGTCGTGAACGCCGGGAAGTCCCTGAGGGGGACTTCCCTCCGTCAGAACGTTGGCAGCGTCCGTGGCGGCCGGGAGGTCCCGAAGGGGGCCTCCCTCGCGCCCTAGAAGCAGGCTCCCTTGGATCTGGTAGCCCTCGACCTCGAGACGACCGGCTTCGACGCGGATGTAGACCGCATCGTCGAGATCGGCGCCGTCCGCATCCGTCTCGAGCGCGACGGCAGCGTGACCGTCGCCGATCGCTTCGCGACGTTCGTCGATCCGGGCGTCGCCGTCGGTCCCGCGATCACGCGTCTCACCGGGATCCGCGACGCCGACCTCGCCGGGGCGCCGCCCATCGCGACCGCGCTGCCCGCGCTCGCGGCGTTCGTCGGCGACGCGCCGGTGGTCGGCCACAACGTCGCCTTCGACCTGGCCTTCCTCGAGCGCGCCGGCCTCTCGCCGCACGAGCGGCTCGACACCGTGGAGCTCGCCTCGATCCTCATGCCGACCGCGCCGACGTACGCGCTCCAGTCGCTCGCGTCCGCCGCGGAGATCCACCCGGACGCGGCGCACCGTGCTCTCGACGACGCGCTCACGTGCGCCGCGGTCCTCGCCGACCTCGCGCGCCGCGCCCGCGCGCTGTCGCCCGCGCTCCTCGCGGAGGCGGGCGCCTACGCGTCGCTCCTCGGGCCGGCGTTCGCCGCGTTCTTCGGCGAGGCCGCGGCCGAGGCGGTGCGCGGCGCGTGGCAGGAGCGCGGACTCACGACACCGAGCACCCCGCCGCCGGCGCCCCCGGCGGGCGCGCTCGCGGTCGCGGCCGCGTTCGCCGCGGACGGACCGCTCGCGCGAACGCTCGCGGGATACGAGGAGCGGACGCAGCAACGCGAGCTCGCGCGCGCGATCGAGCGCGCGTTCACCGACGGCGGGGCGCTCATCGCGGAGGCGGGTACCGGCGTGGGGAAGTCGCTGGCGTACCTCGTGCCCGCGCTGGCGCGCGCTCTCGCGGGCGAGCGCGTCGTCGTGAGCACGCACACGCTGCCGCTGCAGGACCAGCTCGTGCGAAAGGATCTGCCCGCGCTGCAGGCCGCGCTCGGGACGCGCGTGCCGATCACGGTGCTGAAGGGGCGCTCGAACTATCTCTGCCCCCGGCGCTGGCAGCAGTTCCGCGGCGCGGTCGCGACGCGCGAAGAGGCGCGGCTCCTCCTCAAGACGCTGGTGTGGCGCACCGACACCGCGACCGGGGATCGCGCGGAGCTCAACCTGCTCGGCGCGGAGTCGGATCTCTGGTCGCGGATCTCCGCCGACGACGAGACCTGCGACGCTCGGCGGTGCGCGCGCGTGGCGGGTGGCTGCTACCTGCAGCGCGCGCGCGAGGCCGCGGCGAAGGCGGGAATCGTGGTCACGAACCACGCGCTGCTGCTCCAGGACGCGCGCATGCACGGCGCGCTGCTGCCGGCGTCCGAGCACCTCGTCGTCGACGAGGCGCACCGGCTCGAGGAGGTCGCGACCGACGCGTTCGGTCTCTCTCTCGAAGACCGGCTCGTTCGACGCGCCCTCGATCGCGTGTCGCGAGCGCCGGCGGTGAACGCCGGGCTGCGCGACGACCGCGCCGACGCCGCCGAGATGGTGCGTCGCGAGGTCGCGACCGCGCACGAGCGCGCCGCGGAGATCTTCACCGCTCTCGCGGCCGTGCTCGGCCCGAACCCGCACGACGAGCGGTTGCGTGTGACGCCGGGCCTGCGTGCGAGCGACGAGCGCTGGCTGCCGGTCGAGCTCGCGGCGGAGCGTCTCGGCGACGCGGTCGCGGGCGTCGCCGCCGCGGCGGATCGGCTCGCGACGCGCAGCACGGACGAGGACGAGCAGGCCGAGCTCGCGTCGGCGGTGTCGGAGCTCACGGGCATCCGCGTCGCGATCTCGCGCGGGATCCACGCGCCGCGCCCTGGGGACATCGTGTGGCTCGAGCGTCCCTTGGACGGGACCGTCGCGCTGCGCGTCGCGCCCTCGCATCTCGGGGGCGCGATCCGACGCGGCCTGGTCGAGCCGCGGCGATCGGTCGTGTTCACGTCGGCCACGCTCGCGGTGGCGGGCTCGTTCGGGTTCGCGCTCGACCGCTTCGGGATCGGTGACGTGGCCGACGCGCGCGCCTTCGGATCGCCGTTCGACTACGAGAAACAGGCGATCCTCGTCGTGCCGGAGGAGGGCGCGCTGCCGGCCGAGGCCGACTTCGCGGACGAGACCGCCGAGACGATCGCCGAGATCGGCCGCGCGCTCGACGGCCGCACCCTCGCGCTCTTCACCGCGCACGGCGCGATGCGTGACGTCGCGTCGCGTCTTGGGGGCCTCGAGGAATCGGGGATCGCCGTGCTCGCGCAGGGCGTCGACGGCTCGCGGCGCGCGCTCCTCGAGCGCTTCGCGGCCGGACGCGCGGTGCTCCTTGGCACGCAGTCGTTCTGGGAGGGCATCGACCTGCCCGGCGACATCCTGCAATGCGTCGTCATCGCGCGGCTGCCGTTCGCGGTGCCCGACGACCCGCTGGTGCAGGGCCGGTCCGAGCGCTACGAGGATCCCTTTCGCGAGTTCCACCTGCCACAGGCGGCCCTGCGGCTGCGCCAGGGCTTCGGCCGGCTCATCCGCACGCGGAGCGACCGCGGCGCCGTCGTGCTGCTCGATCGCCGCGCCCTGCTGCGCGACTACGGCGCGCAGCTGCTCGCGTCGCTGCCCGACGCGCGGCTACGGCGCGTGCCGCGTGAAGCGATCGCCCTGACCGTGGCGGAGTTCTGTGGACGGTAGGGAGCAGAATCGGCGCGTGGACGAGCGCGGCCGCACCCTCGTCGGCGCCTGGCTGGACGGCCTCGCCCGCGAGCGCCGCGCGAGCCTGTACCTGCTCCTCGACGAGCTCTGCGGCGGCCTCGACGTTTCGCGGCACAACCGCTTCGGTTTCCTACGCCTGCGGGCGGAATTCGAGACCTCCGGCGAGCTGTTCGGCTGCACCCTCGAGGAGCTGCGCGACGCCCTTGCCGCGTCGCTGGGAGACGATCTGCCCCGGCGTGAGCGCCCGCTGAGCGCCCTCGAGGAGCTGCGCGCCCGGATTTCCGCCGGAGGGCATCCCGACTTCCGTTAGACGGAATGCAACGCCGTATCAGCCGGGCCGGCACGTACGGACGGGGGATTGCCGAATGGTCAAGCCTGCCTAGACTTTCAAGCGGCGGCAGCCGCCTGTTCGGCTGTCGAGCATGCGAAGAAGGAGGTTCCCATGATCGCGTTCTTCCGTGAGGAAGAGGGTCAGGGCCTTGTCGAGTACGCCCTCATCATCGCCGTTATCGCCATCGCCGTCATCGTGGCCATGATCTTCCTCCGCGGCCAGCTGCAGAACATCTTCAGCAACATCGGCAACAACCTCACCTAGCTCGCAACCGCGACGTCGCAGTTCGACGGAGGACCCGGCCGACAGGCCGGGTCCTCGTTATTCGCCGCCGCGATCGTACGGGCGTGACCGTGCGGCCGGCGCGTCCCGCGTCCGCCCTCGCGACGATGCTCGGCATCCGCCGGGGCGGGCGGGGCCGCTCACGCTACCGGTCCCGGTCGGACACGAGGAGCTCCGGGCGGCGCCTTGGTACACTTGTTCGCGGATCGGGCGGAACGCCCGGTATCACGCACGCTTTCCCGATCGGTCCGTTCCCTCGTCGGCCGCCGCCCGGCGCCGGCGACGTGGACCGCGAGACGGAAGCGGAGGAATACAAGGGAGAGACGCGTGGCCGTCGTCACCATGAAGCAGCTCCTCGAGTCGGGCGTCCATTTCGGACATCAGGCGCGCCGCTGGAATCCGAAGATGAAGAAGTTCATCTTCATGGAGCGCAACGGGATCCACATCATCGATCTGCAGCAGACCCTCACGCGCGTCGAGGAGGCGTACGCGTTCGTGCGCGACCTCGCCGCGAGCGGCGGGCAGATCCTGTTCGTCGGCACGAAGAAGCAGGCGCAGGAGTCGATCGCCGAGGAGTCGAAGCGCGCCGGGATGCACTTCGTCAATCAGCGCTGGCTCGGTGGCTTCCTCACGAACTTCGTCACGATCCAGAAGCGCATCAACCGGCTGAACGACCTGCACGAGCGCAAGGAGCGCGGCGACTTCGCCACCCTGCCGAAGAAGGACGCGCAGCGCCTGCAGGACGAGCTCGAGCACCTGGACCGCTACTTCTCGGGCGTGCGTGAGATGAAGCGGCTTCCCGCCGCGCTGTTCGTCGTCGATCCCCACCGCGAGCACATCGCGGTCGAGGAGGCGCGGCGGCTCGAGATCCCGATCGTCGCGATGGTCGACACGAACTGCGATCCGGATCTCATCGACGTGATCATCCCGGCCAACGACGACGCGATCCGCGCGGTGAAGCTCATCTGCCAGAAGGTGGCGGACGCGGTCATCGAGGGCCGCGCGATGTTCGACGCGAGTCGCAAGGAAGCGACGCCCGAGGACATGGGCTACGCGCCGTCGACGACCGCCGCCGAGATGGAGGGCGGGGTCGGCGTGCCGCGGGCGAAGCGCACGCCACGCGTGTACGAGCCGGAAGAGGACGAAGAGCTTCCGGTCGCGGGCGCCGCGGAGGCGGACAAGGCTGCTGAGGAGGCCTAGATGGAGACCAAGATGAAGATCGACCCCAAGGAGGTCCAGCGTCTCCGCGCGGAGACCAGCGCGGGAGTGATGGACTGCAAGCGCGCCCTCGAGGACGCGAAGGGGGATTACGAGCAGGCCAAGGCGCTCCTGAAGGAGCGCGGCCTCGCGTCGGTCGCGAAGAAGGCCGGCCGCGAGGCCAGGGAAGGCGCCGTCGCGTCGTACATCCACGCGGGCGGACGCGTCGGCGCGCTCGTGGAGGTCGCGAGCGAGACCGACTTCGTCGCGCGCAGCGCGGAGTTCCAGAAGCTGGCGCAGGAGGTCGCGATGCAGGTCGCGGCCATGGCGCCGAAGACGGTCGACGAGCTCTACGCGCAGGCGTACATCCGCGACGCGTCCAAGACGATCAAGGATCTCGTGACGACGCTCGCCGCCTCGGTCGGCGAGAACGTCTCGGTGCGCCGCATCCAGCGCTTCGCGCTGGGCGAAGCCGAGCCGGAGTCCGAGTCCTAGACTCCGAGCGATGACCACGGGCGGCGCGAAGTACCGGCGCGTGCTGCTGAAGCTGTCCGGGGAAGCGCTCCTCGGCGACCGGAAGTTCGGCATCTCGCCGGAGTACGTGCGCTATCTCGCCGACGAGATCCGCAAGGTGCACGAGCTCGGCGTCGAGGTCGCGGTCGTCATCGGCGGCGGCAACTTCATGCGCGGTGCGGCGGTCGCCGAGCACGGCATCGATCGGGCCACGGCCGATTACATGGGCATGCTCGCGATGGTCATCAACGCCCTCGCGCTCCAGTCGACCCTCGAGCAGAAGGGCGTGCTCACGCGCGTGCAGTCGGCCATCACCATCCAGGACGTCGCCGAGCCGTACATCCGCCGAAAGGCCATCCGGCACCTCGAGAAGGGGCGGGTGGTCATCTTCGCCGCGGGCACCGGCAACCCGTTCTTCACCTCGGACACGGCGGCGGCGCTCCGGGCCGCGGAGATCGGCGCCGACGTCATCCTGATGGGCAAGAACGCGGTCGACGGCGTGTACGACGCCGACCCGAACGTGACGAAGGGCGCGAAGAAGTTCGAGGAGCTCACGCACCGCGACGTGCTCGAGAAGCATCTCGGCGTGATGGACGCCACGGCCGCGGCGCTCGCCGCGGACCGCGAGATCCCGATCATCGTGTTCGACCTCTCGCGCGCCGGCGCGCTGGCGCGTGCCGTCCGGGGCGAGCATGTCGGCACGCTGGTGCACTCGTAATGGCGCTCGAAGATCTCCTCGCGCAGACCGAGGCGAAGTTCAAGAAGGCGATCGACGCGCTCCGGCACGACCTCGCGAGCGTGCGCACCGGCCGCGCCGCGCCGTCGCTCGTGGAGTCGCTCGAGGTCGAGGCGTACGGGACGAGCACGCCGCTCATCCAGCTCGCCGCGATCAGCGCGCCCGAGCCGCGGCAGATCGTCATTCAGCCGTGGGACAAGAGCCTCATCAAGGCGATCGAGAAGGCGATCACGGCGTCCGACCTGGGCCTCGCGCCGAACAACGACGGCAACCTCATCCGCCTCAACATCCCCGCGCTCAACGAGGAGCGCCGTCGCGATCTCGTGAAGCTGCTCCACAAGAAGGTGGAGGAGGGCCGCGTCGAGATCCGCACGCTGCGCCGTCACGCGCACGACGAGATGAAGGCGAAGGAGAAGAGCTCCGGCGTCTCCGCCGACGACGTGAAGCGCGCCGAGGCGCAGCTCCAGAAGATCACCGACCGCTACATCCTCATGGCCGACGAGATCGGCGAAGCCAAGGAAAAAGAGATCCTCGAAGTCTGATTACTCTCTGCGCTCGGGGGAACGGGCCCCCGTTCAGCGAGCGTGGGAGGAGACACGCTCAGGGCTGGCGGAGCTCGCTCGTCCCGGCGAAGCCGGTCCTCGCTCACGCATGATTCCTCGGCACATCGCCATCGTCATGGACGGCAATCGCCGTTGGGCGCGCGACCGTCACCTCCCGGTCATCGCCGGTCATCGCGCGGGCGTCGAGACGATCCGCCGGACGCTGCGCGCGGCGCGCGAGCGCGGCGTCGAGTTCCTCACGCTCTACTCGTTCTCCACCGAGAACTGGTCGCGCGACCCGGAAGAGGTCCGCGGGCTCATGGGACTGCTCGAGGAGACGATCCGCCGCGAGACGCAGTCGCTCGTCGACGACAACGTCCGCCTCGAGGTCATCGGCCGCCTGCACGAGCTCGCCCCGGGCCTGCAGCGCGCGATCGCCGGCGCCGTGGAGGCGACGTCGGCATGCACGGACGGTGTCATGACGCTGGCCTTCAACTACGGCGGCCGTGCCGAGATCGTCGACGCCGTGCGGCGTCTCGTCAGCGACGGCGTCGCCCCCGACGCGGTGGACGAGGCCGCGATCGCGACGCGCCTGTACGCGCCCGACCATCCCGATCCCGACCTCCTCATCCGCACCGGCGGCGAGCTGCGCGTCTCGAACTTCCTGCTGTGGGAGGTCGCGTACGCGGAGATGTGGGCGACGCCGGTGCTCTGGCCCGACTTCGCGGTCAAGGATCTCGACGAGGCCCTCGGCTCGTACGCGTCACGCGAACGACGATTCGGCCGCTGATGCGCGACCTTCCGCGCCGTACCGCCACCGCGATCGTGTACGGTGCGGTCGTCCTGCTCGCGATCGCGGCGCCCCCCATCGTGTTCTGGATCCTCCTCGCCGCGGTCGCCGTCGTGGGGCTCGCCGAGCTCGTCGCGCTGCGCGCGGGCGCCGCGTCGGCCGCGCTGGGCGCGCTCTTCCTCGCCGGCCTCGTGTCGCTCGGCCTGCTGCGCGCGTACGGCTCCGCCGGTGCGCACCACGCCATCGCCGGAGAGCTTCCGGTGTGGCTCTTCCTCGTGCTCGTGCCGACGTGGGCGGCCGACGTCGCCGCCTATCTCGTGGGATCGACCGTTGGCCGCCACAAGATGGCGCCGCGCGTCAGTCCGGGGAAGACGTGGGAGGGCACGCTCGCGGGTCTGGTCGCGTGCGGCCTCGCCGCGTTCGGCGTCGGCGCGACGTTCGGCCTCGGTCGTGCCATCGTCGCCATCGTCGCGATCGGCCTTGGGATCGTGGGCCTCGGCGGCGACCTCTTCGAGTCGTCGGTGAAGCGCCGCGCGGGCGTGAAGGACTCAGGCAGCCTGCTTCCCGGTCACGGCGGTGTCCTCGACCGCCTCGACAGCACGGTCTCAGGCGCCGTCTTCGTTCTCATGGCTCTCTTGCTTGGGACCGCGGCGGGTCTGGGATGATGGACGGATGGTGACGCGCGTCGCGATCCTCGGCGCGACCGGCTCGATCGGACGGCAGGCGCTCGACGTCGTCGCCGCGAACCCCGATCTTCTGCGCGTGTCCGTCGTCGCGGCGCGCCGCAACGCGGACGAGATCCAGGCGCTCGCGCGCCGTTTCGACGCGCGGTCCGTCGTGTTCGACCGCGACGGCGGGGTGAGCGCGCTCGTCGGTGCCGCGACCGCCGCGGATGTCGACCTCGTGCTCGTCGCGACGAGCGGCATCGACGGCATCGAGCCGACGCTCGCCGCCCTCGAGGCGGGGAAGGCCGTCGCGCTCGCGAACAAGGAGACCCTCGTCGCCGCCGGTCATCTCGTCCGCCGTCTCGTGCCGGGCGCGTGCGACCGCCTGCGGCCGGTCGACGGGGAGCACTGCGCGCTCTGGCAGTGCCTCCTCGGCACGCCGCGCGACGAGATACGCCGCGTGCTCATCACCGCGTCCGGCGGACCCTTCCGCACGCTGCCGCTCGACGAGCTGGCGAGCGTGACGCCGGAGACGGCGCTGCGGCATCCGACCTGGCGCATGGGTCGGAAGATCACCATCGACTCGGCGACCCTGACCAACAAGGGTTTCGAGGTGGTCGAGGCGCGCTGGCTCTACGATCTGGCGTACGACCGGATCGACGTCGTGGTGCATCCCGAGTCGATCGTGCACGCGATGGTGGAGCTCGCCGATGGGAGCGTCAAGGCCGAGCTCGCCGAACCCGACATGCGCCTCTTCATCCAGTACGCGCTCCTGTGGCGGCACGCGGAGGCTCCGACGCGTCCCATGGATTGGTCGCTGCCGCGCGCGCTGCACTTCGGCCCGGTCGAGCCGGCGCGCTATCCGTGCCTGCGCACGGTCCTCGAGGTCGCGCGCTCCGGCGAGCTCTCCGCGATGATCGGGCTCGTGGCCGCCGACGAGGTCGCGGTCGAGCGGTTCCTGTGCGGCGAGATCGGCTTCGGCGAGATCGCGGCGTACCTGCATCGCGGCGCAGCGCTCGGCCGCGCGCACGCGCGCAGCGCCGAGCCGAGCCTGGCCGAGATCCGCCACATCGACGCCGAGGTGCGCGGCGCGCTTCGTGCGGAGCCGGCGCTCAGCTGATGCCGAACATCGACCTTCGAACGCTCGTCCTCTTCGTCGTGACCTTCACGGCGATCATCGCGGTGCACGAGTTCGGTCACTACCTCACGGCGCGTCTGCTCGGGATGAAGGTGCTCGAGTTCGCGTTCGGCTTCCCGCCGCGCGTCGCCGCGATCGAGCACGCGGGGATCAGGTACAGCCTCAACGCCATCCCGTTCGGCGGCTTCGTGCGCATCCTGGGCCAGGACGATTTCTCCATCCATCAGGAGGGCGAGGGCGATCCCGGGTCGTTCACCTCGAAACCGTGGTGGTCGCAGGCGATCGTGCTCGTCGCCGGCGTGACGATGAACGTCGTCCTCGCGCTCGTCGTGTTGACGATCGCGTTCGCGAGCGGCACGACCGCGCCGACCGGCGACGTGCGCGTCGACCAGGTCGCCGCGAGCTCGCCTGCCGAGCGCGCGGGCGTCCAGGCGAACGACATCGTCGTCTCGATCGACGGACGGAGGATCACCCGCTCGCAGGACCTGGTGAGCTACGTGCGCGCGAAGGCGCGAAGCGAGACCGAGGTCACGCTCGAGATCCGGCGCAACGGCCGGCCGGTCCCGCCGGTGAAGGCGATCCCGCGCGCGGAGCCGCCCGAGGGCGAGGGGCCGCTCGGCATCAGGCTCGAGGACGTGCAGGGACCGGTCGCGGTCGCGCTCCCCGAGGCGTTCGGACAGGCCGTGTCGCTCGCCGGCGACGTCGTCGGGCAGATCGCGCAGCTACCGGGCGAGCTCGTCGCGGCGCGCGGCGCCGGCGGTGGAGGACCGGCGGTGAGCGGGCCGATCGGCATATCCCTGGCGATCGGCCAGGTCGCGCAGTTCGGACTGCCGACGTTCCTCAAGCTCGTCGGCGTGCTCTCGGTGAACCTCGCCGTGCTGAACATCGTCCCCTTCCCCGGCCTCGACGGCGGGCGGCTGTTCTTCGTCCTCGTCGGCGGCATCTTCCGCAAGCGGCTCTCGCCGGAGCTCGAGGGCGCGATCCACGCGGTCGGCTTCCTCGTGCTCATCGCGCTCCTCGTCGTCGTGTCCTTCTTCGACATCCGTCGCGTCGCGGGCGGATAGCGGACCGTCGCGCCGCGCTCGTCTCACCGGAGAGGCGATCCGCGACCCGTACACTCGACCTCGTGGACGCCCCGCTCTCGGTCGACCTGAACCTCCCGGAGGACCGCATCGGCCCGCGGCCGCGCCGCAGGTCGAAGCGCGTCTGGGTCGGCGGAACGGCCGTCGGCGACGGCGCGCCGATCGCGGTGCAGTCGATGTGCACGACCCTCACGCACGACGTCGAGGCCACTCTCCGCCAGATCGAGCGCCTGCAGGAGGCCGGCTGCGAGATCGCGCGCGTGGCCGTGCCGGACAAGCGAGCGGGGGAGGCCCTGAAGGAGATCGTGCGCCGCTCGATCCTGCCGATCGTCGCGGACATCCACTTCGACTACCGCCTCGCGCTCATGGCGCTCGACGCCAAGGTCCACAAGCTCCGCCTCAATCCCGGGAACATCCACAACAAGGACGGCGTGCGCGAGGTCGTGAAGAAGGCCAAGGAGCGTGGGACGCCGATCCGCATCGGCGTGAACCACGGCTCCATCGGCGACCGCCAGCCGGGCGACCTGCGCGACGAGGCGCAGCGCATGGTCGATCTCGCGATGAGCGAGATCAAGATCCTGGAGGATCTCGACTTCGACGACATCGTCATCAGCGTGAAGGCGTTCGACGTGCCGACGATGGTCGCGGCGTACCGTCGCCTCGCGAAGCTCGTCCCGTATCCGCTGCACCTCGGCGTGACCGAGGCGGGGACCGCGCTCTCCGGCTCGATCCGCTCGACCGCGGGCATGAGCGTGCTGCTCTACGAGGGCATCGGCGACACCATCCGCGTGTCGCTCTCCGAGGACCCGGTGATGGAAGTGAAGGCCGGCTTCGACATCCTGAAATCGCTCGGCATGCGCGACCAGGGCCTCACGCTCGTCGCGTGCCCGTCGTGCGGCCGCGCGGACATCGACCTCATCCCGCTCGCGAAGGTCGCCGAGGAGCGCCTCCGCGCGCTCCCCGTACCCATGAAGGTCGCGGTCATGGGCTGCGAGGTGAACGGGCCCGGCGAGGCGAAGGACGCCGACGTCGGCATCGCCGGCGGCGTGGGGAAGGGCGCGATCTTCCGCAAGGGGAAGGTCGTGGGGACGTATCCGGAGAGCGAGCTCATGGACGCGCTCATGGCCGAGATCGACAAGATCCTCGTCGAGAACGGCAAGGAGCCGTACTCGGCGAAGGCTCCGAAGCTCTCGCACGAGGGCCAGCTCACGCCGGGCCGGAGCGTTCCAGCGGGGCGGCGGACCTAACGAGCCGGAACCGACCGCGTCGTCGAGATGACGTGCGAGACGATCCGCTCGGTCGACTTCCGCAAGGCGCGCTTCGACCGCGTCACGCTCGCGGGCTGCGCCTTCGTCGCGTGCGGCTTCCGCGGCATCCAGTTCGACCGCCGCTACCAGCCGCTCCTCCGCTGCCGGAGCGCGCGTCAACCGGAATGATCGGCGCACGGTGGCGGAACACTTCTACAAAGTCCTCACGCACGAGCCTGCCCCCACTGAGCGACTCAAGGCGTGCGACGGCGTGTCTGCGACATGCAGGGACGACGTCGGTCGACTCCTGCGGCGCGGCGTCCATGAGTTGCGGGCTGAACTCCTGGCGAGCGATCGTGCGCCCGAGAAGTGGAGTCACCACGTGCACGGGCTCAATCGAACTGCTCTTTGAGGAGGAGAGAAAGAAGCTGCGTGCCGTGCCTGCTCGATTCCGCAGCATCCATGTCTTCCGTACGATCGGAGCGGCGCGGCGTTTCCGGGACGAGTGGCGACCGGACGCGACCGCGCCACCTTCGCGTCGTCGAGGCGGTCGAGCGCTTCTCGGAAGCCGCCGAGCCGACTCGCCGTCGGTCCTCGATCTCCCAGGCGTGATCGACGGCGTGCCACGCGAGGCGCCGCGCGAAGCGGCGCGGCTGCCAGCGCACGCCGCCGCGCGGGCCCTTCGCCGGGATCTCCCCGCGCGCGGAGGCCGCGAGCCCTTCGAGGACGGCGCGCCGCGTCTCCTTCACGAGCGCCTCCTCGCCCTTCGCCTCCGTCGCGAGCTTCCACCCGAGCGCCGAGAGGTAGCCGCCCTCGGCCTCGCGGACGTGCCGGAGGATCGCCTCAAGGGAGCGGCCGCCGCCGCGTGGGCCCCTCGCGAGCGCCTTCCCGCGCGCCGCCTTCGCCGTGTCGTCGAGCGCGCGCCAGGCGACCTCGATGAGCGTCGCGAGGCGCCGGAGCTCGGCCGTGTCGACCGGCGCGCGGTCGGCCTCCGGCTCGGCGCCCGGCGCGCCGAAGTCCGTCGTCGCGTTCCCCTGGAGGCGCTCCACGACGCGCAGATCCGAGAGCGTCCGCGGCGGGGTGAAGCCGAGACGCGCGCGCGACACGACCTTCGCGTAGCGCGGAGCGCTCGCGAGGAGGGCCTCGAGCGCGGTCGCCTCGTCGCGCCCGCTCCGCGCCCAGCCGGGCCACGCGAGCGCCACGGCGAAATCGCGCTTCGACCCCCGCTCGACGTACACGTCGACGCGTGCCACGCACGTGACGCTACCGCAGCCGGCCCCTAGACTCACCTCGATGCACGCCGACCGAGGGTCCGCGTCCCGAATCCCGCGCTAGCCGGCGTCGTCACGGCGTCGGCGTCCCGCAGCGCGTGCGAAATCTCGCCCTCGGAGTTCACATGAGACAGTCGAAGCTCTTCGGTCGCACCCTCCGCGAGGCGCCGGCCGACGCCCAGACGCCGGGCACGCAGCTCATGCTGCGCGCCGCGATCGCGCGGCCGCTCGCCGCCGGCCTGTACACCTGGCTGCCGCTCGGCTTGCGCGTCGCTCGGAAGGTCGAGCAGATCATCCGCGAGGAGCAGGACCGGATCGGCGCGCAGGAGATCCGCATCCCGGTGATCACGCCGGCGGAGTACTGGAAGGAGACGGGCCGCTGGGAGACGCTCGAGCCGGTCACCTTCCGGACGAAGGACCACGGCGGGCACGACTACATGATCGGCTACACGCACGAAGAGCTCGTGATGCATCACGCGCGCAACGAGATCGTCTCGTACCGCCAGCTGCCGGTGATGGTCTATCACTTCCAGGAGAAGGGCCGTGACGAGCAGCGCCCGCGCGCCGGGCTCCTTAGGACGCGAGAGTTCGTGATGAAGGACGCGTACTCGATCGACAAGGACTGGGAAGGGCTCGACAAGCAGTACTGGGCGCAGCACGGCGCGTACGCGAGGTCCTTCGCGCGCATGGGCCTCGAGGCGATCAGCGTCGAGAGCGACACCGGGAACATGGGCGGCGACGTCGCGCACGAGTTCCAGGTGCTGACCGACGTGGGCGAGGACCGCATCGTCATCTGCCCGAAGTGCGACTACAAGGCGAACATGGAGAAGGCGGCGCGCGCGGTGCCGGCCGCCGCCGCGGCGGCCCCGAGCGCCGCGAAGCCGTCGGCGGTCGCCACGCCTGGCGTGACCACGATCGAGGCGCTCACCGCGAGCCTGCACCTCGAGACGCGCGACCTCCTGAAGACGCTGCTCCTGAAGGACGCCGCCGGGAACGTCGTGGCGGTCGTGCTGCCGGGAGACCGCGAGCTCAACGAGCCGAAGCTGCGCAAGCTGCTGAAGACGCCCGACGTGAAGTTCGCGGGCGACGCCGACTTCGCCGCGGCGAAGGCCGTCGCGGGATTCATCGGCCCGGTCGGCCTGAACGCGCGCACGATCGTCGACGTATCCGTCGAGCCCCGCGCGTACGTCGCGGGCGCGAACGTGAAGGACGCGCACCTGCGCGACGTCGTGCCGGGGCGCGACTTCCAGGGCGAGCGCGCTGATGTCCACGACGTGCGCGAGGGCGACGCCTGCCCGAAGTGCGGCGCGGGGCTCGCCATCCGCCGCGGCGTCGAGGTGGGGAACATCTTCAAGTTCGGCCCGTACTACGCCGAGAAGATGAACGCGACCTATCTGGACGAGGACGGCACGCGCAAGCCGCTCATGTTCGGCAGCTACGGCATCGGCGTGGGTCGCGCGGTACAGACCATCATGGAGACGAACCACGACGACAAGGGCCTCATCTGGCCCCTCGCGGTCGCGCCGTTCCACGCGCACGTCATCAGCCTCGCCGGCAAGGACGACGCGGTACGCGTCGCCGCGGAGACGCTCGTCCAGGAGCTCGAGGACGCCGGCGTCGAGGTCCTGTACGACGACCGTGACGAGACGGCCGGCGTGAAGTTCGCCGACGCGGACCTCATCGGCATCCCGTTCCGGCTCACCGTGTCGAAGCGCACGCTCAAGGAGAACGCGGTCGAGCTGAAGGGCCGGACCGAGGAGAAGGGGGTCCTCGTGCCGAACGACGCGATCGTCGCGAAGATGCGCGAGCTCACGTCGGTTTCGCCGCCGTGAGCAAAGAACCTGCTTCGCGCGGGGGCTCCGCCCCTGCCGCCCCGGGTACCGACGGTCGCTGGTTCGCGCCCACGGTCGCCGAGCCGGAGCGATCGCTCGAGGCGAGCCTCCGGCCGCAGCGCCTCTCCGACGACGAGTACATCAACCAGGAGAAGGTGAAGGCGAACCTCCGCATCCTCATCGGCGCCGCGAAGGCGCGCGGCGAGGCGCTCGAGCACGTGGCGCTGTACGGGCCGCCCGGTGTGGGGAAGACCAGCCTCGCGAACGTCATGGCGCACGAGCTCGGCGTACCGATCCGCGTGACGAGCGGCCCGGCCATCGAGCGTCAGGGCGATCTCGCCGCCATCCTCACGAACCTCGAGCCGGGCGAGGTGCTGTTCATCGACGAGATCCACCGCCTGCCGCGCATCGTCGAGGAGGTGCTCTACCCGGCGATGGAGGAGTACCACCTCGACATCGTCATCGGCAAGGGCCCGGGCGCGCGCACGCTGCGGCTTCCGCTGCCGCGCTTCACCCTCGTCGGCGCGACGACGCGCATCGGGCGGCTGTCGTCGCCCCTACGCGATCGCTTCGGCGCGACGTATCTGCTGGACCTCTTCGACGCGGCGTCGCTCGAGAAGGTGGTGCGCCGCTCGGCGCGCATCCTCAGGGTCGAGGTCGAGGCCGCGGCCGCGCACGAGATCGCACGCCGCTCGCGGGGCACGCCGCGCATCGCGAACCGGCTTTTGAAGCGCGTGCGGGACTACGCGCAGGTGAAGCACGACGGGCGCGTCACGGTCGCGGTCGCGCGCGAGGCGCTCGCCGCGCTCGACGTCGACGACCAGGGTCTCGACGACGGAGACCGCCGCCTCCTCACCGCCATCGTCGACAAGTTCTCCGGTGGACCGGTGGGTGTGGAGACGCTCGCGGCCGCGGTCTCCGACGACGCCGAGACCATCGAGGAGGTGTACGAGCCGTACCTCATGCGCGCCGGGTACCTCAAGCGCACGCCGCGGGGACGCGTCGCGACGGAGCGCGCGTACGCCCATCTCGGCCGCACGCCGCCCGCGGGGAGATCGGCCGCGAGCCTGTGGGAGGACGCGCAGGGACCGGAGGCGTGAACACCGCCACTGAAGGTGGCGCCAGCGCTCGGTCGCTCGGTCACCGCCGTGGGAGTCCAGGACGACCCCGCATGGCGCGCCGGCGGCACGAGCGAGTGGGACAATTGATGCGATGGACATCGGACGTACGCTCATCGTCGTCGGCGTGGTCATTCTCGCGATCGGGATCGTGCTCACGTTCGCGGACCGCGTCCCGCCGCTCGGGCGCCTTCCCGGTGACTTCACCGTGCAGGGCGACCATTGGACCGTCTACGCGCCGCTCGCGACCTCGATCGTCCTGAGCATCGTCCTCACTCTCGCGCTCAACCTCGTCGCGTGGCTCGCCCGCAGATAGGGCAGGAAGGGACTTCGAATGGCCGAAGAGACGAAGGACACCAAAGCCGGGAAGACGCCGATCGTGGCGGAGGCCGAGAAGCAGGAAGCGATCCTGAACGCGCTCCAGGCCGTCCTCGATCCGGAGATCGGACTGTCGGTCATCGACCTCGACCTCATCCGGGAGGTGACGTTCACGCCGGAGGAGGCGGAGGTTCGCATGGTGCTGACCACGCCGTTCTGCCCGTACGGGCCGATGCTCATCAACCAGATCCAGTCGGTATCGGAGCAGGCCGCGGAGATGCCGGTGAAGGTCACCGTGCTCCCGGACCGCTGGGAGGCGCCGCCCTGGCTTCGCTAGCGGGCTAGCGGCGGCGGAGGTCGAGCAGCTCGACCTCGAAGACGGGCGTCGCGTCCGGCGGGATGACGCGATCCGCACGGGCATCGCGGACGAGCCTCTAGAGCAACGCCGGTGCGACGCGGAGCGGGGCGACGCCGTGCTCGCTCTGGCCCGGGGCGAGCGGGAGACCGAGTCGTGGCCGGGACGGGCGCGCTCCAGGAGCAGCGCGCGTCGCGCCGCAAGGGTCATCGCGACCGGCGCGTGCCCTCGGTCGTGGCCTTCTTCGCCCGCGTGCCGCCCTTGTCCACGCTGCGGGCGAGGACGAACAGGACGTCGGAGAGACGGTTGAGCCACGGGATGAGCACGTCGCCGGGCACCAGGCCGGCGACCACGCACTCGACGACGCGGCGCTCGGCGCGTCGCGCCACGGTGCGCGCGTGGTCGAGTGCCGCCGATACGGGATCGTCGCCGGGGACGACGAACTGGCCCTCGAGACGCGCGGTGCGCCGCACGGCCTCGATGACGCGGTCGAGCCGCTCGATCGCCGCGGCGTCGAGACGCCGGCCCAGCCGCGCGAGGTCGTCCATGGGTGTCGCGACCGTGGCCATCGCGAGGTAGAGCCCGCGCTGCAGCTCGAGGAGCTCACGGCCGAGGGTGGACCGGGGCGCCAGGGCGCGGGCCACGCCGATGACCGACTGGGCCTCGTCGAGATCGCCGAGCGCCTCGATGCGCGGGTCGGTCTTCCGCACCCGATCCTTGCCGAAGAGGCTCGTCTCGCCGGCGTCCCCGGTGCGCGTGGTGACGCGCGCGGAGGCGCGGCGTGTGGCTGGCACGGCGTGAGGATAGGCTCCGCGCGGCTTCGGAGGCCGCTATGCTCGATGGGTCCGGTTGCTTCCGCCGGACGGGAGGGATAGATGCCGACCGGTCGCGGTGACTCCAAGGACAAGAAGAACAAGAAGAAGTCCAAGGAACAGATGGAGCGCGAGCTCAAGAAGAAGGGCGTGGCCGCACCGGTGCAGCCGATGACCTTCGAGCTCGTCAAGCCCAAGCGGAAGGAAAAAGTGGACTGGTGAGCTCCGCGCCCGACAACCGCAGACGGCGCCGGTGTGTGTGTGTGTAGCAAGCCGGCGCCGTTTGTTGTTCGGATGAGTGCTGTGAGGACGGAATGGCTGTGACGGACAAGACCAAGGCGATCGATCAGGCGATCCTGCAGATCGAGAAGCAGTTCGGGAAGGGCTCGATCATGAAGCTCGGCGCTTCGGGCGGCGAGACGGTCGACGCGATCCCGAGCGGCTCGATCGCCCTGGACCTCGCGCTCGGCATCGGCGGGTATCCGCGCGGCCGCGTCGTCGAGATCTACGGCCCAGAAGCCTCGGGCAAGACGACCCTCACGCTGCACGCCGTCGCCGCGGTGCAGAAGTCCGGTGGCACCGCGGCGTTCATCGACGCGGAGCACGCGCTCGACTCCCAGTGGGCACGCATCTGTGGCGTGAACGTGGACGAGCTCCTCATCTCGCAGCCCGACAACGGCGAGCAGGCGCTCGAGATCACCGACACGCTGGTGCGGTCCGGCGCAGTCGACCTCGTCGTCGTCGACTCCGTCGCCGCGCTCGTCCCACGGGCCGAGATCGAGGGCGAGATGGGCGACGCCCACATGGGCCTCCAGGCCCGGCTCATGAGCCAGGCCCTGCGCAAGCTCACCGGCAGCATCTCGAAGACGAAGACGACCGTGATCTTCATCAACCAGCTGCGCGAGAAGGTGGGCGTGGTCTTCGGCAACCCCGAGGTCACCTCCGGCGGCAAGGCGCTCAAGTTCTACGCGTCGATCCGCCTCGACATCCGTCCCATCGAGCCGATCAAGAACGGGACCGACATCATCGGCCGCCGCGTGAAGGTGAAGGTCGTCAAGAACAAGGTGTCGCCGCCGTTCAAGATCGCCGAGCTCGA
Source organism: Candidatus Limnocylindria bacterium (assembly GCA_035651155.1). Taxonomy (GTDB): domain Bacteria; phylum Chloroflexota; class Limnocylindria; order P2-11E; family P2-11E; genus CF-39. The sequence goes on along the minus strand of DASRGG010000017.1, from coordinate 19,101 downwards.
GATCCTCGCGTCCGAGGGCATCTCGCGCGAAGGCGGCCTCCTCGACATGGGCGTCACCACGGGCGTGCTCGAGAAGTCCGGTGCCTGGATCAACTACGGCAAGACGCGCATCGGCCAGGGCCGCGAGGCCGCGAAGCAGTTCCTCCGCGATCACGCCGACGTGGCCGCGGAGATCGAGCAGAAGGTGCGTGAACGGTCCGGCGCCGCGGCGCTTCCTGCGAGCCCGGATGGCGACGAGGACTAAGCGCACCGAGGGAGCGGCTGGCGACCCCTACGACGCGGCCGTCCGCTATCTCGCCGGGCGCCCGCACACCGTCGCCGAGATCCATCGCCACCTGCGGTCCAAGCGCTTCGACGATGAGGTCATCGCGCAGGCGATCGACCGCCTGCGCGCGCAGCGCTACGTCGACGACGAGGCCTTCGCGCGCTGGTGGCTGGAGCAGCGCGAGCGCTTCAGGCCGCGCGGCGACCGCGCCCTCCGCAGCGAGCTCAGCCAGAAGGGCGTGTCGCGCGACGTGATCGAGCTCGTGCTCGGCGAGCGCGCGCCCGACGCCGACGTCGAGCTCGCCAAGCGCGCGCTCTCGCGTCCGCTCACGCGCTGGGCGACGCTGCCGCCGCAGGAGCGCAAACGGAAGATCCACGCGTACCTCGCCGCGCGCGGCTTCGACTACGGGACGATCGAAGAGGTGATGCGCGCCTCCGTGGAGGACGAGGAAGGCTAGGCCACCCCGAAGAGCTCGTCGACACGGCGCGCGAGCGCGACGTCGGCGTCGCTGAGCTTTCCGGTCGCGTGCGTCGACGTGATGACGTGCACGTTGCGGTAGCGCTCGATGTGGATGTCCGGATGGTGATTCAGCTCGTCCGCGGCGGTCGCGATCCGGTTCACGAAGGCGATCGCGTCCTTCCACCCCTTGCAGCGGAAGCTCTTCGTGATGCTCTCGCCCTCACGCTTCCATCCCGCGTCGAGGAGGGGCGGCAGCGCGCTCTCGTCGAGCTGACTCTCGAGCTTCGGGATCTCCATGCACCGATCATCCCACCGCCGCGGCGGCGCGGCGCGCGAGCAGGCGCTGGAATCCGATGCCGAACACCAGGCCGCCGCAGACGTACATCACCGACCCGACGAGCAGGGGCAGGGCGAGCACGCCGGCGCCGATGAGCGCCCCCGCGGCGAGGGGTCCGAGCGCGTTCGTCGCGCCCCACACCGCGAAGCCGGTGCCGACGGCCGTGCCGCGCTCCTCGGGGACGGTCGCGGCCATGAGGAGTGACTGGTGGAAGGGCCAGGACATGTTCGTGAGGAAGCTGCGCACGAGGTGCAGCGTCGCGGCGAGCGCGAAGATCGGCGCGACGACGATGAGCGCGAGGCAGACGGCGGATCCGGTGAGCGCGGCGAGGATCGTCCGTGGCCCGCCGAGCGTGCGCTCGCAGTAGGGGACCGCGACGACCGTTGCGAGCGACGCGAGCTGCCCCGCCGCGTACCAGGGCCCGAGATCGGCCTCGCTCACGCCGAAGCGCAGCCCGTACCAGAGGGGAAGGAGCTGTATCGCGACACCGAGGCCGAAGCCGAGGAAGCCGATGGCGACCGAGTACACGAGGATCGCGTCGCGCGAGCGCTTCGGGAGCCAGCCCGCCGCGACGCGCGCGCGGTGCACCTCGGGGTCGTCCTGGACCGGGATGAGGACGAGGGTCGCGATGATGGCGAGCGCGACCATGACCAGGTATGGCGGCCGGTACGCGGCGAGCGCGCCGAGATCGGGGAAGACTCGGGCGATGAGCTCGGGCGCGCCAGCGCAGAGCGATCCGAGCGCGAGCGCGAGGCTCCAGAGCGCCTGGCTCACCGCGAACACGCGCGTGCGGCTCGCGTCCGTCGTGTGATCGGCGAGGAGCGCGTCGAAGGAGGCGACGGTGAGCGCGCCCGCGGCGCCATTCGCGAGCCCGACGCCGCCGAGGGCGCTCGCGACCACGAGCCAGGGGATGTCGGTGGTGATCGCGAAGATCAGGTAGCTGGCGAGGGGCAGCACGGTGCCGGCGACGAGGAAGCGACGGCGCCCGAAACGGTCGGCCAGCATGCCCGAGAACGCGACCAAGATGGCGGTCATCGCGCCCGACGCGGTGTAGAGGCCGCCGATGACCGCGGGCTCGATCCCGGCGCGCGCGAGGTACAGCGGCAGCACGACGAGGAGGTACCCCGCGGGCAGCGTGCTCGCGAACATCGAGAGGAGGAGCAGGCGGGTGCCGCGCGGCGCGTACGCGCGGACGAGGTCGGACATCGGAGAAACGGAGCGTACGGCGCGCGCCTTGCTGTCCGCATTGCGTACGACGCACGGGCCGGGTTATCCTCGACGCACTAAGACTTTGTGAACCCTCCGGCCGGAGGAGCACGCCGTTCCATCGGCCGGTTTGCGATCCGGGGGCTCTCGCCCCGACACGGCGGGCGTCCTCGTTCGCGCTTACACGGAAAGGAACAGCGACATGCCCGACATCCTCGTCGTGGGCCTCGTGGCCCTCGTCGCAGGCTTGCTCGGCTTCGGGGTCGCCCTCTTCCTGCGTCGCTCGTTCGCGCTCGCCAGCGAGACCGCCGCGCGTGCCAACGCCGAGCGGCTTCTTGCTGAGGCGCGCGCCAAGCAGAAGGAGATCATCCTCGAGGCCAAGGACGAAGCGCTCAAGGTCGCGAAGACCGCCGAGACCGAGAACCGGGAGCGCCGCGCCGAGCTGCAGCGCTACGAGACCCGGTTGGACAAGAAGGACGAGCAGCTCGACCAGAAGATCGCCCAGGTGGACGAGCGCGACCGCAAGCTCGGCCTCAAGGAGAAGGAGCTCGACACCGAGCGGCAGAAGATCGCCCAGCTCCAGGAGGAGCAGCGCGCCGAGCTGGCGCGCGTCGCTTCCCTGACCATGGAGGAGGCGCGCAGCCTGCTCCTCGAGCGCGTGGAAGAAGAGATGCGCGATCTCATGAGCCGCCGCGTCCGCGAGATGGAGATCGACGCCCGCGAGCGGGCCGACGCCAAGGCGCGGGACATCATCACCATGGCGCTGCAGCGCTACGCCGCGGAGCACACCACCGAGCACACCGTGAGCGTGGTCGCCCTTCCGAGCGACGACATGAAGGGCCGCATCATCGGCCGCGAGGGCCGCAACATCCGCACCCTCGAGACGCTCACCGGCGTCGACCTGATCATCGACGACACCCCGGAAGCGGTCGTGGTGTCCGGCTTCGACCCGATCCGCCGCGAGGTCGCGAAGCGCGCTCTCGAGCGGCTCCTCGTCGACGGCCGCATCCATCCCGCGCGCATCGAGGAGATGGTCGCCAAGGCGCGCACCGAGATCGACCAGGTCATGAAGGAGGCCGCGGAGGCCGCTGTCTACGAGGTCGGCATCGCCGGTCTGCATCCAGACCTGGTGAAGCTCCTCGGCCGGCTGCACTTTCGCACCTCGTACGGACAGAACGTGCTGCGGCACTCGATCGAGGTGGCGCACGTCGCGGGCATGCTCGCGGCCGAGACCGGGTACGACGTGCAGACCATGAAGCGCGCCGGACTGCTGCACGACATCGGCAAGGCGATCGACCACGAGGTCGAAGGCGCGCACACCGTGATCGGCGGCGAGCTCCTTCGCCGCTACGGATTCCCGCAGGTCGTCATCGACGGCGTCGTCGGTCACCACGGCGACGTCGAGCCGGTGACCATGACCGGCACGCTCATCTCGGCCGCCGACGCGATCAGCGCCGCGCGTCCGGGCGCACGCAGCGAGATCGTCTCGAACTACATCCAGCGCCTGCAGGAGCTCGAGAGCGTCGCGAACAGCTTCGACGGCGTCGAGAAGTCCTTCGCGATCCAGGCGGGCCGCGAGGTCCGCGTCATCGTCAAGCCGGAGCAGGTCGACGACCTCACGACGGCGCGTCTTTCGCGCGACATCGCGCAGAAGATCCAGGAGACGATGCAGTACCCCGGCCAGATCAAGGTGACCGTGATCCGCGAGACGCGCTCCGTGGAGTACGCGAAATAGGACTCCGTCATGCCGCCGTCGCTCGTCCTCACCCCCGAGCTGCGGCTCGGGGTCTCGTCCTCGCGAGCCGGTAGCCCTTGCGCATCCTCTTCGTCGGTGACGTGGTGGGGCGCCCCGGCCGCAATGCGGTCGCGGCGCTCCTTCCCGCCCTCCGCGAGGAGCTTCACGTGGACGTCGCCGTCGTCAATGGAGAGAACGCCGCCGGTGGCGCCGGACTCACCGCGGAGATCGCGCGCGAGCTCCGTGACGCGGGCGCGGACGTCGTCACGAACGGCAATCACGCCTGGGACCAGCGCCAGTTCATGAAGGACATCGACTCGCTCGACTTCTGCGTGCGCCCGGTGAACTTCGCACCCGGGAATCCGGGGCGGGGTTGGATCATCGCGAAGGACGTGCTCGTGATCAACGCCATCGGCCGCACCTTCATGACCCCGGTGGACGACCCGTTCCGCGCCGTCGACGCCGTGCTCGCCGAGGTGGGGGACCGCGTGCGCGTGAAGCTCGTGGACTGGCACGCGGAGGCGACGAGCGAGAAGATCGCGATCGGCTGGCACCTCGACGGCCGCGTGTCCGCGGTCGTCGGATCGCACACGCACGTGCCCACCGCCGACGCGCGCATCTTCCCGAGGGGCACGGCGCACGTGACCGACGCGGGCATGGTGGGTCCGCGCGATTCCGTGCTCGGCATCGATCCTGCGATCATCGTCGCGCGCTTCCTCGACGGCATGCCGCGCCGCTTCGAGGTCGCGGGCGGCCCGGTGCAGTTCAACGGCGTGCTGATCGACGTCGACGCGGAGACCGGGCTCGCCACGGGCATCCAGCGCGTCGATAGAGAGTGGAGTGCGTGAGCGCCGGCTACGCGATCGACCTCCACACGCACAGCATCCGCTCCGACGGCGCGTACACGCCGGCCGAGCTCGTGCGGCGCGCGGCGGAGCGCGGCGTGCGCGTCCAGGCGCTCTCCGATCACGACACGCTCGCCGGGATCGCCGAGGCGCGGGCGGAGGGCGACCGGCTCGGCGTTCGCATCATCCCCGCGACGGAGCTCAACACCGAATCGGAGTGGGGCGACCTGCACGTGCTCGCGTATTTCGTCGATCCCGCCGACGCGGCGTTCGAGGAGAAGATGCGCTGGCTCCGCGAGAACCGCGGGCGCCGGGTGGAGCTCATGGTCGAGAACCTGAATCGTCTCGGCTACCCGATCTCGATCGAGCGGGTGCGGGAGATCGCGCGGGGCGGCGCCACGCCCGCTTCGCTCTCTGAACAGGGGCCGTTGCCCCTGGGCCGGCCGCACGTGGCGCAGGCTTTGTTCGAGGCCGGTCACGTGCCCAGCTACGACGCTGCGTTCGACACGCTCATCAGCAAGGACTCGCCCGCGTACGTCTCGCGCGTCGGACTCGCGCCGCTCGAAGCCGTGGAGCTCGTGCGCGCGCACGGCGGCGTGCCGTCGCTCGCGCATCCTGGCACCGCCGTCGGTCTCGAGCAGCTCCTGCCCACGCTCGTCGACGCCGGCCTCGCCGGCATCGAGTGCTACTACGGATCACACACACCCGGGTGGACCGCGTACTGCCTGCGCCTGGCCGCGCGCTTCGGTCTCGTACCGACCGGAGGCTCCGATTTCCACGGGCGCGGCGACCACGGCACCGAGCTCGGCGGCGTCTTCGTTCCCCCTGAGACCATCGCGTTGTTGGAGGCACGACGAAGGCCGGTGAGCGCCTACCGGCCAGCCGGGTGAGCGTTTACCATTCGCTCGCCCGCGGGCGCAGGGAGGGGAGGTTCGGTGGCCGGAGCGCTTCGTCCCGTCGTCGTGCTGATGCTCCTCGCGTCAGTCCTCTTCGTCGCGGCGGGCGTGCTCGACGGCGCGTACCCCGGGGGCACGACGGGCGAGATGGGCGACCTCGCGGCCATCTCGTACGTTTTCGCGCTCGTGAACACCGCGGTCGCCATCCTCGTCGCGCGCGGCAGCGAGCGCAGCCTCGCGCTCCGTATGGGGCTCTCGCTCTTCTTCGTGTTCGAGCGTCCCGGCAGCGCGTTCATCGTCGGCCCCAAGTCGACGCCGTCGATCGCCGTCCACCTCGCGACGGCCCTCGTGGAGCTCGTCATCCTGCTCTCGGCGATCCGCGTGTGGCGGCTCGGCCACTCCGTGCCGAGCGGGGACGTCGATAAGCTCTTCGCGCTCGACGGCGCGAGTGCGACCGCGGTGCCGGCCACCGAGGCGGAGGAGAGCGCCGCGCCCCGCGCGTCCGCGGGACTGCCCGCGCGCTCGGCCTGGCTCATGGGCGTCACCACGCTGCTCCTCGCGGCGGTGCTCGTCGCCGACGGGATCGTCTCGGGCTTCCTGCCGGGAGGTCGCGAATGGGGCCTCTCCGGGGAGTCCAGCGGCTGGCTCGTCTACCTCTTCGCGGTCGTCGCGCTCACGGTCGCGACGCGCGCGGTGCACGGCGGCCGCGTCGCCTTGCGCCTCCTGACCGCGACCGCGCTCATTTTCTTCATCGAGCGCGCGTTCAGTCCGTTCGCGCTCCGCGTGGTGGACCCGATCGCCCTCGGGCTGCACGGCCTCGCGGCGTTCCTGTCGCTGGCGGTGGCGCTCGCGTCGGCGAGCGCGATCCGCGGCCTGCGCGCGCGCGCCGACGGCGACACGGCCTCGCTCGAAGCCGCCTGATCGTCGCGCTCGGCTCGGCCCGCGTTCGGCGGCCTGCGCCTCGCGCCTCGCCGCCTCGCGTAGTCTCTGATCATGCCCACCGTTCGTGACGCGGCCACACGCCTCGTCGATCAGGTCGCGCGCGTCGTCGTCGGCAAGCGCGCGGCCACCGAGCAGCTGTTCGCGGCGCTCCTGGTGGACGGGCACGTGCTGCTCGACGACGTGCCCGGCGTGGGGAAGACCACGCTCGCGCGGGCCGTGGCGCGCTCGTTCTCGCTGTCCTTCCACCGCATCCAGTGCACGCCCGACCTCGTGCCGTCCGACATCACCGGCGTCTCGATCTACGACCAGCGCTCGCAGGAGTTCGAGTTCCGGCGGGGACCGGTGATGGCGAACATCGTGCTCGTGGACGAGATCAACCGGGCGACGCCGCGCGCCCAGTCGAGCCTGCTCGAGGCGATGCAGGAGCGGCAGGTGACCGTCGACGAGATGACGCATCCGCTGCCGGAGCCGTTCTGCGTCATCGCGACGCAGAACCCCATCGAGCTCGAAGGGACGTTCCCGCTGCCCGAGGCGCAGCTCGACCGCTTCCTCTTCCTCGTGAAGCTCGGCTATCCCGGCGCCGATGAGGAGGACGAGATCCTTCGGGTGCACGGCCCGGCGAACGTCGCGACCGACTCGCTCGCGCCGCTGTACGACGTCGCGGTCATCGCGCGGCTGCGCGACGAGGTGCGCGCGGTGAAGGTGAGCGACGCGGTGCGCAAGTACATCGCCGACCTGGTGCGCGCGACGCGCGCGGCCGAAGGCGTCGAGCTCGGGGCGAGCCCGCGCGCCGCGCTCGCGCTCTATCGCGCGGCGCAGGCGCACGCCGCGATCCGCGGACGCGCGTACGTGCTCCCGGACGACGTGAAGGCGCAGGCGCCCGCGGTGCTGCGGCACCGCATCTTCCTCGGCGCCGACGCGCAGATGCGCGGCCGCACCGGGGCGGCCGTGGTGAGCGAGGTCCTCACGCGCACCGCGGTGCCCGCGGAAGTGGACGCCGCCGCCGCGGGCTGATGATCCGGACCGGCCGCTTCGAGTGGCCGCTCGTCTTCCTGTTCGTGGTCCTCGCGGCGCTGTCGCGCTCGCCCGCGCTCATCGTCCTCGCGGCGGGCGGGCTCGTGCTCGGCGCGGTCGTGTGGCTCACGGCGCGGCTCGCGTTCGTCGCGCTCGACGCGGCGGTCGAGCTCGGCACCGATCGCGTGGTGGCGGGCGAGGGGATCGTCGCGACGGTGCGCATCGCGAATCGCAAGCCGATCCCGCTGCCGTGGCTCGACCTGCGCCTCTTCCTTCCGGAGGCCATCGCGCCCGATCGCGTGGTGCCCGGGGTCCCGCGCGGCTGGGTGAACGCCGGCTTCTCGCCGCGTGGCCACGAGAAGCTCACCGTGCGGTTCCCGCTCGTCTCGACGCAGCGCGGCGCGTACGCGATCGGTCCGCTGCGACTGCGCGCGAGCGACTGGCTCGGCTTCTTCTCCGTCGAGCGCACCATCCCGGTGGCGCTCCCCGTCGTCGCGTATCCCGCGCCGCTCGCCACGCGCGACCGGCACCTTCCGAGCCTGCGTCCGCTCGCCGAGACGGCGGTGCGCCGCGGGCTCGTCCCGGACCCGCTGCGCTTCCGCGGCGTGCGCGAGCATCGGGCCGGCGATCCGCGCAAGGAGATCCACTGGAAGTCCTCCGCGCGCCTGCGGACGCTCCAGACCAAGCTGTACGAGCCCGCGACGAGCCTCGACGCGGTCTTCCTCGTGAACGTCGCCTCGTACGAGCAGTACTGGATCCAGGCCGACCCCGAGGCGGTGGAGCTCGTCGTGTCGGCCGCGGCCGACCTCGTCCGCCAGGCCGCGAGCGCCGGGCGGCAGGTGGGGATCGTGACGAACGGCATCGACAACCTCACGCACGAGCGTCCGCGCTCCGCGATCTCGCGCGGGCCGCGCTCGCTCACGCGCAGCCTGGAGATCCTCGCGCGCCTCGGTCCCTACGCCGCGAGCTCGCCGGAGGTCGTGTTCCTCGCGGAGCGCGGCCGCCTGCCGTGGGGCGCGACGCTCATCGTGGTCACGCCGAAGGTCTCCTCCGGGCTCGCCGCCGCGATGCTCGCGCTGCGCCGCTCGCACCACCGCGTGCTCGCGCTCTCCGTCCTGCCGTCGCCGGCAGAGGTGATGGGACACCTCGTCGCGCACGGCGTGGTCGTGGACGTGCTGCATCCCGCGGAGCTGCGCCGTGCGGCCTAGCGGCGCCGTGTCGCTCCTCATCGTCGCGCGCTGCTTCGTCGAGGCCGTCAGCTTCGCCGCGCTCGCCGCGCTCGCGCACGCCGGCACGCAGGGCCGTGACCCGCTGCCCGTGCTGCCGACGACGCTCGCGCTCTTCGGCGCCGCGCTGCTCCTCGTGAGCCTGGTGCGCGAGATCGGCGGCGAGCGCCGCAGCGGCACGATCCTCGTCGTCACGCTCGCCGCGAGCGTCGCCTGGGGCCTGACGCTCCCGATGCGCGACGCGGACGGCTTCGCGACGCTCTCGCGCATGGTCCTCTTCGGCCTGCTCGGCGAGGGCTACCTCTGGCGTGTCGTGTCCGTGGCGCGCGGCTCGACGCGCTGGACCGACGCGCGCAACGCGATCCCGCTCGCCGGGCTCGCCGTCACGATCGCCGTGCTCGCGCCCGGCCGGATCGATCGCGCGCCGTTCGCCGCGCTCGCGCTGCTCGTGGTCGCGGCGTCCGGTCTCGCGCTCTCGCTCGCGCGATCGACCGAGGAGCTCGCGCTCGCGCGCGGGACCTCGGGGAAGATGGGCACGTCGTCGGCGACGAGCGCGACGGTGGTCGTCGGACTGCTCGCGATCGTGACCGCGGTCTTCGTGCCGACGGTGCAGGACGCGCTCGGCGCGTTCGGGGCGTGGCTCGGACCGCTCGCGACACGCCTCCTCTACCTCCTGATCCTGCCGTTCGCGTACGTCGCGAGCTACCTCATCGAGGTCCTGCGGCCGCTGCTCGCGAACGCGAAGCTCCCCGAGCGCCCGCCGCTCCCGCAGACCACGCCGGAAGAGGATCTGGAGCTGCTCCGCCAGATCGACGCGGCGCGCCCGTACGTGTTCGGCGGCCTCGAGCTCGTCATCGTCGCGATCGGCGTCCTCGTCGCGCTCGTGCTGCTCGAGCGCATGCTTCGCGAGCGGCGCATGGATCTTCCCGAGGGCGTGACGCTCGAGCACGAATACGCCGAAGGCATGAGCCTCCTCGACTCGCTGCGCGCCCTCCGTCCGGTCCGGCGCGCGAAGCGGCGTCGCCCGCGCGACGACGGCACGCCCGCCGCGGCGCTGCGCCTCCTGTACTGGCGATTCCTCGAGCTCGCGGAGCGGCGCGGCGCCGGTTGGCGCGGGTCGACGGAGACGCCGGGCGAGCACCAGGCGCGCATCGCCTCGGCCGATCCGCGGTGGGGCGACGCCGCACCGATCGTGCGCGCGTTCGAGGACCTGCGCTACGGCGAGCTCGCTCCCGACGCCGCCGCGCTCGCACGGTCGCGCGACGCGCTCCGGAGCCTGGAGGCGGCGCCACGCGCGTCCTAGCCATCGTTGGCCCGACCGCGTCGGGCAAGAGCGCGCTCGCCATGGCGGTCGCGGAAGCGCACGACGGGGAGATCGTCTCGGCCGACTCGCGCCAGATCTACCGCTGCATGGACATCGGCACGGCGAAGCCGACGCGCGGCGAGCGCGCGCGCGTGCCGCACCACATGATCGACGTCGCCGACCCCGGCGAGCGGTACGACGTCCGCCGCTACCAGCGGGACGCGCGCGCCGCGCTCGCCGACATCGCGGCGCGCGGGCGTCTCGCGGTCGTCGTCGGCGGCACCGGCCTGTACGTCCGCGCGCTCCTCGACGGCCTCGACCTCGACGCCATCCCGACCGATCCCGATCTCCGCGCCGGCCTCGAGCGCGAGGCCGCGTCAGGCGCCGACCTGCACGCGCGCCTCGCCGCGCTCGATCCCGAGGCCGCCGCACGCGTCGATCCGCGCAACGTCCGACGCCTGGTGCGGTACCTCGAGGCGTCGCTCATCACCGGCGGCGTGAGCGCGCGGTGGCGGAGGCGCGACGCGATCCCCGCGGTGAAGATCGGGCTCGACCCGCCTCGCCCGTGGCTCGTCGCGCGCATCGAGCGCCGCGTGCGCGACATGGTCGATGCCGGCGTGCTCGACGAGGCGCGCCGGATCGTGGAGCGGGGGATCGACCCCCGCCTGCCGAGCATGAGCGCGCACGGGTACGTCCACTGGACCGCGCACCTGCGCGGCGAGATAGATCTCGAGCGGGCGATCGCGCTCACCGTGCGCGACACGAAGGCCTACTCGCGGCGCCAGGTGACCTGGTTCCGCCGCGACGGCGCGATACGCTGGGTGGATCCGACGAACGTCGATCTCGTTGCGTTCGTCGTCGCTGCGCTCCGCGAAGCCGCATAGTGAACGGGTGATCGAGACACAGGCGCCCGCCGAACGCGCGTACCTCGTCGCCCTCGACCTGCCGCGCTCGCGGTTCGACCCGAACGACTCGCTCGACGAGCTCGCCTCGCTCGTGGAAGCCGCGGGCACGGACGTCGTCGGCCGCGTCGTGCAGCGCCGCCGCTCGCCGGACCCCAGCACCTGGGTGGGGAAGGGGAAGGTGAGCGAGATCGCGACGGCCATGAAGGCGGCCAAGGCCGATCTCCTCGTGACGGACGACGAGCTCACGCCGCAGCAGCAGCGCGGGCTCGAGAAGGCGCTCGACGTCCGTGTCGTGGACCGCTCCGCGGTGATCCTCGACATCTTCGCACGGCACGCGCAGACGAAGGAAGGTCGCGTGCAGGTCGAGCTCGCGCAGCTCCAATACCTCATGCCGCGCCTGCGCGGCATCTGGAAGGGCCTCTCGCGTCTCGGCGGCGGCATCGGCACACGCGGTCCCGGCGAGTCGCTCCTCGAGACGGATCGCCGCGTCATCGAGCGTCGCCTCATCGACCTCCGCGCGCGCCTCGCCGAGGTGCAGCAGCAGCGCGAGCGCAGCCGCCGGTCGCGCGGCAAAGAGGGCCTCTACCTCTCCGCGCTCGTCGGGTACACGAACGCGGGGAAGTCGACGCTCATGAACGCGCTCTCGGGTGCGGGCGTGCTCGTGGCCGATCATCCGTTCGCGACGCTCGATCCCACGACGCGGCGGGTGGAGCTCGACGGCGGCACGGTCGTGCTCGTGTCCGACACGGTGGGCTTCGTGAACAAGCTGCCGCCCACGCTCGTCGCGGCCTTCCGCGCGACGCTCGAGGAGCTCAGCGACGCCGACGTGCTCGTGCACGTCGTCGACGTCGGCCATCCGAACGTGCACGAGCGCATGGCCGTGGTCCGCGAGACGCTCGCGTCGCTCGAGCTCGCCGATCGCAAGACGCAGCTGGTGTTCAACAAGGCCGATACCCTCCGCGGGCCCGAGGGCGACGCGCTGCGTGAGGCGCTCGCCGGCGAGTTCCCCGCGGCGCTCTTCGTGTCGGCGCGAACGGGCGAGGGCGTGGACGCCCTTCGCGCGCGGCTCGCCGAGCTCGCCGCGTCGGAATGGAAGCACGTGAAGGTCGTCGTCCCGTACAGCGCGGGCGCGCTGGTGCAGCGCGTGCGCGAGCGCGGCGCGCTGCGCGGCACCCAGTACGGCGAGGCCGGTATCGAGATCGAGGCGGACGTGCCGCCGGACCTCGCCAGCGAGCTCACGCACAGCCGCTCCGCCTGAGCAGGCGACGCATACTTTTCCGGTGAGTACGGGGCGCGCCGTGCGCTGCGCGCTCGCGATCCTGCTCGTCGTCGCGACGCTCGGTGCCCGCTCGAACGGCACGGCGGCGTCGTCGTGCGGCGCCGTGGGTGCTCCCACGACGACGATCTACCTGCCGAACATCACGAAGACGCTCGGCGGACCGGGCGGCTGGTACACGCCGTTCATCGTCCAGAACGTCGGCGTGACGCCGACGAACCTCGAGCTGAGCTTCTTCCGCTTCTCCGACGGCTCCCTCGTCACGTGCCGCACCGTGAGCGCGCTCGCGCCGGGGACGTCGTTCCCCGATATCCCCAACAACGACGCGGATCTTCCCGACGACACCCAGCTCGCGGTCGTGGTGAAGAGCTTCGGCGCCTCCGTCGTCTCGGTCGTCAACGAGCACCAGGGTGCCGGCGCGCGCGCCGAGGCGCTCTCGTACGTCGGGCTCGCCAGCGGCACCACGAAGGCGTACATCCCCTACGTCGCGAAGTTCGTGAACGGCTGGCTCACCACGTTCGTGGTGCAGAACCTCGGCGCGGCGAACGCGAACGTGACGATGACCTTCACGAGCTACGACGGCACGAAGACAGCGACGCTCCTTCGCCAGATCGCGCCCGGCCGCTCGGCGGCGATCGATCCGAGCGTCGAGCCGGCGCTCGCGTCGGGGAGCGAGTACGCGGTGGTGATCGCCGCCGACCAGCCCATCGCGGGCATCGCGAACGCGCAGGACGACGCGCCCGCCGCGGTCGCGCCGATGGGCTTCTCGTACAACGCCGTCGCGCAGCCGCAGGCCGCGCCCGCGTACGTCCCGAAGGTCTCGCGCAACGCCGACGGCATCGGTCGCACGACGCGCGTGATCGTCGAGAACGCCGGGGCCGCGGACGCGGCGCCGAGCCTCGTGTTCCGGAGCGCCGCTGGCACCGCGGTCACCGTCACGGCACCCGCTCCGGTGCGCCCGGGCGCGGCGTGGGCGTACGACCCGCGCTTCGCCGCCGACGGCGTCACGCCGTGCCCGCCGGCCGGGAGCGCGAGCTGCCCCGCCGAGGGGGCGCACGCGCTCACCGCGCAGGGCGGCGCCTTCGCGGTCGTGGCGGCGAGCCTCACGCCGACGAGCGCGATGGGCGTCACCGCGAGCGCGGGCTCCGGCAACCGCGCGTACCTCCCGAACGTGACGCGAACGCTCGGCGGCGCGCAGGGCTGGACGACGCCGATCGTGCTGCAATCGACCGGCGCGACGACCGCGACGCTCCGCTGGTACCGCTTCGCGGACCGCTCGCTCGTCACGCGGCAGCTCGTGACCGGTCTCGTCGCGGGGGCCGGCGTGACGATCGATCCGCGCGCCGTGCCCGGGCTCGCCGACGACACGCAGTACGCGGTCGTCGTCGACGCGACGGGCGGCACGATCGCCGCGATCGTCACCGAGCTGAGCTTCCAGGGCGGCGACGGCGACATGGCGTACGAGGGCTTCGCGGCGACGGTGAGCAGCGTGCCGGTGGCGACGTCGATCAGCGTGCAGCCGTCCAGCGTCACGGTCACGACCGGCAGCGTGCAGCAGCTCACGGTCGTCGTGAAGGACCAGTTCGACAACGTCATGAACGGCCTGAGCGCGACGTGGACCGTCACGCCGGCAACGCTTGGGAACGTGAGCGGCACGGGCGCGCTCAGCGCGGGCCAGACTGCGGGTGCGGGCACGATCACCGCGACGGTCGGTGCGGTAAGCGCGACGGTGCCGGTCACCGTGCAGCCACAGCAGACGCGGACGACGGGCGGGTTCACGTTCGCCGTACAGGAGCTGCAGGGCGTCGATCTCTACGTGCAGGACGCGGTCAGCGCGGCCGACCGCGCGACGCTCGTCACGCAGGCGCCCGCGGACGTGGCCCAGGTCCAGACCCACTTCACGCGCACGTACGCGCTGCGTCCGCAGGTCTACGCGTTCGGCACGACGACCGCGTTCACGCAGGGGCTGCAGAGCGTCCTCGGGCTCCCCGTATCCTCCGCCGCGACCGTCGGAGCGAGCGCCACAGGCGTGTGGGTGAACAACCCGACGATCCAGGCGATCGCGATCGACTGGCAGAAGCAGTCGCAGCAGCTTCCGGCCTCGGCGATGCGCCACGAGCTCACGCACTGGATGGAGCATCAGATCGCTGCGCTCGGCAGCCTGCCCGCGTGGTTCGACGAAGGGAACGCGCGCGGCGAAGAGCTCACCGTCGCGAACGGGCAGAACCGCGTGAACCAGAATCTCTACGGCGCGGCATCGATGGCCGCGACGGGGACGCTGCTCTCGCTCGCGGACATGACCGATGTGAACACCTGGAACGCGCGGCCCGGCCTCGGCGGGATCTACCAGTACTACGCGGCCTCGCAGGCGGTGCGGTTCCTGCGCAGCGACCTCGGCATGGCCGGCGTGATCCGCATCCTCGACCTCGCCTCGCAGGGCGTGGCCTTTGCTGACGCGTACACGATCGTCTCGGGACAGCCGTTCGCCGCGTTCGCGGGGGCGTACCCGCTCCGCGTCCGTCTCCTCGCGCCCGCCTATCCCGGCATCGTCACGTCGACGGATACGGCGCGCGGACCGGGCATGACCGTCGAGCTGTACGGCTTCACGCCGGGCTCACAGGTGACGCTGGCGATCAGCGGTCCGGCGAACAGCGTGCCGAGCACGCGGACGATCGATCAGTACGGGACGTCGACGACGTTCCTCGACAGCCAGTGGCCGACCGGCACCTACACGCTCACGGTCACGTGGAGCGGCGGCACGGTCACGGCGACTGGCGTGAAGACCTCGTCACTGCTCGACGCGCTGCCCGACGCCGCCGCTGTCGGACCGCTCACGCTCCCCGACGCCGCGCCGGGCGAGCGCGATTGGCTCAGCTCCGGCCAGTGATGATCGGGAGGCTGGGGTCGTTGCCCCATTCCTCCCAGCTTCCGTCGTACGTGCGGACGTCGTCGTGGCCGAGCGCCGCGAGCACGAGATGCGTGAACGCCGCGCGCACGCCGCCCTGGCAGTACGTGATCGTCGACGTCTCCGGTCCGAACCCGGCGTTCGCGTAGAGATCCTCGAGCTCGTCCGGATCCTTCAGCGTCCAGTCGTCCCGGAGCGCGTCCTTCCAGAGGAGGTTCACCGCACCGGGGATGTGACCGCCACGAGCGGCGCGCTGCTCCTCGCCGGTGAACTCGCTGTCACGGCGCACGTCGAGGAGCCACGGGTCGCCGGTGCGCACGGCGGCGAGGACCTCGTCCTTGGTCGCGATGACGCCCTCGCGCGGACGCGGCGTGAACGTGGCGTGCGGCACGCGCACCTCGCCGGGCTCGGTCGGGCGACCGTCCTGCAGCCATTTCTGGATGCCGCCCTCCAGGACGGCCATGCGGTCGTGCCCGTAGCGGCGGAGGCCGAGCCAGAGGCGCGCGGCGTGATGGCCGCCTTCCGCGTCGTAGCCGATGACGAAGGTGTCGTCGCCGACCCCGAGCCGCGCCATGCGCTCCGCGAACTCCGCCGGGCCGAGGAGCATCCACAGGGGATGCCCGGAGGGCGGTGGGGGAGCGGAGAGGTCGCGTGACCAGTCGCAGTGCACCGCGCCGGGCACGTGGCCGGCGAGATAGTCGGCGCGCGCGTCGCCCTCGAAGCGGAAGCGGCAGTCGACGAAGCGGACCGCCGGATCGCTGAGGCGCGCCGCGGCGTCGCGGGTCGAGATGAAGAGCTCTGGACGTGCGAACGCGCTCACGAACAGACTCTAGCCATGAGCCGGGGACGGCGTTGCTGCGCGGGAATCTGAAGCGCGGACTCGCGCTCGTGCGCAAGCGCACGCCGCGCGGGCCGGCGCTGCACGTCGTGCTGTACGAGAAGCCGGGCTGCGGCCTCTGTGCCGAGACCTATCGCGTGCTGACCCGCGTGCGCATGGACGCGCCCCTCGAGATCGAGCGCGTGGACATCGAGGGTGACGCCGCGCTCTTCCGTCGCTACGCCATCCGCATACCGGTGCTGGCCGCCGCCGGCGAGGAGCTCGAGGCAGCCGGCCTCGACGACGAGGCGCTCCGGCGCTGGCTCTCCCAGCTGAAACCGGCGGTCGGTTGACAGGTCGCCAGACAACCAAGGGTCGCGGCACGGACGGCAACTTCTGGCTCGAGTATCCGGAGGGCGGCCGCGCCACGTGGGACCCCGGCAGCGAGTCGTGGAAGGCGTGCCGACGGCCGCACCATGTCCGACGACTGGTCGAGGGGGCACCGCCCGACGAAGTACGAGACCGGCCCGGGGCGCTGACCCCTGCGCGGAGCTGCGGCCAGCGCTGCGTTCGCGGAGCTGATCGCGCCGCGGGGATCCGCTGAGGCGCTCCCAGGCGGTCTGATCGGACTCGAGCACGAATACGTCGTTCGGGCCCCGGACGGCGTCGTCGACTTCCGCACCATCGTGCGCGACATCCCGCTCGGCGGCCGCCGTCTCGATCCCGGCGACGTGAACGCGCAGCGCTGCGCGTGGGGTGGGGTGGTCACCGCGGACGGCGCCGAGGCTGAGGTCGCGCTCGCGCCGATCCGCACGAAGCCGGGGTTCATCTCTCGGCTGCAGCGCGGCGCGATCCGCGCGCGCGAGGCGCTCCGGGGCGCGCTCCCGCAGGGTCTGGACCTCTCGGGGTACTCGACGCACCTCAGCTTCTCGATGCCCGCCGCGCTCAACGAGGCCGCCTGCCGGCTCTTCCTCTCGACGTTCGCGCCCGGTGTGATGCTGCTCGGCGACCGCCTCGACTCGCCCGGTCTGCTGGTGCGGCCGCGGCCCGGGCGGCTCGAGCTCGCCTTCGAGTACGTCGACGGCGCAGAGCTCCGCGGCATCGCGGCGTATGCGACGGGCGCCGCGGTGGCGACCGCCGCCGCCGTGTCGCGCCGCTCGCATCGGCCGCTCCCGCCGGCGGTGCGCGCGTTCGGCGTGGCCACGGGCGACGGCTACGGATGGGGGCTCACCCGCGAAGCCTTCGGTCCGGATCTCCTTCGCGACGGACGCCGCGCCCTCCTCCAGCGTGCGCGCGGGACGATCCGCGCGCAGGAGCAGCTCGAGGCGTCGTGGGGCATCGCGCGCGAGGCGCTCGCCGGCACCGTCTCGCCGCGCGACCTCGAGGCCGCGGACGCGCTGGTGGCCGGCCGCATCCCGCTGCCCTCGGAAGGCGTGTGGACGAGGACCACCGTGGCGGGGAGCGCCGCGATCGCGACCAGGCCGCGCGTGAGCGCGTACGGCGAGGTCATCCGCGCGCGCGAGCGCCGGGGCTTCAGCGTGACCGCCGCGGTCGCGACGTGGGACACGACGGTGTTCGCGGTCTGCGGACCATGGCGTCGCGCGTACGCCTCGCTGCCGCGCGCGTCGCTGCCGCGCTTCCCGCGCGCGCTCGACAGCGGGCGCCTCGACGGCGTGCTCGCCGGGTACCTCGATGCGCCCGCCGAGGGCCGCAGGCTCGCGAGCTGGCAGGATGCGGTCCGGCCCGGTCTCTTCGACGCCGTCGCACCGGCGCACCTGCTCGTCGCGACGGAGACGATGCCGACCGTCGCCGGCACCGACTGGACCGGAACCGACCGGCCCGGAAAGTTCGCCAAGCCCGAGCACTGGACGGTCCCGCCGTACTGGCCCTTCATCGCCGCCGGCATCCTGCTCATCGGCATCCTCATCGGCATCCTCATCGGCATCCTCATCTCGCGGGGCGGGTCGCAGACCGCGCCCACGCCGACCGCGACGAGCGCGGCGACGCAGAGCGCGCCCGCCGCGGCGCCCACGCCGGCGCCGCCGCGTGTGACGCGCTTCGTCGCGACGTTCGCGGGCACGACGACGACGTACGTCGTCGAGGTCGCCGACCCGGCCGGCGGCGGGCTGAAGTACGCGTGGACGAAGTCGAACCCGTGCGGGACGTTCGCGGTCAACGATCAGACGGCCGCGTGGAATCACCCCGACGTGCCCGGCGGCTGCCCGGCCGAGCCCATCCATCCCGGCGCGATCACGGCCACGGCGACGGACGTCCTCGGCCGGACGGCGACGTTCAGCTACACGGGCGGGTCCGCGGTCGCCGACATCCGACCATAAGCAGTCGCTCAATACAATTGCGGCATGGCACGCATCAGCTACGTCGGGCAGGGGACCAACTTCCGGAAGCTGCTGAACCATTCGCCGCAGGTGGCCGCGGCCTACTGGGAGCTCCGCAAGGCGCTCAACGAGGGCGTGCTCTCGCCCAAGCTGCGCATGCTCTCGTTCCTGTCGTCGGATGTCGCGAACGGCTGCCGGTACTGACTGAGCTCGCACACCTCGTCCGGCCGTGCGCTGGGCATCACCAGGGAGATGGTCGACACGATCCCGGACGTCGAGGGTTCGGCGCTCTTCACCGATGAAGAGAAGGCCGCGATCGCGGCCTCGACCGAGCTCACCAAGACGGCACGTCTCTCCGACGCGACGTTCGAGCGCCTGCGGCGGTTCTTCGACGAGCGTCAGCTCGTGGAGCTGGTCGTCAACACGTCGATCGCGAACCTCAACAACCGCGTCACCGATTCGTTCACCGCGGAGCTCGAGCCCGAGGGCTAGGTCGTGGGGCCCACGTTCCTGCTAGACAGCGCGCGCTTGGATCCGGATCTCATGGGGGTCCCATCCTTTCACCTTGAGCAGGCTCGGTCGATGCGCGTAGAAGATCGCGGCGGGGATGCGGCCCTGGGTGCGGTAGCCGCGG